>NZ_FOIN01000060.1 GCF_900102365.1 Thomasclavelia cocleata | reverse complement strand
AACTTCAATAACAGTTCTACAAATATCATCATGAGCAATATCTTTTTCGAAAGATAATGAAAAATCCAGTAGCATATTCGGTTGATATGCGTTATAATTTTTTGTGTGTAGTGTTGTATTCATAACTAACATTATACCAAAAAACACGGATGACCGTGTTTTTTTTCGTTTTTTTGAAACTGAAATGAGTTATTTACTCGTTACAGCCCCTTTTAAAACTGTGATAAAAGCAAGTACAAAATTTTACTGTTATAAAGATTGTAAGGTGAAAATGGAGAATATAATTCAAGAGATAAAAGATTTTAATTTTTAGCTTTTATTCAATTAAAAATAAAAATGGACTGGCAAGCACGAACAGTCCATTTTTCAGAAAGGAGGTGTATTACACCATACAAATGTATCACCTATTATTATGATAATCATTATTCTCAATTATTTCAACAAATATTATAATTTATGTATATTCATTAAATGAATTGTAATATAATAGGCATGTCGCAACCACTAGTTGCGAAAATGAAAACTAGAATGTCTAGAGCAACCAAACATTATTATGCATAATGTAGGTGATTTAGGGAGGAATAAAATTATGAATATAGAAATCGCAAATAGATTAGTTAAGTTACGTAAAGAAAAAAAGCTTTCTCAGGAAGCTTTGGCAAATGAATTAGGAATTAGTCGTCAAGCAGTTAGTAAATGGGAACGGGCCGAAGCTTCTCCTGATACAGATAATTTAATTTTGTTAGCTAAACTTTATGGGATATCACTGGATGATTTATTAAGGACTGATCAAGAAGAATTTGAAAGTGGTAATAATCAGACAGAAACAGAATATCAAAGTACTACAGAGAAGAAAAAAGAAAGTGTCCATATTAGTTTAAAACATGGAATTCATGTTGTTGGTGAAGATGGTGAGGAAGTACATGTAGGATGGAATGGAATTCATGTTGAAGATCCTAATGAAAATTCAAGGGTCCATATTGATGGTTCTGGTGTTTTTATAGATGATAAAAAATATGATCATGATGAATGGCAAAAAATACGTAAAGAAAAAGGATGGGATCATTACTATGAAGATTATACTAAATTTCCTTTTGCTTTAATTATAATAATTGCTTATATTGGAATTGCATTATATACTAATGCTTGGCATCCATTATGGATATTTTTATTAATTATCCCAATTATTGAAGGGGCTATTGGTGCTGTTAAGCATCATAATATGAATAGGTTTCCATATCCATTATTAGCGATTCTTTATTTTTTATATGCAGGATTCTATCAAAATATATGGTCACCAACATGGTTGATTTTTTTGACAATACCATTATATTATTCACTTGTTAATTATTTTAGACATCGAAAAAAAACTAAATAGACAATTGAAGAATAACCAAGCAGTTTGCAACTGCTTTTTATTTTGGAAATTATGTAATATTAGAGTATGTTTATTGTGTTTGTTTTTGCTATATTTTTTACTTATGTGTTATAATTGAGTTAACCAATGGTAAAACCATTGTAAGTAGAAAGGAGGGGTCTTATGAACTTTTTATTTATATCACCGATGTTTCCTAAATCATATTGGCATTTTTGTGATCGAATGAAACATCATGGTGTAAATGTATTGGCAATCGGGGACATGCCTAATAGAGAAATAAGCGATGAATTAAAAAGATCAGTGACTGAATACTGTTATATTGATGATATGGAGAATTATGAAAATGTGTATCGATGTGTAGCATATCTGGCTAGTAAATATGGGAAGATTGATTGGTTAGAATCTAATAATGAATATTGGTTAGAGTTAGATGCTAAGTTAAGAACTGATTTTAATATTAATACAGGGATGAAAGAAGATATTATAAAGATTTTCAAGACTAAATCTGGGATGAAAGCTTATTATAAAAAAGCGGGTGTTAAAACTGCACGTTATCATTTGGTAGATACACTTGAAAATGGGAAGAAGTTTGTTGAGGAAGTAGGATATCCAGTAGTAGTTAAGCCAGATAATGGCGTTGGGGCAGCTGCTACATATAAGTTAAATAATAATCAGGAATTAGAGGATTTTTATAAAATTGAGCATATTACTCAATATATTATGGAAGAATTTGTTAATGGATTAATTATTTCTTATGATGGAATAGCTAATAGTCAACATGAGGTATTGTTTGAAACATCACATGTTTTTCCTAATTCAATAATGGATGTTGTAAATAAAAATAGTGATATGCACTATTATTCATTGAGAAAGATTCCTGATGAACTTGTTAAACTAGGAAGAAGTGTGGTAAAAGAGTTTCCAGTAAATGCAAGGTTCTTTCATTGTGAATTTTTCCAATTATTAGAAGATCGACCAGGACTAGGTAACAAGGGAGATTTTATTGGTTTGGAAGTTAATATGCGACCACCAGGAGGTTATTCACCTGATATGATGAATTGGGCTAATGACATTGATGTATATGATATCTATGGTGATATGGTTGTTTATGATCATAGTAATTATTATACTGATCGCCCATATCATTGTGTTTATTGTGGACGTCGTGATGGCAAAAATTATTATTATAATGATGATGCACTTGTGGCTATGTATGGAAATCATATTATGATGAATGAAAGAATGCCTGATATATTATCAGGGGCAATGGGGAATTATACATATACAGCTCGTTTTGAAACATTGGAAGAAGTAAACGAGTTTATTGAAAAGGTATTACAGGAGGCATAGTGATGAGAGTCGAATATTTTAAAGAATATAGTAATTGTTTGAATCGGGATATGGAGTTTAAGGTTTATGGTCACGCTGGAATGCCTTTATTAGTATTTCCAGCACAAGATGGTCGTTTTTATGATTTTGAAAATTTTGGAATGATAAATGTTATTGCTGATAAAATTGAATCAGGGCAAGTACAAGTGTTTTGTTTAGATAGTATTGATGGAGAATGCTGGTCAGATGAAGGTGGCGATAATTCACATCGTACTTATATGATGGAACAATGGTATTATTATGTTGTTGATGAGCTGGTACCTAGAATTTTTGATATTAATGGTACTGGAAGACTTATTTATACAACAGGATGCTCTATGGGAGCAACTCATGCAGCTAATTTTATGTTTAGAAGACCAGATCTTTTTCAAGGATGTATTTGTTTGAGTGGTTATTATGATAGTGATCTTTTCTTTGGTGATTATCATGATGAAATTCTTTATAATAATAGTCCGATTCAGTTTATAAATGGGATGTCTTATGATCATCCATATGTAGAAATGTATCGTTATCGTGATATTATTTTATGCTGTGGTCAAGGTGCTTGGGAAGATGAAATGATATATTCCACATCTAGAATGAAAGAGTTACTAGATTATAAAGATATTCCTGCGTGGATTGATTTTTGGGGAAATGATGTTAATCACGATTGGGACTGGTGGCAAATTCAGTTACCATACTTTTTAAATCATATTTTGTAAAGGGGGAAATTTTATGAATGTAGTATTTATTTCACCACACTTTCCATTATATTTTCATAATTTTTGTTCACGATTAAAAATTCGTGGTGTGAATGTTTTAGGAATTGGTGATGCAGATTATCATGAGATTAGTAAGGAAACAAAGGTAAGTTTAAGTGAGTATTATTGTGTTAATGATTTAGAGAATTATGATGAAGTTTATAAGGCTGTTGCGTATTTTATTAGTAAGTATGGAAGAATTGATTTTATTGAGAGTCAAAATGAGTATTGGTTAGAAACTGATGCTAAACTTAGAAGTGATTTTAATGTTGTTAGTGGAACTAAGTTTGAAGATCTGGCAGTAATGAAATATAAATCAAAGATGAAAGCTGTTTATGAAAGTGTCGGTTTAAATGTAGCTAGATATTGTCTAGTAGATAGTTTTGATCATGCTTTAGCTTTTATTGAAAAAGTTGGCTATCCAATTGTAGTAAAACCAGATAATGGAGTTGGAGCAACGTCTACATATAAATTAAATAATCAGCAGGAATTAGAATATTTCTTTGCTACTAAGGATGATCGTATTTATATTATGGAAGAATATGTAAATGGTCAT
Source organism: Thomasclavelia cocleata (assembly GCF_900102365.1). Lineage (GTDB taxonomy): Bacteria > Bacillota_I > Bacilli_A > Erysipelotrichales > Coprobacillaceae > Thomasclavelia > Thomasclavelia cocleata. The sequence continues at coordinate 9,024 of NZ_FOIN01000060.1, read as the reverse complement.
GTTGAGACATATGATGGTATTGCTGATTCTAATAAGAATGTTTTAATAGCTAATAGTACAATCATGTTGAATTCAATTATGGATAATGTAAACGATCACTGTGATACAGCTTTTCAAAATCGTTTTGTTAAAGGAACTGATATTGAAAAGGTTGGTCAAAAAGTAGTTAAGGCCTTTGATACTAGAAGTAGATTTTTTCACTTTGAATTCTTCAGATTAGATGCTGATAAAGATGGATTAGGAAAAAAAGGAGATTTAGTAGGTCTTGAAGTAAATATGCGTGCACCTGGTGCTTATATGCCAGATATGATGAATTTTAGTTATGATAGTGATGTTTATACAGTCTGGGCTGATATGATAATTTATGATAAGTGTTTTTTGGATTTGAAACAGCAATACTTAGTAGCGTATATTGGACGTCGAGATAACTTTGATTATTTATATGATAATTCTCAATTAAGAGATCAGTTTGGTTTTGATATTGTTTTAGATGTTGATGTACCTGAAGCATTGAGTGCAGCAATGGGAAATCATGTTTTTATGGTTAGAAGTAATAATCAAGATCATCTTGATTATATGATTGATGAGTTCTTAAAAAGAAAAGATGGAAGTAGCTGGAGATAGTTTTAAAGGCAATTTTTTGGAGTTTTTAAAATTTTTTTAACACTTGTTGTGTTATTTTAAAAAAAACTCTTCCATTTTTCGTCAAATATGTTATGATAATAGTGGTTCGAATGACGAACCACTTTATCCCAAATGTGCTCTCGCACAAAACGAAGGGAGAGTATTATGCTCTTCCCTCCCCACAAGTTAGAGCGACGGCTCTAACTTTTTATAGACGATGATAGACTGATCGATTTGATTGATCTGTGATTTTAAGTTCAAAGGGTCAATTAATATTTGGGAGATTATTAATGAAGCTAGAATTTATTAATTACTTATCAAATATGAATGAGCTTATATTATCAGTATAAGTGACCAAAATAAACTTGCTGGAACCAATAAAAAGGTGATCTTAATAGATCCCTTTTTATTTTGTGTAAAAAAGAAACCTTATTTAAAGTTTCTTTTTTATTAAATATTTGTTGTTAATAAAAATATTTAAATTAATTTAAAATAAAAGAAATTACTAATAAATAGAGTTGTAGTATTTTATTTAATGTAGAATATTATTGGTAATATAAATAATAAAAAGATATTATTTATTTGAATGATTATTAGGTAATAAAATAGAAAAGGGATAATTGTTTTATTTAAATTAATGTAGTAAGATAAAAGAGCGTGTTACGCTCTTTTATTGTGAAAGGATGGAGATTATGGAATTAGAATTAGTAATATTTGATATGGATGGTTTGATGTTTGATACAGAACCTATTGGGGCGAAATGTTTTAGAGATGCTGCAAGAGAGTTTGGGTATATAGTAGATGAAGAATTTCAAATGGGATTGATTGGGATGAATGTCCATGATCATGTGTTGAAAGTTAAAGAAAAATTTGGGGATGATTATCCAGTATTTGAAGTTAGAGCTTTGGCTAGAAAGATGCGAATGGGATACTTTTATAAACATGGTTTACCGATTAAGCCAGGATTAAAAGAGCTGATAACATATTTAAAAGAAGCGGGAATTAAAATAGCGATTGCTTCATCATCACCAATTAGATTGATTAATGAATATTTGGAATTAGCGAAAATGAAAGATATATTTGATTTTGTTATAGATGGTGATTCGGTTGAACATGGTAAACCTGATCCAGAATTGTTTTTAAAAGTTTTGGCTCATTTTAATATAGATAGTAATAAGGCGATAGTATTAGAAGATTCAACTAATGGAATTTTAGCTAGTCATAAAGCTAAGATACCAGTAATTTGTGTACCAGATTTAGTAGTAAATAAACCTGAAGTTTTAGCACTTACATATAAAACATTACCATCTTTATTAGAAGTTAAGGATGAGATAAAGAATATTTTAGGAGAGAATAAATGTTAGGAACTATAGTAAATACATTAGCTGTTGTTGTAGGGGCTGCTATTGGTTTATTGATTAAAAAGGGAATCCCAGAACGAATTGGTGACTCTTTGATGAAGGGTTTAGGATTATGTTCAATTTATATAGGTATTAGTGGAGCTTTTAAAGGCGAAAATACATTAATAATGATTATTTCAATCGTTTTAGGAACTCTGATTGGGGAAGCTGTTGATATTGATAAACATGTAAATAGTGGTGTTAGAAAGATTGAAAAGAAGTTTTCTAAAGGAAATAGTGGAAATAGTATTTCGCAGGCTTTTATAACTTCAAGTTTACTTTTTTGTATTGGTTCGATGACAGTTGTTGGGGCAATGAATGCAGGTCTTTTGGGTGATAATACAATGTTATTTACTAAATCTACATTAGATTTTTGTTCTTCGATTATATTTGCTTCGACTCTTGGAATTGGAGTAATATTATCAGCTGGTTTTGTTTTGATATATCAGGGAGGTTTAACTCTTTTAGCAATTGCTGCTGCTCCTTTGTTAAGTAATAGTGTAATTAATGAGATGACTTGTGTAGGTTCTTTAGTGATTATTGCAACAGGATTAAATTTATTAGGAGTAACAAAACTAAAATTAATGAATTATATTCCTGCTATGTTTTTACCAATTGTTTTATGTATGTTTATGTAATATAAAAAGAGGTTTGGGACAATAGTCTTGAAACCTCTTTTTAATAGATTATATGGATTAATAGCCCTTTTATAATTGATTTAAAAGAATATTATATTAAGAGCTTTTATAATAAAAAGTTCTTAATATATTGAAAAGGGGGTGTATGAGTATGGCAATTTATAATATTCATGCTGGACATAACTTTAAGGTTAGTGGTTCAAGCGGATATTTTAGTGAAACAACTGAAAGTAGAAATGTAAAAAATGCAGTAATATCTAAATTACAATCTTTAGATTATAAAGTATATGACTGTACTGATGATAGTGGTAAGACTCAAAATGAAAATCTTAAAAATATCGTATCTAAATGTAATGATCATGTAGCAGATTTAAATATAAGTATTCATTTTAATGCTTCAAATGGTCAGGGACATGGAGTTGAAGTTTTGCAATATTCAAATAAAACTAAAACAGCAGCTCAAAATATTTGTAATGCGATAGCTCAATTAGGATTTAAAAATCGTGGAGTAAAAGATAGAACTGATTTATATGTGCTTAAACATACAAAGGCACCAGCTATCTTAATTGAGTGCTGTTTTTGTGATAGTGCAATAGATGCAGGTCTTTATAATTATGATTCAATGGCAACTGCTATTGTTAAAGGATTAACAGGGCAGGTAGCAAATCGGGTTCCACAACTAAGTGATAATTGGATTAGTAGATTGAAAGCTGAATGTAAAAAGCAGGGTTTTAGCAATTATCCTACTGTAAAAGAAGGGGCTAAAGGTAATATAACTAGATTAGTTCAAGAACGTCTTAATAGTGTAGGATTTAATATATCTGTTGATGGAATTTTTGGAGAAAATACTAAGAAAGCTGTTATGGTATTTCAAAAAAATCGTGGTTTAAGCCAAAATGGTATCATTGATTCTAATACTTGGGATTATTTGATAAGTGGAAAGAAATATTAAAAGTATAAGTCTGGATTATATTAAGATATAATCTAGACTTTTTAGTCCATATAAGTCTGCAAGGGTTTGGCAAAATATTATATAATTTAGTTGTATAATAATTATGGGAAGGAGAAGAGCAATGAGGGAGTTAAGGGAAGCATCAAACAAATTGTGCGATACTGTAGAAAAGTTAAAACAAGATAAAGATATAGAGGGGGCAGTAGAAAAATTACGTTTAATAAAAGATATGTTAAACAGAATAATAAAGGAAAATAATTAATAGAATAGTAATTGGATATCTTATGAAATAATTATGGACGGCACAAGAAATTGTGTTGTTTTTAATTTTATAAAATATTTCTTGAAACTAATGATAAAGATTTGGGATAATATATGTATGTTTATTGATTTTCTGGAGGTAAAATGAAAGCAAGAGGTTATTTTCTAACAATTTTATCTGCTGTTATTTTTGGTTTTACACCTGTATTAGCTAAAGTAACTTATTCTATGGGTAGTAATGGAATAACAATGGCATTTTTTCGTCATTTATTTGTAATTCCAATTTTATTTTTTATTATTAATTTTAAAAAGATTCCTTATCAAATTACTATTCATCAGTTAAAAAATATTTGTTTAGTTGGAATAATTGGTAATGCTTTAACAGTTGCTGCTTTATATACTTCGTATAGTTATATTCAAGTAGGAAGTGCAACAGTACTTCATTTTCTTTATCCAATGTTTGTTTCCTTGATCTGTTATTTTTATTATCAAGAGAACTTATCAAAAGCAGTTAAAGTTTGTTTAGTAGTTGCTAGTATTGGGATATTGTTTTTTATTGAGTTAGGTGGAGCATCGTTTTTAGGTTTGTTTTTAGCATTGTTTTCAGGAATAACTTTTGCTTATTATATAATTGGAATTGAAAAACTTGGTTTACAAACAATTAATTCTTATGTTTTAAATTTTTATTTTGCAATTGTAATTTCGATATCATTATTTATCATTGGTTTATTTAGCGGGCAGTTAAATCTTATTTTACCAGTTCAGGCTTATGAATATTCATTATTAATTGCAGTTCTTACATCAATTATTGGAATTATTTGTTTACAACAAGGAGTTCGTTATTTAGGAGCAGCGACAGCTTCAATTATGAGTATGTTTGAACCAGTAACTAGTGTTATATTTGGAATCATTATCCTTCAAGAACAGTTAACGATTATTAAATTATTGGGATGTTTAATAATTTTAGTAGCAATTACAGGATTGATTATATTTAATAATAAGTAAGATTAATAACTTATAATGAAAACCAGATCTAGCTTCTGGTTTTTTATGCTTTTGGTCATCTTGATTAAGCTGTTTGTATATGTAATATAAAATGATTCTTACAATCACATATACTATGATAGAGACAAGATAATAAAGTCAATAAGGCATTTATCTTTTCTGTTTAGAGTTTTTAATTATAAAATTGAAAAACTATGATTTCTCTCATTCTTATATCAAATATTTAGACATAATTATATTTTAAATATGTAAAGATATATTTGTTTAGAACTATATTGGTTTATAAATCTAGGTAAAGGATATTTTCTTTGATTGTTACTAGAAGTATTATTTGATAGAATAAAGAATAGTAATAGGTTTAGCTGGTGAGTATCGGATTGATAAAAAGGAGGTAAAGTTTATGTCTAAATATGTTATGGCTTTGGACCAGGGGACAACTAGTTCACGATGTATTATTTTTGATCATCAAGGAAAGATAATAGCTAAGGCTCAAAAAGAGTTTCAACAAATTTTCCCAAAACCAGGATGGGTTGAACATAATCCATTGGAGATATGGTCATCACAACTATCAGTAATGATTGAAGCACAGGCTTTAAGTAACATAAAAGCAATTGATTTAGCAGGTATAGGAATAACCAATCAAAGAGAGACAACAGTAGTTTGGAATAAAGAAACAGGGAAGCCAATTTATAATGCAATTGTTTGGCAATGCCGTAGAACAGCAGAAATGATTGATAAATTAAAAATAGATGGATTAGAAAAAAAGGTTATTGAAACAACAGGATTAATACCAGATGCTTATTTTTCAGCATCAAAAATTGCCTGGATATTAGAAAATGTGGATGGAGCAAGAAAGTTAGCAGATGAAGATAAATTATTATTTGGGACAATTGATACATGGCTAATTTATAATCTAACGGGTGGTAAAGTACATGTTACTGATTATACAAATGCTTCGAGAACAATGTTATATGATATTAAAAATTTATGCTGGGATAAAGAATTATTAGGATATTTTAAGATTCCTTATAGTATGTTACCTGAAGTTAAGGCTTCTAGTTGTATTTATGGTTATAGTAAAGAAGGAATTTTAGGTGGAAGTGTTCCAGTATGTGGAGCAGCTGGTGATCAACAGGCAGCATTATTTGGACAGTGTTGTTTTGAAGCGGGTGAAGCAAAAAACACATATGGCACAGGGTGCTTTTTATTAATGAATACTGGCAAAAAATGTATCATTCAAAAAAAGGGTTAATAACTACAATTGCTGCAAGTAATGAAAAAGAAATAAATTATGCTTTAGAAGGTAGTGTTTTTGTTGGTGGGGCAGTAATGCAATGGTTGCGTGATGGTTTAAGGATGATAAAAAATGCACCTGAATCAATTGAATATGCATTAAAGGTTAAAGATACTAATGGAATTTATTTGGTTCCTGCTTTTACTGGATTAGGTGCTCCTTATTGGGATCCATATGCAAAAGGAACTGTTGTAGGACTTACAAGAGGAACAAGTAAAGAACATTTTGTAAGAGCAGCATTAGAATCAATTGCTTATCAAACTAATGATGTGATACAGGCAATGTTAGAAGATACAAATATAAATTTGAGCTGTTTAAAGGTTGATGGTGGGGCAAGTGCAAATAATTTTTTAATGCAGTTTCAAAGTGATATTTCAAATTGTTTTGTCTATCGCCCAGAAATAATTGAAACTACTGCTTTGGGTGCTGCTTATTTAGCAGGATTAGCTGTTAATTTTTGGAAAAGTAAAGAAGAAATAAAAAATAACTGGTTATTAAATCAGGAGTTTAAACCAGTTATGAAAATAGAACAACGAGCAAAGTTATTAGAAGGATGGTCTAAAGCGGTACGTTTTGCTTTAATGTGGAAAGATATTTAAATATTAAAAATAGTGACTAGTTTATTTTATAAAAGATTTTGAATATGAAAAGTTTCTTACTAAATGTAGCAGTAAGAAACTTTTTTAATATAGTTTATTCTTCAGTTATAAACATTTTATAAATTGCTCGAATAGCATTATTAAAATGAATATTTTTAACACCCACAATAATATTTAATTCAGATGAACCTTGATCAATCATTTTAATATTAATATTTTCTTTTGCTAGAGCAGTAAAAATTTTAGCAGCAGTACCACGGCCATCTTTCATTCCTCTACCAACAATAGCAATTAAAGCTAAATCAGATTCCAATTCAATAGAATCAGGTTGTACAGCACGATGAATCCCAGCTAATATTTCCTGTTCTTTATCAATAAAAGACTCAGTTTCAACTACAATAGTCATCGTATCAATCCCAGAAGGAGTATGTTCAAATGATAGATTACTTTCTTCTAGTACTTCTAAAACTTTACGACCAAAACCAATTTCACTATTCATCATATCTTTTTCAATCATAATTGTAGCAAAACCTTTTCTACCAGCAATCCCAGTAATTACATGATCTGGTTTATGACATGTAGTTTCGACAATTAGTGTCCCTTCATCTTCAGGACGATTTGTATTTTTGATTTGAATTGGTATACCTTCATTACGAATTGGAAAAATAGAATTTTCATGAAGTACACTTGCACCCATATATGATAGTTCACGCAACTCTTTATATGTAATTGTACCAATTGTAGCAGGATTTCTAACAATTCTAGGATCAGCAACTAAAAAGCCTGATACATCAGTCCAGTTTTCATATAGATCAACATGTCCATTTCGGGCAATGATTGAGCCTGTAACATCACTTCCACCTCGAGAAAAGGTTTTGATTGTATTGCTCCCATCATTTAATGAACCATAAAATCCTGGAATAACAGCATTTTTAACCTTGTTTAAACGTTCAGATAAGATTGGATCAGTCATCTTTTCATCATAATTTCCATTTTTATCAATAAAAATGACTTCACTTGCATCAATAAATTCAAATCCTAAATAATTTGCTAAAACGATACCATTTAAATATTCACCACGACTAGCAGCATAATCAATACCAATTTTATTTTGAAAAGCTTTTTTTATAGTTGAAAATTCTTTTTCTAAAGATAAGTCTAATTTTAATTCATCGATAATATCTTGAAAACGATTTTTTATTTTATTAAATGTCTCCTCAAAAGACTGATTATCTTTAGCATTATATGCTTGATACAATAAATCTGTTACCTTTATATCTTCTTTAAATCGCTTACCTGGTGCAGAAGGCACAACAAAGCGTCGTGATTCATCACTTTTAATTATTTTAGCAACTTTTCTAAATTGGGTTGCATCAGCTAATGATGAACCCCCAAATTTAACGATTTTCTTCATACACTTCCCCTTTTTATAAATGTTTAATAAAAAAATACCATTTTTTAGCGATTACATCAAGATAAATATTAAAAAACAAATATAATTATATAAATTTAGAAAGTGAAAAAGGAAAGCCTGGTTGTAATTTTTGTTAGATTCTTCCATTGCTTTCCCATTTATTTTATCTTCTTATCAATGTTTAATAATATCTATTATTCATGTATCTCTTCTATTCGTTGTTTAAATTTTTCGTATACAACTTCTTCAAAAATTATCTTTTTAATCTCTTTTAACTGCTTAATATTCAGCGATGATACCCATTCATCATCTCTTATTCCATATCTCGCTTCAATTAAATCTATATTTTCTTTTAATGCACCCTTAGCAAAGCCCTTTATTTCCCCTTCAGCTCTTCCTTCAGCCAATCCTTTTTCATATATTTCCTGCTTTTCTGATTCATTTGCTGCCCTGTTTAAATCTCTTTTATAATACATGTCTCTTAACTCTGCTTCTTCATTAAACTTTTCCAACTTCTTTTTCATGATATTTATCACTCCCTGGTCTGTTAAACCAATTATATCATTATCTATTCCGTTTTTGAATATGTATAGTGCCAGTTCTATTCCTGTCATCCTTTTTAATCCTTTCTGTTTCCTGATAATATTTATATATGGCAGTTGGACATAGCTTCTGGTTGTAAGATTATACTTTTCTACCATTCCTTCATCGTTGATACTTCTGTATGTATCAATAAGTTTCAGATTATCCTTATCAATATCATCGATAAAGATGATCTGATATACTGGATGTGCTGTTTCTGTATAATCCTTTCCCTTTTCCTTTTGTGATGCAAGT
>NZ_FOIN01000002.1 GCF_900102365.1 Thomasclavelia cocleata | reverse complement strand
CGACATGTTAAGCGGACTGATACTAATAGGTCGAGGACTTAACCTAGAGAAGAAAGGTTAAGGCTTGAGAGAAAAGGAAGACAAAAGACGCAGTAGAACTATTATCCGGTTTTGAGTGATTCTCAAAAGGGATTGCTTAAAAAAGAAGATCTGGTAGCGATAGCATGATGGACACACCTGTACCCATACCGAACACAGAAGTTAAGCATCATAACGGCGAAGATAGTACTGCGGTGCGACAATAGCAAGCTGCCGGTTCTTTTTTTTGTCTTTTTTTATTTCCTCGTACTTTCTTCTGGAATTTTTATTTCCTGATGAGATTTATTATTCAGTAATGACGGATGACTATTACATTTCTTTAAAAACTAGATGGGATTGTTTGTTTGTATCTTGATGAGATCATTTTGATAACTGCATATGAAGATTGTGGTTAATATTGAGCGATATTATATTAATGTTGTTGTAGCTTTTGATAACTGTTTAATTACAATTATTGATTATCATATGATTGAGTATATGTAATTTGTAAGTAAGTGGAGTATTAAATATAGGATGATTTAATGAGGAAAAATTAATCGAAATAAATAAAAAAAAGCCTTGCATTAGTGGGCTTTTTTTGTTAAAATACTAGCGTTGACGTTGCGTAGATGTGCGAGGTTGCTGAAACACCGAAAGGCGTTGTCATGAAACGGCATGTTTCAGGGAATTCGTATTGAGTAAGTCACATCCTATAAGTTGAAAGGAGAAAAATCATGGCAAATAATAAAATTAGAATTAGATTAAAATCATTTGATCACAAAATTCTAGATAGCTCAGCAGAAAAAATTATTGGTGCTGCTAAGAAATCTGGAGCTCAAGTAGTAGGTCCTGTACCTCTACCAACTGAAAAAGAAATTTATACAGTATTAAGAGCGGTTCATAAGTATAAAGATTCTCGTGAACAATTTGAAATCAGAACTCACAAACGTTTAATTGACATTGTGAATCCTACACAAGAAACAGTTGATATTCTAACAAGATTAGAATTACCAAGTGGTGTAGACATTGAAATTAAGTTATAAGAAAGGTAAAAGGTGTAACTCATGAAAGGAATCTTAGGTCGTAAGATTGGAATGACTCAAGTCTTCACAACTGATGGTTTGTTAATCCCTGTAACTGTAGTAGAAGCTGATGCTAATGTAGTATTACAAAAGAAAACAGTTGCAACTGACGGATATGATGCAATCCAAGTTGGTTTTGAAGACAAGAGAGAGAAATTAGCTAATAAAGCTGAATTAGGTATTGTGAAAAAAGCTAACACAGCTCCTAAGCGCTTCATCAAAGAATTTCGTTATGACGAAATGATGAGTTATGAAGTTGGAGATAAAATTACTGTTGATAGCTTCGTAGCTGGTGAAGTTGTGGATGTAACTGGAACTTCTAAAGGTAAAGGTTATCAAGGTGTTATTAAAAGACATGGTCAACATATCGGCCCTAAAGGACATGGTTCAGGAGCTCATAGAATTGTTGGTTCAATGGGACCAATTGCTCCAAACAGAATTGCTCCAGGTAAAAAATTACCAGGACAAATGGGACATGTAACTAGAACAGTTCAAAACTTAGAAGTTGTAGCTGTTGATGTGGAGAATAATTTGTTATTAATCAAAGGTTCAGTGCCTGGACCTAAAAAAGGATTAGTAATTGTAAAATCTGGAATTAAAGCAGCTGGTAAAGTAAACGAAGCTCATGAATTAGTAGACTTTACACCAGTAGTAGAAGAAACTAAAGAAGCAGATGTAGCAACTGAAACGCCAGTTGAAACAGCTGAATAATTTAGGGAAGGAGGATTCAATATGCTTACAGTTAAAGTATATAACCAAGAAGGTTCTGAAGTGAAAGATTTAGAATTAAATGAAGCTGTATTTGGAATTGAGCCAAATAAACAAGCATTATTTGATATGGTCTTATTACAAAGAGCATCATTAAGACAAGGTACTCATAAAGTAAAAAACCGTACTGAAGTTCGTGGTGGTGGTAAAAAACCATGGCGTCAAAAAGGTACTGGTAGAGCTAGACAAGGATCAATCCGTGCACCACAATGGCGTGGAGGAGGAGTTGTATTTGGTCCAACACCTAGAAGTTATAAATTTAAATTAAATCGTAAAGTTAGAAGATTAGCTCTTAAATCAGCTTTATCAACTAAAATTAACGATAATGAATTTATGGCTTTAGAAGCTATTAAATTCGACGCTCCAAAAACTAAAGAAATGGTAAAAGTATTAGGTAATTTAAAAGCACCTCGTAAGACATTGATCGTTGTTGATGAAATTTGTCCAAATGTTGCTAGAAGTGCTAATAATATACCTGGAGTTAAATTATTAGATGCAAAACATGTGAATGTTTATGATATTTTAAACAGCAATAAGTTGATTATGACTGAAGCTGCTATTAAATCTGTTGAGGAGGTACTAGGATAATGGCACATATTACAGATGTATTAAAAAAACCAGTACTTACTGAAAAAACAATGACTCTTCAAGCGAATGAAAACAAATATACATTTGATGTAGATGTTAATGCTAATAAAATTGAAATCAAACAAGCAGTTGAAGCAATGTTTGGTGTAAAAGTTGAAAGTGTTAATGTTATGAACGTTAGACCTAAAGCTAAAAGAATGGGTAGATACGAAGGTAAAACTAATCGTAGAAGAAAAGCTATTGTTAAATTAGCTGAAGGCAGTGAAATCAATTATTTCGGTGAGGAATAATTAAGTAAAATATTGGAATACATAATTCCAGATAACTAGGAGGAAACTAAAGATGGCAATTAAAACATATAAGCCAGTGACGAATGGTCGTCGTAATATGACTTCATTAACATATGAAGAAATTACTACAAATAAACCTGAGAAATCTTTAGTTGCAAAAGTAAGTAAAAACGGTGGGCGTAATAATCAAGGTGTTATTACAACTCGTCATCATGGTGGAGGACATAAACGTAAATATCGTATTATTGACTTCAAACGTAATAAAGATGATATCGTAGGAACTGTAGCAACTATTGAATATGATCCAAATAGATCAGCAAATATCGCATTAATCAACTATGCAGATGGTGAAAAAAGATATATTTTAGCTCCAAAAGGATTAGAAGTTGGAAACAAAATCGTATCTGGTCAAAATGCAGATATTAAAGTAGGAAATGCTTTACCAATGGGGAATATGCCTGAAGGTACAGTAATTCATAATATTGAAATGCAACCTGGTAAGGGTGGACAAATCGCACGTTCTGCTGGTGTGTCTGCACAAATCTTAGGTAAAGAAGAAAGATATGTAATTGTAAGATTAGCATCTGGTGAAGTACGTAAATTGTTAGCTGTATGTAGAGCTACTGTTGGGGTAGTAGGAAACGAAGACCATGGATTAGTTAACTATGGTAAAGCTGGGCGTATGAGATGGAAAGGTGTTAAGCCTACTGTGCGTGGTTCTGTAATGAACCCTAATGATCATCCACATGGTGGTGGTGAAGGTAGAACTTCTATCGGACGTAAAGCTCCAATGACACCTTGGGGTAAAAAAGCTATGGGTGTTAAAACTAGAAAAAATAAGAAAGCGTCTACTAAATTAATTGTACGTCGCAGAAATTCTAAATAATAAGAGGAGGAAGAAATAATGGCACGTAGTTTAAAAAAGGGACCATTTGTCGATGAACACTTAATGAAAAAAGTTGAAGCATTAAATGCCTCAGGTAAAAAAGAAGTAATCAAGACTTGGTCTAGACGTTCAACTATCTTCCCTCAATTTATTGAGCACACATTTGCAGTGTATAATGGAAGAGAACATATCCCAGTTTATGTAACTGAAGATATGGTCGGACATAAATTAGGAGAATTCGCTCCAACAAGAACTTATCACGGTCATGGGGCTGATGATAAAAAAGCTGGAAAATAGAGAGAGGAGAATTTAAAACATGGAAGCAAGAGCTCAAGCTAAAATGATTCGTGTTTCACCTCAAAAAGCAAGATTAGTTGTTGACTTAGTGAGAGGTAAGCAAGTTAAAGAAGCACTTGGTATGTTAGAATATGTAAATAAAAGTGCAACTCCTGCAATCATTAAAGTTGTAAAATCTGCTGCACAGAACGCTGTTTATAATAACGGTGCAGAAGCAGAAAAGTTATATATTAAAGAAATCTATGTAGATGAAGGTCCTACATTAAAAAGATTCGCTGCTAGAGCTAAAGGTAGCGGAACAAGAATTTTAAAAAGAACTAGCCACATCACTTGTGTGGTAGAAGAAAGATAGGAGGTCACATTATGGGTCAAAAAGTAAGTCCAATTGGATTACGAGTTGGAATTAACCGTAATTGGGATTCAAGATGGTATGCTAACGATCAAGATTTCGCAGGCTTATTACATGAAGATATCAAGATTCGTGAATACTTATTAAAGAAACTTAAAACGGCATCAGTTGCTCGTGTTGAAATTGAAAGATCAAAAAACCGTGTTACTATCTTTGTTCACACATCTAGACCAGGTGTTGTTATTGGTAAAGATGGTGAAGCAGTTGATGCATTAAGAAAAGAAGTTAGTAAAATGGTTAAAGATAAACAAGTGTTTATCAATATTGTAGAAATCAAAAATCCTGATGTTGTTGCTCAATTAGTTGCAAATAACATTGCGGAACAATTAGAAAATCGTGCATCTTTTAGAACAGTTCAAAAACGTGCTATTCAAAGAGCAATGAGAGCTGGAGCTAAAGGGATTAAAACTAGTGTTTCAGGACGTTTGGGTGGAGCTGATATGGCTCGTGCTGAAGGTTACTCTGAAGGGAATGTCCCTCTTCATACTTTAAGAGCTGATATTGATTATGCTACTGCTGAAGCAGATACTACTTATGGTAAATTAGGAGTTAAAGTTTGGATTTGTAAGGGAGAAATCCTTCCTGAAAAGAAGAAAGGGGATAAATAATCATGTTGATGCCTAAAAGAACAAAATACAGAAGACCTCATCGTGTTAAATATGAAGGTAAAGCTAAAGGCGGAACTAAAGTATCATTTGGTGAATATGGTTTACAAGCAACTGAAGGTGCTTGGATAACATCTCGTCAAATTGAAGCTGCTCGTATTGCTATTAACCGTCGTATGAACCGTGGTGGTAAAGTATGGATTAGAATTTTCCCTCATTTAGCTAAAACTAAGAAACCATTAGAAGTACGTATGGGATCTGGGAAAGGTTCTCCAGAAGAATGGGTAGCAGTTGTTAAGACTGGTCGTGTTCTTTTCGAAGTAGCAGGTGTTGATGAAGAACTTGCTAGAGAAGCTCTTAGACTTGCATCTCATAAATTACCTATTAAATGTAAAATCATTGGAAAGGGTGAATAGTCATGACAGTTCAAGAAATTAGAGAGTTAGATAACGCTGCTTTACTTGCTAAAGTAGAAGAATACAAAAAAGAGCTATTTGGACTTCGTTTCCAACAAGCTACAGGACAATTAGAAAACACAGCACGTATTAGAACGGTTCGTAAATCTATCGCTAGAATTAAAACAATTATTAGAGAAAGAGAATTGAACCAATAGGAGGAGATACAATGGAAAGAAACAATCGTAAAGTTTATACTGGTACAGTTGTATCTACTAAAATGGATAAAACTATTACAGTGCTAGTAGAAACACATGTAAAACATAAATTATATGGTAAACGTATGAAATCTTCAACTAAGTTTCATGCTCATGATGAGGAAAATGTTGCTAATGTTGGTGACACAGTAAAAATCATGTCAACAAGACCATTATCTGCTACAAAACGTTTCCGTTTAGTAGAAATTGTTAAAAAAGCAGAAATTGTTTAATATATTAAAACTCTAAAAGGAGGTAACCAAAAATGATCCAAAACGAAAGTAGACTTAAAGTCGCTGATAACACTGGAGCTAAAGAAGTATTAGTAATCCGTAATTTAGGTGGATCTAATCGTAAATTTAGTAACATTGGTGATGTAGTTGTAGCGACAGTTAAGCAAGCAGCACCAGGTGGTTCTGTAAAAAAAGGTGAAGTAGTAAAAGCGGTTATTGTAAGAAGTAGATATGGAGTCGGAAGAGAGAATGGTTCATATATCAAATTTGATGATAACGCTTGTGTAATTATAAAGGAAGATAAGTCTCCAAAAGGGACTCGTATCTTCGGACCAGTTGCAAGAGAGTTAAGAGATGCAGATTTCATGAAAATCGTATCATTAGCTCCAGAAGTATTATAGGAGGAACTTAGACATGAAAATCCGTGTAGGTGATACTGTAGAAGTTATCGCAGGTAAAGATAAAGGAAAACAAGGTGAAGTGTTACAAGTTCTTGCAAAACAAGACAAAGTAATCGTTGAAGGAGTTAATATTGTAACTAAACATATTAAACCTTCACAAGCAGATCCTGAAGGTGGAATTGTAACAAGAGAAGCACCTATTCATGTTTCTAATGTTGCATTCTATGATTCAAAAACTAAAGCACCTGTTAAACTTGGGTATAAAATCGTTGAAAAAGACGGTAAAAAAATTAAAGTTCGAGTTAACAAAAAAACTGGGGCTGAAGTTGATAAAAAGAAAAAGAAGTAGGAGGATAAAGAATGAGCCGTTTAATGGAACGTTATCAAAACGAAGTGGTTAAATCTTTAATGGAAAAATTCAATTATTCTTCAAGAATGCAAGCTCCTAAGATTGAAAAAATTGTTTTAAATATTGGTGTAGGTGATGCAGTATCTAATTCAAAATTATTAGATGAAGCAGTTAATGAATTATCATTGATTAGTGGACAAAAACCTGTTATTACTAAAGCTAAAAAATCAATCGCTGGATTCAAATTACGTGAAGGGGCTCCAATCGGATGCAAAGTAACTTTACGTGGTGAAAGAATGTATGAATTTTTAGATAAATTAGTTAATATCTCTTTACCTCGTGTTAGAGATTTTAGAGGTGTTTCAAACAATTCTTTTGATGGAAGAGGAAATTATACTTTAGGTGTTAAAGAACAGTTAATTTTCCCTGAAATCAATTTTGATAAAGTAAATAAATTAAGAGGAATGGATATTGTATTCGTAACTACAGCTAAAACTGACGAAGAAGGTCATGAATTATTAGCTCAATTAGGAATGCCATTCAAGAAATAAGAAGGAGGACTCACAAGAATATGGCAAAAACATCAATGAAGGTGAAACAACAACGTCCTCAAAAATACAAAGTGCGTGAATACACACGTTGTGAACGTTGTGGAAGACCACATTCAGTAATCAGAAAATTCAAACTTTGTAGAATTTGCTTCCGCGAATTAGCTTACAAAGGTGAAATTCCAGGTGTAAAAAAAGCAAGCTGGTAATAATTTTTATCCAGATGGAAGGAGGATTTAGCAAATGGTTATGACAGATCCAATTGCAGATATGTTAACAAGAATCCGTAATGCAAATAGACAACATCACGAAACAGTAATGGTGCCTGCTTCAAAATTAAAAGTTGATATTGCTGAAATTTTGAAAAATGAAGGATTCATTAAAGGTTATAAAATTGAGGGCGAAGGTCCAATTAAAAACATCGTAATTACTCTAAAATATAGAGGAAATGATCGTGTAATCACTGATTTAAAAAGAATTTCTAAACCAGGATTACGTGTGTATGCTAAAGTGAACGAAATCCCTAAAGTATTAAATGGTCTAGGAATCGTTATCTTATCAACTTCTCAAGGATTAATGACTGACAAAGAAGCTCGTGCTAAACAAGTCGGTGGAGAAGTACTTGCATATATTTGGTAATAAAAAATATAATTCAGGAGGTGCAAACTGATGTCTCGTGTCGGTAATAAAATAATTAATGTACCTGAAGGAGTTACAGTAGAAGTCGCTGCTGATAATACAGTAACTGTTACAGGTCCAAAAGGGACTTTAGTAAGACAATTTTCACCAGTAATTTCAATTAATCAAGAGGATAATGTAATTACTGTTGCTAGAAGTAGTGAACAAAAAACTCATAAACAATTACATGGTACAACAAGAGCATTGCTTGCAAACATGATTGAAGGTGTACACGTTGGATTCAAAAAAGAATTAGAAATAGTTGGGATCGGATATCGTGGACAAATGAAAGGGAATACTTTAGTATTAAATATAGGATATTCTCATCCAGTTGAAATTGAAGGTGAAGAAGGAGTTACAATTGAAGCTCCATCTAATACTAAGATTATTGTATCTGGAATTTCAAAAGAACGTGTTGGTCAAGTTGCTGCTCAAATTAGAGAAGTAAGAAAACCTGAACCTTATAAAGGTAAAGGAATTAAATATAGTGATGAAAGAATCATCAGAAAAGAAGGAAAAACTGCTGGTAAGAAGTAGTTTCGAAAGGAGCAAAATAAGATGTCAAAATTACAATCTCGTAATGATGTTCGTTTAAAAAGACATGCTAGAGTTCGTGCTAAAATCAGTGGAACTCCTGAATGCCCACGTTTAAACGTGTTCCGTTCAAATGCTCATATTCATGCGCAAGTTATTGATGATGTTAACGGTGTTACTTTAGCGAGTGCATCTAGTGTTGATATGAAATTAGAAAACGGTTCTAACATCGCTGCAGCTTCTGCAGTAGGAAAAGCTGTAGCTGAAGCAGCAATTGCAAAGAATATCAAAAAAGTAGTATTTGATCGTGGTGGATATGTTTATCATGGTCGTGTAAAAGCCCTAGCTGAAGCTGCTAGAGAAGCTGGATTAGAATTCTAGAGGGAGGTCAATATGGAACAACGTAAACCAAGAAACAATGGACCAAGAAACAATGGACCTAAAAAAGGTCAAAGAAACAATGGACCTAGAAGAGAAGAAAAAGAATTTGAAGAACGTGTTGTTACTATTAACCGTGTAACTAAGGTAGTTAAAGGTGGTCGTAAATTTCGTTTTGCTGCATTAGTTGTAATTGGTGATAGAAAAGGTAGAGTTGGTTTTGGTACTGGTAAAGCTAATGAAGTACCTGATGCAATCAGAAAAGCGTCTGAAAATGCAAAAAGAAATATTATTAACGTTCCTTCAGTTCATGGAACAATTCCTCATGATGTTACTGGTATTTATGGATCAGGTAGAGTATTTATTAAACCTGCATCTCAAGGTACAGGAATCATCGCTGGAGGACCTGTTCGTGCAGTTGTAGAATTAGCTGGTTATACTGATATTTTATCTAAATCATTAGGTTCTAGAACACCTATTAACATGGTTAGAGCTACAATGCAAGGATTAGCTTCATTAAAGACTGTAAACCAAGTTGCTGAATTAAGAGATAAAAAAGTAGAAGAAATTTTTGGATAGGAGGGCGTAAAAAATGGCAAAAACAGTTATGATTACGCTTGTAAAAAGTCCAATTGGTCGTTTACCAAAACAACGGGCTACTCTTAAAGCGTTAGGTTTAACAAAATTAAATAAAACTGTAGAAAAAGAAAATAACGAATTTATTCAAGGAATGATTAAGGTCGTTGAACACCTAGTAAAAGTAGAAGAAAAATAGGGAGGTGTAACTAATGAAACTACACGAATTACAATACACTGAAGGTGCACGTAAAGCTAGAAAACGTGTTGGTCGTGGTACAAGTTCTGGTACTGGAAAAACTGCTGGTAGAGGACAAAAGGGACAAGGTGCTAGATCAGGTGGTGGAAAGAAACCAGGATTTGAAGGGGGACAAACACCATTATTTATGCGTTTACCAAAACGTGGTTTTACAAATTTCAACAGAACAGAATACGCTATTGTTAATTTAGAACAATTAAATACTTTTGAAGCAGGGGCTGTTGTATGTCCTGAAGCTTTAAAGGAAGCTGGAATTATTAAGAAAGAATTAGACGGTGTAAAAGTTCTTGGTAATGGTAAATTAGAAAAAGCTATTACAGTTAAGGCTCATAAATTTTCTAAATCTGCTGTTGCCGCAATTGAAGCTGCAGGTGGAAAAACTGAGGTGATCTAGTATGTTTACATTTTTGAAAAATGTTTTCAAAAAAGGGGAGCTTCGCCAAAAAGTAATTTTCACTCTAGGAATCTTATTTGTTTACCGTTTAGGGGCTGCGATTACTATTCCAAGTGTCAATACTGGAGCATTAAGTTCTAGTGATGCTACTAATGGAATTTTTGGGATTATGAACTTACTTGGTGGGGGAACTTTAGAAAGATTTTCATTGTTCTCACTAGGAGTTTCACCTTATATCACTTCTTCTATCATTATTGAACTTTTATCAATGGATGTAATTCCTGTTTTAAGTCAATGGCGTAAGGAAGGTAACACTGGTAAAAAGAAAAAAGACCGTGTTACAAGATATGTAACTTTATTTTTAGCAGCATTACAAGGAGGCGTATTAACATATGCTTTCGATAATGGATATAATATTTTATCAGATTCAAGTATTTGGACATACATCTACGTTGTCTTAGTTATGATGGCTGGAAGTATGTTAGCAGTATGGTTAGGGGATCAGATTACAAATAAGGGAATTGGTAATGGAGTTTCATTACTGATTTTTACAGGAATTGTTTCTAATTTACCAACTAGCTTTATTAGTACTTTTAATAATTTAGTTGATACTAGTGCTAAAGCTACAGATATGTGGTTAGGAATTGCCTGGTATGCATTATTTGTGGTAGTTTATCTTTCAATTGTTATCTTTGTTGTCTTCAATGAAGGTGCCGTTAGAAAAATACCAATTATTTATGCAACAAGCTCTAATACAACAATGAGAACTAAAGATCAAACTCATATGCCTATTAAAATTAATAGTTCTGGAGTTATTCCTGTAATCTTTGCTTCTTCAGTATTAGCAGCACCAAGAACAATTGTTAGTTTTATGGAAACTAGTGATGTTACTAAATGGATTAATACAATATTTAATTATCAGGAACCAGTAGGATTTATTTTATACATCTTGATGATTATTGGATTCACATTCTTCTATTCTAATTTACAGATTGATGCTGAAAAAATTAGTGATGATTTAAAGAAAAATGGTGGATCTATTCCTGGAGTTAGAACAGGAACTGATACTAAAAATTATATTAAAAAAGTTTTAAATAGAATTACTGTAGTAGGTTCTTTATCTTTGTGTATTATTGCAGCGATTCCTATTATAACACCAGTTATTTGGTCACAAACTGCTAACGCATCATTATCACTTGGTGGTACTGGATTAATTATCGTTACAGGGGTAGCACTAGAAACTGTGAAACAAATTAAAACGCATATTACAAGAAAAGAATATCACGGTTATATTCGTAGATAGTATAAGAAAGAGGGCGCATATACATGAATATTATTCTAATGGGGCCACCTGGAGCCGGTAAGGGAACTCAGGCAGCTAATTTAGTTAAAGAGTATGGACTTACTCATATTTCTACAGGGGACATTTTTAGAAAAGCACTTAAGGAACAAACTAAATATGGTGTAATTGCTAAATATTTTATGCAATTTGGACATTTAGTTCCTGATGATTATACTATCCAAATGGTAAGAGAGTACCTACAAGAAAATGAATTTTCAAAAGGGTTCATTCTTGATGGGTTCCCTCGTACTATTATTCAGGCTCGTGAACTTGAAAGTATAGCAAAAGAGTTTGGCTTTGAAATTGATGCTGTAATCAATTTAGATATTGAGCTAGATCGTTTAGTTCCAAGACTTTCAGGTAGACGTACTTGTAAAGAGTGTGGTGCAAGTTACCACATTGAATATAATCCACCAAAAGTTGAAGGTATCTGTGATGTTTGTGGTGGAGAATTGTATCAAAGACCTGATGAAAGCGAAGATGCTGTAAAAGTCAGACTTGATACTTATGAAAAGCAAACAAGACCTTTGATTGACTATTATACAATGAAAGGTCAAATCACTAATATAAATGGTGATCAATCTATGGAATACGTCTTTAAGGATATCAAAGCTAGCCTGGAGGTTAAATAATGATTGTTACTAAAGACCGTAGAGAAATTGAATTGATGGCTGAAGCTGGAAGAATTGTTGCATTAGTACATGAAAAGCTTAAAGATGTGATTGTACCTGGAGTCACTACTAAACAAATTGATGATATTTGTGAAAAAGTGATTCGTGATAATAATGCAACTCCTTCATTTCTTCATTTATATGGATTTCCTAATAGTGTATGTACTTCAATAAATGAAGTGGTTGTACATGGGATACCTAGTAATCAGAAGTTAAAAGAAGGAGATATTATTTCTGTGGATGTAGGTGCCTGCTACAAAGGGTACCACGGAGATAGCGCGTGGACTTATGCAGTTGGTAAAATAAGTGATGAAGCTAAACGTTTAATGGAGGTTTGTGAGGCATCATTGTATGCTGGATTACAACAAGTTAAGCCAGGCAATCGCTTATCAGATATTTCTCATGCAATACAGGTTTATCTTGAAGATCATGGTTGTACTACACCACTTGACTATACAGGGCATGGAATAGGTAGTGAGGTTCATGAAGATCCTGCAGTTCCAAATTATGGTAAAGCTGGTCGTGGTCCAAGACTTAAGTCAGGTATGACACTTGCAATTGAGCCAATGGCTCATCTTGGGGGATGTGAGACTGAAGTATTACAAGATGATTGGACAGTTGTAACAAAAGACCGTTCTTTAGCGGCTCATTATGAACATACAATCGTCATCACTGATGATGGTTATGAAATTTTGACAAAACTTTAATTAAAAGGGAGTTGAGACCTATGGCAAAGAAAGATGACGTTCTTGAAGTAGAAGCAACGGTACTAGAGACATTACCAAATGCAATGTTTAAAGTAGCGTTAGAAAATGGAGTAGAAATCCTTGCTCACGTTTCTGGTAAAATCCGTATGCATTACATTCGCATTTTACCGGGGGACAGGGTTACGGTAGAAATTTCTCCATATGATTTAACACGTGGGCGAATTACATTTAGACATAAATAAAACTTAAATCTTCCAGGAGGAGGTAGACAAGATGAAAGTAAGACCATCTGTAAAACCAATCTGTGATAAATGCAGAGTAATTAAAAGAAAAGGGCGCGTAATGGTTATTTGCGAAAACCCTAAACATAAACAAAGACAAGGTTAATTAGTAATCGATTAGGAGGAAATAAAATGGCTCGTATTGCTGGAGTTGATATCCCACGTGACAAACGTGTGGTTATATCATTAACTTATATCTATGGTATTGGAAAACCAACAGCACAAGAAATTTTAGCAAAAGTTGGTATAAGTGAAGATACTAGAGTTAAAGATTTAACTGAAGATGAAATCGGTAAAATCAGAAAAGAAGTAGAATCAATTAAGGTTGAAGGTGATCTTCGTCGTGAAGTAGCTTTAAACATTAAACGTTTAATGGAAATTGGAAGTTACAGAGGAATCCGTCACCGTAAAGGTCTTCCTGTGCGTGGTCAAAAAACTAAAACAAATGCTCGTACTCGTAAAGGTAAAGCTAAACCAATCGCAGGAAAGAAAAAGTAGGATAGGAGGTTGAATTAGAAATGGCAAAAGTAAGACAAGTACGCGGTAAAAAACGTGTAAAAAAGAATATCGCAAAAGGTGTAGCACATGTTCATTCAACTTTCAATAACACTATTGTGACAATTACTGATGAACATGGTAATGTATTAACATGGTCTAGTGCTGGGGCATTAGGATTTAAAGGTTCTAGAAAATCTACTCCATTTGCTGCTCAAATGGCTTCTGAAGCTGCAGCAAAA
The DNA here is from genome assembly GCF_900102365.1 of Thomasclavelia cocleata. GTDB lineage: Bacteria > Bacillota_I > Bacilli_A > Erysipelotrichales > Coprobacillaceae > Thomasclavelia > Thomasclavelia cocleata. The sequence continues at coordinate 154,320 of NZ_FOIN01000002.1, read as the reverse complement.
GCATCAATGGATCATGGAGTAAAATCTGTTGAAGTATGTGTTAAAGGTCCAGGACCAGGACGTGAAGCTGCAGTTAGAGCTTTACAAGCTGCTGGATTAGAAGTAACATCTATAAATGATGTTACACCAATTCCACATAACGGGTGTCGTCCACCAAAACGTCCTCGTGGATAATTATTGTATGATCAAAAAAATAATAATTCCTAGTGAGGAGGGAAATAATGCAAAAGTTTGAAAAGGCAAATTTTAATATAGCTAATTATGATGAAACAGATAATTATGGTAAATTTGTTATCGAACCTTTAGAAAGAGGATTCGGTACTACATTGGGGAATTCACTTAGAAGAGTTCTTCTATCTTCTTTACCTGGATCTGCTGTTTATGCAATTAAAGTTCAAGGAGCAATTCATGAATTTTCTGCAGTAGATGGTGTTGTCGAAGATGTTACATCAATTATCTTAAATCTTAAAAAATTAGTTTTTGATGTAGATAGTGATGAATCGGCTACAATGATTATTGATGTTGAGGGACCTGCTACAGTAACAGGTGCTGATGTTCAATGCCCTTCTGAAGTAACAATGATCTCTAACGATATGGTAATTGCTCATGTTGCTCAAGGTGCTCACTTATACATGGAATTATATGCAAAAAAAGATCGTGGATATGTAAGTGCTGATCAAAATAAGAAAGATATTAATACTATTGGTATTATTCCTACTGATTCCATTTTTTCACCAGTTGAAAATGTATCTTATACAGTTGAACCAACTCGTGTTGGTGAGAGTGCAAAGTATGATCAATTAACACTAGAAATCGAAACAAATGGAGCTTTAAAACCTTATGAAGCTATTTCTTTAGCTGCAAAGATTTTAGTAGAACATTTAAATATGTTTGTAGAGTTAACTGATATGGCTGTGAATATGGAAGTTATGTCTGAAGCACAAAATGATACAAGTAATAAAGTTTTAGATATGACAATTGAAGAATTAGATTTATCAGTACGTTCATACAATTGTTTAAAAAGAGCAGGAATTCAAACTGTTCAAGACCTTGCCGCTAAATCTGAAGATGATATGATCAAAGTAAGAAATTTAGGTAAGAAATCTTTAAAAGAAGTAAAAGAGAAGTTAGTTGAATTAGGGTTAGGGTTTAAACCTATCGATTAATTCGCAAATACGAAGGAAGGAGCGCTAATCTCATGGCTAAAAATAGAAAATTAGGACGTACTTCTGACATTAGAAAATCGATGTTACGTTCTCTTGCAACAGAAGTAATAATGTATGGTAAACTAGAAACTACAGAAACTAGAGCTAAAGAAGTTCGTTCTGTTGTAGAAGAATTAATTACTTTAGGTAAACGTGGTGACTTACATGCAAGACGTCAAGCTGCTGCTGTATTACATAATGTAATTGATGAATCAACAGGAAAAACAGCTGTACAAAAATTGTTTGATGAAGTAGCACCTAAATATAAAGATGTAAATGGTGGATACACTCGTATCTTAAAAACTTACAATCGTAAAGGTGACAATGCCCCAATGGCAATTATCACATTAGTTTAATTAATAAAGACCTATGGGTCTTTTTTTCTTTTACTTGACTAAAAGGTTTAATAAATATAGAATGATTAACAGTAGTATAATAAGGCGGTGAAGGAATGGATAAAATTATAAGAGTTAGAGATTTATCATTTGAATATGAACCTGGACTAAAAACAATTGACCACATATCTTTTGATATAGAACAAGGAGATTATGTGGCAATTTTGGGACATAATGGTAGTGGTAAAAGTACGATTGCAAAGCTATTAATTGGTTTATTGGAAAAATCAGAAGGATCAATAATTATTAATGATGATGAATTAAATTTGGATAATTTATATAAAGTGAGAGATAACATTGGAATAGTTTTTCAAAATCCAGATAATCAGTTTATTGGAGCGACTGTACGAGATGATATTGCATTTGGATTAGAGAATAACTGTGTTCCTCAAGAGGATATGGGAGAGATTATTAATATTTATGCTTCTAAAGTAGGCATGAGTGATTTTCTTGATCATGAACCTACAAAATTGTCTGGGGGTCAAAAACAGCGAGTAGCTATTGCTGGTATTTTGGCAATGAATCCTAAAATCATTATATTAGATGAGGCAACAAGTATGTTAGACCCGATGGGGCGCCGTGAAATAAATACGATAGTTAAAGAATTAAATCAAAAAAAGGAAGTAACTATTATATCTATAACTCATGATATTGAAGAAGCAAAGAATGCTGATCAAGTAGTAATATTAAATTCTGGAAAGATAGTTGCCCAAGGTAAACCTAAGGATATTTTAAGTAATGAAACTAATTTGAGAAAATATGAACTAGATATTCCCTTTGCACTAAAAGTAGCATTAGGTTTGCAAAAGAATGGAATAAAGACTAGTAAGACTTTAGATATGGAGGTTTTAATAAAAGAATTATGCCAATTACATTTAAAGAAATAGAACATATATATAGTGAAAATACTCCATTTTCTTATCAGGCTTTAAAAGGAGTTAATCTTAATATTAAAGATAAAAGTTTTACTGCCATTATTGGACAGACGGGAAGTGGTAAAAGTACATTAATTCAACATATTAATGCTTTATTATTACCTACAAGTGGTGAAATAAATGTTGATGAATTTATTATTACTGCAACAGATAAACCTAGTAAATTAAAGCCATTACGTAAAAAAGCCGGTCTTGTTTTCCAGTTTCCTGAATATCAATTATTTGAAGAAACAATTGAAAAGGATATTATCTTTGGTCCAATGAATTTTGGGGTAAGTGAAGAAGAAGCAAAAAAAATTGCTAGTAAAGTTTTAAAAATGGTTGGGTTAAATGAAAGTTATTTAAGTAAGTCACCATTTGAATTATCAGGAGGACAAAAGCGTCGTGTTGCGATTGCTGGAATTCTTGCAATGAATCCAGATATTTTAATTCTTGATGAGCCAACTGCAGGATTAGACCCTCAAGGTACAAATGAAATGATGAGTTTGTTTAAAAAAATTAATGACTTAGGAAAAACAATTATTTTAATAACTCATGATATGAACCATGTTTTACAATATTGTGATGAAGTAGTAGTAATGAATCATGGTCGAGTTGAAAAACATGATTCAGTAACAAATATTTTTAAAGATAGTAATTATTTGAATAGTTTAGGAATTGATTTACCTATTATTACAGATTTTATTTTAAAACTAAATAATCATGGTTTTAATATTGATTCTTCAATTAATAATATTGATCAATTAGTTTTAGCAATTGGTGGTGAAATAAATGGATAATATGACATTTGGTAAGTATATTCCTATTGATTCAGTTATTCATCGTTTAGATCCACGTTTAAAAATGGGGGCTTTATTAATATTCTTAATTGCAATCTTTTTTGATTCAGGTTTTCTTGGCTATGGAATCATGGCAATATTTGTTTTGATTAGTGCTATTGCCTCAAATATATCTATTAAACATATTTTAAAAGCAATTAAACCGATGTTATTTATGATGCTTTTTTTAATGATTTTTAATATTTTTTTAATCCACACAGGAGAAGTTGTATTTAGATTAGGAAGTCTTAAAATATATTCAGGAGCCTTATTACAATCAGCATATATATTTATTCGTTTAATTCTAATAATAACTATGACAACGATTTTAACGTCTTCTACCAAACCTTTAGATCTTACCTTGGCAATAGAAAATCTTCTAAATCCTTTAAAAAGATTTGGATTTCCAGCTCATGAATTAGCAATGATGATTTCTATAGCTTTACGTTTTATTCCAGACTTATTAGATGAAGCTAAAAGAATTATGAAAGCTCAAGCCAGTCGAGGAGTTGATTTTAATGAAGGAAAGTTATCTGAAAAAATAAAAGCAATTGTATCATTAATAATTCCATTATTTATTTCTGCATTTCAAAGAGCGGAAGATTTAGCAAATGCAATGGAAAGCCGTAATTATAATCCAGAAGCTACTAGAACTAGATATAAATCACTTTGTTGGAGAAAATATGATACCATAGCATTAATATTTACTGTCATGGTATCTGGAAGCGTAATAGCTTTAAGTATATTTATATAATGACTAGAGTTAAGTGCATTGTAAATTATGATGGTAGTAAGTTTCATGGATTTCAAATTCAAAATAAATTAAGAACGGTTCAAGGAGAGATACAAAAAGCTTTAAAAAATATTTGTAAAGAAGAAATAATAATTCATGGTTCTGGTAGAACGGATGCTAAAGTTCATGGGGTTAAACAAGTATTCCATTTTGATACGACAAGAGAAATGCCAGAATCACAATGGAAAAGAGCAATTAATCACTTTTTACCTAATGATATTTATATTCTTGATACTAAATTTGTCAGTAATGACTTTCACAGCCGCTATAGTGCAATAAAAAAAGAATACCACTATTTACTTAGTACAAATGAGTATAGTCCATTTCAAACTAATTACATTTTTCAATATGGGCGTTCATTGGATATTAACTTAATGAAAGAGGCTGCTAAAATATTTATTGGTGTACATGATTTTGCTTCATTTTGTAGTTATGATCAATATGGTAATACAATTAGGGAACTATATGAATTATCTATAAGCAATGATAATGGAATAATTAAATTTGTTTTAGTGGGAAATGGTTTTAGAAGATATATGGTAAGGCATATTGTAGGAGGCTTAATACAAGTAGGAGCAAAACGTATAACAAAAGAAAGATTACAAGAATTATTAGATAGTAATGGACAAAAGAAATGTTTATTCAAGGCTAAGCCACAAGGATTATATTTATATGAGGTATTTTATGATGAAAACTAATTTTCATACACATACATTTCGTTGTGGACATGCTATAGGTAACGAAGAAGAAATGGTAAAGAGTGCAATAAAAAATGATATTTTAGAATTGGGATTTAGTGATCATATTCCTTTACCTTATTATCGTCTACATATTTTAAAAGGGCTCCCTTATACATTAAAAGAATTAAGAGCCTTTTTAGTAGCAATTAAAACTATTTTTACTAATGGACCAGCGATGAGAATGCCATATTGTAATAAAAAGGAACATTTAGATAAAGTAAAAAAAGTAAAAGAAAAATACAAAGAAAAAATTAAGATATATCAAGGATTTGAAGCTGAATATTTTGAAAACTATTTACAATATTATCAAAATCTTTTAGATTCAGGAGAAGTAGATTATTTAATCTTAGGTAATCATTTTAATAAATATTCTATTCATACTCGTTATTATGGAAAATTAAACATAACTAATGAAGAAATTATTAAATATAAAAATGACTTAATAAAAGCAATGGATTCTAATTTATTTTCATATATAGCCCATCCAGATCTTTTTATGACTGGAAAAGTATATTTTGATGAGTTCTGTGAAAATATTACCAGGGAAATATGTCTAAAAGCTTTAAAAAGTGATATTCCATTAGAAATAAATGGCGGTGGGATTCGTAGAGGATTACGTAAAGTCGGTGATGAAAAGCTTTATCCTTATCCTAATGCTCATTTTTTTGAGATTGCAGGCAAAATGGGGTGTAAAGTGATATTAGGAATAGATGCTCATAGTCCAGAAGATTTTAATAAAGAAATATATGAAGATTTATATAAATTTGCTAAAAAGTATCATTTAAATATTGTTGATAAATTTGAATTTAAAAAGGGCAAAAAAGAAACTAATTAAATATTAGATACTTATTTCCCTTATTAGTTTTAATATTTATTTATTAGTGGTAAAATAGTCATAGAAAAGGGAGGTGAAATTATGATACGAGAATGTATTCATAAGTATTTAGAAGATCATAAAAGTAATTATCAGGGTAAATATCGTTGTCATAGTTGTGTACAAACTAAAAAATTTGAACATAAGTTTCATTATTATATTCGAGATATTCAGTTTCGAGAGATTAATGTTTTTCTAACCTTAGATTACTATGGACCTGAAATTAAAACTACTTTTTCAGTTGACCTCCATGAACAAGAAGAAGAGTATATCATCAAAGATGCACTAAAAAAGATTATATATTTCAATAAATATCTTACAATTCTTCACTGCTATGATTTTCAGCATTATATAGACAATAAAAATACCGAGAGTATGTTAGAGCCATTAGATTATCGTAACATACTTGACTATTTAGAATATCATCGAGGTATTAATCAAGAAACAATTGATTATTTTTATGAATTTTTTATGCCTTATCTACATAAATTAATAAAAAGTGGAAATTATAAAAAATTCATGGACTCAGTCAATTTGTTACTTGATAAAATTTTATATGAATACGAGTGGGATGGAACTACAGCTAAATATTTAGATACCCAATATCAATATCATTTATATTATTTTAGAATGATAATACGAATGGTATTTGAACAGCTTAATCTTTTTTATGACCAAGTCAAAGATTGTTTATTAGAGGCAATATGGCGTTTATGTAATTCACAAAGATTTGCATTTGCAATTATGACTGACTTTGGAAATTTAGTATTATCACATTATCGAGTAACTAAGGCTATTTTCAAATATATTGATGAACGATTTGAAAATGATGGAAATTCAAATATTGTTGTTTCTTATTTAAAGGCTATTTTTGAAAGTGATCATGATGCTTATAGAGATGCTGCAATGAATGTAATTAGATTTGTTATGAGTGATATGCTCACTTTTGCAAATCATGACTTACAATTAGCAATTGGGAATTCAGTAGTACAAAGTGAAGGATACGATTTACTTATAAATTTATTTTCAAAAGACTATAATACATTTGTATTTGTATGTTTTCCAATTTCAACGTTCCCAAGTGAATATCATGAAAAAATTCGTGAAGAATTAGAAAAGGCAATTAGATTTTATGCTGGAAGAATGGAACATGATGAATATCGTTTAAGTTCATTTGAACAAGTAAGCAATATAAATCGTTTATTAATGGAGAATTATAAGGAGTATGGTAAAAATGGATAAAAAAGGAAAGAAAGTATTTACCTCTTTAGCGGTTTTAGCTGGATTAGCATCTGGTGCAGGAGCATTAAATATGTTTGTCAATCGTACAGTTAAAGCAATGTTGTATCGTCATCACAAAGAAGATGATAAACCAAGTATTTTAGAAACAAAATATGGTGGTAAAAATGTATTTATTAAAAATCGTCAAGGAATTAAATTAAGAGGAATATTAATAACGGAAAATTTAGCTGATATAACATTAGTTATTTTACATCCTTTTGCTCTTGAAGCAAAAGATATGTCTTTATATGTCCCATTTTTTAAAGAACGATATCCTAAATGGAACATATTATTAGTTGATGCTTGTAGCCATGGACAAAGTGATGGTTATATTCGTGGTTTAGGAATTAAAGATGTAAATGATTTAGTTTGTTGGAATAAATATCTGCTTAATGAATATGGTAAAGATCATAGAATTGTTTTATATGGTAAAGAAACTGGAGCAAATACTATTTTAAAGGCGGCTAGTAAACATTTACTTAAAAACGTTAATGCAATTATTAGTGATGGTGCTTATACAAGTGTATATGATATTTTAGGATATCGAATGATTAAAGATTACAAGGTTCCAAAATTTCCAACTATGCAAATGTTAAAACGGAAGATAAAACAGGAAGTTAGAATAAATATTAAAGAATCTTATCCATTGATGTTGAAACATAATGATATTCCAACATTATTTATACATATGAAGGAAGATGATTTTGTACCTTTAGATATGGTATATCCTTTATATAACGCTAATCGTGGAAGTAAAGTTTTATTTGTTTTAAGAGATGAACATTATTTATATGAATTAAAAGAAACAGACGATTTTAAAAATACATTGAAAGAATTTATCTTAAAATATGTAAATGGATAGAATTATAAGTTATAATCTTAAAATTATTCTTAATAAAGATTATATTACTAAAAATATTTAAAATAATATAATCATAAAGAATTTAACTGAAAGGTTTATATAATTATGCTAAGAAGTTTTTAATTTTAAATGTTGAAGAAAGGTAGAAAACAGGATTTCCTGTTTTCTTTTTTTATATAAATTGTGTATAATATATCCTATAAGGAGGGCGATACTATGAATCGTAGAGAAAATGTAGAGGTTGATATCTTATATAACTTATTAACCTACATTAATGCTTCTTATACTCAAGATATGTATTATACAATTTGTTATCAGATATTAAATAATATTGATAAAATACCAGGTATTAGTATTAATGAATTAGCTGATTTGTGCTATACTTCACCAGCAACAATATCACGTTTTTGTAAGGCGTTGAAATGTGATAATTTTGCAGTGTTTAAGAAAGAAGTTCAAGCTGGGTTACAACAGGCAAGTCATGAAATAAAATTAGAGCCAGAAGATTTAGTGGCAATTCACAAGAATCCTTCAAAATGTATAGATATGGTCTATGATTTATCTGTAAATTCTTTAATTGAGAGTAAAAAATATGTTAATATTCATGAAATAGATCGGTTATGTGATATTATTTATGATGCTAAAAAATTACATTTTTTTGGATTTCAGTTTAATAAGATTTTGGCTTCAGATATTCAATTTAAGTTAGTAAAACTAGGAAAATTTTCTTATGCTTTTGCAGACCGTGGAGATGATAGTCAAAGAATAGAGTTATTAGATGAAAATAGTGTGGCTATTGTATTGTCAGTTAGAGCTCGGCCAATTCCAATTGGTGAATTAGTTAAAGCTATAAAAAATAGAGGAGCTAAAGTTATATTAATAACAATGAATGAAAATAGTGAAGTAATAAAACTGGCGGACCATACATTTATTGTTCGAGGTAAAGAAAGTGATTTTACGGAATCATCTTTATCTGGATCAACTGTTATTAAAACATATTTTGATGTTTTGTATGTACGTTATGGGTTATTATATCCGAGAAGATAAATTAAGGAGGTTTTTTATGTACAGTTTTACAAATGATTACAGTGAAGGTGCACATCCTAAAATAATAGAAGCATTGTTAAAAACAAATTACGAACAATGCGAGGGATATGGACTAGATAAGTACTGCTTAGAAGCAACAAATATTTTAAAGAAATTAGTAGATAATAATGATATAGATGTACATTATTTAGTTGGTGGCACACAAACTAATGCTGTATTTATTTCATCTTCTTTAAAACAATATCAGGCTGTAATTGCTGTAGATAGTGGTCATATTAATGTTCATGAAACAGGAGCAATTGAGGCAACTGGTCACAAAGTACTTACACGACCACATCTCAATGGTAAATTAACAGTAAATATGATCAAGAGTATAATTGATGAGCATATTGATGAACATATGGTACAGCCTAAAATGGTTTATATTTCACAAACAACAGAATATGGAAGTGTATATACGCTTAATGAATTAAAGGATATTTATCATTTCTGTAAAGCAAATAATCTATATTTATTTGTAGATGGAGCGAGACTTGGTAGTGCATTAGCACTTGAAAACACCCCAACTTTAAAAGATTTAGTTAATTATAGTGATGCTTTCTATATTGGGGGTACTAAAATGGGGGCTTTATTTGGAGAGTGTTTAGTTATTATAAATGATCAATTAAAAACAGATTTTAGATATAATATAAAACAACGTGGGGCAATGTTAGCTAAAGGTAGGCTATTAGGTGTACAATTTAAAGAATTGTTTAGCAATAATTTATATATAGAGATTGGTAAACATGAAAATTTAATGGCTGATATTTTACGAGCTGGACTTAAAGATTTTGATATGTATGTTGATTCACCAAGTAATCAGGTTTTCCCAATATTACCTAAGAAGTTAATTGAAAAATTAAAGCAAGATTATTCTTTTATTGTAATGGATCAAATAGATGATAATCACAACTGTATTCGTCTTGTTACTTCATGGGCAACACAGAGAAAAGAAGTAGAAGAATTTATAAAAGAAATCAATCAATTTATTAATGATTAGAGGTATATTATTGCTTGTAATCACTAATAATAAGTAATATAATGTGTATATGAAATATAAAGATTGGAGAAATTAAAATGAATAAAACTGAATTAGTAGAAGCAATTGCTTCTAACACAGAAATGACAAAAACTGATGTTGATAAAGTAGTAACTGCTTTTGTAGATGTAGTAACTGAAGCATTAGTAAAAGGCGACAAGGTATCATTAAAAGGATTTGGAAATTTTGAGGTACGTGAAAGAGGAGAAAGAATAGGGCGTAATCCAAGAACTGGTGAAACTATGACTATTGCTGCAAGCAAAGCTCCAGCTTTCAAATCTAGTAGCGCTTTAAAGAATGCTGTAAATAAATAATATAATATAAAATGACCCAAGGGTCATTTTTAATTTAGAAGAAAAACTGATCAAAAATATCAGAAATAAGAACTCTTTTAATTGTATGTTATGATCATTTTAAAACATAATGAAACTTTTGTGTTTGAATATATTTAGAAATTAATAAGATTGGATTATGAATATATATGGTCTTTATGATTATTTTAACTATGAGGAACTATGATGAAATAACTCATTATTACTGATATCAGCTTCTATAGTTGGAGATAAAGCAACTAGTCCAATATTACCAGGTATTCGATAACCTATCTTAGCAATTAAATATCCATCATAGCTTTTAATAATTCTATAACTATAGCTAACTTCTGAGATTTCCTCATTATCATGTAAACGATAACTACCTTTAGTTGAAAATTCTACATAAAAATCATTAATTGTGCCAGCTTTTATGCTTAAATTTGTCCCATTTGTATCAACTATGACACCAGTATCACCACCAAGTTCTTGTTCTTTTTGATAAGCCAAACCAGTTATTTCAATATAATCATTAGAATTAGTTTGTATTTTAAATAAGTCGCCACGAGATTTGAAATTATTATAATCTTCTTTATTATTAATTAAACTATGCATCTCATTAACTATATCTAAAGCTTCTTGACGTTTTTGATTATTGATATTTTGTTGAACTTGATCATCTTTTTTATAAGTAGTACAGAATAGCTCGGTTGCAGGGACATTGACTTGAAAAACTGGAATGATTTCAATTGTCCCATCATGTTTGATTAAACCATTATCATCGATAATACAATTACTATTTAAAGCTATGATATATCTAGTTTCACTCCCTTTTGATAATGTAATTGCAATAGTACCAAATTGTTCGATTTCACTTTCTGAAAAAGTTTCAGTATTATTGATTGTAATAGAATTATTTTTTGTCATTAAATGATATCTTGGTTCATCATCATATTTATTTATCCAGTCTCCATTTAAACTATTTAAAACAGAGTAATATGCAATTCCATCACTACGATCACCATAAGTTGCAATATAAATACCACTACTACCATCTGCTTTTTGATAACTTATATAATTACAATCATTTGTAAGCCATCTAGTTGATATTTTTTTAATTGAAGAAGCATTAAATGAAGTGGTTTTTTTAGCGAAACAAAGATATGTATAGTGATAATCATTTATTTTTCCAGTATTTTTATCTTGCTTTAATACAAGTTGTGATGAAAAATCTGGGGAAATTGAATAATATGTTATTTGTGTAACAAAGTTACCACTAATTAACCAAGTAGTAATGAGGATAATTATACTAGAAGTAATAATACTTAAGGTAGTAATTAAATTAATTTTTATCTTAGATATGATTATACAGATAATAGTCGATAATAATATTGTTATAATGATGATATATTCTAATTGAGCATAGATTAGTTCAAAACCAAGGTTTTTTAAAATTATATGATAACCTAATTCTAAAATTAATAATAAAATACTTAGTGTTGTTAAAGCTATTTGCGAGTTTGTTATCCATTTTTCTTTTTTAGAAATAATATTTGTAATAGGGCATGTTAAAAATTTGCTAATTACTTTATAATCTTTAAGATTAATAAATAATTTTTCGCTATTATTTATTAATATACAATAATCATTAGATTTATATAAATGATGAAAATTACTATATTTATAACAAGTTTCTCGCCCATCTTTAATGTATGTTAAATTTTCTTGATCATAAGTATATTGATATTCCGTCTCCTTAAAGAAGCTGGCTTTAATAATTGGTAGTAATATTGGAATAAAAAATAAACTAATTCCCAATACAATAATCAATAAGCCAATAATATCTAGATGAAAAGAATAATATTGTTGTAATGAAAAGAGTGCATATCCTCCAAAAATAAAAATAAAAGCAAGTAGATTAATAACATATAACCAGATTTTTTTAGAATAAAGCTGAAAATATAAAACCTGTTTATATGCCTTTGCTGTTAGTTTAAATATATAAAGGCTATTTTTTTCTTTATTAACTGTAAAAGTATTATCTTCACCATTTAATAATTCATCAACGGTAATATTAAATATTTTAGCAAGTTCTGGTAATAAAGAGATATCAGGTAAACTAATCCCCCGCTCCCATTTAGAAACGGCTTTATCACTCATTAGTAGCATTTCACCTAATTCTTTTTGTGTCAGTCCTTTTTGTTTTCTTTTATAAGAAATATATTTTCCAATTTTGATATTATCCATAAAAAACTCCTTTTTAGATACAGAATAATTATATGATAAATACTAATTAAAACAAGTTACCAGCAGTTGAATTATTCGCTTTTAAATAGAATTTGCTATAAAATAAGTAGTTTAATAATAAAAAAGAACTAAATATTAGCTCTTTTTTGAGGATTCTATAAATTTGACAATAATTTCATATTTTCCATTAATATCTGGTAAAGCATTTAAATATTTTTTTATAATACTTTGAGTTTTAGTAGCAGCTTCACTTAATAAACCATTTTCAATTGCTTCTTCAGCTACAGCATCCTTTTGCTTTTTAGCAAATTTGGTATAGTCATTAATAGAAATTGGATTAAATACATTTTTAGTTTCATCATATACTTCAATGCTACTTTCATCAATTTCATTACTTAAAATTTCAATATCTGGAATAGAAACAGTAATAGTATTATTGTCAATTTCAATTTTTATGTTATTCATTTTAATTCCTGCTTTTAATCTACCATCATATGTAATTAAAAAGCTTTTTTGAGTTAAAGGAATATCCCACCCATTAAAGGTCAAATTATCAGAGAATTTACCAACCTTAGTATAGTTATAAGATAAGGTAGCTAATTCTTCAATTTCCTGAAGCTGTTGGGTCAAACCAGTAGAGGATATTTTAGGTTGTTCACTGCCACTAGCAAACCTTGTACCTGCATAAAAGATTAATAAAGCTACTAAAAAAATAGCAATAATACCTCCAATAGCTTTTTTTGTTTTTCCTAATATATCTAATATTTTCACTTTTCTCACCTAACATTATTATAACATAATTCGACAATTAATGATAAAAATAAAAAGCCCGAAGGCTTAATTATTTAATGATAGTTCCATATACTTCACGACCACATCCAGCTGCATTTGATTCATCAGTATCAATATGCATTGCAGTAGCATAACTTTCACTTACACGACAAACAACATCTTTAAATACTAATGAACGACCATCAGTTTCAATTTCTACTTTAACGATTTGTTTATCAGTAACACCAAATTCAGCTGCATCAGCAGGGGTCATATGTATATGTCTTTTAGCTGCAATTACTCCACAAGGAATTTCAACTTCTCCAGCAGGGCCTATTAATTTACATCCAGCTGTTCCTTCTATATCACCAGATTCTCTAATTGCTGCTGGCAAACCTAAAGAACGAGCATCAGTTAGTGATAGTTCAACTTGAGTAGCACTACGTGTTGGTCCTAACACAGACATTTTTTGTTCACCTTTACTACCAACTACTGTTACTTTTTCTTCACATGCAAATTGTCCTGGTTGTGATAAATCTTTCTTATTAGTTAATTGATAACCTTTACCAAATAGTGTTTCTAAATCAGCATCTGATAAATGAATATGTCTTGCTGAAGTTTCAACGATAATTTTTTTAGTCATAATCATTCTCCTTTTTCCTTATTATATATTACTACTTTTATTGTTATTTTCAAGGAAATAGCGATAAATTAGAAAAAAATTTGACACAAATTTATTTAAATAGCATAATTATTCTTATTTTTAAGTAGTTTATAAAAATTTAAATACTCATACTATAAAAGAGAAGAACCTGCTAAATTGTAAAGCGTTTTTAGTAATAGTAATTAAAAAAGTCATAGTGAATAAATAGTTAATATTTATTCGTTATGACTTTTAATTTTTATAGGACAAGAGATGGTGCACTATAAACACGTGCTGCTAATTCGCTATCAAGTAAATAAAGAGAGCGAGAATCTGAACCAAATAGGTTGAATTTTGTAATTAAATCATTTGCATTAGTTTCTTCTTCACCTTGTTCTTTAACAAACCAATCTAAAAACTGCATTGTACGAAAATCTTTTACTGAATATGCAGCATCATAAAGATTGTGAATTAAACTAGTTACATATTCTTCATGTTCTAAACCAAAGATAAGAGGATCATTTAATTTTGTATATTCTTTATCTGGTTTATCAATTGCTTCTAATATTACTTTAGCATTGTTATTTTGAAGATATTGAACAAATAACATTGCATGATCTCTTTCTTCTTGAGCTTGGATATTGTACCAATTTGCAAATCCGTCTAATCCATTATCTTTATAATAATTAGAAAAATCTAAATAAAGATAAGCAGAATATAATTCTTTATTAATTTGATCATTTAATAGTTCTACAATTTTTTTATTTAACATCTTAGTTACCTCCTGTTTATAGTATAGACCTATTTTTTGATAAAGTTAATAACCAAATGCTAAAATAATTCAATTATTTTATTAATTGTTATCTTGTTAGGACAAGCTATTATGTTATAAAACAAAAATCATACAAATGGTATTAAGTGAGGTATTTAGTTTTTATTAAAATTGTTGGCAAACTAGTTTTCATGAAAATTATTCTTTAATTGGTTTGTAAGTGAATTAGTAGTTACTGCTTCAGAGATTTTTAAAATCGTAAAGTAATAAAGTAATTAAATTATTTTCTTTAACATAAAATCTTATTGTTTTCATATTTATTTTATAGAATTAAGATATTTTAATATTGTTTACTATATGTATTAGTAATGTTGTAATTTGTTAGATTAAAGAGATTTAAATATATAATAAATGATTTTTATTTTAGATATGATAATGTTATAATAGGTCATGAAAGTAGGTGGTATTTTGATGCCGATTGTTTCTGCAATTACATTTAATTTAAGTTTGATTTTTAATGTAGTCAGAACTATTATAGATTTGATTTTAGTTTGGTATGTTATATATGTTTTAGTTTCAATGATGAGACAGAATATGCGTACCATGCAATTATTTAAAGGAGTTCTACTAATTCTTATTTTAAAAATATTTACAAATTTATTAGGATTAAGTGCAATGGATTATTTAGTAGACACAGTGCTAACATGGGGTGTTGTAGCCATTATTATAGTATTTCAGCCAGAAATTAGAGGATTATTAGAAAAAATTGGTCGAACTAAACTTGAAATCAAACATGATAATTTATCAGATGATGAAAAGGAACGTTTAATGGATGAATTAGTGGCGGCTATTACAAAATTATCCGAAGATCAAACTGGAGCACTAATTACATTTGAAAGAAGCCAATCATTAATAGATTATATAAATACAGGTACTAAAATAAATGCAGATATAAAGTCTGAATTATTTACAACGATATTTTGGGAGGGGACACCATTACATGATGGGGCAACTATTATAAAAGATGATCGTGTTATTTGTGCTGCTGCATTTTATCCTCCAACTAATCAGGAATTAAGTCCATTATATGGTGCAAGACATCGTGCAGCTCTAGGTATCAGTGAAATAACTGATTCATTAACAGTAGTTGTGTCTGAGGAAACAGGAACTATTTCATTTGCGGTTAATGGAAAACTTCGAAAAATTCCTCGTAAGGAATTAAGAGCTTCTTTAGTTAATGAATTAAACTGGTTTAATTCAAAAGAAAAGGATGGTGAAAAAGATGATCAAAAAGGATAATCAAAAACCATCGATTAAGAAGGATTCTACTACAGATTTCTTTTTAAATTTTATTACACGACAAAAGTCAGAGAATAAGAAAAATGATAAACAAACATTAATAAGAAATAATGAAGAGACATTTAATGTAAAGGATAAAGCTTTTGAAATTCTTTATAAAACTGTTAATTCTTTGAATGTATTTTTAGATCGAATGTTACAGTCAAATCTATCGATGAAAGTTTTATCTTTTATTATGGCAATTGTATTGTTGTTTACAATTAATGGTAGTGTCAATAGTATCTTTTCTAAACTAAATGGTGGAGATTATATTTATGATGTGAAAATTGATGCTCAAGGATTACAAGATGATTTTGATGTTGTTGGTTTACCTGAAACAGTAAATGTGGCACTTGTTGGTCCTTCAATAGATATATATTCGGCAAAGATTGCTAAGAATTATAAAATTATTGCTGATTTTTCTAGTTTAGGAGAAGGTGATCATACAATCGAGTTTAAAAGTGAAGGGTTTCCTAGTGATTTACAAGTTATGATCGTACCTCAGACAGTAAATGTTAAGATTACTCAAAAAATCACTAAAACGTTTGAGTTAGGCTACAATTTTATTAATGAAGAAGAATTAGATAATAAATATTCTGTTTCAGTTGAGTCAATGGAGCATCAGCAAGTAGAAGTACGAGGTTCTCAAGATACAATAGGCAAGATTAATGCTGTTAAAGCAGCAATTGATCTAAAAGAGATTAAAGGTGCTTTTGAACAAAAAGCTAGAATCTTTGCCTATGATCGTAGTGGTAAAAAACTTGATGTTGAAATAATTCCCAATACTGTAAAAGTACAATGTGATGTTTCTTCATATAGTAAAGAAGTTTTAATACTTCCGCAATATACAGGACATTTTGAAAGTGGCTATGGATTAGAAAGTGTTACATTATCAAAAGAAAAAGTTAAAATATATGGAAAAGAAGAATTTTTAAATAGTGTTAATAATGTATATGTGAATATAGATATATCTGATTTAAGTGGGGATAAAAGCTATAGTAAATTGCCAATATCTAAAATTGATAAAATTAATAAATTTGCTTTTGATACAGTTGATGCTTCAATAAGAGTTTCCCCAGCTATAAAAAAACTTGTTACAGATGTCCCCATTAATATAGTTAATAATGAAGGTAATTATCGAGTTATTTTTACTAATGGACAAGAGAAAGTTTCAATTGAAGTTGAAGGGGTAGCGGAAAAATTAGATAGTGTATCAGCTAGTGATTTTGTTGCATCAATTAATTTAGAAGACTTGAAAATTGGAAGTAATACTGTTAAAGTAGATTTGGATACTAATAAAGGATATTTAAGTTATAAGTTAGTTTCGCCTGAAAAAATAACAGTTACTTTAAAAAAATAGGAGGAAAAGGTAATGGGTAAATATTTTGGTACAGATGGATTTAGAGGGGAAGCCAATGTTGAACTAACAGTTGAACATGCCTATAAGGTAGGACGTTATCTAGGTTGGTACTACTCTCGTAATGAAAAAGCTAAAATTGTAATTGGAAAAGATACACGTAGAAGTTCTTATATGTTGGAATATGCATTGGTATCTGGTCTTACTGCAAGTGGGGCAGATGTTTATTTATTGCATGTAACAACTACACCTTCAGTTTCATATGTGGTAACTAGTGAAGAATTTCATTGTGGAATCATGATTTCAGCATCTCATAATCCTTATTATGATAATGGGATTAAAATACTTGATGGTAATGGTCATAAAATAGATGCTGATATTGAAAACTTAATTGAACAGTATATAGATGGGTTGATTGATGAATTACCATATGCAACAAAAGATGAAATTGGTTGTGCTTTAGATTACTCAATAGGACGTAATCGCTATATTGGATATTTGATGTCAATTCCAACAAGGGCTTTTAGAAATTATCGAGTTGGTTTGGACTGTGCAAATGGTGCAAGTAGTGCTATTGCTAAAAGTGTTTTTGATGCATTAGGTGCTAAAACTTTTGTAATCAATAGTGATCCTAATGGATTAAATATTAATACAAATTGTGGATCAACTCATATTGAAGTGTTGCAACAATATGTTAAAGAAAATGCTTTAGATATTGGTTTTGCTTATGATGGTGATGCTGATCGTTGTATTTGTGTTGATGAATTTGGAAGAGTTGTAGATGGTGATTTGATTTTATATGTATGTGGAAAATATTTAAAGGATCATGGTGAATTAGCAAATGATACAGTAGTCACTACAATTATGTCAAATATAGGTTTATATAAAGCTTTTGATAAAGAAAATATTAAATATGAAAAAACTGCTGTTGGAGATAAATATGTAAATGAAAATATGGTAAAAAATGGTCATGTTTTAGGTGGAGAACAATCAGGGCATATTATTTTTTCAAAACATGCTACAACTGGTGATGGAATATTAACATCATTAAAAGTTATGGAAGCTGTAATTGAAAGTAAACGTACGATTGCACAATTGATAGAACCTGTTACTATTTATCCTCAATTAATGAAAAATGTACCTGTTAGAGATAAAAAAGAAGCTCAACAGGATCCAGATGTAAAAGCTGTAATTGCTGAAGTTGAAGCTGATTTAGGTGAAAATGGACGTGTTCTTGTTCGTGAAAGTGGAACTGAGCCAGTTGTAAGAGTAATGGTTGAAGCTGACAGTGATGAAAAATGTTTGATTAATGTAAATAAGATTGTTGACAAGATGAAAGAGAAAGGTTTTATTATTAAAAGATAAAATAACATAATATCACATAATATTGCCATATAATATGGCAATATTTTATATATATTAAAAGTGAGGTGAAATAAATGCAATTTAAAATAAATATCATAGATGATGAAAAAAATTTAAATGATTTAGTAAGAACCTATTTAGAAAAAGAAGGATACATTGTATATTCTTTTTATACATATGATGAAGCATTAATGCATAAAAGTGATGATGTTCATTTGTGGTTAATTGACATTATGTTAGATCGTTCAAGTGGGTTTGAATTATTTAATGAAATAAAAAGTGCTCGTCCTAAAATGCCAATTATTTTTATGTCTGCTCGTGATCAAGAGTTTGATCGAATCATTGGTTTAGAAAAAGGTTCTGATGATTATATAACTAAACCATTTAATATTAAAGAAGTTGTTTTAAGAATCAATAACTTAATTAAACGTTCATATGATGATCCATCAAAGATAAAAATGGATGGTTATAATATTGATTTAGAAAAAAGAAGAGTGTTTTGTCAAGATGAAGAAATTGTTCTAACAACAAAAGAATATGATTTATTAGTTTATTTTATTGTAAACAAAGGCTTAGCTATATCTCGAGAACAAGTACTTAATAAAGTTTGGGATGAAAATTATTTTGGTAGCGATCGTGTAGTTGATGATACATTAAGAAGACTTAGAAAGAAAATGCCAGAAATTAATGTTCGTACAATTTATGGATTTGGCTATCGTTTAGACTAATGTTAAAGAAATTCTCTCTACAGCGACAATTAATTATTATATTTTCATTAATTGCGCTAGTTGTTTTAGTAATTCTAGTACCTCTTATTAATAAGAATTTAACAAATTTAATTGATAATCAAATGTTTCAAACTCTTGAAACAGCTCAACGTGGTTATGTTGATTATGGGTATAGCCCAATTGAAAAATCTACAGATAAACAAATTTATCATATGAAGTATGATGCTGAAAATAATGTTTTGATTCCTTCAGCCAATATAACATATAGTGATGCTGAAAAATTAAGTTATGTATTTAGAAATAATTTATTTGAAATGATCGAAAATGATAAAGAAAAGATTCAAAAAAAAGGTAATCTTTCAGGTGCTACAGTATATTATCAAATTACAAAAAAAGATGATAATACATATATTGTATCATTAGTATATAGTGATTATTCAGCTAATTTGATTTCTGCAATAAAACAACAGATAATTAATATTTTATATGTGTCATTTACAATTATTGGTGTGGTCATTTTTTTATGGGTAAGCAATTTAATCAAACCATTAAAGGCTATTAGAAATTATATTGAAGATATTAGAAATGATAAAAAGAGTGAACTTAAAATTGATCGTAGTGATGAAATTGGAATTGTTTCTAATGAGCTGGTAGTGATGAAAGAAGAAATTGATCGTCAAAACAAGACTAAAGAAGAAATGATTCATAATATTTCACATGATTTAAAAACACCAATTGCTTTAATAAAATCATATTCACAAAGTGTAAAAGATGATATATATCCATATGGTGATAAAGATGCTTCTATGGATGTTATTATAGAAAATGCAGATCGATTAGATGGTAAAGTCAAAAGTTTATTATATTTAAATCGCTTAGATTTTTTAAGTAGTGAAAATGTTAATAATGAAGTAGATATGAAAACATTAATTGAACACATAACTCTTCAGTTACAAGGAATGCATCCAGAAATAGCAATAGAAACTGATTTAGCATTTGTTTCGTTTAAAGGCGATGAAGAGTGTTGGCGTATCTGTGTAGAAAATATTATAGAAAATGCATATCGTTATGTGAACAGTAAAATCAAGATAACTTTAAAACAAAACTATTTAGAACTATATAATGATGGAGAATCATTAGATAATGAAAATATAGAAGCATTATTTAAACCCTATGAAAAAGGAACCAAAGGTCAATTTGGATTAGGTTTGTCAATTGTTTATAAAACATGTACAATGTATGGCTATAATGTAACAGCAGTGAATAGAGATGTTGGTGTAAGCTTTATTATTGAAAAGAATATAAATGGATAGTTTAAGCTATCCTTTTTATGTTATGATAAATATATATGGAGGAAGAAGGATGAAATTATTATTTAAACAAAGGTTATTTTCATGGTTTGATAGCTATGATATATATGATGAATATGGAAATGTCATATATACTGTAAAGGGAGAATTAAGTTGGGGGCATAAACTATGTATCTATGATAATCAGGGATTACATATTGGAACTATTAAAGAGGAAGTTTTAACATTACTTCCAAGGTTTAAGATGTATATAAATGATCAATATATTGGACAAATAAAAAAGGAATTTACTCTTTTTAAACCATCATTTATCCTTGATTGTAATAATTGGCAAATTACAGGTGATTTTTTAGAATGGAATTATGAAATAATTGATGATAATGGAGTAATTATTGGTGATATTAATAAAGAGATTTTTAATTTAACAGATACATATTCTTTAAATATTAATAGTCCTCAAAATGCACTATATGTTTTAATGATAGTTTTAGCTATTGATGCTCAAAAATGTTCAAATAATGGATAAATAATAAAAAGGTGATCAAAATGGAGACTGATAAAAATAATTTTGCCTATGGGAGTATACCACGACATATTATAAATTTAGCTGGGCCAATGATTATCGCTCAGCTAATTAACGTTTTATATAATGTGATTGATAGAGTTTATATTGGTAGAATACCCAATGTTGCCACTCTAGCAATGGGAGGGTTGGGGCTATGTTTACCATTGATTTCTATTATTATTGCATTTGCAAATTTATTTGGTATGGGTGGAGCACCACTTTGTTCAATTGCAAGAGGGCAAGGTAAAAATAAAGAAGCAGAAGAGATAATGGGAAATTCATTTATCTTATTAATTATCTTTGGTATTATATTAACTATTATTGTTTTTTTATTTAAAGAAGATCTACTATGGCTGTTTGGTGCAAGTAAAAGTACAATTTCTTATGCTAATGATTATATGGGGATATATTTATTAGGAACAGTGTTTGTATTAATTGGTTTGGGGATGAACAGTTTTATTAATAGCCAAGGTTTTGCTAAGATTGGGATGTTGACTGTATTGATTGGTGCAATAATAAATATTATCTTAGATCCAATATTTATCTTTACTTTAGGATTAGGGGTTAAAGGAGCAGCTCTAGCAACGGTTATTTCTCAATTTATTTCAGCTTTTTGGACTATATATTTTTTAACAGGTAAAAAAACAATTCTTAAACTACAAATAAAAAATATGTTTTTAAAGAAAAAGTATGTAACAAAAATATTTTCTTTAGGAACAGCAGGTTTTATGATGGCAATAACTAATTCAATTGTAACAATTATTTGTAATGCAACGTTACAAACATATGGTGGGGATTTATATATTGCTATTATGACAATCATCAATTCAATTCGTGAAGTAGCATCACTTCCAGGACAGGGAATGGCAAATGCCTGTCAACCTGTATTAGGATATAATTATGGTGCTGGTGAATATAATCGAGTGTTACAGGGGATTAAATTTGTAACACTGACTTCTCTATCAATGATGTTAATACTTTGGTTATCAATAACTATTTTTCCAGAAATGTTTATCAAAATTTTTTCACAAAACCAAGAGATAATAAATAATGGTACTAGTGCTTTAAGACTTTATTTTTTTGGTTTTTTCATGATGGCCTTTCAGATGGCAGGTCAAGCAGTAGCAGTTGGATTAGGAAAAGCCAAACAGGCAATTTTCTTTTCAGTATTTAGAAAAGTGATTATTGTCGCTCCATTAACTATAATATTACCATTTTATATAGGCATTAACGGGGTTTTTATAGCTGAAGCTATTAGTAATTTTATCGGTGGTGGGGCATGTTATATTACGATGTGGTTTACAATTGGTAGAAATTTAAAAAAAGAATAAATTTTCAAATATCTTAATCATTTTACTATTATTCATTTTAATGTTAATATATTTATAATAACATTAAAATTGATAAGGGAGAGGGATTAAATGATTAAGATAGGAATAGTGGATGATGAACCAGTATTTTGTAATATGATGAAAAATATTCTATTACAGAAATTTGATAATATAAATGTGTATACATATAGTTCAGTAAATCAGTTGGATAAGGATTTTGATTTTATATTATTGGATATTAATATGCCAGATTGTGATGGTGTTGAGTTCGCTAAAAAGAATGAGGATAAAAAAATACTTTTTGTAAGTTGTTATGATAGTAGATGCAAAGAAGCATTTGGCCCTAATATTTATGGATTTATTGGAAAAGATAATTTAGAAACAGAGTTAGTTGAAAATGTTTCAAAGATGCTTATTAGAATAGAAAAACAGAATGCAGTAGTTGAGTTTAAGGTAAATAGAGAAAAAGTTAAGGTAAAAGTAAATGATATAATATATTGTACATATATAGGTGGTATGAATACTGTTATAATAGCTAATAATAAACAAATAACAGTAAAAAATAAATCTTTTAAAGATGTATTAGAAATTTTAGGGGATGATTTTATACCGATTAGTCGAAGAACCGCTATTAATAAAAATAAAGTATTTAGTATATCGGATAGTGGTGTTTATTTAAAGGGAATAAAAAGGTTATTTCGTATTAGTCGAAGACAAAGAAAGGTAGTTTTAAAGGCTTTTTTGAAAACTTTTGAGTGATTAATAGTTTGGTTATATTATTAAATTTCTCATTAAAAATATTAAATAGAAAATGATTTTATTACCGTTTAATCATATTTACAACCGTTGGAACAAGGAAGAAACAATTCTTCCTTTTTTTATGCTATAGTAAAACTATAGAAGTTAAAAATTTAATTAATCGATTAGATAAGCTGGAAGGAAAAATATTTATAATATCAAGATTTATTAAATAACAAAGTATAAAAGATAAAGATTATAATATTTATTCTTATTAAGTAATCTGTTTTAATTCTATTAGAAGAAAGGAAGGGAAGTTATTATGAAAAAGATAAATTTCTTTAAGATTAGTATTTTATCTTTATTATTATGTGTAACTATGACAAGTGTTTATGCTTGTGGTATAACATGTACTTTTGAAAATTTGAAAGAATTTCATAAAATAGGATACATTGTATTGAAAGGGAATTGGATAAGTTCAGTATCATTAAGAGCTTATAAGAAAAATTATGGATTATTTGGGTCAATAGATAATAGTAAATACGATTATAAATATAATTATAGTTGATAATATATATGAAATTACAATATCTAAGAAAAGTATATATAATTTTTATTTTTCTACTTGTTTCTATACTATTAGTAATAAACTTAGATTTAAAGGAGAAAAATAAATTTATAAATCTTAATAATTATAATCGTGCTACATTAACTATTGATTATAATCAAAAATATGATAATGATGATTTTTATAAGCTAATAACTTTATCACAAAAATATAATATCCTTTTAACAAAGATAGAAACAAGGTACCAAGATCAAAAGCTAACTAATTTAATATATGTTTCCATAGATGTACAAGATGCATTAAAATTAATGAACTTAAAATATGAAGTTCTTTCAAATAAAACTGAAGATTCAAGTAACATTTATGCTGCGACTAAGGAAAGTAATGATAAGTTATTAAAATATAAACTTGATGATATTTTACATAATGATAACTTTGCTATCTTTTCGTTTAAAAAATTGATTGATAACCAGGGATATCTATTTTCTGACTATCAGATATTTTATGAAAATGAACAAGAGTATACTGAGTATATTAATCAAATTAAAGAAATATTTGGGAATGACTTGAAAGTTAATATACAAGAGCAGAATATACAAAGTAGTAATGAAATATTAATATCATTATTAATATTAATAATTGCTGGATTGTTTTATTTGATTATCAAGGTTTTTAGTATTTATAATATTTCAAAAAAACTAGTTATTATGAAATTATTAGGATTTAGTAATTTTATGATATTAAAAAAGGTAGTAAAAAAAGATATTATTTTATATATATCTTTATCAATGTTATTAATAATAATTGATTTTATTATTATTCCTTATAAGGCAAATATATTTTCGTTTATTATTATTTATGTTCTTATAATATTAATTTTTTTAGGTCTATCATATTTGAGTATATATATTATCTGTTATAAAAAGAGTATGATTGAATTATTAAAAAATAAGCTTATTATTTCTAAATTAATAAAATTATGTGGAGCTTTTAAAATAATAATAAATTCATTATTTATTATTATCTTAATGATTACTCTAACTACTAGTTCTTCATATTTTAATAAGTTAGAAGAATTACATAATATGAAAGAAATTATAAATTATGCTTTTTTTGCTCAAATAAATGAACATAATGAGCAATATAATGAAATTGATAGAAGTAATTTAAATAGGCTATACAAATTATTAGAGGATACTGATTTAAATTATATCTATGCTGAATTTTCACAGTATCGTTTATTGGATAAAGAAGATTTGAAACGAACTAATAGAGCTATAAAGAAAGGTTCTTATATACCGTTTGCAACAGTTGATCTGAATTATCTGAAAAAGAATAATATTAAAATATATGATCAAAAAGGTAAAGAAGTTGAAATTAAGGCCAATAATTTTGAAATCTTTGTGTTTCCAGAAAAGTACAAAGATTATTATGAAAAGTTTATTAGGTATTATAAAACGAGCTTAGAAAGATACGGGATAAATAATATAAATAGTAATTATGATTTTTATATGTATAAAGATACAGAGTTATTAAAATATTCATCAAATGAAGATGGTAGTAATGAGGTCAAAAGTAATATATTAATAGATATTCCTATTTTAAGAGTTACTTATAGTAATTTTCCAATCAATTATTTAGATTATATGATTGGATTGAATGTTGGAGGTACAAGTAAAACAACAAGCTTGAAAATAGATACTGAGATAGATAAAAATAATACATATAATCAGCTTTTACCTTTATTAATTGAAAATAATATAGATAAAATTTTTACATTACAAACATTTGTAACAATGGGAGAATTAATTGGTGAAGATATTAATAATTATCAAAATATTATTTATGCTGAAAGTATTATGTTGATATTCGTTATTATTATCTATATCGTTTTAACCTTTGAGACAAACTATTTAATGATTGAAAAAGAAAAATCTAAGATTTGTACAAAAATATTTATGGGATTTAGTAGAGTAAAGGTATATCGAGGTATTTATTATTTTAATATTTGTTCTATCTTAGTACCAATTATTTTATTGAATATTATAATGATTTTAATTGGTTGGGGCTTTAATTTAAGTTTATTACTTTCTTTGATTCTGTTAATTATATTTGAAAACATAGTTTTTATCATTTCTTGCAATAAGATTAATTTAGATAATATTATATGTTTATTGAAAGGGGAATAGTTGATGATAAAAATAAATAACTTGTGTAAAAAGTATAATGATAATCAAATATTTAAAAATTTTAATTGTGAAATTAATGAAAACGAAATGGTTGCAATTAAGGGAATGAGTGGAAGTGGTAAAACAACATTATTAAATATAATTGGTTTATTAGATAATGATTATAAAGGAAATATTATTATTAATGGTGTAGATGTTAGCAATCTTAATAGAAAGAAAAGAGAACAGTTTATTCGTGAGAATATAAGCTATTTATTTCAAAATTATGCTTTAATTGACGATGAGTCAATTAAAGATAATTTAATGCTTGCTTTAGAATATGTTAAGATGAATAAAACAGAAAAAAAAGATTTAATCAAAAAGACTTTAAAAAAAGTTGGAATTGAAAAAGATATTAATGAGAAAATATATTCTTTAAGTGGTGGAGAGCAACAACGGGTATCTTTAGCAAGAACTTTATTGAAACCTTCTAAATTGATTTTAGCTGACGAACCTACTGGAAATCTTGATGAGTCAAATCGAAATGATATAATTAAAATATTATTAGAAATGCAAAAGAAAGGTAAAACAATTATCATAGTTACACATGATAATGTTGTAGCTCAAAATTGTAATACAGTTATTGAAATATAGGCTTTTATAAAAAGAAGAAGTTAATTAAATAGGAGAGGAAGTTTATGAAAGTTAAACTTATAAATAAAAAGGTAGCGATAGGATTATTGCTTATATTACTGATTGTCAGTTATAAAATCTATAGCAATAAGCCTGTAAATGAAATTGATACAAGTTTATGTCACATTGAATATGGTGTTCGTTATGGTCTTGATTCTCCAGATAATAAGCATACTGTGATAGTAGATATATGTAAAGAAGATAAAAGTAGTAATGAATCATATATAAAGGGAGAATTGGTAGTTTCAAAAGATCGTGTTTATCACGTTTTAAAAACTATTTATTGGGAAAAAGTAGCTAGCAGTGAAGTATCAAATGGTTTAGATGGTGACGACTATTGGGAAACGTGTGATGTTGAATGGATAGATAATCAACATATCCGAATCAATGGTAGAGTTATTGATATTTATAAAGGTTATGATTATCGAGATAAGGAAAACTAACAGTAATTAAAATAAGTCTGATTAATTTTAAATTGTTATGTTAAAACAGATAGAAATTGAACATAATTTTGGGTTTGCAAAATAACTTGTGGCTTTGAATGAAAGGGACTATTTAATAATATATGGCGATAATATTATTGGATAGCTCTTTTTTATGATAAAAAGTAAAAATAATATTTTAAAAATTTTAGGATTTTAAGCAGTCTTGTTGGAATTAATTTTATTGTAGGTGGATGTTTAGCGGTTTATTATTTTAGAGCTATGGATATGATGGTTTCAATTGTTCTTGTGCTGGCTATAATTATTATTACATGTATGAATTATTTGATCATAAAAAAGTTGATTAAGTTAGATAATTAAATAGCCTAGGTTTAGTTAAAGTAAGATAGAAGTTGGGAAATATTTTTTTAATTATTTACATGGTCAAAATTTACTGTCTGTATATATTAAAGTATGTTATTGAATAAAGGAGGGAGCTCATGGAATTTAAAACTATAAATAAAAAGGTAATTATAGGGGCACTAGCTATATTGTTAATTGTTGTTTTTATTTTTTTAGGGCGTAGTTCAGTAAATAATTTAAAATTTAAGAATATTGTAAAAGTTAATGATCTATACTATGAAAGAACATCTGATGCGGTTTCTTTGGATGAATTAGGTACTGAATTGGGCCAAGTAAAATTGACAACTCCTAAAACTAATGGAAAGTATGAGTTTGTTAATTGTGAAGCAAGTAAATTAGAAGTTGGAACAAAAATCTATAAATTAGAAAATGAAGATTTTATTGCAGTAGAAATACATAGTAGTGATACTATTTATCAAAAATATAAAATAATTTCACCAAATGATATAATTGAAAAATAATCATAATATAGACTATTTTGATTTGTTTATTAATACAGGTAAAATACTTTTATATAAGTTTATTTTACCTTTTTTAAGCATGTTATGATTTTTAAGTGTTGTATTTAGTGATAGTTTTAAATACAGTGATTTAAATAAACCTTTATCTGTAGGAAATAATGTTTTAATTTTTGTGAACTTTTTAAAGGGGTTAAGATTTTTAATATTATTTGTTGTGTATATGTTTAGTATGTAGTTAAATATATGTAAGTCATTTTCAAACTAGTGTTGTCAGTAATTTTTTATGTAACAAAAATGCATATTTTTAGTTGATTATACAATCTAAAATTATTATGCTATAATTCTATCTTTGACAGTTCAACAGTATAAAAAAGTATAGAAAACATTGATATATTCAATATTTTTCATACTTTTTCTTTTTGCTTAGAATATGCGTATTTTATATGTTCTTCGTATTTTTTATTATATTTCTCATCTTCTTTCCTATGATCTCATAATCTGTCCTAAATCCAAATATTTGAGGTAGTTCATCTGTTAGTTATGTTCTTTTATATGCTGGTATATATCCATTATATTGTATATCTACTACTTCCATTTCTCTTAATGTTTTCACAATTTCATTTACTATATATTTTTCTTTTGGTTTCTCTGCCAGTAATCTATAGATGATAAGTGAAATAAAACATAACAAAAAGTGTCCCCTGATACTGTCTTCATTTTGTAAATATACTAGTCTGGCTTTAAAGTCAGTTTTTATTATTCTAAAACACTTTTCTATCTCAAAATAATAGTTGGTGCAGTCATAATAAAGTATAAAGGTATTTCTTTTTTTGATAAAATGACTGTTTTTATATAATACAGCCTAAATACAATCTGATTTATTAGTTAAAACAGATAAAGCTTCATAAACATCACGTAGTTCATATGCAGTTTTTTCTAACAAGGTAGAAGTGAGATCATAAGATGGACGCTTGCTGCTGGGGGGAATATTCTTATATAGATGAGTTCAGATAAGATTGTATTTATATTGTAATTTAATTTATATTTGTTATTAAATATTTTAAAAAGCATAACATGAAAAAATCTATAATATTTAGGAATATAAGTATATATAAAAAATTAATTTTAACAATAACATAACCGTTCAATCATATATTTTAACCATTCAATACAAAAATAAATAAGTTTATATTTTTTATGTTATATTTATAGTGAAATAGATATTTAAACTTAAAAGAAGGTTAATTTATTAAAGTTAAAATAAAATATGAACACACTATTTTACCTTTATTTACAATGAAAATATATAGGTTAGTACTTAAATAGATGAAAATGGAAAAAGGAGAGTGATAAAAAGTATAGTATTGAGAATATTATTTTTAGTAAATTATTAATTCAAAAGGAAGGTGATTATTTATGAAACTAAAAATAAAAAAATTAATTTCTATAACAATTGTTTCTATGTCGATAGTGATATCTGGAATAATAACAGTAAATGCAACTAATCAAGATGATCCTCCATCAGCAAGTGAAGTTTTTAACAAAGAAAAAGTAAAAGAATTAGTAGAAATTGCAAATGATATGCTTATTGAGATGGATAAAGGGATAAATACAAGAGCATCGTATGGTAGTTATCCAACTAGAAAAGGAGTTATTCTCGTTACTCCTGATCCATACAAAGGTGTAAATATTGGACACGCTGGTATTATATATATACCATCTCAAGTGGTTGAAGCTAATGCGACTGGTGTAGAGATAGGGAATAATAATTGGGATAAAAGTAAGGATCAGGCATATGGTGTAACAGTAACATCGGTTACAAATGCACAAGATATAGATGCAGCTAATTGGTGTTATAACCGCAGAGGATTGCCATATAATCCTAATTTTTATAGAATGGACTATAGAGATAAGTTTTATTGTTCCCATTTGATACGATCTGCATATTTGGATCTGTATGGAATAGATTTGAATACTGGTGATTTTGACGTAGCTGGTGCTAAAGCAATTCATCCAATGGAACTTGTAAATGGGCCAAAAACTTCTTTAGTTTATCGGAAAAAATAAAAACTTAGAAGTGCTTATATATTGGAGGTGATAAAAATGAAAAAATATTTATTGATATTATTTTTGATTTTAGGTGGGATATTTTCAGGATGTATTTTCAATAAGGCAAAGGTGAATTTAGATGAGTTTACTGTTGCTGTAATAGAGACTGCTTCAAATAAAGAAAAAAGCAAAATAACATATTATGATTGGGAATTAAAAAAAATGGATTCTTTTAAATATAAATATGCTGAATTTGGAACACATTTTTTAAAACCTGAGTATAGTGAAGATCAAGTCTATATAGTTCCTAAAGGGTTGATGAAAAGACATGATACTAGAAAAATAGTTAGTATTGAAAAAAAGACGGGAAAAGCAACTGAATATTCAATTGATAAAAGTAATATTCAATGTACTGCGGCAAATAAAAAATATGTTTATGCTGGTAGTAATATAAACTTTACTTCATACCTATCTCAATATGATAAAAACAAAAAAACAGAAAGAGAAATTGCATTAGTAGATGAATATTTAGGATTAATAGCACTTCATAATAATTTAGTATTTGCTTTTATTCAAAGTGCCAAACCTGATTTACCAATTGAATCAAGAATAGATGTATATAATGAAAAACTCGAAAAAGTCAATAGTATAAATTTAACAGAGTATGGATGTAGCCATTCTAAATATCTTATCAAAAATGATAAACTTATTTTTTCAAATGCATATACAAAAAATACAACTCCAGAAAGTAGTATAAGTATGCTTGATTTGAATACCTTTGAGATAGTAAAAATTGAGTTAGATGAAGAATATCCAAGTGACATAGTTGATGCTAGTGGAGCAATTGAAGATAATATTATAATAGCTCATACTAGTGAGGTTTTATTAGAAGGAACGAAACTCACATTACTTGATTTAAAAGATAATAGTAAAAAGATAATAGATATTAAAAAACCGATTATGTCAATAGATGTAATTGATAGTCTATTAATTGTATTAACTAACGATAATGAGCTTTGCATATATAACATTAAGGATAACTTTTTGTTAACAGAGAGTATAAAACATAAAGTGGAAGATGGTATGTATTGTTCAGGAATTTTTGTAAATAAAAAAGTTAATTAGGTTTAGAATAAAAGCCAGTATACCTTGTTATGCTGGTTTTTGAGAATTAAAGTTGTAAATAGATTTGATTTCTAATCATGTTAACTTTTATAGTATATAAAAAATAGCTATATGAAAAAATATAATATTATTTATCATAATCTTAATAATTATATTGATTGATTTATATACCGTTATCATTTATAGTAGGTACAGGTTTAGCTATGTATTTATTATTAATTGAAATACCAACTATTGTTTTTATATGTTCAATTATTTTTAGAATGATATATTCATTTAAGATATATTTTGCATTTTTAATAACTATTTTTTTCTTTAATAGTAGCGCTTATATATCTTCTTGGATATAGAATAAGTCTTGTTGGAAGTGCTATTGGAGATAGCATTCAAAATGGATTTAAGTAATTTTTTAAATCGCTATAGTTGAAAAGTTTGACTAATTTGAAGGAGTTAGTCAAATTTTTATATTTATGTTGATTATACAATCTAAAATTATTGTGCTATAATAGCTAAGTTCATGAATAGTTAATAATAAAAAAATATACTATGTCATAGAAATTTAATATTAGAAAGTTTATGTAGGGTATATAAGGGGATTAAGCGGACGTGATAAAGTATTATAACATGTTCTAGTTGTAAAAATAAATTTGAAAAGAGAAGCTGATTATGTTTGGATATGTAGTTGTAAATAAACCAGAAATGAAGTTTAAAGAGTTTGATTTATATCATTCTTATTATTGTGGTTTGTGTAAAACATTGAAAAATAGATTTGGATTAAGAGCACAAGTCTCACTAAATTTTGATATGAATTTCTTAGCTCTTTTACTGACAGGGTTATATGAGCCTGAAACAGAATTAAAGTATGAAAGATGTATTATGCATCCCCTAAAAAAACACCAGGAACGTTATAATCAATGTGTTGATTATGCAGCTAAAATGACAATAGTTTTAACATACTTTAAATGTGAAGATGATTGGCTGGATGAAAGAAAAGTTAGTCGCCAAACATATAAGAAAATAATAAAAAAAGCTTATAATAAGGTTAAAAAAGAATATCCTGATAAAGTAAACAGAATAGAATTATGTTTACATAAAATAAATGATTATGAAAAGCAGGGATTAGATAATTTAGATGAAGTCTCAAAGTACTTTGGAGAAGTCATGGGACTTATTTGTGCATATAAAGATGATGAATGGTATGATGAATTGTATGAGCTTGGTTTTTATTTAGGAAGGTTTATCTATTTTATTGATGCTTATGAAGATATAGAGGATGATTTAAAGAAAGGGAATTATAATCCTTTAAAAAAGATGTATCAAACAAAGCAGTTTGATGAACGATGTAAAGATATTTTAGAGTTAATGATATCTGAGGCAACTATGGCTTTTGAAAGATTGCCAATAATTGAAAATGCTGAAATCATTAGAAATATATTATATAGTGGTGTATGGACAAAATATGAATTAATTAAGAAAAAACGAATGGAAGGTAGGAAATAATGAACCCATATCAAATATTAGGAATAGATCCAAGTGCAAGTGATGACGAGGTAAAAAAAGCATATCGGACATTGAGTAAAAAATATCATCCTGATGCTAATATAAACAATCCAAATCAAGCAGCATATACAGAAAAATTCAAAGAGGTTCAAACTGCCTATAAGACAATAATGGATGATCGTAAACGTGGTTTTACTAACCGTAATTATGGTAGTGGTACAAATACAAGTCAAAGTGGACAATATAGTTATCAATATACTGGTAATGATCAGGCAGCTTTTAATGAAGCCGCAGGTTTTATTAATGCTAGGCGATATCAGGAAGCACTTAATATTTTAAATCAAATTAGAACGCATAATGGAATGTGGTTTTATTATAGTGCAATTGCTGAAAATGGAATTGGTAATAATATAACTGCAGTAGAATATGCTCAAACTGCGGCTCAAATGGAGCCTGGTAACTTGCAATATTTATTATTATTACAACAGTTAAAAGGTGGACAAAGACAGTATCAAACGGGGCAGGAAACATATGGGTCGCCATTTAATGACATGTCATTTTGTTATAATATAATGTTGTGTAGTTGTTTATTAAATTGTTGTGGCTGTAGGGTTTGTTAAAAGGAGAAAATATAAATGGGTAAAGTAATTGGAATTGATTTAGGAACGACTAATAGTTGTATGGCTTATATGGAAAATGGTAAGGCAATGATCATCCCTAATGGAGAAGGGAATAAAACAACGCCAAGTGTAGTAGCTTTTAATCAAGATGGAAAACGGTTAGTAGGTGAAAATGCTAAACGTCAAGCTGTAACAAATCCTGGTAATACCATATCGTCAATTAAACGAGAGATGGGAACTGGTTATCGAAAAACAATTAATGGTAAAGTTTATAGTCCTCAGGAAATATCAGCAATGGTATTACAAAAATTAAAAATAGATGCTGAAACATATTTACAAGAAAAGGTAACTGAAGCAGTAATTACAGTTCCTGCTTATTTTAATGATGCTCAACGTCAAGCAACAAAGGATGCTGGTAGAATTGCAGGATTGGAAGTTAAAAGAATTATTAACGAGCCTACAGCTGCTGCTCTTGCATATGGGTTAGAAAATAGTTATGGTCAAAAAGTGATGGTGTTTGATTTAGGTGGTGGAACTTTTGATGTTTCTATAATTGAAATTGGAAATGGTGTTATTGAAGTTCTTTCTACCTCTGGTGATAATCATCTTGGTGGTGATGATTTTAATGATTGTGTTGCAAAGTATATAGTTGAAGAATTTAAAAGAATTGAGGGAATTGATTTAACTCATGATCAAATTGCTATACAAAGAATTAATGAAGCTGGAGAAAAAGCTAAAATTGAACTTTCAACTATGGTTACTACAATTATTAATTTACCTTTTATTACTAATACAAATATGGGACCAAAAAATTTAGAAATAGAACTAACAAGAGCTAAATTTAATGATTTAACAAGAAGTTTAGTTGATCGAATTGTGATTCCTATGCAAAATGCTTTAAATGATGCTAGATTAACTCCTGAAGAACTAAATAAGATAATCTTAGTTGGAGGTTCTTCAAGAATTCCTGCTGTTCAAGAGAAAATTAAAGAGATTACAGGTAAGGAACCTAGTAAATCTTTAAATCCTGATGAGTGTGTTGCTTTAGGTGCCAGTATTCAGGGAGGAAAGTTATCT
Source organism: Thomasclavelia cocleata (assembly GCF_900102365.1). Taxonomy (GTDB): domain Bacteria; phylum Bacillota_I; class Bacilli_A; order Erysipelotrichales; family Coprobacillaceae; genus Thomasclavelia; species Thomasclavelia cocleata. The sequence goes on along the minus strand of NZ_FOIN01000002.1, from coordinate 119,710 downwards.
GGTGATGTTAGTACAACTGGAAACTTTGATGTATTGTTATTAGATGTGACACCTTTAACTTTATCAATTGAAACAGTAGGTGGTGTAGCAACCCCTTTGATTGAACGTAATACTACTATTCCAACAAGTCATTCGCAGATATTTACAACCTCTGCAAATTTTCAAACTCAAGTTGAAATTAATGTTTTACAAGGTGAAAGGCCACTTGCTAAAGATAATAAGAGTCTAGGTAAATTTAAATTAAAAAAGATTAAACGAGCAATGCGTGGTGTACCGCAAATAGAGGTAACATTTGATATTGATGCAAATGGAATTGTCAATGTATCAGCTAAAGATCTAGCTAGTGGGAATATGCAAAGTATCACTATTGAAAATACATCAAATATGTCAGACATTGATATTGAAAGAGCGGTTAATGAAGCTAAACAGTTTGAACAACAAGATGCAATTATTAAAGAACGTTTGATCTTTAAAAACGAAGTAGAAAATTTAGTTATTTCAATTGAAGCAGCTTTATCAAAAAATGGTAAACAAATTGATAAAGTATTAAAATCAAATATCAAAAATGAATTAACATCTTTTAAAAAGCTTACAAAAAAAATTGATTATGAAACTTGTAATCAAGAAAAATTTGATGAAATTAAAAGTGCAAAAATTAATTTAGAGTCAATATCATCATCATTATTATCTATGTAATAGAACCCTGGGTTAACCAGGGATTTATTATTTTAAGGTCTTTTAATTGTAAAGGGAAATAAGTATAATAAAAGGGAATATTTTGATTTAGTAACTAATGTCTTGTTAACTATTTCACTTGACATTAGTTGTGATTTATGGGATATTTTATCTAATGTACAAGAATTTTGAAATTAAGTAAATGGGGATAGTTAAATGAATGAAATTATTGAGGAAATTCAAAAATTAAAAGAAGAAAGAAATGCTGTTATTTTAGCACATTATTATGTTGATGGAGCGATTCAAGATATTGCTGATTATTTAGGGGACTCTTATTATTTATCTAAAATTGCGGTAAGTTGTCCACAAGATGTTATTGTTTTTGCAGGAGTAGAGTTTATGGGAGAAAGTGCTAAGCTTTTAAATCCTAATAAAACAGTATTAATGCCAGATTGTAATGCTGATTGTCCGATGGCACATATGGTTGATGAGCGTTTTATTGCTCAAATGCGTCAAGAGTATGAAGATTTATGTGTGGTATGTTATATAAATTCGACTGCTCAAATTAAAACTATGGCAGATGTATGTGTAACATCATCAAATGCTAAAAAGATAGTTGAAGCTTTACCAAATAAGAACATTTTATTTATACCTGATCAAAATTTAGGTAAACATATTGCTGCACTTGTACCAGAAAAAAACTTTATTTTCTGTGATGGATATTGTCCAATACATTATTTAGTCACATCTAAAGATATTAAACAAGCAAAAGCATTGCATCCTAATGCCCCAGTGTTAATTCATCCAGAATGTAAACCTGAATGTGTAGCATTAGCTGACTATGCAGGCAGTACGTCTGGTATTATTGATTATGCGACAAATGATCAAGAACATGAAGAATTTATCGTTGTTACAGAAGCAGGGGTAATTCATGAAATGGAAAAATGTAATCCAAATAAAAAGTTCTATTTAGCAACAGATAAATTAATTTGTTCAAATATGAAAAAAAATACATTAGAGAAGATAAGAGATTGTTTAAAGAATAATACTAACCAAGTTAATCTTGATGAAGAATTTATGACTAAAGCTAAAAAACCATTAATAAAAATGCATGAGTTAGCAAAATAAGAGGGTGAATAACAATGAATAATAATTTTGATGTAATCATTGTAGGAACAGGTGCTGCTGGTTTATTTGCAGGACTTTGTTTACCTCATGATTTAAATATCTTAATGATTACAAAAAGCAAAATAGAAAATAGTGATTCCTATTTAGCTCAAGGAGGAATCTGTACATTGAAAAGTGCAGATGATTTTGATGCATTTTATCAAGATACATTGAAAGCTGGGCGTAATGAAAATAATCCAGAATCAGTTAAAATAATGATTCAACAAGCTCCACAAATAATGAAAAATCTAATGGATTTTGGAGTTGAATTTGATCGTGATAGTGAAGGAAATCTAGCTTATACTCGAGAAGGTGCACATTCAGAATTTAGAATCTTACATCATCAGGATGTTACAGGTAAAGAGATTACTTCTAAATTAATTAAACAAATTGAATTGTGTAATAATGTTACACTTGTAGAAGAAGCAACGATGCTGGATATTATTTGTAATGGCAATAAAGTAACTGGAATTATAATGGAAAATAATGGTGATGTTGTTCAAATGAATGCTAAAGTAGTCATTTTAGCTACAGGTGGAGTAGGAGGGTTATTTAAGCATTCTACAAATTTTAAACATATTACAGGTGACAGTTTTGCTATTGCATTAAAAAATAATATTGAGTTAGAAAACATTAATTATATACAAATTCATCCAACAACTTTGTATACTACTAAACCAGGAAGAAGTTTTTTAATTAGTGAGTCAGTTCGTGGTGAGGGGGCATATTTATTAAACCCTGATATGGAACGCTTTGTAGATGAACTGTTACCACGTGATGTAGTAAGTAATGCAATAAAAAAAGAAATGGATAAATATAATTCAGCCCATGTTTATTTATCGGTTATGCATATGGATCATAAACAAATTCAAACTAGATTTCCTCATATTTATAAACAATGTTTAGAAGAAGGATATGATATGTATAAAGAGCCAGTACCAGTTGTTCCTGCACAACATTATTTAATGGGTGGAATTAAAAGTGATACATATGGTAGAACATCAATGGAAAATCTTTATGCTGTCGGAGAGACTGCTTGTAATGGGGTTCATGGTGCTAATCGTTTAGCAAGTAATTCTTTGTTAGAAAGTTTAGTATTTGCAAAACGTGCAGCTGGAGTTATAAAGGAAACTATTAATAATATTGATTTTGATCCAAAATATATTGATGTTAGTGGATATGATAAAGATAAACTGGAACTTGAAAATAAAAAAATAATTATGGATGAAATTAAAAGAAAAGACGGTGAGTTTTATGATAAATGGTGTAAATCTTAAGATTAATATTGATGATTATATTTTAAATGCTTTAAAAGAAGATATTACAAGTGATGATGTTACTACTAATGCTGTTATGCCTCATGCTAAATTAGGGCATGTTGATTTAATTTGTAAACAAGATGGAATTATATGTGGACTAGAGGTTTTTAAAAGAACTTTTAAATTATTAGATAGTAACAGTAAGTTTATTACTAAATATCATGATGGTGATAAAATAAAAGCTGGAGACTATATTGGAGAAGTAATTGGTGATATTAGAGTATTATTGTCAGGAGAGAGAGTAGCTTTAAATTATTTACAAAGAATGAGTGGTATTGCAACATATACCCATGAATCAGTGGAAGTTTTAAAAGGGTTTAAAACAAAGTTACTTGATACTCGTAAAACAACACCAAATAATCGGATTTTTGAAAAATATGCGGTTAAAGTTGGTGGTGGAACAAATCACCGTTATAATTTATCAGATGGTATTTTGATTAAAGATAATCATATTGGAGCTGCGGGAAGTATTACAAAAGCAATAGAAATGGCTCGTGATTATGCACCATTTGTACGTAAAATTGAAGTAGAAGTAGAAAATTTAGAACAAGTTAAAGAAGCATTAGAAGCAAAAGCAGACATTATTATGTTAGATAATATGAATAATCAGATGATGAAAGAGGCGGTTGCTTTAATTGGAAATAAAGCACAAAGTGAATGTTCTGGTAATGTTACTAAAGAAAGATTATTAGAGATAGCTGAAATAGGAGTAGATTTTATTTCTTCTGGAGCAATTACTTATGCTGCACCAATTCTTGATTTTTCAATGAAAAATTTAAAACCATATTAGATACTGGAATCGTCAGTATCTTTTTTTTTATAATGGATATAATTAATAAGGTGATAAAAGATGAATAATGAATCATATTGGCAAAAAACAGTAAATATGCCTAGTTATCCTAGTATAAAGTGGGATGATTGTTATGATATTGTAATTGTTGGAGGGGGAATGAGTGGTATTACTCTAGCATATCGATTAAATAATAGTAATTTAAAGGTTGCATTGATAGAGAGTGATACACTTGCAAGTAAAACAACAGGTCATACAACAGCTAAAGTTAGTTATTTACATGATGTGCTTTGTGTTGATATATATGAGGCATATAATAAAAGTAAGGCAAAAGAATATTTTGATTCTAATTATGATGCGTTTCAAGAGATAAAAAGTATTATAGAATCAAATCAGATTGAATGCGACTTTAAAGAAAATATTGCTTATATTGAAGCTGAAGATGAACAAAAAAGTGTCAAAATTAAAAAACAGATTAAACTGTTTAAATCATGGGGATTAGATGTTATTGAAGGTGATAATGCTAAACATACATCTATGGGTTTACATAATCAGGGGATTTTTCATCCATTAAAGTATATTGATGGATTATTGAAAAAATGTGATAAAATTGATATCTATGAACATTCTTTAGTAAAAGAAAAACAGGTTGTAGATGATAAGATTTATTTAAAAGTAAACGGATATAAAATTAATGCCAAAAAGATAATTTGGATGACTCGTTATCCACCTAATTTACAAAAAGGATACTTTTTTAAAATTTTACAAGAAAAAGAACATATTATTTATAAAGAAGAGGAACAAATTGACTATAGTTTTTTAAATATAACAACAAATTATTCTAAAAGACCAATAGATAATAATGCGATTTTAGAAATAAAACAAAAATTTGCTGAAAATAATTTATATTGGTATGCCCAAGATAGTGTCCCACTGCGAAAGATACCATATATTGGAAAAATTAATGATAATGAATTTGTTGCTTATGGTTATAACAAATGGGGTATGACTTTGAGTCATGTAGCAAGTAAGTTAATTTATGAATTAATTATAAATAATGATAGTAAATATGCTGCTTTATATAGTCCAGGATATGGTAAATACTTATCTTCTAAAGATGATATAGTAAAGTTAGTTAAAAATAATTATCATGGTATGATTAAAAATCAAATTCTAGCAACAAAAGAACTAAAATTAAATTGTAATCAAGGTAAAGTAATAAGATATCAGGGACGATTAGTTGCAATCTATAAAGATAGTCGAAAAAGATATTTTTATTTTTCACCATATTGCCCACACTTAAAATGTGTAATAGAATTTAATGAAAAAGATCAAACATGGAATTGTCCTTGTCATGGATCTATTTTTGATTGCTATGGTCATTTAGTGAGTGGACCTTCAACTAAACCGTTAAAGAGATACTAAAAACCACATATTATGTGGTTTTTAAACTATTAATAATATCTTATATATCTTTTTTGCGTTTCAACATCTCTTGATATGAATAAATACAACCACAATAATTTTGGCGATAAAGATTGTAACTATCAGCAAATTTAACTGATTTTAGATAACCATTATTTTTCTTAAAGTCGCTAAATAAAAACTTGGTTTTATCTTGAGGATAACTAGCTCCTATCTCGTTGATCCACTGACTGTTTTTATGTGGTGAAACACTTAAAACAGTGGTCCAATAATCAAAATGATTATTAATTGCATATTTAAAAGCTTGTTTCATTCTTTTTTGATAACAAAGATAACAACGTTTTCCTCCCTCTGGTTCATCTTTGTAGATAGAAATTTGTTCAAGATATCTTTTTGGTAAATATGGGTCTTCAATAACCTTAATGTGATGATTAAAATCTTGATTGAATTGACTTATAAAAGCTAATAATTCTTGATAACGACGTTGATATTCTTCGGAAGGGTATATATTAGAATTAGAATAATATATAGTAATATTAAAGATATCAGCAATTTCTTTAATCACATTACCACTACATGGACCACAACATACATGTAAGAGTAAAGATGGTTTAGTATCTTTTATTTTTTGTAATTCTTCTTGGAATTTTAGATTATAGTTTATTTTCATATAATAATTATAACATATGGCAGACGTTGTCCGCATCCTAATTTGTAAAATAAAAGTCAAAACATCACTCCTTTTTTATTGTATAATTTATATATACTGATCATATCGGAGACTACTGGGTCGTTTGACCGTTCTCCCCTGTTTTTAGTTAGGAGGTTGTTTTGACATGAATATCATAGAACATTATTGCGATAAAATCAATGGGGTTTTATCTTCTTTTGATCGTATTATTATCAACGGATATATTTTATCCCTTCAAAATCCTCGTCAGTTTTTATTCTTTCTTATTTCTAATTCTGTTAAGCTTGTTGATTTCCATTCTTTTGCAAAGCAGCAGACTGATTCTTTATGTTTACATATTGACTCTTATGCCAATGACTGTGGTGTTGATATTACTTATTTATCTTCACCTAAAACTAATAAAGATGAACTTGCTCGTGCCGCTTTTGACAAAGATCCTTCTAGGACCGGTTTGATTGCTGCTTTTTCATCTGTTGAGCTTTGTCGTACCATGACTGTTGTTTCCAATCATCAAACTCTAAAACTGGAAACTGCCTCTCGTCAAACCAAATGCAAGCATTACTATCTTTACTATAATGACGAAGAGTTTGGATGGATGTTTATTAAGATTCAAACATGGTTTCCCTATAACGTACAGTTATATATTAACGGCAGGGAATATCTTTCTAAGCTGTTTGACAAAAACGGTATTAATTATCAAATGTATCATAATTCATTTTCTTTTATTGATGATTTCGACAAGGCTCAAAAAATCGCCAATGATATCCTCAATAAAAAAATATCTTCTTCATTTGACGGAATGATCAAAAAGATTAATGTTCATCTGCCTGTTATAGAACAAACAATGGGGCATAGTTATTACTGGTGTCTTGATCAGTGTGAGTTTGCGACCGATATAAACTTTAAAAAGAGAGAAGATTTATCAATCATATATAAAAAACTGGTCGAAACGTCATATTTTGCTTTTAACTGTCATGATATCTATTCATTCTTTGGACGAAAGGTTGAGTATATAGGAAGATTTAAAGGAGAGATTATTTCCGATTTAAGAAACAGTAACCAGGGTTTCCGAATAAAATTCAAAATGAATAAAAATCAGATTAAGATGTATGATAAAGGGAATAATCTTAGAATTGAAGTTACAATAAACAATCCTGCTGAATTTAAAGTTCTAAAGAATGATGATGAAAGTGGCAGTAGGAGATGGAAGCCGATGGGCAAGAGTATTGCCAATCTGTATCGCTACAGTGAAGTTAGTGGATCAGTTACTAAAAGATTTATAGAAGCACTGCCGACAGTAGATAGGGATATTTTCACATTAAAGGAAATCAAAGAAGTCTCGAAAGCTAAAGAAGTAAACGGCAGAAGATATTCTGGATTTAATCTGCTTAATGAAAGTGACCTTAAACTGTTTAAAGAGATATCAGACGGGAGTTATCTGATAAGCGGATTTAATAACAAACTGCTCAGAAAAAAACTATATGAAGACAGCGGCAATCAAAAGAATATTAATCGAATGACAAGGACATTAGCAAAATTAAGGAATCATGGAATAATAAAGAAAGTAGCTAGAAAAAATAATTATTATCTTACAGCCAAGGGCAGAAGAATAACCACCCGTCTCCAGCTGTATACAGGTAAAGAAGTACTTGCTTAAAACCTGTCAAAGCTGGGGGTAAGGGGGCACTATGTCTTCACATAGCAAAAACTTGTTATTTTTTATTGCATTTTCAATGCAATAGCATATTTTATTAAAAAATTTTTCTAAAAAATTATCTGCTTTACCTAATAAATCCAATTCAAAAGGGTGTTTCCACCAATTTTTTCAACAAGATGCTTAATTCTAATAACATTTATTATTCACTTATCTTTTCTATTAATTGTTTAAACCTTTTATATACAACTTCTTCAAAGATTATCTTGTCAATTGTTTTTAACTGCTTTTCATTTAGCGATAATACCCATTTCTCTTCTCTTATCCCATATCTTGCTTCAATTAGATCAATAGTTCTTTTTAATTCACCTTCAGCCAATCCTTTTTCATATATTTCCTGTTTTTCTGATTCGTTTGCTGCCCTGTTCAAATCTCTCTTATAATACATATCTCTTAACTTGGCTTCTTCATTAAACTTTTCTAACTTCTTTTTCATGATATTTATCACTCCCTGGTCTGTTAAACCAATTATATCATTATCTATTCCGTTTTTGAATATATACAGTGCCACTTCTATCCCTGTCATCCTTTTTAGTCCTTTCTGTTTCCTGATAATATTTATATATGGCAGTTGGACATAGCTTCTGGTTGTAAGATTATACTTTTCTACCATTCCTTCATCGTTGATACTTCTGTATGTATCAATAAGTTTCAGATTATCCTTATCAATATCATCTATAAAGATGATCTGATATACTGGATGTGCTGTTTCTGTATAATCTTTTCCCTTTTCCTTTTGTGATGCAAGTAAAGTAGCGCCATACTGCTGGAAACGGCAGTAATGACTTTTGGAAAAGGTGGAGTTCTGCATTTCAATATCAATGATATCACCATTAGTAGTTTTTACCTTAATATCAAGAACCATATCTTTATCATTTACATATTTAGGGTTAAGATCAGGATTAAGGACAGTGATTTGATGACATTTAATATTAAGGATATTTTCGATAAAGAGCTTTAACATAAAAATACAGTCAGGATCTAAGTCATCACATAATAAATACTTAAATAGAACATCATTTTTAAAATCATTACAAAATTGTTTTGACATAGAAAATACCTCCTAATACTATATACAAAGAAAATATTTATATTACTTTATATAAAACAAAAAAAGTAAGAAATGATATCTTACTTGATAATATTCTCTTGTTTCGATAAGAGTATTAGCTCTTTTTTGTATATTTAGTTAAGTTATTAAAAATATAATAGAATTTTCGTTAATTTAAATTTGTTTTTATGTAACTTTATAGTTTTATATAATAAGCATACTATCTCCAAAGCTAAAAAAACGATATTTTTCATTAATAGCTTCTTGATAAGCTTTAAAAATAAATTCTTTATTAGAAAAAGCACTGATTAACATTAATAAAGTAGATTTAGGTAAATGAAAATTAGTAATTAAGCAGTCAATAGCTTTATACTTATATCCAGGATAGATAAAGATATCAGTGTTTTCATGTGTAGCTTTAAATTTACCATATTTTTGCATATTTGCTTCTAATGTTCTTGTTGAAGTAGTACCAACAGCAATGATTCGTTGACCGTTATTTTTTGCTGCATTTAACTTTCTAGCAACATCAGGCTCAATCATATAATATTCACTATGCATATGATGATCAAGAACATCATCAACTTTTACTGGTCTAAATGTTCCTAATCCAACATGTAGCGTGACATCAAGAATTTCAATTCCCTTATCTTTTATTTTAGTAATAATTTCATCAGTAAAATGAAGACCAGCAGTTGGTGCAGCAGCACTTCCTTCGATTTTAGCATATACTGTTTGATAGCGATTTTGATCATTTAACTTTTCTTTAATATATGGTGGCAAAGGCATAGTTCCTAATTGATCCAAGATTTCATAAAATATTCCATCATAGATCATTTTAAAGACACGAATTCCTTCATCTTTAATTTCTATACATCTTGCTTTTAAAAGTCCATCGCCAAATTTAATAATCGTATCAACCTTAACGATTCGAGCATTTCCAACTAGACATTCCCAATTATCATTACCCTGGTCTTTTAATAATAATACTTCAACATGTCCATTAGTTTCTTCTTTGATTCCAAATAAACGAGCTGGAATTACTTTAGTATTATTTCTAACTAGAATATCACCAGGCTTTAAATAATCGATAAGATCATAAAAATGTTTATGTTCAATTGTTTGCAGCTTACGATTTAGTACCATTAAACGAGAAGTATCACGTTTATCTAGTGGAGTCTGAGCAATTAATTCTTCTGGTAGATTAAAATCAAATTCACTTAGTTTCATATTAAAAAGCCCTCTTATATACATCATGACCATATTTATTTAAGAACTCTTCTTTAAAGTCAAGTAAACGGTCTTCTTTAATTGCTTCACGAATATCTTTTGCTAATTGTAGTAAGAAATTAACATTATGAATAGATAATAATGTTTTACCAAATATTTCATCACATTTATGTAAATGACGAATATATGCTTTTGTATAATTCTTACATGCATAACAATCACACTCTGGATCTAGAGGGGTAAAATCATATTTAAACTTTTCATTATTAATATTTAAACGTCCTTGACTTGTCATAACAGCACCATGACGAGCTACTCGAGTAGGCAAGACACAATCATACATGTCAATTCCACGAATTGCACATTCAATTAAATCAATGGGATTTCCTACACCCATTAGATAACGGGGTTTATCTTCGGGTAACCATTTAATAGCATCATCAACCATTTTATACATAACATCTTTTGGTTCACCAACACTAGTTCCTCCAATTGAGTATCCAGGAAAATCCATTGCAACTAATTCTTTAGCACAATGTTCTCTTAAGTCAGGAAACTCACCACCTTGGACAATTCCAAACAGTGCTTGTTTATCAGTGTTTTTGTGAGCTTCTTTTCCCCGTTTAGCCCAACGGAGAGTTCTTTCCATACTATTTTTCATATATTCATAAGTACAAGGATAAGGAGCACATTCATCAAATGACATAATAATATCAGCTCCTAATTTATTTTGGATCTCAATTGCTTTTTCTGGTGATAAAAAAAGTGAGCTGCCATCAATGATACTTTTAAATTTTACACCTTCCTCTTCAATTTTTCGTGTTTTTCCTAATGAGAAAACCTGAAATCCACCACTATCAGTTAACATGGGGCCATTATAATTCATAAATTTATGTAAGCCGCCAGCTTGTGCAATTACATCTTCACCAGGGCGTAACCACAAGTGATAGGTATTTGCAAGAATGACTTGCGAATGCATTTCTTTTAACATTTCTGGGGAAATTCCTTTTACAGTAGCTAATGTTCCTACTGGCATAAACATTGGTGTTTCAACATCACCATGAGGAGTATGCAAAATTCCATAGCGAGCACCAGATTGTTTACAAATATGTTTTAATTCATAACTTATTGCTGCCATAATATCCTCCTTAAAGCAAGCATTATTATACCCTAATATTATTATAAATACAATTTTTGTTTAAAAATAAACTATCTTGCTAAAGATTGCTTTTAGCTGTATTTTATTAAAATAAAAAAAGTAGTTTATAAATTTCTCATTATATATTTTTGATAAGATGCTAAGGATTCTTTTAGTCTTCTTTTACTTATTAAAAGATTAGTTTTATTTTTTATAATTACATTTTTATTTTCAATTTGAGTTACATATTTCCAATGAACTAAATATGACTGATTGATCATATAAAAATCTGGAGAATTAATAATACTTTCAATGTTAGATAATTTATATTTAGTAGTTTCAATAGTATTATTAATCGTATGAATATAACATTTATGACCATAACTTTCACAATAAACAATATCTTTACAGTTTATATTAATAATATTATTTTTATCACGAATAGATATAATTTTATTTTCTTTATTAAGTTTAGAAATTAGATGTTTAATTGGTAGAATTAGTCCAACATCAAGATCTTCTTTTTTGATGAAATCATATGGATGAACACTAAAAGCATTAAATACTAAATCATATTTATTAGTAATAAAAATAATAATAGTATTGTTATGTTTCTGTAAATAGGTTTGTGCTAAATTAATACCATCTATGCTAGGCATATCAATATCTAAAAATAAAATATCATAATATTTATTCATTTCTAGTTGTTGAGGATTGTTTAAACATGTAAATATAGGAGTGATACCTTCATTATTAAAGATATGTTTAATTTTATTATAGATTATTTCAAGAATTTCGGTTTCATCATCAATAATGGCAATATTGTACAAAACTTTTCCTCCTTTACTAAGTGTTTATATATTATACACGAACAATAAGGAGATTGTCTAACATAGTTGAATTTGGCCTAAAAAATATTTTTTACCAAATATGTTGGATTTATGACCGAATTTGTAAAAATATAGATTATATATTATATTTATGCTATTTTAGGTACTAGGAGGTGATAATATTTGTTTGAATTCTTAGCAGAGAAAACAATACAAATATTAGAATCGTTAAACATAATATCCAAAAATCGTGCGATTTATAAATTTAGAATAGAAATTTTAATATCTATTCTTGTAGAAATATTATTAATAATGATAATTGGATTTATCCTAGACTGTTTTTTTGAAGCTCTTATATACAATGTGATTTTTCTTGTTTTAAGAAAATATACAGGGGGATATCGTTGTATAACACATTTGGGTAATATAAGTACATATGTAGCTTTTTTTGGATTATATTTAATAATGAAAGATTATTTTAACTTTTCGACAGTAGTACTATGTATAATCATTTTGATAATCGAAGGAATCATCGTTTACCTTTCACCGGTCCAGTCTAATAATAGAATATTAAATGAATTGGAACAAAAAAAGTATCACCTCTGTAGTATTACATTGTCTATTCTAATTAGTATTACATGTCTAATATTAAAGTTATTGAATAATTCATTATATACGATTCTAATATATTCGTTTTCTTTAGTTGCTGTTTTAATGGTTGGTGAAAAAGTAATTGATAAAATTGAATTATTAAATTATGTAAATTAATTTTTAAAATATTATTAATAAATTAGATAGATACTATAAACATTTGATTATTATTAAATGATTAAATGTTTTTTATTATTTTATGAAAATTAGAGTAGGAATTATCTTGTTGTAGAAGTATTATTATAATATTGTATACAAAAATATTGAATTAGCATTGTTTTTTTTGTTTAGGCAAGCTACAATGGGTAGGAATAATTAATGTAGGGGGAAATAGTATGTACAAGATTTTGAAAAAAGAAGTACTTAATGATGTTGTTGAATTAATGGAAGTTCATGCTCCATATGTAGCAAGAAAATGTGAGCCAGGGCAATTTATCATCTTACGAGTAGGTGAGGATGGTGAAAGAATTCCTTTAACAATTGCAGATTTTGATCGAGATAAAGAAACAATTACAATTATATATCAGGTTGTTGGGTATTCAACAAGAGAGTTAGCTAAATTAAATGAGGGTGATGAATTAACTGATTTTGTTGGACCTTTAGGAATACCTACTAAATTTCATGAGGTTAAACATGTAATAGGTGTAGCTGGTGGGGTTGGAAGTGCACCATTATATCCACAGCTTCGTGAGTTGGCTAATCGTGGTGTAGAAGTTGATGTGATTATTGGTGGACGTGAAGCACAGTATGTTTTATTAGCTGATGAGTTTAGAAAATTTTGTAAAAACGTTTATATAGCAACAGATGATGGATCTTTAGGTACTAAAGGATTTGTTACTACTGTATTAAGTGATTTGATTGAAAAAGGTGAAAATATAGATGAAGTAATAGCGATTGGTCCAGTACCGATGATGAAAGCAGTTGTCAATGTGACAAAACCTAAAAATATTAAAACATCAGTATCACTAAATCCAATTATGATTGATGGTACAGGTATGTGTGGCTGCTGTCGTGTTAGTGTTGATGGTAAAATAAAATTTGCCTGTGTTGATGGTCCGGATTTTGATGGATTACAGGTTGACTTTGATGAATTAATGATGCGTCAAAGAATGTTTAAGGAAGAAGAACATACAGTAAATGAAAATGCAAATCGGATGTGTAATTTAATGGGAGGTGCTAAATAATGCCAAATATGTCATTGACAAAAGTTACTATGCCTGAACAAAAAGCAGATGTAAGGAATAAAAATTTTGATGAAGTTGCTCTTGGTTATACTAAAGAAATGGCAATGGAGGAAGCAACACGATGTTTAAATTGTAAACATCAGCCATGCAAAAATGGATGTCCAGTTGGGGTACCAATTCCAGAATTTATTCAGGAAGTTGCAACAGGAAATTTTGAAGAAGCATATAAGATTATTACAAGTGAAAATGCTTTACCTGCTATTTGTGGTCGTGTTTGTCCACAAGAAAATCAATGTGAAGGTAAATGTGTACGAGCAATCAAGGGAGAAGCTGTAGGAATTGGACGATTGGAAAGATTTGTTGCAGATTATCATATGGCACATGGAAATGCTCCAGAATTAAAAATAGAAAGTAATGGTATTAAAGTTGCGATAATTGGATCAGGACCTGCAGGAATCACTTGTGCTGGGGAGTTAGCAAAAAAAGGATACCAGGTGACTGTATTTGAAGCGCTTCATAAAACAGGTGGGGTTTTATCTTATGGAATTCCAGAGTTTAGATTACCTAAAGATTTAGTCCAAAAAGAAGTTGATAGTGTGGCTGCTTTAGGTGTTAAATTTGAAACAAACGTAGTTGTTGGACGTTCAATTACAATTGATGAACTTCAAGAACAAGGATATCAAGGTATTTTTATTGGAAGTGGAGCTGGATTGCCACGATTCCAAAATATCCCTGGTGAAAATTTAAATGGGGTTTATGCTGCTAATGAGTTTTTAACAAGGGTTAATTTAATGAAGGGTTATGAGTTCCCTAAACATCCAACACCAATTAAAATAACTGATACAGTATGTGTAATTGGTGCTGGTAATGTCGCAATGGATGCAGCTAGAACAGCTAAACGTTTGGGAGCTAAGAATGTTTATATTGTATATCGTCGTGGGGCTCAAGAGGTTCCAGCAAGAGCTGAGGAAGTACATCATGCTAAAGAAGAAGGAATTATTTTTAAACTTCTAACAAATCCTGTTAAAATTGAAGGTGAAGATGGTTGGGTTAAATCAATGGAATGTGTTGAAATGGAACTTGGTGAACCTGATGAAAGCGGAAGAAGAAGACCAGTAGTTAAAGAAGGGTCAAATTTCATAATAGAAACAGGGACAGTAATTGTTTCTATTGGGCAAAGTCCAAATCCATTAATTAGACAGACTACACCAGGGTTAGAGACTCAAAAATGGGGTGGAATCATAGTTGATGAAGCTTCGATGAAAACAAGTAAAGATGGTGTATATGCTGGTGGTGATGTTGTTACTGGAGCAGCTACGGTAATTCTTGCAATGGGTGCTGGTAAAACAGCAGCTCAGGCAATGGATGAATATCTTTCAACAAAATAATAGATAATGTCTAAGCGTTTGCTTAGGCATTATTCATATTTTATAGAAATACTTTACTATTGATTGTGATAAGAATATTATTAGTATATGAATTTTTTAATAACTTAAAAAATAAAAGTTATTTGTTAGAAATATCGTAATACTAGATAGAAAGGAATAGAAGATTATTATGAAAGTATTAATAATATATTGTCATCCTTGTGATGATAGTTTTACTGCTAATATGAAAGATGAGTTTATTAAAGGGTTGAATGACAGTAATCATGAATACCATGTATTGGATTTATATAATTTAGAATTTAATGAAACTTTTAGTGAAAAAGAATATTTAAGAGAAGCTTTTTATAATGATAATTTAGAAATACCAGAAGATATTAAACAACATCAAAATTTAATTAATAAAAGTGATGCCTTAGTATTTATTTATCCCGTTTTTTGGACTGAGGCTCCAAGTAAATTGGTGGGCTGGTTTCAGCGAGTTTGGACATATGGTTTTGCATATGGTAAAAAGGCTGAAATGAAACAGCTATATAAAGTATTAATGCTTGTAACTATGGGCGGTGATTTAAACGAAACGATTCGTCGGCAGCAAGTAGAAGCGATGAAAGTAGTGATGTTAGGTGATCGTATTGGAAAAAGAGCTAAAATGAAAGAAATGATCGTATTTGATAGAATGTCACGTGATTATCCTGAAAGAGAAAATAATTATAATAATAATTTAAAGCGTGCTTATCAAATAGGAAAGGATTTTTAAAATGGGTAAAAAGTATTTTAAAAATATTCTGATTGAAAAGGTTCAAGCGGAATGATGTTGATGTAGTATATAAAATACTTTTGCTGAAATGGGGTAACCTCAAAACAATAGTTGTTGAAAGTTATTATTTTGATTGTTTGGGTACATATATACTTATTTTAAAAGATTGTGATCTATGTATTGAATAAGGGGAATGAAACTAATAATAAGGCAAGCTTTGGTTATTTACTGGAACATGATCATATAGAATAAAACTTACTTTAGAATGTAATTAAAAATACATGATATTACTAAAAAATGTTGATATTATATGGTTGCAACGAAAAGTTGCTAAAAATTTAATGGGTGCAACAGTTTGTTGGTAGTAAAAATATAATTGCTCATTTAAAATTATAGTGAGGTGATAATGATGAGTTTAAGTGAAAATTTAAAAGTATTAAGAAAACAGAAAGGATTGTCTCAAGAGCAATTGGCAGAGCAATTAAATGTATCAAGACAAGCTGTATCTAAGTGGGAATCTAATAATGGGATGCCAGAGATGGATTCACTGATTATCCTAAGTGAAATATTTGAATGTACTATTGATGATCTGTTAAAAAAAGATTTAACAGATCATGATCCAACTGTTAAACAGATATATGAAAAACATTATGATTTAATTGCTAAGGCATACTCTTTTGGAATTGTTTCTATTTTGTCAGGTGTTTGTGTGTATTTGTTTACGGAAATTTATTTCCCGGAAAATACTAAATATGAGTTTATTCCCCAAATTTTGTTTTTATTCTTTGTTTTAATAGGGGTGATTAGTTTTGTTTATTTTGGGATGATTGATTCTCATTTTGAAGAACGTAAAATAGAATTTGATGATTTTTATAGTGAAAATGAACGAGTGAGTTTTAATCAGACATATTCTTTAGCTATTGCTGTAGGTGTTGGATTGATTTTATTTGGAGTGGTTGTTCAGGTATTGGTTGATAATATATATAATGAGAGTTTAGCTAATGGCTTGTTTATGATATTTGTAACAATGGCAACTGGAATTTTTGTGTATTTTGGAGTGCTTAAGAGTAAATATGATCGTGTTGATCGTAATAAAATTATTGAAGAGGGAAAGAATAAGAAAGTATTTATGTATTGTGGAATCATTATGATGATTATAACAATAATTTATTTATGGTGGTCATTTGTGACTAATGCATGGAGTGTTTCTTGGATAGTTTACCCAATAGGGGGAATTGTTTGTGGTATAGTTTGGTTGATTTTTGAGGGTAAAGAAGAATAAATTAATGGAATACTTGATATTATTATTTTTTATTAAAATGTTATGATAGTAATTAATAGTATGAGATTATGTCGTAATTATTATAATGATAATTTTTTTAGTAAAATCTAGCTTTTTTATTATCGTGATAAAAAATACTACTAATTTTATTGCGGTTCGTGTATAATTGCAATAAAGGGGTGATTAATAAAAATGTATAAGTATCTAGAACCATATGCTGCAATGACGGAATTTTTAGGAAAAGCTTTAGGAGATAATGTAGAGATTGCATTGCATGATTTAACTTCAGAGGAACAAGAAATTGTTGCTATTGTTAATAATCATAATTCAGGAAGAGAAATAGGTGCAAAGTTATCTAATTTATCATTACATTATTTAGAAGAAAAACAATATTTAGATAAAGATTATGTGTTAAATTATAAAACGACAGGGGCAGATGGGAAATTAATGCGTTCGGCTACATATTTTATTAAAGAAAATGGTAAAGAAGTACCTGTAGGAATGTTATGTGTTAATGTAAATATATCAGATTTAGAGTATCTCACTTCAACGATAAAAAGAATCTTAGGGATTAAAGATGAAAAGGATATTGAATTCAAGATGGATAATCCAGTTGAGATTTTGTCTTCTCCTTTA
This sequence comes from Thomasclavelia cocleata, assembly GCF_900102365.1. Classification (GTDB taxonomy): domain Bacteria; phylum Bacillota_I; class Bacilli_A; order Erysipelotrichales; family Coprobacillaceae; genus Thomasclavelia; species Thomasclavelia cocleata. The sequence goes on along the minus strand of NZ_FOIN01000002.1, from coordinate 101,785 downwards.
GAGGAAATGATTGATATGTATATTAAGGAGTCGCTTGAGAAAATGGGCTTCCCTAGTTATTTTTTAGCAGAACGGTTAAATGTTGATGAGAAAATTAAAGTAGTAAAATATTTACAGGAAAAAGGAACTTTTAAAGTTAAGGGTGCAATTGTGTTAGTTGCTGAAAAGTTAGCAGTTTCAGAACCAACAGTATATCGTTATTTAAAAAAGATGGAAAAATAGGAGGATAAAATGAAAGAATTGGTTTATGTAAGTGGTCATAAAAATCCTGATACTGATTCGATTTGTTCAGCGATTGGATATGCTTATTTATTAAAAGCGATTGATCGTTATAATGCTATTCCAGTTAGATTGGGTGAAATTAGCCGAGAAACAGAGTTTGTTTTAAAAAAATTTCATTTAGAAATACCAGTGCTTTTAAAAACAGTTAAACAAAAGGTAGAAGATTTAAATTATGATAAAGTAACTGTTTTTTCTAAAGAACTGACATTAAAGACAGCATGGTCTTTGATGAAACAACAAAATTTGAAGTCAGCACCAATTTTAGATGATCATGGACAATTATTAGGGTTATTATCAACTTCAAATATTGTTGAAGGTTATATGGAAAAATGGAATAGTAGTTTATTAAAGGATGCACATACTCCAATTGAAAATGTAGTTGATACATTAGAGGCATCAGTGTTATATCTAAACCATGATTTAAAATTCATTGAGGGTGATTTACATATTGCAGCAATGCGTGGTGAAGAGGCAAAAAAACGTGTAAAACCAGGTGATATTATTATTATTGGTGGAGATCGTGAAGATGCTGTTAGCTCAATGATTGAAGCAAATGTATCATTGATTATTTTAACAGGATCTCTAGATGTTGAAATTGATGTATTAGATAAATTAAAAGAAAAAGGTATTAGTGTTATTTCTACACCTTACAACACTTATTTAACTTCACAACAGATAATTCAAGCTATTCCAGTAGAGTATATTATGCAAAAAGGTGATTTGAAGCTATTTACAACAGATGATACTTTAGATCATGTTAAAGAAGTCATGAGTGAAACAAGATATCGTAGTTATCCTGTGCTTGATTTAAATAATCGTTGTGTTGGAAGTATTTCTAGATTTGCTTTATTAAAAGGTTTAAGAAAAAAAGTCGTTTTAGTTGATCATAATGAAAGAGGACAATCAATACCAGGAATCGAAGAAGCTGATATTCTTGAAATTGTTGATCATCATAGAGTAGCTGATATCCAAACGATTGGACCATTATTGTTTAGAGGAGAACCGTTAGGTTCTACAGCAACTATTGTAACAAGAATTTTTGAAGAAAACGATATTGAAATTCCTGAATCAATTGCAGGAGCATTATTAGGAGCGGTTATTTCAGATACATTATTATTCAAATCACCAACATGTACACCTATTGACACTAAAGTGGCACGTAAATTAGCTAAAATTGCAAATGTTGATATAGAAACTTTTGCTATGGAGATGTTTAGAGCAGGAACATCATTAGCTGGTAAAACGGTTGAAGAGATTTTTAATCAAGATTTTAAAAAGTTTCCATTTGAGCAAGGAACAGTAGGTGTAGGTCAAGTTAATTCTATGGATATTGAAGGTTTTATGCCTTATAAAGCAGATATGCTTGAATATATGAATAAATTTGCAGAAGATAATCGTTTGGATTTTACACTATTGCTTTTAACAGATGTAATTAATGCTAATAGTGAAATCTTTGTAGCAGGTCCAAAATCATATTTAGTTGAAGAAGCATTTAATATTAAATTAAATGAACATCAGGCAACTTTAAAGGGAGTAATTTCTCGTAAAAAACAAGTAGTTCCTGCAATTACTGCAGTGATGAGTAAATAAGATGAGATTAGATAAATTTTTAAAAGTGTCACGAATAATTAAACGTCGTACTTTATCAAAGGAAATTAGTGAAAGTTCACGTGTTAAGGTAAATGGAAAAGTTGCAAAACCTAGTACTAAACTTCATGTTGGAGATGAGATTGAAATTGAATTTGGTCGTAGTCTTTTAACTATAAAAGTTAAAGAACTTCGTGAACATGTTTTAAAAGAAGATAGTGCAATGTTATATGAAATAATCAAAGAAGAACGAATTGAACGAGATATCTAGTTATTAGATATCTTTTTTATAATTAAAAGTATAATTTTTTTACATTCATAATGATTGAGAAATTAGGTAAATTGGTATACTATATATGGAGAGTTGAAAGGAGAATTTTATGTACGCAAAAAATGCATGGGAAAAATATAATGATGAACAAATAAAAGAAATAATGGATTTTAATGAGGGGTACAAAACTTTCATTACTAAAGGAAAGACTGAAAGATTATGTGTTAATGAAACTGTAAAAAAAGCAATGGCAGCTGGGTATAAAGATCTAAAAGATGTAGATATTTTAAAACCAGGGGATAAAGTGTATGTAACAAATATGAATAAAAATGTAGCTTTATTTGTGATTGGTAAAAAGCCAATTGAAGCAGGCCTTAGAATTTTAGGAGCACATATTGATTCGCCAAGATTGGATTTAAAACAAAATCCATTATATGAAAGTGAAGGTTTTGCATTACTAGATACCCATTATTATGGGGGAGTAAAAAAATATCAATGGGTAACTATTCCATTATCACTAATTGGAGTAGTAGTAAAAAAAGATGGTACTGTGATTAATGTAAATATTGGTGAAGATGAAACTGATCCAGTTGTGGGAATTAGTGATTTATTAATTCATTTATCTGCTGATCAACTGAAAAAAGAAGCAGCAAAAGTAATTGAAGGAGAAGATTTAGATGTAACTTTTGCAAGTATGCCATTAAGAGATTATGAAAAAGATTCAGTAAAAGCTAATGTTTTAAAAATTCTAAAGGAAAAATATGATTTTGAAGAAGAAGATTTTTTAAGCGCTGAGATTGAAATTGTACCTAGTGGAAAAGCTCGTGATTACGGAATAGATCGTAGTATGGTAGCTGGATATGGGCATGATGATCGAGTTTGTGCATATACTTCATTAATGGCAATATTAGATATTAATGATCCTGAATATACAAGTTGTGCTATTTTAGTGGATAAGGAAGAAATTGGTAGTGTTGGAGCTACTGGAGCTCAGTCTTTATTCTTTGAAAATACAATTAGTGAATTATTGGCTAAACAAGGTGTTGACAGTTTTGTGAAGACTAGAAAGGCATTGGCTAATTCAAAAATGTTATCTAGTGATGTTAGTGCAGGTGTAGATCCTTTATATTTGAGTGTCAATGATAAAAAGAATGCTGCTTATTTAGGAAGAGGAATTGTTTTTAATAAATATACAGGGGCACGTGGAAAAAGCGGTTCTAATGATGCTAACCCAGAATATATGGCACAGATTAGAAATATTCTTGATGAAAACAATGTTAATTATCAAACTGCAGAACTTGGTAAAGTGGATCAAGGCGGTGGAGGTACTATTGCTTATATTTTGGGTAATTATAATATGAACGTGATTGATGCTGGGGTAGCTGTATTAAATATGCATGCACCAATGGAAATTGTAAGCAAAGTTGATGTTTATGAGGCATATTTAGCTTATCGAACTTTTTTACAAAAAATTTAGATTAATGTAAAAAACGTTGGTAAAGTCAATTATTTGATTTTATTAACGCTTTTTTTGTGCCTGGATTTAATGAGTGGAAGTCTAATTGCACACTCCTCCAGGTGTAGCAAACTACAAGTCGATAATAGCGATAAAGTAGAATGGTGAAACTGTTAATAATTATTCCAAGAAACTACTGTTAAAAATCTCAAGGATATATAATATACAAGTGAATAATGAACTAGAAAACAGATAATTGATAAAGATATGGTAGAGATAAATGTAATTTAATAAAATTTATTTGTTAGTGCTAATTAGTAATTATAGCTTATTTTTATATTAATGAATTTGTGTTATAATAATGTTCAAGGCGGTGATTAAAGGTGATAATTAAGATAGTTGATTATAATGAAAATTGGCCATTAAAATATGCTGTTGAAGCAAATGAGATTCGTAATGCTGTTATAAATAATCTTATTTCTATTTATCATATTGGTTCAACTGCGATAAAAGAAATAAGAGCAAGGGAAATGCTTGATATATTAATTGTAGTTAAAAAGACTATATCTATTGATGAGTTAGTAACTCAGCTTGAAAAGCTGGATTATAATTATTGTAAAGAAAGTGATAATACAAGATGTTATTCTTTAAAAAAGAAAGATAATAGTTTTTGTTTATATGTATTTTATGAAGATCAGGTATCTGAAATTGAAAAATATCTTGCAGTTTCTCTTTATTTAAAAGAACACCATGAAATAGCTGCTGAATATATGAAGGTTAAGGATACATATATTAAAAGTTATTTAAATAATAAGTATTATCAGGAAAAGAAAAAATTTTTTAATGAAATTGAAATAGATGCTTGTTTATGGTATAAAAGTAAAAATATTCATGTTGCTTAATTGTTCTTATTTTAAAGTTTTTTCATATTATTTATTGGAGGTAATAATATGGAAAATAATAGTATACGTTTTGAGCATACCCCTTATCATAATGTTTATTTAAAGGATCGCAAAAATATTGAGTTAACAGGTGTTAAGAATATTGAAAGTTTTGATTCATTAGAATTTTTAATTGAAACATCACTAGGTTTTTTAAATATTAAGGGGAGTGATCTTTCTTTGACAAGACTTGATCAAGAAAAATGTGAAGTTAGTATTAAGGGGAATATTGATTCATTTTCTTATGTTTCAAATAAAAAGAACCCTAAAGTAAAAGAAAGTGTATTTAATAAATTACTTAAATAATGGATTTAGTTAAACAGATTCAAGGAATCAGTTATTCATTTGTTTTTGGGTTTGTCTTTACTTTTATTTATAGTCTTATCAACCGTTTGTTGTATAAATACCACCAGCGCATCATTAGACTTTTTTTACAGATTATTATTGGTATTATTTTTGGGTATATTTACTATCTTGGTTTGTTGAGGATCAATAATGGCGTAATCAGATTATATTTTTTTATTAGTATGTTGATTGGGTATATTTTATATCTTAATTATTATAGCTATTATATGTTTTTTCTGATTGAGTTAATTGTTCGAATGATAAAGTATATTTTAAGGCCAATAATATTTATTTTTAGAAAAGTTAATGGTATAATGAAACGGGTAAAGAGGGTGATGAAATGGCCAAAAGAAAAATTTTCAAAACAGTCAAAGGATTCTTGTACATGATTGTTGGATGTGGGTTATTGTTGACTTTGTTTAACAGTATGATAATGGTCTATCAACATCAAGATGAGGTAGTTGCATTAAAAAAACAAAAAGCAGCTGTTGTTAAAGAAAAAAAGGCATTAGAAAATGAAATAGATTTATTGAATGATGAAGATTATGTGGCACGTTATGCTCGTGAAAATTATGTTTTTACCCGTGATGGAGAACAAGTTTCAATTATTCCTGGAGTTAAATAATAAGCACCTAGTGCTTATTTTTGTTATGGAGGTTAAAAAGTGTTTATTGAAAAAAAATTTTACATGAATGCATTAAGAAGAATGCGAAAAATTACGATTTATGCTCCTGATGATTATCAGACAAGTAATAAACGTTATCCTGTTATGTATATTAATGATGGTCAAAATGCTTTTTTTGATGAAGAATCTTATATGGGAATTAGCTGGGGATTTTATGATTATGTAAAAGAAACAAATTTAGATATTATTATGGTTGCGATTCCTTGCAATAATCGATTAAATAAACGAGAAGATGAATATGGGCCATGGTCGATAGGTAAAGAAATCTTACAATTAGAATATGGCGATGATAGTATAGATGTTGGAGGAGAAGGTGAAAAATATATTAGGTTTATAATTGAACAATTAAAACCATATATTGATGAACATTTTCCTACTATTAAAGATGATAATGCAATGGTTGGCAGTTCGATGGGAGGAATAATTACTAGTTATGCAGGAATAAAGTATGCTGATATATTTAAAAAAACTGCCTCTCTTTCTACTGCTTATTGGTTTTATGTAGATGAATTTTGTGAACTGATTGAGCAGAGTAATTTAAATAACATAGAGTGTTTTTACCTTGACTTAGGCGGTAATGAGGGAAATGGTGATGAAGATATAAGTCGGATTTATTATGAAAGTAATGAAATTATTTATCAGAAACTGATTGAAAAAAGTGATCGAATTGAAGGTCGTTTTTTTGAAGAAGCTTGTCATAATGAAGAACAATGGAGAATGAGAGTGCCAATTTTTATGGAATTATTTTATAGATAAGAAAATAGCAGAGGTTTAAAGTAAATTATGTTATTATAATTATGGAGGGGTTATGTATAAATTAATGTTATCGGATTTAGATGAAACGTTACTAATTGATCATCATGTACCAGATTTTAATATTGAGGCAATAAAAAAGGCACGTCATAATGGTTTGAAGTTCATCCCTGCAACAGGAAGGGCATATAATATGATTTTGGATGTTTTAAAAGAAATTGGCACTTATGAACAAGCAGGAGAATATTCAATTTGTTTTAATGGAGGATTGATTGTTGAAAATAAAAATAATCGGGTTTTAAACTTTAAAGGTCTTTCTTTTGAACAAACAGAATTATTATTTGAAAGTGCTAAGAATTATGATGTCTGTGTACTGGTTTTTACATTGGATATGTGTTACATATATAATGCTAATGAAGAAGAAGTAAAACGTAAAATTGCTCAAAATGCTCCATTTAAAGTAATGGATAATTATTGTATAGATCATTTAAAAAATGAACAAATAGCTAAAATAATATATCAAAAAAGTGATATGTCATATTTAAAGATGATTGGACAAGATCTGGCTAAGGTTATTGAAGGTAAAGCAGCTGTTAGTTATTCATCAAATCGGTATCTCGAATTTAATGCTCTAGGTGTTGATAAAGGTTATGGATTAAAATGGTTAGCGGATTATTTAGGTATTGATATAAAGGAAACAATTGCAATTGGTGATAATTATAATGATGTAGAAATGATTAAGGCAGCAAATCTTGGTGTATGTGTTATTAGTGCTAATGATGATGTTAAAGCAAATGCTCAATATGTAACGAAATTAGATTATGATCAAGGAGCGGTTAAAGAAGTTATAGAAAAATTTGTTTTGGAGGAGAAATAATGGGATATAAGTTGATTGCTTGTGATTTGGATGAAACATTATTAAGTGATGATCATATTGTGGGAAAGAAAAATCATGATGCAATATTAAAAGCAAGAAAAGAGTATGGAGTTAAATTTGTACCAGCAACAGGTCGAGGATTCATGCAGATTCAATCAGTACTCGAAGAGTTAGAATTAAACGATCTTGAAGGTGAGTATGTAATTTCTTTTAATGGGGGAGCATTAAGTGAAAATAAGAGTAATCGTATTATTGAATTTAATGGTTTACCATTTGAAAAGATGAAAGAAATTTTTGAAATGGGATTAAACTTTGATGTTTGTCAACATATTTATACGCCAGATAAACTATATGTTTTTAATTTAAGTGAATCAGAAAAGAAGAGACTAGCACATCTGAAATTAGATATTATTTATCCAAAAGAAAATAATGTAGATTTTTTAAAGGATGTACCAATTGCAAAGATACTTTATCAAAATATTGATGTACCATATTTAATGAGTCTAGAAGATAAATTAAAATCGATTACTGATGGGTGTGTGGCTATTAGTTATTCATCAAATAGATATATGGAATTCAATGCTGTTGGAGTTGATAAAGGTCAGGGGTTAATTGATCTAGTAAATAAATTGGGGATTGATATTGAAGATACAATTGCAGTTGGAGATAATTATAACGACTTGTCAATGTTGAAAGTGGCAGGTTTAGCAGTTGGTGCAAATAATGCAGTGGATAATGTAAAAGCTGTTTGTGACTATGTTACTCAAGCTAATAATAATGAAGGTGTTGTAGCTGAGTTGATTGAGAGGTATATATTTAATGAAATTTAAAGATATTGTTGCTATAGAGTTTGAACAAGATTATTATAAAAAATTACATAAGTTTGTTGAAAATGAATATATTCATAAGACTATTTTTCCACCACGTCAAAATATTTTCAGAGCTTTGAATCTCTGTGATTATGAAGATGTAAAAGTGGTGATTTTAGGACAAGATCCATATCATGAGCTTCATCAGGCTAATGGTTTAGCTTTTAGTGTTTATCCTGGGGTTAGAATTCCGCCAAGTTTGGTAAATATCTATAAAGAATTGAGTGATGATGTTAAAACTTTTATACCTAATAATGGAGATTTAACTAAATGGGCAAAACAGGGGGTATTATTACTTAATAATGTTTTAACAGTTGAACAAGGAAAAGCTAATAGTCATGCAGGAATCGGCTGGGAGATTTTTACATTAAATATTGTTAAGGCGTTAAATAAACGTGAAAAACCAATGGTATTTATTCTTTGGGGAAATAATGCTCGTAGTAAGAAGCAGTTTATTGATACTTCAAAGCATTTAGTTTTAGAAAGTGCTCATCCTTCACCGCTTTCAGCTCATCGGGGATTTTTTGGATCAAGGCCATTTAGTAAAACAAATGAATTTTTAATTAAAAATAATATGACCCCAATTGATTGGCAAATAGATAATATTAAATAATTATAAAAGGTTGTATTAAACAGTAATCATACTGATAATACAACCTTTTTGAATTTTATTGAAAGCTATTATAATAATTAAAGGAGAAAATGATGTTTAGAGATATTGAAAGTGCTTTAAAATATATCGAATCAAGACGAGTTAAACGATCTTTAAAACAATTCAAAGAAACGATTGAAAAGTATGGTTTTAATGTTCATCAAAAAAATATGGTACATATTGCAGGGACAAATGGTAAGGGATCAACAACAAATTTTATTAAAAATATTTTAATAGAGCATGGTTATCGAGTAGGAACATTTACTTCGCCATATCTTATTTGTCATAATGATCGTATTTGTATTAATGGAAAAATGATTGATGATGAAAAACTGCTAGAAATTATAAATAGTTTATTGGAAATGATTGATAATGAACAATTGTCAATGTTTGAAATTGATACCTTGATTATGTTGTGTTATTTTAATGAAGAGGATTTAGATTTTCGAATCATTGAAACTGGGATTGGCGGATTAAATGATAAGACTAATGTGATTGATAGTGTTTGTAGTGCAATCACGAATATTGGTTATGATCATCAGTTTATGCTAGGGGATACATTAGAACAAATAGCTTATCATAAAGCAGGGATTATTAAAGAAAATCAGATTTGTTTCACTGGTGAAACAAATGATGAGTTAGTCAAGATATTTGAAACAGCTGCTCAAATAAAAAATAGTCATGTAGTTAAAACGGTTGTAGAATCTGATTATCAGTATCCATATACATTTAGTTGTCTTGGTCATAGTTATCATTTGAGTAATTGTGGCAGTTATCAAGTTAATAATGCCGCACTAGCAATTACGTTGTGTAATCATTTAATAAATTTAGATCATGATAAAGTACAAGTGGCATTAGATACATTTAGTTGGCCAGGGCGATTTGAAAAAATTGGTAAAATTTATTTAGATGGGGCTCATAATGTTGATGGTATTAAAGCTCTAGTTAAAACATTACATGATCAAAATATAAAGAATCCGTTAATTATTTTTAGTGCTTTGGGTGATAAAGATATTGATAAGATGAAAAGTTTGTTAAGTGATTATCCTTTGATTCAGGCAACATTTTTAGATGAGCGATTACAATTACATGGAACTGATTTTAAAGAAGTGATACAAGATAATTTAAAACAATATGATAATCTGATTATTACTGGTTCTTTACATTTTATTAGCATTGTTCGTAAATATATTTTAACAACCCTCCAGGATTGATTTGGAGGGTTGATTTGTTAATGATTTAAGATAATATCAAATACTATATGATATTATAATAAGAATTTTTAGTTGAAGTTGTAATGATACCAAATTATAAAAATATAGACAGTCCAGATTTTTCGAGCATTGTTATGTATATTTTGAAAATGATTATCAAGTAGTTCGTTTAAATAGTCGCAGTTAAAATATTTTTGAGCAATTGGACCATTGAATAATTCTTTAATTTGTTGATAATATTGTTCTTCTTTCAACCACTCATTAATGGGAACTGGAAAACCAAGTTTCTTTCTTTGGGTATTTTTAGGAGGGAGAGATTTTGCAGCAGTTTTGCGAAATATATATTTAGTAGCTTTTTTATTAACTCTTAATTGAGTTGGTAAAGTTGAACTCATTAGCCAGACTTCTTTATCTAGATAAGGAACACGAACCTCAAGTGAATTAGCCATTGAAATATGGTCAGCTTTACGTAAAATATCACCACGTAACCAAAAATTTAAATCAATATATTGCATTTTAGTAATGTCATCATATTGAGCAACTTCTCGATAATAAGGGGTTGTTAGGATTTGAGGTTGATAGATATGATGTTGAGGTTTGATTAATTTATTTAATTCATTGTTTTGGAAAATAAAGGCATTACCAATAAACCTTTCTTCAACTGTTTGACCAGCTCTAATTAAATATTGTTTACCTTTAAAATTGTAATTGGATTTTAAGAGAATATTTTTGATTTTTTTTCGAATATAAAAAGGAATTACTTTTGTTGGGGCTAAAGTTAAAGGTGTTTGATAAATATTATAACCACCAAATAATTCATCTGCACCTTCACCAGATAATACTACTTTTACATGTTGACTGGCTAATTTTGATAAATGATATAAGGGAATGATTGAGGGATCAGCAACTGGTTCATCTAATATTTTTAAAATAGTTGGGACACTTTGCCAAAACTCTTCTTTGGTAATTGTTTTTTGATAATTTTCAATTTTTAACTGTTGGCTAAATTCTTTAACTAAGGGAAGCTCATTACATTGAGGATTTTCAAAGCCGATACTAAAAGTTTTTTTAACTTGGCTATTAGCAGTGAGATATGATGAATCAATTCCTCCTGATAAAAAAGCTCCCATTTCAACATCAGCTAATTGATGTTTGTCGATAGAATCTTTCATTGTTGTTTCAATAAGTCTAATTGCTTTGTTTTCACTTAGATGTGAATTGATATTATATTTGAGTTTAAAATAGTGGGTTAATTTTAGCGTATCATTAAACTCTAAATAATGAGCTGGTAATAGTTGAAAGATTCCTTTATAAAAAGTTTCTGTTAAAGGGTTATATTGAAAAGCTAAATAGCTTGCAAGACAGTCTTCGTTGAATATTTTTTCTATACCAGGATATTCAAATAATGCTTTGATTTCTGAAGCAAAAATCAGTTGTTTGTTTACAATTGTATAGAATAATGGTTTGATTCCAAAAATATCACGGGCAATATACAGAGAATTTGTATGTAAATTATATATCGCAAAAGCAAACATCCCTCTTAAATGATTAACGACATTGTTGCCATATTCTTCATAGCCATGGATGATTACTTCACTATCACTATTAGTAGTAAAAATATGACCTAAAGATATCAATTTATTTTTTAAGTTTTGATAATTATATATTTCTCCATTAAAAACTAGAATTAATGATTTATCTTCATTAAATATTGGTTGTTTTCCACAGTTTAAATCAATAATGCTTAAACGTCGCATCCCAAGTGAGATATGGTTATCTTGATAGTATCCTTGATCATCGGGACCACGATGTGTAATTTTTTTTAACATATTTTCAATAACGTTTTGATTATTTGTAATACAGTTTGTATATCCAAGAATTCCGCACATATAAATACCTCCATGCAGGTATTATAATATGTGAAATTATAGAAAAAATGAAAGTTAAGTTTTATTAAATAATGCTAAGATATATAAGGTAAAATTAAGATGTACTAAGACAAAATAAGAATCAATAAGGACTTAGTCCTTATTGATAGCTAAACTGATAATTTAATTCTTCGTCAAATTCACTCCATAGTAAATAAACATATGATAATAAGAAACGCTTTGAACTATTAGGTTCTTTAATTATGAAATAATCACGACCAGCATCTTCGATAATTCCTACATAACTCTTATCACGCCATTTTTCACTGCCGTTGTAACTGAAGTAAAAAGTTCCTAACTTTCCTATATTTAATTTTATAACATTTCCAAGAAATGCTTGTCCAATAATTCCTGGGTTGACAGGCGGTACTACTGGAGCCTCTCCTGTAAGGGATTCACCCTCTTGCTGTCTTACCATATAAGGGTTTAAGTCATCAAAATAATCCATAATATCTCTCCTTTAAAATTGACAATTTAGATCTTCGCCAGGATCATAAAAACAATGATTTCCAAAGCGCCCAGCTAAATAACCATAGAATACTTCTGGACAAACTACATTTCTCCCTGGATTTTTAAACCAAAGAGCATATGTGGCAGGAGCATTTCTATAACCATTAATGGTTCTTAAAGCTAATTCTCTTTCAAGAGCATTGATTGGGCCATTAAATAATGGTGTGTTTACACCTGCAAAAGCATTCCTTTGATAAATAGCATCAGTAATTGTAGTAACATTTCTAAAGACATCACATGTTGCAGCGACACGATTTACTGCAACGTTACCAACTAATAGCATTCCTTCCTGTCCTTCACCTAAAGCTTCTGATCTTATTAATCGGGCTAATAAATCTACTTCTTTATCATTATATGCTATCCGTGGACTCATTTTTTCACCTCTTTCTATATATATGTTTAAATTAAAAAGATTATGATGTTTTATCATCTAAAAAGTTATTATGATATTGTTTTAATAAAAAAATTTTTTAGAGTATAATATATGACAAGATATATAATTATATTTTGTGATAATTAAACTCGAATTTATTTCTAAATTGTGATAGAATTAAATTATAGTTGAAGCGCTTACATTCAGACAAGGAGGTATTTGAAATGGGAAGAGAGATTGTCGCAATGATTTTAGCTGGAGGTAGAGGTACTCGTTTGGAAGCCTTAACAGCTAAAGTAGCTAAGCCAGCTGTGCATTTTGGAGGAAAATATAGAATTATAGATTTTCCATTAAGTAATTGTGCGAATTCAGGGATTGATATTGTTGGAGTATTAACTCAATATGAATCTGTATTATTAGGTACTTATGTTGGTGCTGGAACAAAATGGGGGCTTGATGGTAAACAGTCTTTAGCAGCTATTTTGCCTGCACGTGAAAGAGGGGAAGTAGGAGCTACCTGGTATGCAGGAACTGCAGATGCTATTTATCAAAATATAAGTTTTATTGATCAATATGATCCTGAATATGTTTTAATTTTATCTGGTGATCATATTTATAAGATGGATTATGATAAAATGCTTACAGCACATAAACAACGTAAAGCAGATGCAACTATCGCTGTATTAAATGTATCATTAAAAGAAGCAAGCCGATTTGGAATTATGAATACAAATGAAGATGGAAGTATTTATGAGTTTGATGAAAAACCTGAAAAACCAAAATCAACATTAGCATCAATGGGTATCTATATTTTTACTTATAAACAATTGCGTAAGTATTTGATTGATGATGCGAAAAAAGCTGATAGTAAACATGATTTTGGTATGAATATCATTCCAGATATGTTAAATGATAATAAGAAATTATTTGCTTATGAATTTGATGGATATTGGAAAGATGTTGGAACTGTAGAAAGTTTATGGCAAGCTAATATGGATTTATTGAAAGATAAAGAATTAGATTTATATAATATTAAAAAAGATTGGAAGATTTATACTGAGGATAATTTAGGTAAACCACAAATCATTGGTGATAAAGCAGAAGTTAAGAATTCATTGATTACTCAGGGATGCTTAGTTAATGGTAAGGTTGAGGGATCTGTATTATTTAATAATGTTAATGTTGGTGAAGGTGCCAAAGTTATTGATTCTGTCTTAATGCCAGGGGTACTGGTTGAAGAAGGTGCAGAAGTATATAAAGCTATCGTTGATGAAGGGGTAGTAATTAGAGCAAAAAGTAAAATTAATGAAGAGGCTAAAAAAGTCGCTTTAATAAGTGATAATAAGTAGGGGAGGAAATAGAGATGGTAAAAGCAATAGGATTGGTTAATTTACACTCTGATGTAGATTTTGTAGGGCTTACAGAAAGAAGACCTGTAGCATCAGTTAGTTTTTTAGGACGATATGCATTGATTGATTTTGTTTTATCAAATATGTCTAATTCAACTATTGATGCTGTTGGGGTTTTGATTCAAAAGAAACCACGTTCATTATTTAAGCATTTAGCTGGTGGTAATTCTTGGAACTTTAACTCTAAAGCTGGAGGTGTATCTTTTTTGTATAATGAAAGATATGCTAATAACCCTAATTATAATCACGATATTAACAATTTGATTGAAAATATCGCATTTTTAGAAGCTAATAGTGCTGATTATGTAGTAATTGCTCCAGCACATATTATTACTACAATGGATTATAGTGATGTGATTGAATGCCATGAAAAAGCTGATGCTGATATTACTATGGTTTATAAAAAAGTACATGATGCAAATGAGGCGTATATTGGATGTGATTGTTTAACTATAAAAGATAAAGTAGTTACTAAAGTGGAACGTAATAAAGGTAGTCGAAAAGATCGTAGTATTTCTTTGGAGACTTATGTTATTAATACAAAGACTTTATTAAAGGTCATGAAACAAGCTGTAAAAATAAGTTCATTCTTTAGTTTGAGAGATGTTTTAGCTTATTTATGTGATGAAAAGCAAATCAATGCTTATGAATATAAAGGATATGCACGTTGTATGGATTCTTTAGAACATTATTATCAATATTCATTAGAATTTTTAGATTTGGATATCTCATCAGCAGTATTTAAAAGTAATTGGCCAATTTATACAATTACTAATGATACCCCACCTGCTAAATATTTGACTGGTTCTAATGTCAAAAAGAGTATTGTTGCAAATGGTGCAATGATTAATGGTACTGTAGAAAATAGTATTATTGGTCGTAATGTTGTAATTGGTAGTGGTGCAGTTATTAAAAATTGTATTTTGATGTCAGGTGCAGTTGTTAATGCAAATGCTAATCTTGAAAATGTAATTATGGATAAAACTTCTAAAGTACAAAGACAGTTAGAACTTAAAGGTGGTAGTTATACACCATTGTACATCAAAGAAGGAGATGTAGTTTAATGAGAGTTTTGTTTGCAACATCAGAAGCAACTCCTTTCATTAAGTCTGGAGGACTTGCTGATGTATTGGGTTCTTTACCAAAGGAAATGGTAAAGAAGGGTGTTGAAAGTATTGTTGTTTTACCAAAATATCAAGATATGAAATTAGCAGATAAAATTGAATTTGTGACTAATTTTGATATTTGGGTAGGATGGAGAAAAGTATATTGTGGAGTTTTTACTTATGTAGTGGATGGTGTGCGTTTCTATTTTATTGATAATGAACAGTACTATCGTCGTCCAGGATTGTATGGTTATGATGATGATTATGAAAGATTTGCATACTTTGATTTTGCAGTTCTTGAATTAATTTCTCATTTAGATATTAAACCTGATATTATTCATTTACATGATTGGCAAACTGCAATGATTGCAATGTTGTATAAAGAAAGATATTGTTATTATGAACATTATGATAATATTAAGATCGTTTTTACAATTCATAATATTGCATTCCAGGGGAAAGCTGATCCTAAGTTATTAAGTGAATTATTTGGGTTAGATAATTATTTATATTATAATGGTAATTGTCGTAACGATGGATGTTTAAATATGATGAAGGCAGCTATCTTTTATAGTGATATTGTTACAACAGTATCACCAACTTATGCTAAAGAAATATTGACATCTGAATATGGAGAAGGTTTACAAAGTATTTTAGAAATGCGTAAGTATGATTTGTATGGTATTTTAAATGGTGTTGATTATGATGTAATAAATCCTGAGACTGATCCACAAATCGTTAAAAACTATAATATTGAAACAGTGTTTGATGATAAGGTTGTTAATAAGTTAGCACTTCAAAAAGAAGTAGGATTACCTGAGAATAAGGATGTTGCTTTAATTGGAATAGTAACTAGATTAACTAAACAAAAAGGATTGGATTTAATAATTAATCAATTTAGTGAAATGTGTAGTAGAGATGTCCAGATTGTGATTTTAGGAGCTGGTGATCATGTGTATGAAGATGCATTAAAAGGTATTGCATACCATCATCCAGATAAAGTATCTTTACAATTAAAATATGACTTTGGTTTATCTTGTCGTATCTATGCTGGTTGTGACATGTTTTTGATGCCATCGTTGTTTGAACCATGCGGATTATCACAAATGATGTCGCTTAGATATGGAACGATTCCAATTGTAAGAGAGACAGGTGGGTTGAAAGATAGTGTTCAACCATATAATGAATATGCTAATACTGGTACGGGATTTAGTTTTGCTAATTATAATGCTCACGAAATGATGAAAACCATTGATTATGCATTAAAAGTATATGATGATTCTAAAGCGTGGAGACAAATTATGATTAGAGCAATGAATGCTAAATTGGATTGGGATGCTAGTGCGGATCAATATTTAAAAGTATTTAATTCATTAATGGGGTAAAAGACAGAGGAATCTGTCTTTTCGTATTTAAAAAGGAGGGTTTTATGATTAGAGGTATTTTTTTTGATGTTGATGGTACATTGATATCAAGAAAACGATCATATATAAGTGATAGTGTTATAGAAGTGTTAAAAAAACTTAGAGAACAAGGAATTAAGTTGTTTATTGCTACAGGACGTCATTATATTGAACTAGAAAAATTAGGAATAAATAAACAATTTACTTTTGATGGATATTTAACTTTGAATGGGGGATACTGTTTTAATCATAAAGAAGCGATTTACAGTAATCCAATTAATAAAGATGATGTTATTAGAATTGTTGAATATGCAATAGAACATAATTTGGCTTGTAGTTTTGTTGAAACTGATGATATGTATTTAAATAAAATTGATGATTTGGTTATTGAGGCACAAATATTTTTAAATACTTCTCTGCCACTGGTTAAGGATATAACTAGGGTATTAAATAATGATATTTATCAGATTGATCCTTTTGTAACATCAGATGAAATTAAAAATATTAT
Organism: Thomasclavelia cocleata; assembly: GCF_900102365.1. GTDB lineage: Bacteria > Bacillota_I > Bacilli_A > Erysipelotrichales > Coprobacillaceae > Thomasclavelia > Thomasclavelia cocleata. Next base: position 84,616 of record NZ_FOIN01000002.1, on the reverse strand, counting down.
GGCACTAACTAAACATTGTAAGTATACCCAATGGTATGAATATGGTTATGATGTTATACCTAAAGCAGGTGGTAAACATGAGGGGATAAAAGCAATGTTGGAATATTATGGATTTGATAAAAGTGAGATAATGGCGTTTGGTGATGGACATAATGATATTGAAATGTTGATGCTTGCAGGTATTGGAGTTTGTATGGGAAATGGACATAAGGAAGCAAAAAAAGTTAGTGATTTTATAACAAAAAGTGTTGATGAAGATGGAATTGTGACAGCGTTAGATTATTTTAGTTTAATTTAGATAAAAAATGTTTGTTAATTAAGGTTGTAATAATAGTTAGAGTTGTGTAAAATTAGATTAGTAGAGGAGTGGTTGTAATGAAAAAGATAATTCTAATAATTGTTACAACTTTATGTTTGGGCCTTGTGATTGCTTGTGGAGCACGTGATCAAGAAGTTAATTTGGAAAAAACAGGGAAAAAGTATAACACTGATGAGGGGGTTAGTTTTTACTATCCTAGTGATTTTGTAATTAATTTGAATTCTAAAGATACAAAAACAGTAGAATTTTCAAAGAATAATAATACATTGTATTTTATTGTTGTTGATGATAAAACTGATAATGTTGTAGAAGATAAAGATGAATTATATACAGGAGAACTTGAACAAAGCGGTGCTAATTCAATAGAAGTTTCAAGGCCGGCTTTAGATAGTGGTTTGAGTGTATATCAATATCTTTTTAATTATAGCGATACAGGAATTAAAATGATGGAAATCGTTTACTTTGGTGAGAATCATACATATATTTATGGCTATCGAGCTGCAAAAGATGATTTTGATGCTAATAAAAAAGATATGAGTGTTTATTTACAAAGTTTTTCAAAGTCAACAGGCAAATAAGTTGTATTTTAAGTTTTATTTTGTTAAGATAGTACATATATTTAAATTATAGATAAGTTAAGTAAATTATTAGAAATTTATAGAGATAGCTTGATGGTGGAAATGGCTAAATGGAAATGGTTGAAATGCCCTTATCTGAGTCTTTTGAAAAGAAAGAACGTGAACTAGCGTTAATGGTGATTTTAAAGCATCTATTATCAGGTGGAAGAACACAATATGTGTCCAGATAATATCATGCTTTTTTATTTATGGAGGTAACTATGAGATTATTTAATACTCTTACAAACAAAAAAGAAGAGTTTAAACCAATACGTGAAGGTGAAGTAAGTATTTATGTTTGTGGGCCAACAGTATATAACTATGTTCATATAGGAAATACTCGCCCAATGATTGTTTTTGATGTTTTACGAAGGATGTTTGAATATGTAGGATATAAAGTGGTTTTTGTATCAAACTTTACTGATGTAGATGATAAAATCATTAAAGCAGCAAAACAAGAAGGTGTTAGTGAAAAAGAATTAACTGATAAGTATATTAAAGCTTATGAAGATGTACGAAATGATTTGAATTTGTTGTTTCCTACTTATGCACCTCGAGTAACAAATACTATGGATGCGATAATTAGTTTTATTGATAGCTTAGTTAAAACTGGATATGCATATGAAGTTGATGGAGATGTGTATTTTAAGGTTTCAAAAATAAAAGAATATGGACAATTATCAGGAATTAAAATAGAGGATTTGGTTGCAGGTGCTAGTGAAAGAGTTGATGAAAATGATAAGAAAGAAGAATCAACTGATTTTGCATTATGGAAAAAAACTGATGAAGGAATTCAATTTGATAGTCCATGGTCTAAAGGACGTCCAGGATGGCATACTGAATGTGTTGTTATGATAAATGATATTTTTGAAGGTGGTAAAATTGATATTCATGGAGGAGGACAAGACTTAAAATTCCCACATCATGAAAATGAAATTGCTCAATCTATGGCTTGTCATCACCATCCTATTGCTCATACATGGATGCATAATCAAATGATTAATATTGATAATCAAAAGATGTCTAAATCTTTAGGAAATGTTGTTTGGGCTAAAGATATGATTCATGAGCTGGGATGTAATGTTTATAAATGGTTTATGTTATCAAGTCATTATCGTAATCCGTTGAATTTAACTGATGAAGTACTTGGTAGTGTGAAGAAAGAGGTTGCAAAGGTTGATAATGTAGTTAAATCAACATCTCTATATTTACAAACTAATGGTGTTTCAGGTGATGATTATTGTAAAGAAACAGTTGATACGATGGTTGAGGCGTTACAAGATGATTTAAATACATCACTTGCGTTAACACAAATTTTAAATCAGGTTAAATCTTTAAATCAGTTAATAAGAGCTAAAGAAAAAAATAATGAAACTATTTTAAGAAATTATAATACTCTTCTTAAAATGACAGCTGTAATTGGTTTTGTTTTTGAGTCACGGCAGTTAACAATGGAGGAATTAGAATTGTATCAAAACTGGTTAAGTGCTAAAGAAGCTAAAGATTTTGAAACAGCAGATAGGTTACGAATGGAATTAATTAAATGGGAGATTATTTAATGCGTCCAGAATTAATTAATGCAGCTGTTTTAGCGTATTTAGGAGATAGTGTTTTTGAAATGATGGTTAGAGATTATTTAGTTAAAGAAAGTGGACTAGTAAAACTTAATGATTTTCAAAAAGAAGCTATTAAGTATGTTTCGGCTTCATCACATGCAAAATTTATGCATGTGATGATGGATGAAGGATTTTTTAGTGATATAGAAATTGGTATATATAAACGAGGTCGCAATACTAAGGAAAGTAAAAAGGAAAATCTTGATCATATACATTCAACAGGTTTTGAAGCAATTATTGGGACTTTATATTTAGAAGAGAATTATGAAAGATTAGAAATGATTTTTAATCGTTATAAAGAATATGTAAATGGTAAATAAATTTGAGATAAATTTGAGACGAAAATAGGTGAAAAATATGAAACAATATATATATGGTAAAAACACAATATTAGAGGCTTTAAGGGGAGAGAAGAGTGTGTATACTGTGTATATCCAAAACAATTTAAAAGATAACAAGATTATTGAACTATGCAAAAGAAAAAAAGTACGTTTTGAATTGGTTGATAAGTCTGAATTTATCAAGAAATTAGGTAATGTAAAACATCAGGGGGTTATGGCAGAGGTAAAGGAATATCGTTATTATAGTATTGATGAGATACTTAACAGTATTCCTGAGGGAAAAACTCCACTGCTATTGATGCTTGATGGATTAGAAGATCCTCATAACTTGGGTGCAATATTGAGGACGTGTGATGCTTTGGGTGTTGATGGTGTGATAATTGGAAAGAATCGAAGCGTTGGCTTAAATGGAACAGTTGCTAAGGTGTCAACTGGTGCTATTGATTATGTAAAAGTTGCTCAAGTAACAAATCTTACTAGAACTTTAGAAGATTTGAAAAAACGTTCTTTTTGGATAGTGGGTTGTGATCTTGATCAATCGCAAGATTATCGACAAGTTGATTATAATTTGCCCTTAGTGATTGTTATAGGTTCTGAAGGTTTTGGAATATCTAGGCTGGTAAAAAAGAGTTGTGATTTTAATGTTGTTTTGCCAATGGTAGGACATGTTACATCTTTAAATGCGTCTGTAGCGACAGCAGTAATTTTATACCAGGTATACAATTCTCGTAATCCTTTATAAGCAGGAAGGAGGTAACCATGGATGGTTACGATATTGAAGAATTGTATTATTTGTATCGACAAGGTAGTCTTATTGCTGAGGCTCTTTTAATCAAATATTGTTATTGGCAAGTAGAGCTAATGTTACCTGCATATTATTTTTATAATGAAAATTATCGAAACGAAAGAGATGATTGTATTCAAGATGTTGTTATACGATGTGTTAAAAATTTGGATAGTTATCGGCCAGATAAGGGAATGTTAGTTAGAAGTTATTTGTCATTGATTATTAAGCGGGCGATTAGCTCTATTTTAGTTAGTCAAAAAAGAAAATTAATAAAGGAAAAAATTATTTGTTTTTCATTAAATAGTTATTGCAGTGAAGATTGTAAAATAAGTTATTTGGATGTTGTTAAAGATGATCGTATTGAATATCAACCTGATATTCAGGTATTACAGCAACAACATAAAAAAGATATTGAAAAGTATATTTTAGAAAAATGTTCACCTTTTGAACAATCTGTAATTAAAGGTCATGAATGTGGATATAAGGACATTGAATTAGCTAAAATATTAGAATTAGATGTTAAAAAGGTATATAATGCTAATTATCGAATTCAAAAAAAGATGTCTAAACTAAAATTAATTGACTAGTTGCTATATTTGTGATAAATTGTAATAGCGTAGAAATGAGCTGATTATATGAAACAAAAAGTAATTTTGGTTTGTAGTGAATGTTTATCAAGAAATTATACAATTACCAAAAATAGACGTGTAAATGTTGAAAGATTAGAATTAAACAAATATTGTAAAAAATGTGGGAAGCATACTCTGCATAAAGAAACGAAGTAGGAGGTATAGGCGTGAAATTTAAAGATTGGTTCAGTTTAAAAGGAATTCGTAGTGAAATTAAAAAAGTTAGTTGGTTAAGTAAGAAACAATTAGCACAGAACTCTGCAATTGTGTTGTTGTTCTGCTTTGTTTTAGGAGTGTATTTCTTTGCTGGTGATGCAATCATTGCATTTATTTTTAAAGCATTGGGGATGAACTAAGATGACTGGAATGAATGATGAAGGTAGACAATGGTATGTTGTCAATACGTATTCAGGTCATGAAAATAAGGTGAAAGAGAATTTGGAAAAACGTGTTGAATCAATGGGTTTACAAGACGTTTTGTTTCAAATTGTTATTCCTGAACATGTGGAAACAGAAATTAAAGATGGTAAAAAAATCAATAAAACAAAGAATATGTTTCCTGGATATGTCTTAGTCGAAATGATTATGACTGATGAAGCCTGGTATGTTGTACGTAATACATCTGGTGTAACTGGATTTATTGGTTCTTCAGGTGGGGGTGCAAAACCTTTTCCGCTTCAAAAAAGTGAATTAGATCCGATTTTGAAAAAGATGGGCTTGAGTAGTATAGGAGTTAGTATAGATTATCAAGTTGGTGATGAAGTGAATGTAATTAGTGGTCCTTTTGCTGGTAAAAGTGGTAAGGTTGAATCAATTGATACAGAAAAAGAAACTGCTAAAGTATTAATTGACTTTTTAGGGAATTTAACACCAATGGAAATTGAATTAGTTCAATTAGAAAAAGTAGATTTATAATTATGTCATGTTGTAAAACATGGCATTTTTGCATTTATGATGATAATTAGTAATAAAATTAAAGTATCTGAATCGAATAGTGAGAAGTATTAAGCAAACGAGTTGAGCCAATGCAGGAAAGTTCAAGAGTCAATCATAAAAATTTATTAGGAAATGATGAAAATAAATTTTTATTTAAAAAGAGTGTGAGAAGATAGATGAATGATTTTCTATCTGGTTTAATTTTAATAATATCTTCAAATAGTATATTTATTGTTACAAATGAAAAGTTCTGATTTGGTTATGGAAAGATGTTTTATAAATAAATCATTATTTAAATGTATAACAAGAATGATAGATTATTTATGATGATTTATTATTTGATAGAAAGGATTTATTTTAGCTGATAATAGTAAAATTATGTTAAAAATTAGGGATAAATACTTGTAAGTTTATGGGATTATGTTTATTGAAAAGAAAATGGGTAAAAATAGGATTATAAATTAAAATTTATCTCTTATAATAGTGGTTTTTATGTTTTATATATTAAACATCTTCTTTAATAATTTAAAAATAATTGATTAAATCAACCAAATTTGCATTAATTATTAATATATGTTATACTTCGAATGTACGTTTTAGATAGGAAGTGAGTTAATGAAAGAAAAACTTAACAAAAAATTGAATAGTTTTATTAATGAAAATATTATCAAACGGAAAGCAATGTTTATCCCAATCCTTGGGGTATCAGTATTTATGTTAGTAGGTTATGCCGCAGTCGATAAAGAATCTCCAATTATAGTTTCTAATCGAATTGAGGTTGCATATGGAGAAAAGTTAGATTTAAATGTTATTGATATTACAGATAATCATGATAAAAGAGATGAATTAATCGTTGATATTAAAGCTAATAATGTTAATGTAATGCAGTTAGGTACATATGAATTAACAGTTAGTGCTACTGATTGTTCATTAAACGAAACTACTAAAACAATTGCTGTTGAAGTAGTAGATGATGAGGCACCAGAATTTAAAATTGTTGGGGCTGATAAAGGTTATGTTGTTCAAGTTCCGATTAATGGAAGTAGTGATGTTACAAGTTATATCACAGCAATTGATAATGTTGATGGTGATGTATCACCGTTTATTGAAACTGATAAAGAATTAGATGCCACTAAACCTGGAATTCAAGATATCACATTGTCAGTAACTGATTCATCTGGGAATGTGAATGAAAAAATGTTTGAATTTGCTGTTTCTGATTTGACACCACCAAGTGTTGTTTTGACACAAGGTAAGGATATTGTTATTGATTATGGTAGTGAATTTAATCTAGATAATTACTTAGTAGCTAGTGATGATATGGGTACAGTAACTAATGTTGTTACTGGTACTGTTGATACTAGAAAAGAAAATGAAGTTCAAACTATAAAAGTTAGTACAAAAGATGAAGCTGAAAATGAAGTGGTTTCTATATTGAACTTCACTGTTAAGGATATCAGTGGTCCTCAAATTAATTTAACTACAACTAATACAGAAGTGGTTAAAGGAGATTCATTTGATCCTCGTTCATATTTAGTTTCTGCGATTGACAATAAAGATGGTGATGTTACAGCTAATGTTATGATTAGTAATATTGATACTAGTTCAACAGGTGATAAATCAGTAACTTACACTGTTGCTGATACATTAGGTAATAAGTCTGTTGCAACATTAAATGTCAAGGTTTATACACCAGGAACAAAAATTTTAGAAACTGCTTATACAAAATTAGGTAGTCCTTATGCATGGGGAGCTACTGGACCAAACTCATTTGACTGTTCTGGATTTACATCTTGGGTTTATCGTCAACATGGGATATCATTATCTAGAACTGCTCAGTCTCAATCTCAAGGAGGAACACCTGTTGAGCGTGGGGATCTTCAACCAGGGGATTTAGTTTTCTTTGGTTCTAGTGCAGGGCGTATTACTCATGTAGGAATTTATGTTGGGGATGGACAAATGGTACATTCACCTCAAACAGGTGATGTAGTAAAGGTATCTTCGCTTCATAAAAACTATGTTACAGCAAGAAGATATTTATAAAATTTATTATCGGGTATTAGATTTTAAGTCTAATACCTTTTTTATTTGTTTGAGAAAAATTAAGGCAATCAGGTTTTATAAATGATAAAAACTACACTTTTTTTAGTGTTTTAGTTTAGTTAAAATATATAAATTATATTTATAATGTTTATTAAGCACAATAAATTTCTTTATTGATAATTATATGTTAAAATGTTTATAGTAATAGGATTGTTACTTTAAGTAGGCAAGACCAAAAAGACACTAATAAATAAAGTCTTTTTTGTCTTGTTTTTTAGTGTTTTAAGAATTATCGATAAAGTAATGCTTATTTTGATTTTAAAATAAAGGTATTAGGAAAGGAAAAAGAAAAATGAATAACTATTTTAAAAAGATATGTGCGGGACAATTGGTTTTAACTATGGCATTATCTAATGTTGTTATGCCAGTAATAGCTACAACACCTGAAAATCCCAATTTTGCTTTAAATGCAAGTGTTGATGGCACAAATACAGAGGGACAAGGAAATACATATGATAAAGCTGTAGATGGTGATTATAGTACACGTTTGTCATCATCACGAAATACAAAACCAACTTTAGTGCTTGATTTAGGGGAAGAAAAAGCAATAAGCTTTATGAGGTTATTTTTAGAAGAAAGAAAAGATGGTCTTTTAAATAATGTTAAACGTTATAAAGTGATTTTTGCAACTGATGAAAATTTTACAGAGGGAAAGGCAAGTGTTGAAAGAACGCTTGATTCTAGTACATGTAGGGATGATGTATTATTATCGAAGACAATAGTTGCTCGTTATGTAAAATTAGAGGTGTTGGAAACACATAACGATTCTGTTTGGGATAATGCAGGGATTTGCGAATTTGAATTGTATGAAAAACCATTTAATTTATCACTTGGTGCGACAGCAACAGGTCAAAACACAGAAGGATATGGTAATACATATGATAAAGCAATAGATGGTGATTATACCACTAAGTTAGCATCTGGCAGGAATACAAAGCCTATATTAGATATTGATTTAGGGGAAGAAAAAGATATTAAGTATATTAGAATGTTTGCAGAGGATCGAAGAGATGCTCCAAAAAATAATATTCAGGAATATAAGGTTACTGTTTCAAAAGATGAAGTTTTTGATGAAAATGATCCATCAATTACTGAAACTATGGATAATGAAACTATTTTAAGTACACATCTATTTGATGAAAGTGTTAGTGGTCGTTATGTTAGAGTGGAAGTGACAAAAACTCATAAGAGTAGTGTTTGGGATAATGGAGGAATTGCTGAATTTGAGTTATATGATCATCCTTTTAGTGAAGTGACTCCAGAAACTGGTATTACTATTGACGATGTACGTCCAAGCTATGATGCAGAAATGAATAAAGTAGTGGTGCCAAAAGTGGCAGGATATACGATCGAAAATAATGGTGCTGATTTTGAACAAATAGTTGATAAAGATTTTAATGTCTTTAGACCGCTTTTAGATAAAGAAGTTAAAATATCATTAAAGATTAAAAATAATATTACTGGAGAAGAAAAGATAACTAGTGATTATTCTGTTATAATTCCAGGTATTTATGAATCAAATGTTGGAAATGAAAAACCAGTTGTCTCTCCAGAATTAGCAGAGTGGTATAGTGATAGTAATGAAAGTTTTGTTGCTACCCAAAGTAGTCGAATTGTAATTGATCCTGTATTTAAATCAGAATTAGAATACATGGCAAAAGAGTTTCAAAATGATTATAAAGATATTACAGGTCATGAAATTAATATAGTTTATAATGATAGTGCTAACCCTGGCGATTTTTACTTTACCTTAAATAGTACTGATAGTTTTATGGGTGATGAAGGATATTTTATTAATATAGATGATCAAGTAAATGTGTCAGCTACTAATAAATTAGGTGCTTATTGGTCTACAAGAACTATTTTACAAATATTGACTCAAAGTAATGATAAAAATGTTTTACCATATGGGCAAACAAGAGATTATCCAAAATATAAGGTTAGAGGATTTGTACTTGATGTAGCTCGTAAACCTTTTTCAATGGATATATTAAAAGATATTGCTAAAAATATGGCTTGGCATAAAATGAATGATTTTCAAGTTCATTTAAGTGATAACTATATTTGGTTAGAAGATTATGGAGTTCATGATACTGAAAATGAAGGGTTTAAAGCATATGATGCATTTAGATTAGAATCTAATGTTAAAAATGCTCAGGGTGAATCGGCAACTGCAAAGGATTATGCTTATTCAAAAGCAGAGTTTAAACAATTTATTGAGGATTCAAGAAAATTTGGGGTAAATATTGTACCTGAAATAGATATTCCTGCCCATGCAAATTCATTTACTAAAGTATTTCCAGAAATTATGGTGAAAGATCAGACTTCTTCAACAGCTGCAAGAAGACCTTTGATAGATCATATTGATATTAGTAAACCTGAAGCAATAGCAAAAGTTAAAGAAATATTTGATGAATATACAAATGGTGAAAACGCAACTTTTGATAGCCAAACAACAGTACATATTGGAGCAGATGAGTTTTTAGCAAATTATACTGCTTATCGTAATTTTATTAATGACTTTGTGCCACATGTAAAACAAACTAATCCGGTTAGAATGTGGGGAGGATTGACTTGGATCAAAGATAATCCTGAAACACAGATAAATAAGGATGCAATTGAAAATGTAGAATTGAATTTATGGTCACGTGATTGGGCTGATGGAATTGAAATGTATGATATGGGTTATAAAGTAATTAATACAATAGATACTTATATGTACATGGTGCCTAATGGTAGTGGAAATCAAGGATCATATAATGATTATTTAAATACTAATAATTTATTTAATAATTTTGAACCTAATGTTGTTAGTACTAAATCAGGATGGAAGAATATTCCAGCTGGTGATGATCAAACCTTAGGGGCAGCTTTTGCAATTTGGAATGATAATATTGATAAACGTGCTAGTGGTTTAAGTGAAGCTGATATGTATAAACGTTTTCAAGATGCGTTGCCAGTAATTGCGGAAAAAACATGGGCAAATGGTAAAGAAAAAGGAAGTTTGGCTAATGTTAAAGCTGCTAGTGATCAAGTAGGTTTAGCTCCTAACAGTAATCCGTTATTTGAAGAATCAAACGTAGATGGAGTTTATGCAAATTATACATTTGAAGAAAATGATGAATTAAATGATACTTCTGCTAATGATCGTGATTTATCTGATGCAACAAATGTTACATATACAAAAGGAAAAACTTCTAATGCAATTAAATTAGAGGGTGGAATCAGTTATGTTGAAACTCCACTTGATAAATTAGGTGATGGAAATGAATTATCATTTGATTTAAAATTAGAAGAAATAAAACCAGGACAAATTTTGTTTGAAACAGATAGTGCTTATGGTAGTCATGATATTCGTATTACTGAAAATGGTAAACTAGGTTTTACAAGAGAATTGTATAATTATGAATTTAATTATGAATTACCTTTAAATAAATGGACAAATTTAACAATTAAAACATCAGATTTAAAAACAGCATTATATGTAAATGGTGGATTTGTGGGTAATGCAACAGGACAATTTGTTCATAACGATATGGTTAAAAAGACAGGTATTACTAATAGTAGTTTTGCTTTATCATTAGATCGAATTGGTTCTAAAACAAATGCAATTAAAGGTAAAATAGATAATATTAAGATTGCTCGTAGTAATGAAGAAAAGGGTAAAATAGATAATGGTATTATAAGTGCATCAGCATCAACAGAAAACACTACTAATGGTGAAGTGATTGCTAATACATTAGATAATAATCCAAATACAATTTGGCATTCAGATTGGCATGATAGTTCAATAACATTACCTATTGAAGTAGTATTTACATTTGATACTCCAACAGAAGTAGCAAGATTGGATTATTTACCACGTCAAAATGGAATTAATGGTAATATTACAAAATTTGATTTATATATAACTGATGAAAATAACATTGAATCTAAAATTATTGAAAACTATACTTGGAATGGTGATAGCTCATTAAAAACAGTAAAATTTGATTCAAAAACTGTTAAATCAGTTCGTATGGTAATCACTGGTTCACACGGTGATACAGTCAATAAATTTGCTTCAGCTGCAGAATTTAGTTTCTTTGCATCTGTTGATGAAGAAAATAATGAAGTTGATAGAACAGTATTAATGGAATTAATTACAACAGTTAATCAATTAGATGAAAATGATTATACAGCATCATCATTTGATCAAGAAGTGATGGATGATTTGTTATCAAAAGCTGATGAAGTGATTAATAATGAAGCTGCTGGTGAAGACGATTTATTTGAAATCTGTAATCAAATTCAAAAATTCTTGAATGGTTTAGTAGAATGCGGAAATGTAAATGAATTAGATGCTTTGGTAAAAGATTACAGCAGTTTGGTAGAAAATGAATATACAGTAGATTCTTGGAATGTGTATAAACAAGTTCTTGATAATGCTATTGCAATCATTGCAGATAATAGTAATAGTTCTCAGGCAGATGTAGATAGAGTAAAAGATCAGTTAATTAATGCTAAAGAAAACTTAGTTAGAAAAGAAGAAACAACAGTTAATAAAACAGCACTATCAATCGCTATTGAAATGGCAGAAAGTGCTAGTTTGGAAAATGTTGTGCCAGTAGTAGTAGAAGAATTCAATGCAGCATTAGAAAATGCTCAAACAGTTAACGCAAATGCTAGTGCTACACAAGCTGAAGTAGATAATGCATTTACTAGATTAGCAAATGCAATGCATATGTTAGAATTCTTTAAAGGAAATAAAGAATTGTTACAAAAACTAGTAGATCAAATTAATAGTTTAGTAGAAGAACAATATATCCCATCTACATGGAGCACAATGCTACCAGCATTACAAGAAGCTAATGGGGTATTAGCAGATGAAAATGTAATGCAGGAAGAAGTAGATGAAGTATATACAGAATTAGTAAGAGCATTTATTAATTTAAGATTAAAACCAAATAAAGATTTATTAGCAGATTTAATCAACAAGGTAAATGGATTGAATAGTGCAAGTTATACAGCTAAAACATGGGCAGCAGTAACAAATGAAGTATTAAGTGCAAAAGCAGTATTAAATAATCCTGAGGCAACAAGGGAAGAGGTAGAAACTGTAGTATCAGCTCTAACAAAAGCATTAGCAGGATTGGAAGCAAGACCAGTAGAAACAATAAAATCTGGCGACACAACAGTAAGTGTAAAAACAGGTGATGATAGTGCAATTGGAGCAACTGCTGGATTAACAGTTCTAGGTTTAATTGGATTATTGTTTAATCGTAAAAAGACACGTAAAGAATAAATTTAATGAGATTAGTTATATTATTTATAGCTAATCTTTTTATTTTATTGATATAAGGATAATTGATAAATATAAGAACTTTTGTTATAATATATATGACGATAGTTGACATATGTGTTATTGGATAAAGGGGTGATAAAATGAAAGAGATTTTTAGCTGCTACAAAAGCGAAGGGACTAAACTTATTGAAATTTTAAATCAAAAAAAGAATGAAGGATATGTAGTAAGGGATTTAGAATTTGATGGAGGATTGCTGAGTGCTACTTTTGAAAGTTGTGATAAAGATTTTGTTTATTCAATTGATTATTCAAATCTATATAATAATAGTATCAGTAATGAAAATGAATATTTTGATATTGCTAGGTTAAATGGCTGGAAATTACAGTTTATAACTGAGGGAATGGGAATATGGATAAATGAGGATGTTGAAAATGCAGTACCATTTCTTTTGGAAGAAGAATATTTAAGGATGGAAAAAGAGGATTATCAAAAAAGAATGCGTTCAATTAAACGAACTGCAATATTTAATACTTTGTTATTGATTTTAGGATTATTTCACTTTATTTCGCAAGGCGGGCTTGATGTGTTTTATGGAATGCCATTTCTTGTGATATATTATTATTTGATATATGGTATAATACATAGTAAAGATAAGTGTCCAGAACTGGTGATTGTGTTTGTTAGTGAATGTTATGTATCATCAATGTATTTAGTATCAAAAATAGAATTTATATATGCAATGATAATTGAAATAATGTGTATTTTTGCTTGTTTTTTAATTTTAAAGAATAATTCATTGATATTAAAAAAAGTATTATTTAGATTATTTTTAATTTTTTGGATTATTTTATTTGTCTTACAACTTGTATTTGGAGGTTAAATTAAATGGCTAGAGAACAATATCAAAGATTAACAGAACCGATGTTTTATTTGTTGTTAACAGTAATTGAAGAAAATCATGGTTATGCAATGATGCAGGATATTCAAATGTTATCTCATAATCGGGTTAAAGTTGGAAATGGCACGATGTATAATTTGTTGGATCGTTTTATGAATGATGGAATCATAGAATTAACAGGTGTAGAAGCGAGAAAAAAATATTATAAGATAACGTCTAAGGGATTAGAATTATTAAAACAGGAACGTCGATTATTAAAACAGCAAATAGATGATTCTGATTTTTTGGAGAAATAAAAATGGTATATAAATCTTGCTGTTTTTATCCAACTGAGTATAAAAAAGTGTATCAATTTTTAGATAATATGAAACAGGAAGGGTATATTGTTAAATCAATTGATTTTAAAAAGGAAAAAGCAGAATTTATAAAAAGTTCTAGTGAATATGTCTATGGAATTGATTATTCAATGTTATATACACGTAATAGATGTTTTTTTGATAAAGATAATGAACGTTTTGATATAGCAAAACTTTCTGGCTGGAAGCTGCAGTGTTTTACTGATGGTATTGGTATATGGGTTCATGATGATGTTAAAGAATCAACACCTTTTTTTCTGGATGAAGAATATAAACAAATAGAGCAAAAGGATTATGATAATAATTTAAAATTGTATAAAAAATGGTTAGGAATAATTACGTTTTTGTTTGTTTTAACATTATTAATTTTTATCTTTGATAATCATTCTAAAAGCTTTTATTATCAATCAGTATTTTTAATATATATTATTGTTATAAGTGTTTGGAGGATTAAACATGAACAATTAATATCTGATCAGATATTAAAGGTTTTGTTTATTAATTATGCAGTGGCATTTTGTTTCAGTTATTTTCCATTTTATTTATCGATGTTTTTTGAATTAATAACGTTTCTTGTTTCAATTGATATAATTCGTGATGAATCTTTTATGTTGAAAAAAATCCAATATTTAAATATTTATAAAATAGTAATTATAATTATTACTTTATATTCTACTTTAGTGTATAAAATATAAGCTCATCTAATATAGGTGGGCTGTCATTTTTTTTAATGATCTTCATATATTAAATATTGGAGGAAGATAATGAATACATTTGAAATTATTAATATATTATATAATGATGCTCCAAAAGCATATGCTATTATTAAAGGAAATGGTGTAGAAGGAATGCTGCTAGTTTATAGTTATGATAAGGGAAGTGTGCTGGTTGTTGAGGCTCAGGGATTGCCAGATACTGATTGTAATCAGGGGGTTCATGGTTTGCATATCCATGAAGGTGCAACGTGTACAGGAACAAAAGAAAATCCTTTTAGTGATGCAGGGAGTCATTTTAGTATGAATGATTGTCCACATCCTTATCATAGTGGTGATCTGCCTCCTTTATTTTCGATGAATGGTCAAGCATGGATGAGTTTATATATTCAAAAATTTGTACCAGAGCAAATTATTGGAAGAACAATAATTATTCATGAAAGAGCTGATGATTTTACGACTCAGCCATCAGGAAATGCAGGTAAAATGATAGCATGTGGAGAAATAATTGAATTATACCAATAAACTAAGCCTAAATATATTTAACTTGTGTTACAATATATAAGCGGAGGTATTTTATGAGTAAATTATTATTTTTCGATATTGATGGAACTCTGATAGAATGTAATTTAGGTATATATTCAATTACTGATAGTACAAAACAAGCTTTAGATGAATTAAAACAAAATGGACATGATGTATTCTTAGCGACAGGACGATGTAAATGTTTTATTACAGATGGGGTAATGAGTTATCCGTTTAGTGGTTATGTAACATGTAATGGTGCTTATGTTGAATATAATGGACAATCTGTTTATAAAGCAATTATTCCTAGTGAAGCAATTAAGGCAACGATGAAGTTTTGTGAAGAACACAATTTTAACTATTATTTTGAAAGTACTGATTATATTTATGTTCGTGATAGTAGTGATAAAAAACACATTGAGTTTTGTAAAACCTGGGGTATGAAACCAGAAACAGTAATTGATAAATTTGACCCTGATGAAATTGAAACATATATTGGAATGATCGTGGTTAATCAAAAGGAAGATATCCCAATGATGGTAGAGGCATTAAGTCCTTATTTTGATGTTCAAAGGCACCAAAGTGATTGTTCGTTTGATTTGACTTTAAGAGGAGTTTCTAAAGCAGTTGGGATAAGTGAGCTGGTAAGAAAGTTAAATAAAGATATTAAAGATACGATTGCTTTTGGAGATGGACGAAATGATATTGAAATGTTAGAAGCGGTTGGTTTGGGCATTGCGATGGGAAATGCTGTTGTTGAAGCAAAAGCAGTAGCTGATTATGAAACTGCTCGAATTGAAGATGATGGTATACAGAAAGCTTTAAAGAAATTTGAGTTAATTTAGCAGCCAAGTGCTGCTTTTTATGTGTAAGTTATAGTTTTTTTATAAAATTGGTGATATGATAGGACTAAAATTATAAGATTGATATAAACTTAAATTAGGAAGGAGAATATATTAAAAAATATGTTAATACAGATAGCTTATTTAATTGGCGGTTTTATCCTGTTAATAAAGGGTGCCGATATATTTGTTGAAGGAGCTTCAAAGTTAGCTGCGAAATTAAATATTCCGCCAATTGTAATTGGACTTACAATTATAGCTTTTGGTACAAGTGCTCCAGAGGCTGCAATTTCAATTACTTCGGCGATGAGTGGTAATGTTGATTTAGCTATAGGAAATGTAATAGGTAGTAATATTATGAATGTTTTACTTATTTTAGGGATTTCTGGGTGTATAGCACAGTTAAAGGTAAATAATAATACATATCGATATGAAATTCCTTTTGTGATGGTAATAACGCTTATTTTATTAATGTTGGGGAAATTTGGAGGATCGGTTGATCGACTTGACGGAGTTATTTTATGGGCCTTGTTTTTATTGTTTTTATTTTATTTATATCGTCTTGTTAAAAGGGGGGAGGATGTTCCAATTGACGAAGTAGAGGAATTAGATGAAAAAGATACATTGTTTCGTTTGGGACTAATGATTATTTTAGGAATAGGAGCAATTGTAATAGGTAGTAATATGACAATTAATTCAGCAACATATATTGCAAAAGAAATTGGAATTAGTCAGAGACTAATAGGACTTACTATTATTGCATTTGGTACTTCTCTTCCAGAGCTGGTAACTTCAATGACAGCAGCATGGAAAGGAAAAAGTGATTTAGCAATAGGTAATATCATAGGTAGTAATATTTTTAATATTTTATTTGTGTTAGGAACAACTGCTTTAATATCACCTGCTCCAATAATATTTGAAAGTGGTTTTATTATAGATGGAATTGTAGCGATAGGGGCTTTATTTTTATTGTATACATTTATTGATAATAGATATTGTTTAAAGAAAAGCGGTGCTGTAATAATGTTGATAGGATATATAGCTTATTTTATAAGTGTTTTATAGAGGCTGATAATGATTAAATTAGGACATAGAGGTTATAGTGAAAAATATCCTGAAAATACAATGATTGCTTTTAAAAAAGCGATTGAAGGTAATTTTGATGGGATAGAAACAGATATTCATTTAACTAAAGATAACAAATTAGTATTGATTCATGATGAAAAAATAAATCGTACATCTAATGGAAAGGGATATGTTAAAGATTATACTTATAATGAACTTTGTAAGTTTAATTTTAATTATCACTTCAAAGATGTTGAAGCAAGAATTCCGTTATTAGAAGAATTGCTAGATTACTGTAGTGAAAAGGATGTTATATTAAATCTTGAGATTAAGACAGATAAGATTCATTATAAGAATATTGAGCAAATGACATATGATTTGGTTAAACAAAAGGGTTTATTGCAGAAAGTAATTTTTTCTTCATTTTATTTAGAAAGCTTATTAAAACTTAGAGAAATAGATAAGACATTATATTTAGGTTATTTATTTGAAGATAATTATGAAATAAATAAAGAAAAAGTATTTGAGTATAAATTTAATGCAGCTCATCCTAAGTATGTATTTTTAAATGAAAAAGAAATCAATGATTATCATAGTAAAGGGATAGATGTTAATACATGGACTGTTAATAATGATGAAATTAAAGATTTTTTATTTGAAGAAGGAGTTAAGGTAATAATTACTAATCGTGATATCTAAGATAAATTTTGTCTTAGATTTTTTTATAAAAGGGTTTAATTGGATGTTAGCGTTTTCATGTAAATGTAGGGTTTTTGTTGTGAAAATATGCACAATATTGCTTGTCTTTTTTGTTGATTTGGGTTACACTATCAATGGAAACAAATTAAATATTTCACAATGAATTGGAGGAAGAAATAATGGCAGAAAAAAAAGCTGTTAACAAAGTAGTTGAACCAACTAATGAAGAAATTGATGCTCATGTTGATCAACTAGTTGCAAAAGCTCAAATAGCTTTATCAAAATTTGAAGAATTTACTCAAGAACAAGTAGATTACATTGTAGCTAAATGTTCTGTAGCTGGACTAGATGCTCATGGTACATTAGCTGAAGCGGCAGTAAATGAAACTGGACGTGGTGTATTTGAAGATAAAGCAGTTAAAAACTTATTTGCTTGTGAATATGTAACAAGCAATTTACGTCACTTAAAAACTGTAGGGATTATTAATGAAGATCCACTTTTAGGTATAACTGAAATTGCTGAACCAGTTGGTGTTGTATGTGGTATTGTTCCAACAACTAATCCAACTTCTACAGTAATTTTTAAATCATTGATTTGTTTAAAAACAAGAAATCCAATCATTTTCTCATTCCATCCTAGTGCACATGCATGTTCTGTAATGGCTGCTGTAGTTATTAGAGATGCTGCAATTGCTGCTGGAGCTCCAGAGGATTGTATTCAATGGTTAGATTTAAAATCAATGTATGCAACTACTGCATTAATGAAACATCCAGGTGTTGCTACTATCTTAGCAACTGGTGGTAATGCAATGGTAGCTGCTGCTTACTCTTGTGGAAAACCTGCATTAGGTGTAGGGGCTGGTAACGTTCCTGCTTATGTAGAAAAAACTTGTGTATTACCAAGAGCTGTAAATGATATTGTATTATCAAAATCTTTTGACAATGGTATGATTTGTGCTTCTGAGCAAGCTGTTATTGTTGATGCTGAAATCTATGATGCTTTCATGAAAGAAATCAAAAGATTTAAAGTATACTTTGTAAATAAAGATGAAAAAGCTAAATTAGAACAATTTATGTTTGGAGCAGTATCATATAGTGATAATGTTAATGCTGCTAAGTTAAATCCAAATGTAGTTGGTAAACCTGCAACTTGGATCGCTGAACAAGCTGGATTCAAGGTACCAGAAGATACTCAGATTATTTGTGCAGAATGTAAAGAAGTTGGTCCTAATGAGCCATTAACAAGAGAAAAATTATCTCCTGTATTAGCTGTGTTAAAAGCTACAAGTACAGAAGATGGTATCTTAAAAGCAACTCAAATGGTTGAATTTAATGGTTTAGGTCACTCTGCTGCAATTCATACAGAAGATCATGAAATTTCTAAAAAATTCGGACATGCTTGTAAAGCAATCCGTATTATCGAAAACGCTCCATCTACATTCGGTGGTATTGGTTCTGTTTACAATGCATTTATTCCATCATTAACATTAGGTTGTGGTTCTTACGGACATAACTCTGTATCTAATAACGTAAGTGCTGTTAACTTAATCAATATTAAGAGAATAGGGAGACGTAATAACAATATGCAATGGGTTAAACTTCCTCCAAAAATTTATTTCGAAAAAAATTCGATTAAATATTTAAGAGATATGAAAATTATGGAAAAAGCCATGATTGTTACAGATAGAGGTATGTACAATCTTGGTTATGTAGAAAAAATTGAAGATGTAATTAGAAGAAGAAGAAATCAAGTAGATTTAGAATTATTCTTTGATGTTGAACCAGATCCAAGTTTCGATACAGTTCAAGCTGGTCTTGAATTAATGAATAAATTCCAACCTGATACAATCATTGCATTAGGTGGAGGATCTTCAATGGATGCAGCAAAAGTTATGTGGTTATTATATGAAAACCCAGAAGTTTGCTTCGATGATATTAAACAAAAATTCATGGATATTAGAAAACGTGCTTTCAAATTCCCTGAATTAGGAAAGAAAGCTAAATTAATCTGTATCCCAACAACTTCAGGTACAGGTTCAGAAGTTACACCATTCTCAGTTATTACTGATAAATCTTGTAACAAAAAATATCCTTTAACTGACTATGCTTTAACTCCAACAGTAGCAATTGTTGACCCTGAATTTGTTATGTCTTTACCTGCAAGTATTGCAGCTGATACAGGGATTGACGTATTAACTCATGCAGTTGAAGCTTATGTATCTATCTTAGCTTCTGATTTCACTGATGGATGGGCTAAACAAGCTATTAAATTAGTATTTGATTACTTAGAAGAATCAGTTAAAGAAGGAACTCCTTTAGCTAGAGAAAAAATGCATAATGCTGCTACAATTGCAGGTATGGCATTTGCTAATGCTTTCTTAGGTATGAACCACTCATTAGCTCATAAAATTGGTGGAGAATTCCATGTACCACATGGACGTACAAATGGTATCTTATTACCACATGTAATTAAATATAATGGAACTATCCCAACTAAATTAAATATTTGGCCAAAAATTGAAAATTATAAAGCTGATGTTAAATATATGGAATTAGCTCAATTAATCGGGTTAAATCCAAAAACTCCTGCAGAAGGTGTTCAAATGTTTGCTGATGCTTGTGAAGAATTATGTCATAAAGTAGGATTAGCTTCTAATATTGAATCTCAAGGAATTGATAAAAAAGAATGGGATGAAGCAATTCACAGAATGGCTATGAATGCTTATGAAGATCAATGTACTCCAGCAAACCCAAGAATGCCAATGGTACATGATATGGAAGCAATTTTAAGAACTATTTGGGATTACAAAAATAAATTTGATAAATAATTTTTATAATCAAGGAGACAACTCATTATGAGTAGTCTCTTTTTTTGCTATGTGATATAATATATCAAAGGAGGGATTAGGTGAAACGAAATATTTACAATTCAGTTTATTATTGTGTTTTGGGTCTAATTCTGATTGTTATTTCAACTATGGCGATTATTCAACGTGATAATTTTTTAATGCGTGTATTTGATGTCTTAGGATGGATTTTAATTATAAATGGGTTTCATGGATTAGGGGTTTTTATTAAGAGGCATTTAAAAGGGGATTTATTTAATATTATTATTAATATTGTGATAGGTTTTTTTATTATTATTTATACAACTATTCCAATAAGATTATTATTTGCAATTTTTGCTTTATATATTACTTTAAACGGAGTTGTTAAGTTTATCACTTATCTTAATTATAAAAAGGATAAAGTTGATCGACGTTTTCCAGTTTTATGTGGAGCGATATTTTTAATAATATATGGATTAGCATTGTTTTTGGGGCGATATGTTGATGCGAATGTAATGATGATTTTTATTGGTGTATATGGTTTATTTTTAGGAATAAACTATGTTATTGATGGCGTTTTTACTGTAGTTCCACAGCAACATAAGGATAGTTTAAAGCGTAGAATTCGGATACCTGTTCCAATTTTTATATCAGCAATTATTCCTAAAGTAATGATGGATTATATTAATGAACGTTTAGCAGTAGAGCCTAAAGAAAAGTTTTTAGATGATCATGATCATGCAAATGTAGAGATATTTATACATGTTAGTCCAGATGGGTTTGGAACAATTGGGCATTGTGATATTTGTATTGATAATAATGTTATTTCATATGGTAATTATGATTATGATTCAATTAGATTGTGTGAATCAATTGGTGATGGTGTTATATTTGTTGCTCCAAGAGAAAGTTATATTCCTTTTTGTATAGAAGTAGATAAAAAAACTATTTTTAGTTATGGTGTACGTTTAACTGCAAAACAATTAGAAAGTGTAAAGGCAGAGATTAGAAAAATATTTGAGAATACTTATCAATGGTATCCACATTCATATAAAAATAAAGATGATTGTAATGATTATGCTAGTAAATTATATTTACGTACTAAAACAAAATTTTATAAATTTAAAAAAGGGCGTTTTAAAACTTATTTTGTTTTAGGATCTAATTGTGTAAAGCTTGCAGAAACGATTATGGGAAAAGCTGGAATGGATATAATTGATTTGAATGGTATAATTTCTCCAGGGACTTACCAGAATTATCTGGAAAAAGAATACCAAAGGATTAATGGTACAATTATTACTAAAAATATTTATAATATATTGACAATTAAATGAAAATAAGGTATATTCATATATGTATTATGGTTATGTAAAAGAAAGACAATAATACTTGCATAGGTGACCCCTCTCCCATATAATCACCTATGCCAAAAAAGAAACAAGAAATTGTTTCTTTTTTTGTACAATTTACTGTAAAGTTCATAATCCGTTCATATTTATTTTATATTATTACATATGTCGTCAAGACAAGATAATATATAAGTATAGGTCACCCCCCCTTCTTCCCCAAGAACGACCTATACATATGGAAGGTGTTCCCCACGCCTTCTTTTATTTTATATTATGATGAAAAAAAATTATTGCCTAGATAATAAAAAGTTGGTAAAATGTAAGAGGGCAATTAAATGTCTTCTAAAAGAAGGCGTTTTTATTTTGATATAAAACATAAGGAGAATGGAAAATGGCAAAATACATATTTATAACAGGTGGAGTTGTGTCAGGATTAGGCAAAGGGTTAACAGCAGCATCATTAGGGAGAATTTTAAAACAGCGTGGTTTGAAAGTATATATGCAAAAATTAGACCCATATATTAATATTGATCCAGGAACAATGTCTCCATATCAGCATGGTGAGGTTTTCGTTACTGCAGATGGTGCAGAAACAGATTTGGATTTAGGCCATTATGAAAGGTTTATTGATGAAAAATTAAACTACAATTCGTCTATTACAACTGGACG
Source organism: Thomasclavelia cocleata (assembly GCF_900102365.1). Taxonomy (GTDB): domain Bacteria; phylum Bacillota_I; class Bacilli_A; order Erysipelotrichales; family Coprobacillaceae; genus Thomasclavelia; species Thomasclavelia cocleata. The sequence goes on along the minus strand of NZ_FOIN01000002.1, from coordinate 62,039 downwards.
TATTTATGGAGAGGTTATTTCCAAGGAGCGTCATGGTGATTATTTAGGTGTAACAGTACAAGTGGTTCCACATATTACTAATGAAATTAAAGAAAGAATTTATGCTGGGGCATCTAGTTTTGATGCTGATATTGTAATTACAGAAATTGGTGGAACAACAGGCGATATTGAAAGTCTGCCGTTTTTAGAAGCAATTCGTCAAATTCGTTTAGATTTGGGATATGAAAATACTTTATATATTCATACAACTTTATTGCCTTATATAGGGGCAAGTCATGAAGTAAAAACTAAGCCAACTCAGCATAGTGTTAAAGAACTTAGAGGGTTAGGAATTCAACCAGATTTTATTGTTTGTCGTAGTGAAAAATATATTGAAAAAGAACTAAAAGAGAAGATTTCTTTATTTTGTAATGTTCCTATTCAAAATGTTATTTCAAATTATGATGTGGAAATATTATATGAATTACCAATGATGTTATTAGAACAACATATGGATGATTTGGTATTAGAACATTTAAGAATTGAAGCATCAAAAGCAGATATGCAAGAGTGGCAAAGTTTAATCGAACGTATAAAAGGGTTAGAACATGAAGTGACGATTGCATTAGTTGGTAAATATACCCAGCTACCAGATGCATATTTGTCTGTTAATGAAGCATTGAGACATGCAGGATATTTTGAAAATAGTATTGTAAATATTGATTTTATTGATTCAAAAGATATAACTAGTGATAATGTTGAAAAAAAGTTGAGAGAAGCAGATGGGATTATTGTTCCTGGTGGGTTTGGTAATCGTGGAATTGATGGAATGATAGATGTTATCAAATATGCTAGAATCAATAAAATTCCATTTTTAGGAATTTGTTTAGGAATGCAATTGGCAACAATTGAATATGCACGTAATGTTTGTGGTTTGAAAGATGCTAGTTCGTTAGAGTTTGATGAGTCAACAAAACAGCCTGTTATTACATTAATGACAGATCAGTTATTAACAGACATGGGAGGTACTCAAAGATTAGGTGATTATAATTGTGAATTATTTGAAGGTAGTAAAGCAAGAGAATTATATGGAACATCAAAAATTAAAGAACGTCATCGGCATCGTTATGAATTTAATAATGATTATAGGAAGTTGTTGATAGAAAATGGATTAATTGTTGCAGGGGTTAATCTGGAACGAGATTTGGTTGAAATTATAGAAATTAAAGAACATCCATATTTTGTTGCTTGTCAATTTCATCCAGAGTTTACAAGTCGTCCCAATCGGTCGCATCCATTGTTTCAAGGATTAATTAGTGCTGCTTGTAATCGTAAGTATCAAAGATAGGTTTAGATCTATATTTATATAGAATTGGAAAGGAATTAAAAAAATTTATATATTTATAATGAATTCATGGTAATAAAGATTGATATTTTAGATATAATTTATTGAATTAATAACTTGTTTATTATTTATTAATGGGATTTTTTAAAAGATTTTGTTATAATACAATAAATTATGGAGGATATTAGGATGTTAGAGACTAAATCAACTAAAAGGCTTAAAATAATAAAAACTATTATTTGTACTTTAACGATGATTATGTTAATTGCGGCTATAGTATTTTTGTTTATTGTCGATGATAGTAAAAAAATTAGACGTTTAATATTTTCGATTGTACAGTTATTATTGATGATGGGAATAATTATTTTACCAGATCACCTTAAAGATAAATTAGGGTTAAAAATACCAATCATGTTAGAGACATCTTTAACAATATTTGCGTTTTGTGGTTTTGTTTTAGGGGATGTTTTTGATTTTTATAAAAAGATTCCTGTTTGGGATTCAATTCTACATGCTTTTTCAGGGATTATTTTGGCATATGTTGGTTTTGTATTAATAGATTATTTTGTTAAGAGAGATAGTATTAATTTGTCAATGGGCCATATGTATATTTGTGTAAGTGTAGTACTGTTTTCACTGGCTTTAGGTGCCATATGGGAAATTGGTGAATATTTGGTTGATGATATTTTTGGTACAAATAATCAGCAGTATATGAAGTCGACTAGAGGAACTTTATATGGTAAAGAAGATGAGCCGTTGTTAGGACATGAGGCTTTAAATGATACAATGAAGGATTTAATGTTAGATTTAGCTGGTGCTTCAATAGTAGGGATGGCTGAGTATTTAAAAGAAGATCGACGTAAGAATAAGGTAAAAAAGGAACTCGGTTAAAAAGAGTTCTTTTAAAATTCCCTAGAATATACAAGGCGATTGTGCTAGAATATGGCGTGAAGGGGTGAGAAAATGTATCGAATTGGACAGTCAATAGATATTCATCAATTGGTGGCAAATAGAAAACTAATTTTAGGTGGGGTAGAAATTGATTTTGAGTATGGATTATTAGGTCATAGTGATGCAGATGTTCTATGTCATGCGATTATTGAAAGTATTATAGGGGCTTTAGGCTTAGGCGATATTGGAAAACATTTTAGTGATACAGATGACCAGTATAAAGGTATAAGTTCATTAATCTTATTAGAAAAAACATATGAAATGATGTCAGCACATGGCTATGAGATAAATAATCTTGATGCAATTATTATAATTGAAAAACCTAAAATGGCACCCCATATTCAGAAAATGAAAGAAAATATTAGTAATATTTTAAAATGTAATATTGCTGATGTTAATATTAAAGCGACACGTGGTGAAAAACTAGGTTTTATTGGACGCCAAGAGGGTGTGGTTAGTCAATGCGTGGTTATGTTAAAAAAGAAAGGATTTTAAAATGGAAAAAGTAAGAGTAAGATATGCGCCTAGTCCTACTGGACATTTACATATTGGTGGTGCAAGAACAGCATTATTTAATTATTTATTTGCAAAACATCATCAAGGAGATTTCATTTTTCGTTTAGAAGATACTGATGTGGAAAGAAATATTGATGGAGGCGAAGCTAGTCAGTTGGATAATCTGGCATGGCTAGGGATTGTTCCAGATGAATCGCCATTAAATCCTAATCCAAAATATGCGCCATATCGTCAAATGGAGCGTTTAGATATTTATCAAAAATATACACAAGAATTATTAGATCGTGGTCTTGCGTATAAATGTTTTTGTACACCAGAAGAGTTAGATAAAGAACATGAACGTCAGGTTAATGCTGGTGTAGCACCAATGTATAATCGTAAATGTCGAGACTTAACCCCAGAAGAGGTGAAGGAAAAAGAGGCTGCTGGTATACCTTATACGATTAGAGTTAAAGTTCCTGCTGGTAAAACTTATGAATTTAATGATATGATTCGTGGTCATGTTTCATTTGAATCAGATGATATAGGTGATTGGGTTTTAGTCAAAGCTAATGGCATTCCTACTTATAACTATGCAGTAGTTATTGATGATCATACAATGGATATTACACATGTTTTTAGAGGTGAGGAGCATTTAAGTAATACTCCTAAGCAAATGATGATTTATGAAATGCTTGGATGGACACCACCTACATATGGACATATGACTTTGATTGTTAATGAACAAAGAAAGAAATTGTCAAAGAGAGATGAAAGTATTATGCAATTTGTTTCTCAATATAAAGATGAGGGATATTTACCTGATGCAATGTTTAATTTTATGGCGTTACTTGGTTGGTCACCAGAGGGGGAAAAAGAGATTTTTACTAAGGAAGAACTAATTAAAGAATTTAGTGAAAATAGATTGTCTAAATCACCTTCAATGTTTGATAAGGATAAGTTGACATGGGTTAATAATCGTTATATTAAAGATAGATCATTAGAAAATGTAATTGATCTATGTAAACCATTTTTAGAAAAAGCTTATGATTTATCAAATAGAAGTGATGAATGGATAAATATGTTAGTGGCTACATATCATGATCAATTATCTTATGGAAAAGAAATTGTTGGATTAGTTGATTTATTTTTTAATGATGAATTAAATTTAAATGACGAAGCAAAAGAATTTATGCAAGATGAAAGTATTCCAAATACTTTGAAAGTATTTAAAAATCAATTAGCTAACTTGGATGAGTTTACAAAAGAAAGTATTCAAATGTGTATAAAAGCAACACAAAAAGAAGCTAAGGTACGTGGTAAAATGCTATATATGCCATTAAGAATAGCAACAACAGGTATTATGCATGGTCCTGATTTGGCTAGTTCGATTTGTTTATTAGGTAAAGAAAAAGTGTTATCAAGATTAGAACAGTTTTAACTGTTCTTTTTTGATGATTGTTAATATAAGGGTATTATGAATTGTAATTGGTATGATGCTCGTCAAAGCCAGATCTGAAGTTTAAATATGTTTGTGAAACAAGGGGATATAACAGTAAATATTTGTTGTTTTTTTGAGTGTGGATTGTTTAAAATAACAGATTATTAATATTGGTAAGATATAAACAATTTTCTTGATAATTTATATTTTTAAAATTTATTAATTATGTTTAAATGTGATTGATTTTTATGGATAAAAGGCATAATATAGTTCGTGAATATTCATTAGCATAATTGACGCAATTTTTATATAAAGATGTTATAATTAGTTATAGGGAGTAGGTGATTTTATGAAGAATCGGATAGTTGCAGTTGTATTAGTATTTTTTGTTTTTATTAATGCGATTATGATTATTTGTGCTTTTAATATTACCCCTTTAACAATTAAACGAGATACTTTTATATATGAATATGGTAGTGAAATATCAACAGCTCCACAGCATTACATAAATGCTAATGAAACTATTTTGTCACAAGTAGTTTTAAATTTTTCGGAATTAAAGAATGAAATAGGGCTTTATAAAGTGTCTGCAACATATTTAGGAATAGATTATCCTTTTTATATAAGAATTGTTGATACTACGAAACCTGTTGTTACTTTAAAAGCCTCAATATTTAATGTGATGTTAAACACTGAAGTTTATGCAATTGATTTGATTGAAAAAGTGGAAGATAATTCAGAGATTACAGCATATTTTAAAGATGATGACGGAGAAAAAAACACATATAAAATTTTCAAGGAAAAAGGTTCTTATGTAGAATGGATCGTGGTAGAAGACAAGGCTGGGAACCAGTCTGCGACATTAAGAGTTAAAATTGTTGCTGGTGAAAATGGTAATAAACCAACTTTAACTGGGATAGATAATATGGAAATTTTGAAGGGGAGTCTTTTTGATCCATTGGATGGAGTTGTGGCTACTGATGGTAATGGTAATAATATTACTACAAAAATAAAAATATTGAAAAATAATGTTAACACTAATGAAATAGGTGAGTATGAAGTTATTTATTCAGTTACAAATGATAAGGGACGTACTTTACAAAGAACTAGAAGAGTAACAGTTGTAAAGTCAGAAAAGGCAGGGCGTTAAATGATAACAAATATGATTATACTTATTTCCATAATTGTCTTTTTGATTATTAATTTTATTGATAAGAGTGATGATAAAGTATCTTTAGCTATTAAATATGGGGCATTTTATATGCCGCGAGTTGATGTGAGAAAGGAATATTGGCGTTTTATAACAGCAAATTTTGTACATGTTGATATTGTACATATTTTTATGAATGTTTATAGTATATATTATTTAGGAGGGCAGTTTTTTGAACCTCTTTTAGGAACTGGGCAGTATCTTTATTTAGTTTTAATTAGTTGTATTGCAACTAGTGGGGCTTGTTATTATCAAGGTAAAAAGTTTATTAATGCTTATGATACAGTAACGTTAGGTGCTAGTGGGATTTTTTATGGTTTTTTAGGAGCTATGATATCACTTGGGGTTTTTGTTGGAGGCGGTTTTTATGTGCTGCTTAAATCATATATGTATATTATTGCTATAAATATAGCTTTTACTTTTTTTAATCGTCAGGTTTCTAAGGCTGGACATTTAGGTGGGTTAGTTGGAGGTTTTTTAGCAATGACAATTTTAATTGGTTGTAAATTATGGTTATTTTAATTGATGGTGATGGTTGTCCAGGATTAATGGAGATTAAAGAGATAGCTAAATATCATTCGATTGAAATGATTGTTTTTGTGGATTATGCTCATTTGATACAGGATGATTATTTTGAAGTTGTTTTTTGTGAAATAGGTGTTGATAGTGTTGACCAGGCGATTGTTGATAGATGTAAAAAAGGTGATTTAGTAATAAGTCAGGATTATGGTTTAGCTAGTCTTGTTTTACTTAGAGGTGCTGGTGTATTGCATCCATCAGGTAAAATAATTACCAATGATAATATTAATCAATTGTTAATGGATAGATATCTTGGTGCAAAGCAAAGACGGGCTGGTAAGCGTTGTAAAGGACCTACAAAGAGAACTAATGAAATGCAGGATTATTTTTTAAGACAATTAAAGAATTTGATTATAAATAAATGCTAGTTTTTGATGAACTAGTATTTTTAAAGTTATAAAATAAATTTTAGATTATTAGGTTATAATAAGATTGTCAAATATCTTTTTTAATAATATTTGACAAAATAACTATCTTTTAATAAACTTTGTATATATTGAGAGGTAGAAAAATGACATATAAATTAATTGCATTAGATTTAGATGGTACATTAAAAAGTACTAATAAACAAATTTTGCCTAAGACAAAAATAATATTACAAGAGTTAGCTAAACAAGGGGTAGTGATTGTTTTAGCCTCAGGGCGACCAACTGCTGGTTTGTATAAAGAAGCCGATGAACTGAAGTTAAATGAAACAGGTGGTTATCTTTTATCGTTTAATGGAGCTAAAGTGGTTGATTATCAAACTAAGGAAACTATTTATCAAAAAGTATATAATGCAAAAATAGCGCATGATGTTTATGATCGTGCTAAAAAGTATGGTCTTGCTGTAATGACTTATGCTGATGGAGTGATTATTACAGAAGATATAGATGATGAATATGTAATTATTGAAAGTGAAATTAATCACTTGCCAATTAAGTTAGTAAAGAATTTTAAAGAAACAGTTGATTTTTCAGTGAATAAGGTTTTATTGACAGGGAAACCTGAGTATGTGGAAAAAATTATTGATGAGTTTAAAGAGCCTTATGGTGATTCTTTGAGTATTTATCGTTCAGCACCTTTTTTTATTGAAGTTATGGCGCAAGGGATTGATAAAGCAGCCTCATTACAGGCTTTGATTGAACGTCTAGGGATAAAACAAGAAGAAGTAATTAGTTTTGGTGATGGTTACAATGATTTAAGTATGATTGAATTTGCTGGAATGGGAGTGGCAATGGAAAATGCTGTTGACCAGGTGAAACAATGTGCTGATTATATTACATTATCTAATGATGATGAGGGCATTTATGAATGTTTAAAATTATTAAATGAAAAGGGTGAGATTTGATGTTGCCAAATGATATTAATATGTTAGTGAGTTTTTTAAATACAAAACTTCGTGATGATGATATGTCTTTAGAACATTTATTGGAGATAAATGATGCAGATGTTGATATGGTTATGGAACGTCTACAAAGACATGGATTTATTTTTGATAAAGCAAGTAATCAAATAAAAGTTAAGTAGGACAATTTGTTCTGCTTTTTTAAGTGTAAGAACAAACATTATTTTATTTTTAGATTAGAGGTGATATAATGGTGTATGATTAAGGGGGAAGTAAGAATGTTAAAATTAGAGGATTTTAAAACAGCAAAAAAAAGAGTAGATGAAGTAATTGAAGAAACCCATTTAATTCATAGTGATGCATTTTCTAGTGAATGTGGAAATGATGTTTATATTAAACCAGAGAATTTACAAAAAACAGGTGCTTTCAAAATTAGAGGGGCTTTTAATAAAATCGTTAAACTTGATGATACAGCAAAGAAAAAAGGGTTGATTGCATCATCAGCAGGTAACCATGCTCAAGGTGTGGCATATGCTGCCAAAAAATTAGGAGTCAAAGCAACTATTTGTATGCCAGCCCATACACCTTTAATAAAGGTAGATGCTACAAAGCAACATGGTGCAGATGTGGTTTTATATGGTGAGGTATATGATGAAGCTTATGCTAAGGCTGTAGAATTACAAAAAAGTGAGGGGTATACATTTGTACATCCTTTTGATGATGAAGATGTTATTGAAGGACAAGGAACAATTGCAATAGAGATTTTAGAGGAGTTACCAGATGCAGATGTAATTTTAGTTCCAATTGGAGGTGGCGGTTTAATTGCTGGAATTGCTTGTGCTGCTAAGCAAATAAATCCAAATGTTAAGATTTATGGTGTTGAACCTGAAGGTGCTGCAAGTGCTTTGGCCTCTATTCATGAAGATCAGGTAGTAACTTTAGCTGAGGCTAATACAATTGCTGATGGGACAGCGGTTAAGACAATTGGTAATAAAACATTTGAATATATTAAAAAATATGTTGATGGTATTATTACTGTTGATGATTATGAATTGATGGATGCTTTCTTATTATTGGTTGAAAAGCATAAATTAGTAGCTGAAGGATCTGGAATTTTAGCGTTAGCAGGATTGAAGAAATTGTATGAGAAGAATAAAAAGGTAGTTTCGTTAATTAGTGGAGGAAATATAGATGTTTTAACTATTTCTTCAATGATTAATAAGGGGTTAATTTCAAGAGGAAGAATTTTTACTTTTTCGGTACAATTACAAGATAAGCCAGGGCAGTTGGAGTTGGTATCTAAGGTTTTGAATCAGTGTAATGCTAATGTTATTGCAGTTGATCATAACCAGTTTAAGAATTTTGCTCGTTTTTCTGAAGTAGAGTTAAGAGTTACAGTGGAAACAAATGGTAATTCTCATATTGATATGATTATTAATGAATTTGATAAATTGGGTTATAAGATTACTAAGATCAATTAATGTAGAAGTATTTTAAAAAGGTAAAATTAAGGAAAATTTTACCTTTTTAGTTACCAATATTTATTTGAAATCATATTTAAATCAACATCTCCAATTACTCCTTTAATTTTTCCTGTTTCGCTATATTGTAAAATGTGATAGTCTTTTTCGATGGTAGGAGTATCATTGTACCTGGCTTTCCATTTTATATAGGTATTTAACTTGTTATCTGTTAATTTTGTTGTCCACCAGTGGTGATTAGCATAAATACCTTTTTTATTGTAATTGGGAATATTTTCTAAAAAATTAATAGCTATGGAACTTAGGGTATCATTTGAAAGGTTTCCTTGAAATTCTTCATCTTCTAAATCGATAAAGACACCTAAATCAGGAGTTTTATCTTTTAATAAAGAATTTACAAAAAGTGCTTCTTTTTTAGCTTGAATATTATCACGGGCAAGTGAATAATAGTAAATACCATAAGGAATTGATAATTCTTCACATTGTCTAATATTTTTTTTAAAATAAGGGTCTTCGATAGTTTTTGTTCCATCAGTTGATGAGGTATAACCACAGCGAATAATTACATAGTCAATTTCTTGAATGGCTAGTTGTAAATCAACTTGTTCATTCCATTTGGAGATATCAATGCCAATATAGATACCATCTTTAGATAATTTATCATTATGATTAAAAATCATGATACTAGAAATGAATAAACAAATTGATATTATTATTGAAATTGATTTAATAAAATTGTGTTGTTTTTTATATTTGTTTAATAAAAATGAAAAATAGAAAAATAAAATAACTAAAAATATAACAATGCTGTGAATTAAATAATCTGGTAGATATCTCTTATAATATAGCGAACATGAAAAAGTAATACTGCTTATTAATGATAAATATAAAATATTTTTTTTGTTAAAGTATCTTTTTTTCTTCATGATATCACCTCGACAACTAGATTTTAGCATAGTTGTCGATATATGGCGATATTTTATTCCTGATTTATTTTTTCTAATTCTTCTAAAATTAAATCTAATTTATTGTGAAGGTCTTGAATAATTATTTCGGTTTTTAAATTGACTTTGTAATCATTTTCATTTCTTTGCCGATCTTTTTGTTCTTGCCTGTTTTGGGACATCATTATAATTGGAGCTTGAATGGCGGCGATGCAAGAAAGGATAAGATTTAATAAGATGAAGGGGTAAGGATCAATGCTATCTTTGATAAAATGGTTAAATACCATCCAGGAAATTAGTAATACTGTAAAAATAATAATAAAATGCCAACTTCCACCAAAATGAGCAATTTTATCAGCTATTTTTTGACCATAAGTTTCTTTTTCTTGTTTGTTGCTTGAAATTGGTTTTTCTAGAACAAGGTGAATGATTTCTTCATCTTGCATATCATCACGAACATTTTCAATAATTTCTTTAATAATTTTGTTATGTGTTAAGTTTTTCATTAAATCACCTTATGATAATTATTAACAGTTTTATTTATTTTTAGACATATTTAAATATGAAGATTTTTCATGATAATAAATATTTATAAAAAATGTTGAATTTAGTAATGGATTTATGTATAATAGTGAAGATAAAGTTATAAAGGAGAGATTATGATGTTTAAAGTATTTGTTAAACAGACTGTTAGAACTATTATGAATCATTTTCAATTCTTTTATATTTCTATTTTTTATAGTTAGCATATCATTTACTTGATATGTTTTTTTATGACATTGATTAAGATTATATGGAGGAACAAAAATGCCAAAAAGAGAAGATATTAATACTATACTAGTAATTGGTTCAGGTCCAATTATTATTGGTCAAGCTTGTGAATTTGATTATTCTGGAACTCAAGCTTGTAAAGCATTGAGAGGATTAGGTTATAAAATTGTGTTAGTAAATTCAAATCCTGCAACAATTATGACTGATCCAGAAACAGCTGATGTTACTTATATTGAACCATTAAATGTAGAGAGATTAACTCAGATTATTGAAAAAGAAAGACCAGATGCTTTACTTCCTAACTTGGGGGGGCAATCAGCACTAAATTTATGTTCTGAATTAAATGAAGCTGGTGTTTTAGATAAATATAACGTTCAGGTATTGGGGGTTCAAGTTGATGCTATTGAACGTGGTGAAGACCGTTTGGAATTTAAAAAAGAAATGGATAAATTAGGAATCGAAATGGCTCGTAGTGAAATTTCAACAACAGTTGAAGAAGCTTTAGCGATTGCTGATCGATTGGGGTATCCAGTAGTTGTACGCCCTGCCTATACTATGGGTGGTGCCGGTGGAGGTCTTGTATATAATGTTGAGGAATTAACAACAGTTGTATCTCGTGGGTTAAAGGCTAGTTTAGTTGGTCAATGTTTAATTGAAGAATCTATTTTAGGTTGGGAAGAATTAGAAGTTGAAGTTGTTCGTGATGCTAATAACAATATGATTACAGTATGCTTTATTGAAAATATTGATCCATTGGGAGTTCATACTGGAGATTCGTTCTGTAGTGCACCAATGTTAACAATTAGCCAAGAAGTACAAGATCGTTTAAAAGATCAAGCATTTAGAATTGTTGAATCAATTGGTGTAATTGGTGGAACTAATGTTCAGTTTGCTCATGATCCAGTAAGTGATCGTATCGTTGTTATTGAAATTAATCCAAGAACTTCTCGTTCATCTGCTTTGGCTTCTAAAGCAACTGGATTCCCAATTGCACTAGTATCAGCAATGTTAGCTGCTGGTTTAACGATGGAAGATATTCCATGTGGAAAATATGGGACTTTAGATAAATATGTACCTGATGGTGATTATGTTGTAATTAAGTTTGCACGTTGGGCTTTTGAAAAATTCAAAGGAGCTGAAGATAAACTTGGTACTCAAATGAAAGCTGTTGGGGAAGTAATGAGTATTGGAAAAACTTATAAAGAAGCTTTTCAAAAAGCAATTCGTTCATTAGAAATTGGACGTTATGGTTTAGGGTATGCTAAAAACTTTAATAAGTTATCTAAAGAAGAATTATTACATATGTTAACTGTACCAACTAGTGAAAGACAATTTATTATGTATGAGGCGTTGAGAAAAGGGGCCACAGTTGAAGAATTATTTGAATTAACACAAATTAAACATTATTTCATTGAACAAATGAAAGAGTTGGTTGAAGAAGAAGAAAATATTAAAACATATCAAGGTAAAGATTTACCAGTTGATGTATTAAAACAAGCAAAACAAAATGGTTTTTCAGATAAATATTTAAGCCAGATCTTAAATGTTGAAGAAAATATTATTAGAGAAGAAAGACTAGCTAATGATATTAATCAAGTTTGGGAACCAGTACATGTAAGTGGAACAAAAGATAGTGCTTATTATTATTCAACATATAATGCCAAAGATAATAGTGATATCCATCATGATAAAAAGAAAATCATGATTTTAGGTGGTGGACCTAACCGTATTGGTCAAGGGATTGAATTTGATTATTGCTGTGTTCATGCTGCTCTAGCATTAAAGAAATTAGGGTTTGAAACAATTATCGTTAACTGTAATCCAGAAACAGTGTCTACTGACTATGATACTTCTGATAAATTATATTTTGAACCATTGACTTTAGAAGATGTTTTAAGTATCCATGAAAAAGAAAAACCAGTTGGGGTTATTGCTCAATTTGGTGGACAAACACCATTGAATCTGGCAGCACAATTAAAGAAAAATGGTGTGAATATTTTAGGAACAACTCCAGAAACAATTGATATGGCAGAAGATCGTGATTTGTTTAATGAAATGATGGAAAAATTAGAAATTCCAATGCCTGAATCAGGAATGGCAGTAAATGTTGAAGAAGCATTAGATATTGCTAAGAGAATTGGTTATCCATTAATGGTAAGACCTTCTTATGTATTAGGAGGACGTGGAATGGAAGTTGTTTATGATGACGAAAGTCTTAAACAATATATGAATGCTGCGGTTGGTGTTACTCCAGATCGTCCAATTTTAATTGATCGTTTCTTAAATAATGCAATGGAATGTGAAGCTGATGCAATTAGTGATGGTGAAAATGTATTTGTTCCTGCTGTTATGGAACATATTGAATTAGCAGGTATTCATTCAGGTGATTCAGCTTGTATCTTACCTTCTAAACATATTCCAATTCGTCATTTAGAAACAATTAAAGAATATACAAAGAAAATTGCGAAAGAAATGAATGTTCGTGGTTTAATGAATATGCAATATGCGATTGCTGATAATAAAGTATATGTATTAGAAGCTAATCCAAGAGCTTCAAGAACGGTACCTCTAGTATCAAAAGTATGTAATATTAATATGGTTAAAATTGCTACAGATATTATTACTAGTGATTTGACAGGACGTCCTTCACCAGTATTATCTTTAACAGAAAAGAAAATTCCGCATATTGGGGTAAAACAAGCAGTGTTCCCATTCAATATGTTCCCTGAAGTTGATCCGATTTTAGGACCAGAGATGCGTTCAACTGGTGAAGTATTAGGACTTGCAAGTTCATATGGAGCAGCCCTATATAAGGCTGAAGAAGGTGCTAAATCTATTTTACCAACTGAAGGTAAAGTATTAATGAGTGTTAGTGATTTGGATAAACCAGAAGTTGTTGCACTTGCGCAAGGGTATTATGATGCAGGGTTTACAATTGTTGCAACTGGTAAGACATATGAATTAATTAAGGAAAACGGAATACCTGTTGAAAAGATTAAAAAGATTCATGAAGGTCGCCCAAATATAACTGATGCATTAACTAATGGAGATTTGGCAATGATTATTAATACACCTAATGGTAAACAAAGTGTACATGATGATAGTTATATTCGTAAATCAGCTATTAAGATGAGAATTCCATATATGACAAATATTGCTGCTGCTAAAGCTTCGCTTGAGGGGATTATGGAAATGAAGATTCATGGTAGCCATGAGGTTAAATCGTTACAAGATTATCATGCTTCAATTAAATAATAAGTAAAATACAGCATAAGGCTGTATTTTATTTTGTTTAGTTTTAAATGTATTTAAGTATTAGTTATCAAAATTGTTATTATTTTCTTTATAAGAGTTTTTATTAATATGTGTTTATTGATATAATAAAATATTAAAAAGTATATCAATAATTGATTATTTGTTTTATAATATATTATTGTTGTAGCAAAAAGTGTTAAAATATGTAAATGATTTATATAATGGAGGCAATGTAGATATGAAGTTTATGAAAATAGTGATGATCTGTTTAATGATCATAGGATTAACGGCTTGTAATAAAAATATTAATGAAAAACCTGATAAAAAGGATAAGGATCAAGAGGAGGTTACTGAATATAAAAGAGATTCAACCCCTGGAGAAATAATTTATATTACATTAGAAGAGATGGAATCTAAATTGAAAAAGAAAGAATCATTTCCAATTATCTTTTCTACTACTTATTGTTTATATTGTCGTGATTTTCATTCAGTATTTGATGAATATATTAAAACACACCATGTAGTTATGTATGAAGTTATTCTTGATAATGAAGATCGTAGTGAACAAGAGAATCTTGCAATTATAAAAAAATATTTTCCTGAATTTACCACAACCCCTGGAGTTTTTTATGCAGAAAAAGGTAAAGAAAAAAATTATTTGAATTTTTCTGTATCTGGTATGAATGAAACGGTTATTGATGAGTGGGTACAAAAATATAAACTTGATAAAAAATAAATTAACAGTTGTTTTTCAGCTGTTTTTTTATAATATTTCGATAAAAAGATATGTTTTTGTTGAAATGGATTATGGGTTTAGAAAAAATGTAGAATTATTTCTTTTTTAGCAGGTTATAATTATTTAAGGAGGCGTGATACAATGAATGTAAAGGTATATGAATTTGATGCAATAATAAAAAAGGTACCAGATATTGATGGTGCATATGTTGATTTTCCTTTTGATGTAAAGAAGGAATTTAATAAAGGGCGTGTTAAAGTAATTGCTACTTTTGATGGTGTTGAGTACCAAGGAAGTTTGGTGAAAATGAAAACTCCTAATCATATTATAGGATTACGCAAAGATATTAGAAAAGTTATAAAAAAACAGCCTGGTGATATGGTACATGTTACAATTAAGGAAAGAGAATGATTAAAAAAGCTTATTATGTATTGATTAATAATACAATACAAATAAGCTTTTTTATATGTGATCTATAAGTATATTCATAAATCGGTTATTATGCTCTAATACATTAAATATAAATGCACCAATAATTAGGACGATTAATTCACCTATTGCTACATAAAGAGCATTAATTAAATAAGGGATTTGGTATGCATACCAAAGTTCACCACCAATAATTATACCTGTTATTAGTGCGCCAGTTATAGCAGCTAAATATCTATTTTTGATTAAGTACATAGCTATGCAAACTATTATAGTGCTAATTGTTCCAAAGATTACATCAAGTAATCCCATGGGTGAAAAGAGGTTGGCTACAATACATCCTATTATTAAACCAGGGATGTATTTTCTGTTATAGAAAGCTAAAAAGACCATGATTTCTGATAGCCTAAATTGAATTTCTGAGTATGCAATAGGTGAGATTACTAAAGTGAGTGCAGCATAAATACTTGCAATCATTGCATTGATCACAATTAGTTTTACTGAAATATGTTTATTCATTAGTTTTTTTCCTTTCGTTATACTATTTTCACTTATATGTCACCTCATTGAAAACAGAAATATTATATATGATTTTTTATAAAATAACTAGATTTAAAAAAATATTTTTTATAAATTTTGATATAATCTGTAGTAAATAGTTTCAGAAATAAAAAAAGTGAATTAAATAATTGTTTATATGGTATTAAACACTAGTATCTGTAATATATATGTTGTGTAATTACGATAATTAGCCGGTGATGTTAATGTTGAGAAAAGTAAAAAAATTTATAAATATAATAAAAAAATAAAATTTTGAAAAAATTTATAATTTTATTATGAATTATTGAAAAAAAATATTATAATTATAAGTGTTGGCAGAATAAGTCTTAAATATACATCTATGTTTACAAAAATTATTAAACTTAGTTTTATACAAAAATATTTTATATAAAAAAATAAAATATTTAATGTTTTATGGATTTATATAAGTGGAAATGTTTAAAAAGATAAAAACATAAATAAAAAGTACAAAGACTAGTTTAACAGATATTGTTAAAATATATGATGTAAGATTAAAGGGCTTACAATTAGGTCTAGCGAAGGGAGGAATTTATATGCCTAATATAGTTCTAACAAGAATCGATGAACGTTTGATTCATGGACAAGTGGCTACTCAATGGTCTGGAGTTGTTGGAGCAAATTTATTATTAGTTGCCAATGATAAAGTTGCTGAAGACACTTTTAGACAAGGGTTAATGGACATGGCTGCACCAAGTTATGCTCAAACACGCTATTGGACAATTGAAAAAACAATTAATACGATTCATAAGGCAGCAGATCGACAAATGATTTTTATCATTTGTGACAACCCTCATGATGTTTTGAGATTAGTCGAAGGTGGTGTACCAATTAAAAAATTAAATATTGGTAACATGCATATGGCTGAAGGAAAACGTCAAGTAGCTACATCTGTTGCAGTTAATGACGCTGATGTAGCAGCTTTTAAGAAATTGATGGATTTAGGAGTTGAATTGGAAATTAAACGTGTTCCAGATACACCTGCTGAAAGCATCGACAAATTATTTAAATAGGAAAAAGATTCTGTATTAACAGACAATTGAAAGGAGAACGAAGATGGATGTAAACTTTATCCAAGCTATATTGGTATTTATCGTTGCATTTATTATGGGGATTGACCAATTCAGCTTCTTGGAATCATTGTATCAACCAATCGTAACATGTCCTATTATTGGAGCAATCTTAGGGGATTTCCAATTAGGTATTGTAGTTGGTGGTGCATATCAATTAATTCAGATTGGTAGTATGCCAATCGGTGGAGCTCAACCACCAAATGCGATTTTAGGTGGAATTATGGCAACAGTTTTCGCAATTTCTTTAAACATGGAAGCAACTGCTGATGGTGTAGGTGCCGCAATGGGGTTAGCTATTCCATTTGCAGTATTTGGACAATATGCTGTAACTTTAACATTTACAATTATGTCAGGTATGATGGCTAAAGCTGATCAATGTGCAGAAAATGCTGATGTAAAAGGTATCCGTAACATCAACTTTATTGAAATGGGTATCTTAGGTACATTATTTGGTGTTTTAGCTGTAGCTGGTTTATATGGTGGTACTGCTTTAGGAACTACTTTAAAAGAATTCGCTTTCGATTATTCATGGGTAATGGCTGGTTTAGATGCAGCTGGTGGAGCTATGAAATTCGTAGGATTCGCTATCTTAATGAAAGTTATGATGTCATCAGAAATGTGGGGATTCTTACTTGCAGGTTTTGCAATGTCAATTATCTGTAGTGCTAACCCAACTACTGCTAGTGCAACATTGTTATTATGTGCATTTGTAGGTGTTGCAATTGCTATCTATGACTTCTTAATCCATACAAAACTTAAAAACAGTGTAGGAACAAATACAGGAGGTGAGTCTGATGGCATATAATATTCCTGAAAGATATCAAGATTTAACACCAGCTCCACAGTTGGATAAAAAGACTCTAAACAAAATGGTTTGGTTGTCATGTTTCTTACAAGCATCATTCAACTATGAAAGAATGCAAGCTTGTGGATGGTTATGGGGTATTTTACCTGGTCTTCAAAAAATTCATACTAATAAAGAAGACTTAAAAGCTTCTATGGCTCATAACTTAGATTTCCTTAATACTCACCCATTCTTAGTAACATTCGTTATGGGTATCGTTTTATCATTAGAACAAAATAAAGCTGAAACAAGTACAATTCGTTCAGTACGTATTTCTGCAGCTGGACCATTAGGTGGTATCGGTGATGCATTATTCTGGTTAACATTAGTACCAATTACTGCAGGTTTAACTGCAAATATTGCTATGGATGGTTCAATCCTTGGGGCAATCTTATTCTTAGTTATTTTCAACGTAGCACAATTTGCTGTTCGTTGGTGGCTAATGCACTGGTCATATGGACTTGGAACAAAAGCAGTTACTATGCTTACTTCTAATGCAAAAGAATTTACACGTGCAGCTAGTATCTTAGGTATTTTCGTTGTAGGTGGATTAATTGCAAACTATGGTACAACTAGTTTACGTATTGTTGTTGGGGATCCAGCAATTAACATTCAAGGATTATTAGATGGTATTTTACCAAAATTATTACCATTATTAATCACTTTAGGAATCTATGCTTTAATTAAAAAAGGATGGACTCCAGTTAAATGTATCTTATTAATCTTAGTTGTTGGTATCGTTGGATGTGCATTTGGTATCTTTGCTGGTGATTCTAAAGCTATGGATGCTGAAGGAAATACAATTCCTGGTGGATATACTCCACTTGTTGAATGGTATGAATTACCTGCTGAAGAATAAAATAAATTGTAAAATATTTAACAACAAGAACAAAAAGGGGTTATGGTTCAATTGGATCCGTAGCCCTTTGTTTTATAAAAGGAGTGAATTATTGGTATGAATGCAATTACAATGACAGTTATTTTCATTTTATTCCTTGTTTTTTTTATTATCCAGCTTTTAAAGAAGTTTCAATTAAGTAATTTAGATAATTCGATTAATAAAAAGGATTTTTCTTTAACCGAAAAATTATCTGATATGCCACTATCAAGATTATTTTTGGGTGATTATACTTGTGACTTATATAAAGTAAAGGCTTATTATTTGGATAAAAATGTTGAAAAGTTCGATAAAATGTTAGAGCATATCATTAATACAGATTATAAGAATCCTGATGATAAAGAGTCTTTTTTAATTTTGTATTATCATATTTTTATTCTTAAGGAAAATAAAAAGTATGCTGATATTTTATTAAATGAGATTTGTAAAAATAAGGATGAAAATATTGTTAAGTATAATCAACAAGCTTACGAAGTTATGATTAATAAGCGTAATGATTTGATAGAGGAAATGGATAAACAGATTGATTCAAAGAAATTCTATGGTTTTTCTTTAGGAGTTATCTTATATATGATTGCTATTCAATATGAACGATTGGGTGAAAATAAACGTGCTATTACATATTTTGAAAATGCTATTGTTTGTTTTAATCCAAAAGAAAGATATGTTAAATTAGCGAAAGAGCATATTGAAATGTTAAAGTAGAATGCTTTTTAGGGAATAAAATGAAATTTAAAGGAATTATTTTTGATTTTAATGGGACATTGTTCTATGATACTCCATTTCATAATATTGCATGGCAAAGGATAACTAAAGAAATAACTGGTAAGGATTTAGATGATGAATTAAGAATTAAGATGCATGGAAAAAATAATAAAGATATTTTGTATTGTATTCAAGCAGATATGTCTAAAGAGAATAATGATTATTATTCAAAATATAAGGAGAAAGTATATCGTGATATTTGTTTGGAACATCCAGATAAATTACATTTATTAGAAGGTGCAGTAGAGTTTTTTAATTATTTAGTGAAACATAATATTCCATTTACTATTGCAAGTGCGTCAATTAAAGAGAACATTGATTTTTTTGTTAAGACATTTGGATTAGATAGGTGGTTTAATGTTGATAAAATTATTTATGATGATGGAAATCATGTTAATAAAATTAGTATGTTTAATGATGCTGCAAAAAATTTAAATGTCAAAATTGAAGATTGTATTATTTTTGAGGATAGTAAAACTGGAATTGGATATGCAAAAGAAGTTGGTGCTGGTTTGGTTGTTGGAATTGGTAGTGATTTTGAGGTGTTATCTAAATATGGTGCGGATTTTTGTATTACTGATTTTACTGAGTTTGATAGTGGTGAATATTTATAATTTTGGAAGTGACTAGGAATCATTTCCTTTTTTTATATTTATGTAAATAAAAACGAGGAAGTTATCCTCGTTTTATAAGTTATAATTAGTAAATTCTATTTTTCAATACTTTGAATACTGTATCTTGAAGCTTTTACAATATTTCCTTTACTAATTTCTACATCAATTGTGTCATCTTTTGATATTTTTACAACGCGACCATAAAGACCACCAGCAAAAATAACTTTGCTTCCAACTTTTAATGTAGTGTGAACCTCACTAACTATTTCACGACGTTTTTTCATATTAACAGTAGAAAAGATTATAATTACAATTCCACAAATAAGAAGTAGAACGCTGATAGTTATACAAGTCCATAAAATGACTTCCCAATTCATTCTTTAAATTCCATCCTCATCATTATTGTCTTCTTTATGAGCAGTGAAAGCAAATTTAACAATGCTATCTTTTCCTGTAGAGATGGCCATATTAGTTAATGTTTCTAAAGAATCAATAAAATCTTTAGCCATAGATAATTCTATAACCATTGGTAAATTTGAACCACCAATAACTTCCATTGGTTTATCATTTTTTACAGAAAGCTCTACAGCAGTTTTAAATGGTGAACCACCAGTTAAATCACATAAGAATAAAATTCCATCAACATCAGCTAATGAATCGATAGCAACAGATAATTTACCTGCTAAATCTTCAACGCTATCTTTTTCTTCAAAATCAACAAAACACATGTTTTCTTTTTCGCCAGCAATCAATCTTAATGAAGATTGTAATCCTGTAGCAAAATTTCCATGACCTGTTACAATTAATCCCAACATCTTTCCTATTCTCCTTTACTGTATGGATATAATGTTACACCTTTAACAACTCTGTTAACTTCTCCTGTTGGACAAGGGTTATCAGGTGTTTTACCCATAGATAATGATTTTAATACAGCAATTACTTGTGCAGCAATGATGTAATCAAAACCTAATAATATATTATCAAATTTATCATCAATGTCAAATGTAATTACATAATCTACTAAATCTTTAATTTCATCACATTCACCATTCATTACAGCAACGATCTTATTTCCTTTTCTTTGACCGCTCATTTCTTTGATTAAATCAATTTCATATTGACGAGAATATTCATTATCACTGATATATACAACTGTTAAAGTGTCATCATCAATAATTGATTTAGGACCATGTCTGAATCCTAATGGAGTATCATACATAGTTACAACTTCACCAGCAGTTAATTCTAACATTTTTAATGCAGATTCTTGAGAAATACCTTTTAAAGCATTGCTTCCAAGGTACACAATACGTTTAAAGTTATATCCTTCAACAATGTTTTTAGCCATAGCATATTGATTATCTAAGAAGTTTTGTCCAGCAGCAGCAACTTTTTCTACTTCAGCAATAGCTTCATCAAGATTATCTAAATTGAATGCTAAGAAAGTTGCTAAATACATATTTGAGAAACTAGATGTCATAGCAAATGATTGATCATGAGTTTCGTCAGTTAAATTAATTGCAAAGCAATTATCACTATCAGCTGCTTTTTTAGATAGAGCACCATTTTTATTACATGTTACAAATAAATGATATAAGTTATCACATACTTCTTCAGCTACATCAATAGCCCCAACTGATTCTGGTGAATTACCAGATCTACCAAAACTAATTAATAAAGTAGGTTTAGTTCTAGATAAGTAGTTTTCTGGAGTAGCTACTAAATCTGTAGTTCCATATGATTTAGCCTTATAATTTAATTTTTTGTTTAAATATGAAAATAATGTATTTCCTACGAATTCACTAGTTCCAGCTCCTGTTAGGATAACATCGAAATCATCTTGAGTGATTACTTGATTAATAAATACCTTTAATTCGTCTTTCATTGAAGCTACTTGTTGACAAGTTTTTTTCCAAGTAGCAGGTTGTTGATAAATTTCAGTTAGAGTGTAAGTACTTTTTGTTTCACTCATTTGAGTTTCGTTAATATCGAAAATTGTTTTTGTCATTTTTCTTCTCCTTTTCTATTTTGTATTGTTTACAACTCACATTATATCAAGCAAATTCAAATAAACAATAGTTAAACTAAAAGTGATAATTAGTTTGTTGAAAATTACAAAATTTATTAAATATTAAAATATTTACCATTTAAGCTAAAAAATAATAAATAAAGTGATATAATAGAATTGTTAAAAAAATAAATTTGAAGTTAAGAGCTTCAAATCTTAAATAGGAGGAAATAAAAGATGATTATTCAAAGTAAGAAGATTTGGTTAGCAGATCAATTTGTGTCTGGACAAGTTGAAGTTGTAGATGGAAAAATTACTGGTATTTATGATTATAATGAAAAAGCTGTTGATAGAGATTATGGTGATAATTGGGTGTTACCAGGATTCATTGATATACACTGTCATGGAGCTTATGGCTTTGATACAAATGATGCCAAGGAAGATGGATTAAGATATTGGTTAAAAAATATCGTTAATGAAGGGGTTACTGCTTTGCTTCCTACAACAATTACTCAAAGTGAAGAAGTACTAACAAATGCAGTAGCTAATGTTGCTAAAGTAGTAAAAGATGGTTATGAAGGTGCAGAAGTTTTAGGTATCCACTTTGAAGGACCTTATCTTGATATGGTTTATAAAGGTGCACAACCTGAACAACATATTGTTAAACCAACAATTGAACAATTTAAAAGATATCAAGAAGCAGCTAATGGGTTGATTAAATACATTACTATGGCTACTGAAACAGATGATGATTTTGCACTTACTAGATATTGTGTTGAAAATGGTGTTGTTGTAAGTATTGGTCACTCTGCGGCTACTTATGAACAAACAGTTAGGGCTTATGGATATGGAGCTCGTTCAATGACACACGTATATAATGGTATGACACCTTTTAATCATCGAGCTAATGGATTAGTTGGTGGGGCATATAGAATTAGAAATATGTATGGAGAAATTATTTGTGATGGTAACCACTCTACTTTGGCTGCATTAAATAATTATTTTACTTCTAAGGGGCCAAATTATAGTATTATGGTATCTGATGCTTTAATGGCAAAAGGTTCTCCTGCAGGTTCTAAATTTATTTTTGGTGGAAATGAAATAGAAATTTATGAAGATGGAAGTGCTCATTTAACTAGTACAGGTGGTTTAGCTGGATCTACTTTAAAATTAAATCAAGGTTTAAGAATTTTGATTGAGGAAGCTTTAGTGCCTATTAATACTGCAATTAACTCATGTACAATTAATCCTGCTAGATGTTTAAAAGTAGATGATCATAAAGGTGCTATTGGAGTAGGATATGATGGTGATCTAGTTGTTTTAGATAAAGATTATGAAGTGATTCAAACCTATTGTAAAGGAAAGGAAATGATTAATGGCACAAAATAAAAGTAGAAAAAATAATAACAGTGGAAATATCACAGGTAGAAATATTTATTTAGATAATCATGGACAGACTGTTTTTTATGATGTTTTAACAAAAAAAGGATATATAATTGATAGTAAAGTTGAAAGTAAGTTTTATCTATTAAAAAATCGTTTTTTCCTAGTTGCGATTGTTATAATACTATTTGGTGAATATTTTAGTAGTTGGGTACAAGCGACTATTACAGGGATAGCGATTTGTATCT
Source organism: Thomasclavelia cocleata (assembly GCF_900102365.1). Lineage (GTDB taxonomy): Bacteria > Bacillota_I > Bacilli_A > Erysipelotrichales > Coprobacillaceae > Thomasclavelia > Thomasclavelia cocleata. The sequence goes on along the minus strand of NZ_FOIN01000002.1, from coordinate 38,684 downwards.
TTACAGAATTATATTTTAGATTCAAATTTTTAAGAGGATTACGAGAAACAAAAAAATTTGATCGTGGAAAACGTCAAACAATGTTATTAGCGACTATTGAGTCTAATGAACCAAGAAAAGCCCTTTTAAGAGTTGTCTTGTATTGTGCTTTTGCAATCTTAATTGTTGTTAATGCATTGATGATAAAAGCAGATCTAGCTATTATGACTGTTAGTATCCTTTTATGTATTGTGGCTAGTTACTGTGCAGTTATAAATGTAATTGCATTAATTAAAATGAAATAAAAAGTTTATAAACCTTTTATTGACATTATAATGCTTATTATGATAAACTCTCCGGGTAAATGGATTGTTACTATTTGATTAGGCAAGACCGATATACAGCTTTTTTACTGTATGTCGGTTTTTTAATTAATTCATTTATAAAATTTTTATGGAGGAGAAAAATGATAAAATTTTTGGATAAGGCTTTAAAGTCTTCATTAGCACTGTTGGTGGTATTTAGTACACTATTTTTAGTTTCACCAAGCATTAAGGTTGAAGCTGAAGAAGTAAAGTACGAAATTTATCCAACTCCACACGAATTAATTTACAATAGTAATGACTATGTTATTCGTTCGCAAGTAAATGTGGTATTTGAAGATGAAATTGATGAATCAACTAGAAAAAGAATGACAGAAGTATTAGAATTAAAAAATAAACAAATTAGTACTTCGAATCAAAAAGTAGTTGGAAAGACAAATATTTTAGTTGGTACACATAATTCGAATGGATATGTAGATAATTATGTAAAAGCCAATTATAATGTTGAAGAAAGTTTATTTGATAAGTTTGGAGCAAATTTTGTAGCTTCAAATAATGGTGAAATCATTATTTTAGGAAAAGATACAGATGGAGCATTTTATGGAATTACTTCATTGAAGCATATCTTTAATCAAATGGATGGATCTACTATTCGTAACTTTGAAATTAAAGATTATGCTGATACCAATACACGTGGTTTTATTGAAGGGTATTATGGGATTCCATGGTCAAATGAAGATAGAATGTCATTGATGAAATTTGGTGGCGATTTCAAAATGACTTCATATGTATTTGCACCAAAAGATGATTCATACCATAAGGAGTTATGGCGTGAATTATATCCAGAAGAAGAACTTAATGCTATTAAAGAAATGGTACAAGTAGGAATTGATTCAAAATGTCGTTTTGTATGGACAGCTCACCCATTTATGGGAGGTTTTGATGCTTCAAGGGATGATGAAGAAATTGCAGCATTACTTAATAAATTTGATCAATTATATGATGCTGGTGTACGTCAATTTGGAGTATTAGGTGATGATGTTGGTAATCTTGATCGTAGTGTAGTAATTAAAATGATGAACGCTGTATCTAATTGGGCTAAAGAAAAAGGAGACGTTTATGATTCTGTATTTTGTCCAGCGGGATATAACCATTCTTGGCAAGGAAATTATTCTGAATTAAATGACTATGATACTGAGTTTCCAGATGATGTTCAAATTTTTTGGACTGGAGAAGCAGTTTGTCAACCAGTTGAACAGAGAACACTAGATCATTTTAGGGATTATCTTCTTCCAGAGGGTGCATCTAAAAGAAGAAGTCCATTATTTTGGTTAAATTGGCCAGTTAATGATATTAATGGTAGTCGTTTAATGATGGGTAAAGGTAGCTTATTGCATACTGATATTAATATTGAAGATTTAAATGGAGTAGTAACTAATCCAATGCAAGAAGCAGAAGCTTCTAAAATTGCAATTTTTGCAGTAGCTGATTATTCATGGAATGTTAAAGATTTTGATGATGATCAAAGTTGGGCAGATTCATTTAAATATATAGATAAGGAAGCTAATAAAGAATTACACACATTAGCTAAACATATGTCTAATCCACAACCAAATGGACATGGTTTGGTTTTGGCAGAATCAGAGGAATTACAACCATTAATTAATGAATTTAAAAATAAATTAGTTAATAATGAGTCAATAATTGAGATCGGAAATCAGTTGATTAATGAAATGAATATAATTATTGATGCTTGTGATGGTTTCCATGCAAATAGTAAAAATGAAAATTTGAAGGAAGAATTATTGCCTTTTACAAATTCTTTAAAAGATTTGACTACTGCAATCAAAGATTTTACAGAATCTTCAATTGCGATTGAAAAAAATGACATGGTTACAGCTTTTAATAAGTATTCTAATGCATCATCAAGTTTGATTAATAGTCAAAATCATGTACGTAAATTATTAAATGGTACAGCTATGGTTAGTCCTGGCTCAACTCATTTAATTCCTTTAGCACAAACATTACAAGAAAAATTATCAGGACCAATTAATGATTATGTAGCAGGTGGTGAGGTTGAACAACCTTTAGTTATTAGTGCATCATCAAATATTACTTCTTGGTATTCTGGTAAAATTGAGGATATTGTTGATGGAAATAACTCAACAGCAGCATGGCATGATGGTTATGAGACAGTTGGACAATATTTTCAAGTTAATTTAAGTAAACCAACTACTATTTATGGTATTGATATTTTAAATGGTACTACTAATAAACCACAAGATACATTTGGATTTGCTAAAATACAATATTCTACTGATGGAACTACATTCCAAGATTTAAATAATGAAGTATATGGAGAATATGCTTCACAAGTAAATGTATCTAATATAGAAGTTGAAAATGTAGTTGCTGTTCGTTATATTTGTACAGAAACTAGCAGTGGTAGAAAATGGCCAGCAATGCGAGAATTTACAGTAATTACGCAACCTGTACAAGAAGAAGGGTTTACCAAAGAAGTAATTTATACTCAAGATGGATGGACTGCAAGTCAAAGTGAATTAAATAATATTATTGATGGTAATTTAGATTCTTCAGTACATTTTAATGTAAGACAAACAGGTTATCCTGATGCAACTAATTCAATGATTCCAGGTGATTATATTGGAATTAAGCTATCAAAACCAATTACTTTAGGAAAAATTAATATTCTTCAAGGACGCAATGATAGTGATAATGATTATATGAAAAATGCTCAATTACAATATTCTTTAAATGGAGAAGATTGGATTGATGTTGGAGATATTTATAGAAATACAATCAATGTAGTAGTTGATTTATCAGATCAAAATATTACAGCTCAATATGTTCGCTTAGTTAATACTGAAAATCAAAATAACTGGTTTGCAATTAGAGAATTTAGTGTTGATGCAAAAGTTTATCATAATGGTAAAGTGTTTACGAATGTTGGTGAATATAACACTTTAACTGCTGATTATTTTGACGATACAGCTAATATTACACCAGTTCAAGATATTACTTTAGCAAAAGATGAGTATATTGGATTAAAATTAGATCGTATTCATGAAATTAAAAATATTGTTAGTGATTTAACTAATAATGATGTTATTATTCAGGTTTCTAAAAATAATTACGAATGGGAAACAGTAACAACTGGTGATATCTATAAAGATGCACGCTATATTAGAATTATTAATAATCAAGATATGAGTGTTACTTTTAATATCAATGAATTTGTTGTTAATACAGTTGAAGTTGGTGAAAAGAAAATTAGCAGTACTAATTTTTCAGTAGCTGATCCATTAAATGTATTTGATGGTGATTGGACAACAGCAACTGCTTATCAAAGTTCACAAAATGCTGGTAAGTATTTTGTATATGATTTAGGTCAAGAAATTGATATGACTTCATTTAAAGCTGTATGTACAGATAGTGAGTGGGATTATCCTCGTCATGGTAAATTCTCAGTGTCTGTAGATGGTGAAAACTGGGTTGATATTATGACTTTAGGTAATCAAAATGAAGTTAATCCTGGTGAAGCTGAAAATACTGATGAAATTGGATTTGTTTTACCAGACCATGAAATATCATATAATACTAAAAAAGTAACTAATTTAAATGTTAAAGCACGATATTTAAAATTTGAAATTACTAGAACAAAAGTTGGAGCAGATAAATGGGTTAGATTCCAGGAATTAGAAATAAATGATGGAGAATATATACCATCTGTAAATAATCCTACATTTACTTCAAATACTCAAGAAACAAGGAATGGTTTATTTAGTTATATGACTGATGGGGATATATCAACAATGTTTATCCCTAAGGATGCAAATAGTTATGTAAATTATTCTTTATCAACTAAAAACAATGTTAATACTATAAAGATTATTCAAAATGCTGCTGTTATTTCTAATGCTACTGTTCAAGCTAGAGTATTAGATAATACAGGAGCTTCTCAGTGGATCAATTTAGGAACACTAAGTCAAGCAATTAATGAATTTGTATTAAGTGAGGATACGATTTTATTTGATGTAAAGATTGAATGGGGTGATGTAATTCCAAATATTACAGAATTATCAACATATCAATCATCATTTAGTGATGTTAATAAAGATAATTTACAATCATTAATTGATAATAAAGAAAATACATCAACATGGATCATGGCATCTGTTGAAGCCTACAATGCAGTATATAACGCTGGTAAAGCTGTGCTTGAAAGTAATTATGTATCACAAACAACAGTTGATAATGCAATACAAGCAATAAATAATGTAATCACAAATAAATTATTAAAAGGTGATATTAGAGAATTACAAGATTTACTTGATAATGCTTTAACTGATGAAAATAATTATACAGCTTCTACCTGGTTAGTTTACAATAAAGCAATTAACGCAGTTAGAAATGCTATTGAAAATGCAGATAATACATCAGAAAATGATATTTTAGTATTGATTAATAATCTTAATCATGCTCGTAATGGGTTAGTGTTTAATCCATCAAATCAAGAAGAAGCTATTATTACAATTGAAAGTGAAAACGAGTTCATTGCTTCAATAACAAATCCAGAAGATATCTATACTGTAGCATCATGGCAAAATTATCTAGATGCTAAAACTGAACTTGAACAGCTGCTTTTAGATAATGAAATAACTCCAGTACATCCTGATGTATTTATTAAAGCTCTAGATAAATTAACTAGTGCTAAAGATAGTTTAGAACAAAAGGTAACTGAGGTAGATAAAGTTGCTTTATCAATAGCAATTGATATGGCTGAAGCTGTAACTCAAGAGCAGTTAGATAAAGTAGTACCAGTAGTAGCAAATGAATTTAAAGCAGCATTAGAAAATGCAAAAGAAGTATATGAAAATACTGATGCTACACAAGTTGATGTAGATAATGCATTTGATAGATTAGCTAGTGTAATGCAGATGTTAGAATTCTTCAAGGGTGATAAAACAGCATTACAAAAGATGGTAGATCAAATAACTAATTTAACAGCAAGTGAATATATAGAATCTACATGGAATGCATTACAAGCAGTATTGCCAAGTGTAAATGAAGTACTAGGTAACGAAAATGCAATGCAGGAAGAAATAGATGAAGTATACACTGAATTAGTAAAAGCATTTATTAATTTAAGATTAAAACCAAATAAAGATTTATTACAAGATTTAATCAACAAGGCAAATGGAATAAATAGAGCTAATTACACATCAGCATCATTAAAGGCAGTAGATGTTGAGGTAGAAAAAGCAAGTGCAGTATTAAATAATCCAGAAGCAACAAAAGAAGAAGTAGAAGCTGCAGTGTCAGCTCTAACAAAAACATTATCTGGATTAGAAGCAAAAACAGGAAGTACAGTAGATACTAGTACACCAGTAAAACCAGGAGATACAACAGTAGGTGTAAAGACTGGAGATACAACAAATATGATGTATCCATTACTAGGTTTGGCAATTGCTTCATTAGGAGTTTATGGAAATAAAAAAAGAAAACATAAATAAATATAATTTTATGTTCTACAAGGCCCATTAATGGGTCTTGTTTTTTTGTGTAGTGATAGTTGGTATAACTTTTATGTTTAGTAAGTTTTTTTAAAATAGTGAAAAAGTGTTTTTGGTTAAAAGGTTTTAGCACTGTATTTACTGCAAAGTTGTAAAATAACATATTTTTAAGTTATTTATTAACAACAAAAAAGGTGATATTCATATCACCTGGTAAAGAAAATTAATTTTATATATTTTGTTGTAAAATTATTCAAAGTTTTGTGTTAAACAAAAGAGCTGATGTTAACTGGATTGAGGTTAAGTCATCTAGCTCTTTTATATTATGAACTATTATAAAGAGTTATTATTGATAATTTATAATGTTGTTGTAAGGAATAAAATTATTATAATAGTTCTTTTTGATTAGTTGCATATAAATATTCATCAATTGTATTAATAATACGATCAATGATTAATGCTTCAGGATTATTTTCAAGTAATCCTTCACGTACTTTTGTATATTGAATAGGCATAAATTGGCTTAAAAGATTTAATGGTATCCCATAAGTATTTAAATTATTAATCATTGTATTGATAGCATCATTTACATTAGGCAAAGGCATGTAATAACGACAACGATCTGAGAAAGAATATTTACGTTTTAAGCGAATTTCTAATTCAGTACCTTGATAATGTTTTTTCCAATATTTTTCATCTTCTAACATTGCTTTATCTAAAACATCAATTAGGTTACTTGTTTCTACATCCATACCATATAAAAGTTCTTTTTCAATATGTGCTAATGCAAATAATGCTTCACGCATAGCAAATGTTAAACCTGGACCAACTTTTAAGATACCTACACCATCTTCAACTAATTCTTTTAATTTGATTTTTGTTTGATAATCTGTAGAATGACCTTCAAAAATTAAATTAGGATAATCTTTAATTGAAGCCATTAATTCTTTAGCTTTTTCACGATCATATTCAGTACATCCAGAGTCTTTTTCTTCAACCCCAGGTTGTACTACAACTGCAATAACATTATCCCAAGCATCTTGTAAATCATTATCTAAAAATGCTTTTTCAAATGTTGCTACAGTTGCTTTAAAGTCTTCTACTTTTGTTACTGCAACACCATTATCCTCAGCACCTACAGCTCCACCAGGGATTGGTACTTCACTACCAACAATATAAATAGGAGCAATAGCATTAGGGTCTTTTTTCAATAACTCAACATAAGTTTCTTGAGCGACTTTAGCTAAATATGCTCCACGTCTAGCAATAGTCTCATCGCTTAGACGAGTATCAGGATTATCATCATTAACTTTCATACTTGTATCAATATGAATTTTAGTGAATCCAGCACCTACATAATGTTTAATTAGTTCAGTTGCATTTTTCATTGCTTCTTCTTCATTAAGATCAGTCCAAGTAAGAGGCCCTAAATGATCTCCTCCAAGGAATAATTTATTTTTGTCAAAACCAACTTCTTCAGCAATTTTTAAAACAAAGTTTTTAAAATCTAATGGAGTCATGCCTGTATAACCACCATTTTGATCACATTGGTTAGCAGTACTTTCAATTAATACACATGAACCATCTTGTTTCCCACGTTTTAATGTAGCTTCAATTACATATTTATTGGCACTACATGCTGAATAAATTCCGACAGTTTTACCTTCTTTTTGAAGAGTTACAAGTTTTTTTAATGGATTAGTATTCATTATTTCCATCTCCTTTCGCCAATATAATAGCAATTATATTTTGAATAGTATTTAGAATTGTTAAAAATTATTTTGCACTTTTTACATGGATTTAAGATATATTAAATATCTTAGCAAAATATTATTATAAATAATAAAATTATGTTATAATCGAATAGAAAATTTATAAGAAAAGAGGAATAAATTATGCCATTAGTTACAACAGAAAAAATTTTATTAGATGCTCAAAAAAATAAGTATGCAATAGGAGCTTTTAATGTAGAAAATATGGAGATGGTTATGGCTGTTGTTGCCGCTGCTGAGGAATTAAAATCACCAGTAATTTTACAAACAACACCATCAACAGTAAAATATGCTAGTTTAGATTACTTTTATGCTAATGCAAAAGTTGCAGCTCAAAAAGCAAGTGTACCAGTTGCTATTCATTTAGATCATGGAAATAGTTTTGAACTTGCAATGCAGGCATTAAGAGTTGGATATACTTCAATTATGATTGATGGTTCACATGAATCATTTGAAGATAATATCAAAGTTACTAAAGTGGTTGTTGATGCTTGTGCACCTTCTAAGGTAAGTGTCGAAGCTGAATTAGGTAAAGTCGGTGGTAAAGAAGATGATTTAGATGGAGGAGATGGTGGATATACTGATCCTTTAGAAGCTAAAGAATTTGTAGAAAAAACAGGTGTTGGATCATTAGCTGTTGCAATTGGAACAGCTCATGGAGTTTATAAAGGAGAACCTAAGTTGGATTTAGATCGTCTTAGTGAAATTAAAGAAGTTGTTTCTATTCCATTAGTATTACATGGTACTTCAGGAGTACCTGATGAAACAGTTAGTGAATGTGTTAGACGTGGTATTTGTAAAGTTAATTATGCAACTGATTTAAGAATTGCTTTTTCAAAAGGAGTCAAAGAATATTTAGCTCAAAATCCTGATGCTATTGATCCAAAGAAATATTGTAGTGTTGGACAGGAAGAAGTTAAAAAGTATGTAATGTCAAAAATGCATGTTGTTGGAAGTGTGAATAAGGCTTAATAAATATTTAATTTTATATTAAAATGGTGTGATAATATTTTAAAGACAGTACAAGTAATTGTGCTGTTTTTATTTGAAGATGTGCTAATTTAGTTGGAGATAAACCAATCATAGGCAGTTATCGTCAAGTGTAGTGAACTACAAGTTGTTAATAGTGATATTGAGGATGAAGGAAATGGTGTAGCGATTTTTTTCGAGTGTATGAAAAGAAACTTGATATAAGACTAAATGGTCGATGGGGTTGTCTCACGAATATAAGTCTAAAAGGTAAACCTAAAACTAAGACATTGTGAAAGAAATAGGATTCATAAATTATACCTGGGAGGTCTTGGAGATGATGTAATCCAATAAATTTTAAAAACAGTGATGATACTATTGGACGAAAAAGATAATCACAAGAAGTTATTTGAGGTTGTATTAGGTATCTAATCCTGAAGGACTTATTGTTTGTATGGTATATTCTTATTATGAGCAATGTTTGGATAATTTGAAATCAAGGATAGTTTCATAAATGAGAATCATAAACTTATGGGAATAAAGGTAGAAAGAATGATTCTAAATAGATTTACAAAAGGTGGGAGAAATAGCAATATGGGATTAATTAAAAAAATTTTAAGAGATGAAAATCTAGATGAGGTATTCAAGAGAGTAAAGTTGTATTAACATATAAATGTAGCGTCATATACAAGACCCATACATAAAGTGTAATGAGGGGTGCTAAAGTATAATTATTTTCCCTCTATATAATAATGTTTATTATAAGGTAACATATAAGTTTAAGTGTTACTATTTTTTTAACATTTACAGATATTTGATAGTTTTAATAATTTCGATATATATTATAATTTATATAGGATAGTATTTTTATGTTAATTAAATGTATATGTTTAAATTTTTTACTCTTTTCTATAAATTAAATATATGATTTTTAAATAACATTTTGAATGAAATATTATCTTTTTTAGTTAGGTTATGGAAAAGATAGAATAGTTATAAATTATTTAGTAAATTCGCTGTTTTATATATAAAAAATATTCTAATAGTTATTGAATAATATTTAAGTTTAGTAATGAAAAGTTAACTTAAAGAGATATTGATATGTATAGGTTAAAGTAAAACGAATTGAAATAATAAGAGATTGTTTTTTTGATAGGTTTATTAAATAATTTTGTTGTTATTCAGGAAAGGTGGTGCGAATATATAATTTATTGTATTTTATAAAATAGTATTTTTTAAAAGATAATAAGTTTTGTAAATAAGTATATATAGATAGTTGGGGTGTTATATAAATAGAAAATTTATTTATATTAGATAGTGACAAATTAGATATATAAGATTGTAATTGAGGTTATTTTGACACTATAAATATATAAAAGGAGAAAATAAATGAATAAGTTTTTAAGGAGCACATTGGCAGTGGTACTTACATTATCTTGTTTTCCTTTAACAAATAATAAAATCGAGGCTTTATCAAGTAATGTTAATGTAACAGCTACAGATAATCAAGTTGTTATTGGAAATGAGTATATTGAAAGACAGTTTTCAATTGCTGATAATAAGCTAGAAACAACAAATATAATAAATAAGCGAACTGAAAGTGGAAATACAGTTTTTACACCTGCTAATGGTAGTGAAGAATTTATTATTAAAACAGTTAAAGAAGAAAGAGATCTAATTTCTTTAGAAGCGATTGATCGTACTAACTGGTCTGCTTTTTCAGATAGTTATCAAAATGTTTCTGGGCCTAGTGATGGACCAGCAGCTAATTTAATTGATGGTAATCTTGATTCGATTTGGCATAGTAATTATGGTGGGGGAACAGGTAGTAGAAATTTCCCATATAATGTATTATTTAATTTACATAATCAAACAACTTTTCAATCATTTTCCTATACACCTAGGCAAAATGGTGAGGCAACAAATGGAAATCTTAAGGGTTATGAGCTTTGGGTTTATAATGGAACAATTACTGAAGATCTAGCTTTTGATTCTAACCAATGGCAAAAGGTTGCTGAAGGTAATTTTATTTATGATGGAGTTAATCCGATTTATGTTAATTTAGCGCAAGAAACTACAGCTACACAAATTAAATTAGTAGCAATTTCTGCAAATAATGGAGCATCTTTTGCAGGTGGTGCTGAATTTAATTTACATAAAGATAAGGCTCCAGAAATAGTAGATGATCGTTCTTTTAAAGCTAGTGATTTAACATTAAAAGATGATGGTGTAAAAGTTGAAGATACTACAGCAACTATTAATGAAGTTGAAAAAGTTGGTAAAAAAGTAACTTTTTCTTTTGAACCATGTGAGTTTAAAAATGTTGAATATACAATTAATGAAGTAATTGTTATGTATGAGGGAGATCACTTCATGCGTAAGTATATGGAAATTAGTATTCCTGAAAATCAAGCAGAAAATGCGGTGATTGATTATATTGATTTAGAATCTTTTGATATAAATGAAAATGATGTTACTTGGACTATTCCAACTGGCAAAGGTGGAGTTGTTTCGATGGATGAATTTAAAGCAAATTTAGGACAGCCAATTTATATTCAGGGAATGTTTATGGGATGTGAATTTCCAGTAGCTGATACACAGATTATAGATAATAATGGATATATGCGATATTATTCAGGAAAATCTTTTAACAAATTAGTTGAAGATAATCAAGCAGCTAATGTTGATGGTAAAATTAATTATATGACTTGGCAAACTGTTGCTGGTGCTGCAAGAAGTACTGAAAATGCTGTAATTCAAAGTGATTTTTTTGAATATATTAAATCTATTGCGACACCTTCAGAATTTAGAATACAGTATAATTCATGGTTTGATAATATGATGTTAATTGATGATGAAAATATTCTTAACTCTTTTATTGAGATAGATCGTGAATTAAATGCAACAGGTACTAGACCATTAGATTCGTATGTTGTTGATGATGGATGGAATAATTATAATGATACAAGAGTAGTTGATGCGGCACGTTCAGGAACTACATTAAATTCTACTGGTTTTTGGGAATTTAATAGTAAATTTCCTAATGGTTTAACTACATCAAGTGAATTGGTTAATAACTTTGGAAGTAATTTTGGAGTTTGGATTGGACCACGTGGTGGATATAATTTCTATGGCAGCTTAGCTGATATCTTAACCAAGAATGGAACAGGTAGTAAGGCTGGGGGTTCAATTGATGTTGCTGATAGAGTGTACGTAGAAAACTTTAAAGAAATGGCAATTAATTGGCAAAAAGAATATAAGGTAAACTATTGGAAATGGGATGGTTTTGCAGATACATATCAATATAATGCTTTTCCAGCTATTGAGGGAGTACCTGGATATGCAAATAATCATATGACAGGTGGATATAAAAATATGTATCATGTGACTGATTTGTGGGAAGCATGGATTGATTTAATGGAAGCTGTTCGTCAAAGTGAAAAGGACGATAATATTAATAATTTATGGATCTCTTTGACTTGTTATGTAAATCCTAGTCCTTGGTATTTACAATGGGCTAACAGTGTATGGATTCAATGTACACATGATAGAGGAGATACTGGACCTATTAATAATAAAATGGATACAATGTTAACATATCGTGAAGCTGTATATTATGATTTTATTAAATCGCATGAATTTCAATTTCCTCTTGCTAATCTTTACAATCATGATCCTGTATATGGCGTAGAGGGTACAGGTATTAATATTAATTCTATGACAGATGAACAATTTAAAAATTATTTATACATGATGTCAACTAGAGGAACAGGATTCTGGGAATTATATTATTCAGATTCAATTATGACTAAAGGTAAATATGAGGTCAATGCTGAATTTTTAGCTTGGGCTGAAGAAAATTTCCATATTTTACAAAATGCAAAAATGATTGGTGGAAATCCAGCTAATGGTGTTAAGTTAGGTGGCATTGGGTCTTCGACAACTTATGATACTTATGGTTTTTCAGCTTGGGATGGTGAAGATGGAATTATTTCAATGAGAAATCCAGATACTACAGCTAAGACAATAACATTTATTTTAGATCGAAATATCGGTTTATCAGAATCTATTCAAGGAAAAACATTATATAATACATTAACTCATAGTTATAGTATGCCTGAAAATGGAAACAATGTATACCAAACATTTAATTATGGTGATGAAGTAACTGTTACTTTACAACCAGGTGAAACAAGAATTTGGTCTTTATCAACAACTCAGGATGTGATTGCACCAGATTATGTTAAACTTGCAACTGATGGTGATAAAACACTTATAGCTAAATTTAATGAAAAAGTAGTTGGAAATAGTTTTTCTGTTGAAGTTGGTGGTGAAGAAGTTGAAATTGAACAAGTTAATAAGAGTGTTGATCAAATAACTTATGAAATTGTTTTAGCAAATAAACTATTAAATGGTAAGGAAATTGTTGTAAAAGCAAATGATATTGTTGATTTAAATGGAAATGTAATTAAGGATTTAGAAAAAACCGTTGTATATCATAAAAATAATGTAGCTTTGACAGTTAAAACTGATACTTTAATTGGAGAAAAAACAGTTGGAACTACTACTAACTCATTAAGTGATAATAATGGCTTTAGTGTTCTTGTAGATATTAATAGTACAAATAGTAATAAGATTTTAGCTAAGCAAACAAATGGTTACAAAGTAGGGATCAATGAGGATGGAAAAGCTTATTTTACTTTAAATGGTGTAACAGCTACATCAAAAGCAGTTGTTAATAATGGTGAAAATCATAAAATTCAAGCTGTTAAAGAAAATAATGGTATTTTAAAGTTATATGTAGATGGAAATTTGCAAAGTTCTGCATATAAATTAGAAAATAAGACTTATGTAATTGATGCTGGTAAAACAGTAATTGGTAGTGAAGGATTTGAAGGAATAATTGGATTAAAAGTATTAGATACTGCGTTAGGATATAACGAATTTGTAACTAATGAAGAAAGTGGATTGATTCCACAAGATAGAATTACTGCAACTGCAACATCATATGATAGCGGTGAAAGTGCAACACCAGATAGGGCTAACGATGATAATACAAATACGTATTGGGCAAGTTCTGCAAATGAGAACAATACTGAAATTCCACAATATCTAACATATGATTTAGGAAGTTCATATATTTTAAATAAATTTCAATATATACCACGATATGATCAAACTCAAGGTATAAATTGCACAGGTAATATTTTAGAATATATTATTGAAATAAGTATGGATGGAGAAAATTGGAATCAAGTTGCAACTGGGGCTACAGCTAGAACTGGTCATGGAATAACAGATATAATTTTAGATTCTCGAGTTGAAGCTAGATATGTACGTTTAGGTGGAACTAGTACATATCATTGGCGACCTGAGGCTTCTAATACAATTGTAACGGCAGCTGAATTTAAAGTTTATGGTGAAGAGCAAATTGATATTAGCTTTTTAGTGGCAAAAATAGAAGAATTAGATGTTATTAGTAGAACTGATTTTACAGTATCAAGTGTTGAAGTTTTTGAGGAATTATTAGAAGAGGCTAAGGATTTAGTAGCTAATTTAGGTTCACAAGAAGAAGTGGATGATATGTTAGAATCATTAATGAATGCTGAAAATATATTAATTAAGCGTGGTAATATTGATAGTTTAGTAGCATTAGTTAATGAATATGATGATTTAGAAGAAAGTGATTATACAGCTGAGTCTTGGGTAACTTATACATCTGCTTTAAATGTAGCTAAAGCTATTATTGCTGATAATAGTAATAGTTCTCAAGATGATGTTGATCAAATAAAACAGATATTAATAGATGCTAAAAACGCTTTAGTGGCAGTTGACGTATCAGACATAAACAAAACGGCATTACAAATTGCAGTTGAAATGGCAGGTAATGTAACAACAGAAGATTTAGATAAAGTAGTACCAGCAGTAGTAACTGAATTCAATGCTGCATTAGAAGAAGCAAGAGCTATCTTAGCTAATAATAGTGCAACACAAGAAGAAGTAGATGCATCATTTGCAAGATTATCAGTAGCAATGCATATGTTAGAATTCTTAAAAGGCGATAAGACTGAATTACAGGCTCTTGTAGATTCAACATCTGAATTAGTAGAAGGAAACTATACAGAAGAAAGCTGGTCAGCATTACAAGAGGCATTAACAAATGCAAATACAGTATTAAACAATGAAAATGCAATGCAGGAAGAAGTAGATGAAGCATATGATAATTTACAGGTAGCAATAAATGGTTTAGAAGAAGTGGAAGTAGTAGATAAATCATTATTGGAAGCAATGGTAAATAAAGTATTAGGATTAGAAGAAGATAAATATGTTGCATCTTCGTGGCAAGCAATGTTACCAGAATTAGAAGCAGCTCAAGAAGTATTAGGAAATGAAAAAGCAACACAGGCAGAAGTGGATGAAGCATGTGATGCATTAACAAGAGGATACTTGAACTTAAGATTAAAACCAAATAAAGATCTATTAGCGGATTTAATTAATAAGGCAAATGGGTTAAATGCTGCAAGTTATACAGCTAATACATGGGCAGTAGTAGCAGATGAAGTAATAAAAGCACAAGCAGTATTAGAAGATCCAGAAGCAAGTGAGGCAGAAGTAAAAGCAGCCAAGAAAGCATTAACAAAAGCCCTTGAAGGATTAGAAGCAAAACCAGGAAATACAGTAGATACTAGTACACCAGTAAAAGCTGGAGATACAACAAGTATAAAAACTGGAGATAATGGTTTAATGATAGTCTTTGCAGGATTAACAATGTTAAGTTTAGCTGGGCTAAGTTTACTAAGAAAAAAAGAAGATTAATAATGATTAAACGGTTATGAATGAATCTTATTCATAATCGTTTTTTTAAGTGTGCCGAGCATGGCATACATCTAGTTGGTGAAAGTCCAACCACGGGTATTTACCGCCAAGTGTAGTGAATCACAAGCCGTTAACAGCGATGTTATGGGTGAAGGAAGTGGTGTAACAAAATCTTCGAGGTTACGAACAGAAATCTGATGAGGCTAAACAAAGCATGTCGATGCAGGTTTAGTGAAGAAGAAATCTATAAATGTGCAAATACAAGATTAGGGTGGTATAGAAGAAGTGGCATGGATGTCGTAAACTTTATATTATCACCGAAAGTTCTAAGCATAGGAAAAGGGGATAGACCAGGATTAGTCCATCCCCTTAACTACTATCTTAAGAGTTTGTGATAGCGATATAAATGTAGAGCCCATACGTACAGTTCAATGGGAGGGGCAATAAATCACTGAATACCCTATCGGGTATATCTAGGGATGAAAGTTTATTGTGGGGTAATATCGCAATTGTTAACCATTAACCAATATTAAGAGAGTTCATTGTGATATGGAATTTGAAAAATATAAATAAATATGTAATGGGATTAAAGAATATATGTTCATAGGAAATAGGAATATTATTGTATTTAAAGTAATGGGTATATTAGATTAAGAATTAGTATATAAGAGCATAGTATTGAAAAATAATATTAAATTTCGAATTTTATTTTGATAATAATGATAAGGTGAAAAATAAATCAAATAGTAAGCAAAGACTTGGTTAAAAGGTAATAAACACAAAAATAGGTATAATATTTTATGGACTATATTTAAAAATTTCTGATATTATTTACTTCTGTTGTGTTGTATGTGAATATATAGTAAAGATAAAAATATTTTATATAAGATGAGGAGGTGTAAATATATTTTTTGATGATTAATGGCTTTGGAAAGGGGATAAGAATGAAAAATAATTTTTTTAAGTTAATGCTATGTTTGATGATGGTAATGAGTATTGTTGCTCCTGTTTCATCAAAAGTATCAGCAAATGAAGAGTTTTTAATTATTGATGATTCTGTAACTTCTGATACAGAAGATAATTATTTTACTTACTCTGCTGGAGTTGATGTAGATGGTGCTACTGGCTGGTCGAATAGTGATGCTAATTATGGTACAGGTGAATTAAATACACAGCATTGGGTTTGGACTACAGATAATACAGAAGCAAGTAAACATAGTTATTGTTTTACTTTTATAGGGACAGGTGTAGAATTAATTGGAATCACACCAACAGGTTCTGATAAAAATACATTCCAGTTGGATGATGAAGCAGCTCAGACTTTAGCGATTGAAACAACTGGAAAAAAGGAATCTGTATTATATTCTAGAAAAGATTTAGTATATGGTGAACATACAGTAACTGTTACTTTACCTAATGATGGAAATCAAAAAGGACTACAAATTAGTTATGCAAAGGTTTTTGGTTCAAGATTGGGAGAAGTTGAAAGATTAGTTATACCACATACTAAAACAACTGGAACAACAAATAAATTTACTTTCTCTGATACAGGGTGGTCTTCAGGGGGAAATAGTGAACATATTTGGTCAGATACACCATCTGTAAATAATCCAGAAGCAATCTGGTATCAGGTTGATTTTATTGGTCATAAAATAGATGTTTATGCAGGAAAAAATCGACCAATGGGAATGGTAAAGTATTATATTGACGATGTAGAAATGGGAGAGTACAGCTTGTATAATTCAAGCAATATTAATTCTACTTTTATAACTTCATTTGATGGATTGGATGAGGGGCCACATACTTTTAAGGCTGTTGCTACTGGAAAAAGAGATACAAATTCAACTAATTCATTAATTGATTGTGCAAAGGTTATTGTATATCATGCTCCATATACTGTTGAAGATATTACATTAGAATCTTCTTCATATACATTAATGGAAGGTGCAAAACAACAAATTAATTATACTGTTTCACCTGATTATGCAGTTGTAAATGAAGTTGAATATACTTCGAGTGATGATGGGGTTGCTAGTGTTAGTAATGAGGGGATAATTTTAGCAGAGGGTAAAGGAACAGCGGTAATTACAGTTTATTTACCTAAATTTAATATTACTAAAACAGTAACTGTTACAGTAACTGAGGCGGTTGCTAATATGGGAGGAAGTATTGTTGATACTGACACTCAATATACTCAAGATCGTTACAATGAAGTTAAGGAAATGGGTACTATTTCTAAAGAATTAACAGTATGGAAAAATGATAAAGCAATTTCTGAAATTGCTTTAATATCTAAAGATTGCAAATTAAAGAATGTTACTATTATTTCAGGAGATCTTGTAGATGGTGACAATGTTATTGATAAAGAAAATGTAAAAACAACTTTTATTAAGTCTACTAAGGCTTATAATGGTTCATATTTAGGATATGGTGATCCAAATCGTGAGATTCCAGCTGATAATGGTACGAATCGTTCAGAAAGTTCTGATATTTTATATCAAACTAACCCTATTAATATTGAATTTAATAAAGTTCAACCAGTTTGGGTAGAAATTACTATTCCTAGTGATGCAAAAGCAGGAAGTTACCAAACAACTATAACAGTAACTGCAGATGGTTTAGATGCACCATTAGAATTTACATATGTTATAAATGTTCAAGACGAAATATTAAACGATGTTTCAACATATAAAAATACTTTTGATATTGAATTATGGCAATATCCATATAGTTCAGCAGAATATTATAATGTTGAACCATTCTCAGAAGAACATTTAAATATTATGCGTTCTGGAATGGAAATTTATAAGAATATAGGTGGACATGCAATTACTACTACAATTAGTGAGGAAGCTTGGGCTGGTCAAACATACAGTGCAAATGATGTGCATTATCCTTCAATGATCAAATGGACAAAAGAAGCAAATGGAAGCTTTACATATGATTTTACTGACTTTGATAAATGGGTACAATTTAATAAGGATTTAGGTATAGGTGATAAAATTGTACTATACAGTATTGCACCATGGCATAACTCATTTACATATTGGGAAAATGACCAACTTGTATATGAAAGATATACAGTAGGTAGTGCTCGTTATAATCAAGTTTGGACAGATTTTTTAAGAAAGCTTATTGATCATTTAATGGAAAAAGGGTGGTTTGATGAGTCATATATAGGAATTGATGAAAGAGGATTTAGCAGTGTTGCTTTTGATTTGATTGATTCAGTAAGAAATATTCATGATCAGCCTTTAAAAACAGCAGGGGCTATGGATGGATTTGTAAACAAACATGATTTAGCGTTAAGAGTTACTGATTTAAATGTTGGTGATACAGCTGCAGATGCGCATCCAGTAGAATTTTCACAATTAGTTAAAGATCGTGAAGCATTAGGATATAGAACAACTTTATATTCATGTACAGAACATCAGCCTGGAAACTTTTCTTTAAGTGCTCCAGTAGAAAGTTATTGGTCAATTATTAATGCTGGTCTGGAAACTGCTGGTTTCTTGCGTTGGGCATATGATGCTTGGGTAGTTGATCCATTAAATGATGCTACTCATAATGCTTTTGAACCTGGAGATTGTTTCTTGATTTATCCAGATTTAAAAGATGCTGAAAATCCAGTTTCAAAGAGTTCAGTTCGTTTAGAGAAAATGGCTCAGGGGATACGAGATGTTAATAAAATTAAACAAATGGTAGCTGCTATTCCTGGATTACAAGATGATGTTGATGCTATGTATGCGAAGCTAACGTTAACTGCTAATACAAGTAGACAATATTTAAGTAAAGCAAATGTTACAAAATTAGCTCAAGAAATGAGTATATTTAAAAATGATCTTGATGCTTTAACAGAAAAGTATTTAATTTTAAAAGAAAGTGGTACAGATGAAGTAGAATCTGTAGATATTTTGGAAAATGATTTACAACTTGCACTTGGAAATTCAAAACAACTTCATGCAACAGTAAATCCATCAAATGTACTTAATACAAAAATTGATTGGAGTAGTTCAAATCCTAATATTGTTAGTGTATCAAATAGTGGATTAATTAGTGCAAATGGTATGGGTAGTGCCATAATTACAGCAGTATCAAATCAAGATCCAACTAAAAAGGATATTATTACAGTTACAGTTACTGCACCTCAAATTGAGGAAATTGCTCGAGTAGCTTATTATTCATTTGATGATAATGATGCAACTGATAATTGGGGTAGTAGAAATGGTACAGTGAATGGGGCTGATTTTGCTAAAGGTAAATCAGGTAATGCATTGTATATTGAAGAAGAAAATAAAAATGTTACATTTAATAGTGGTTCAGGTGTTGGAGAAAATGATTCTTGGTCAATAAGTTATTGGGTAAAATCAACTGCACCTATTACTGATCGTATTTCAGTTTTAATGGATTCTAATAAAGATTATTCATTTGATTTAAAATTAGCTAGTGATCGTAGTGCAGGGTATCATGTTGGAAAAAATAGTGGAGATGTATTAACTTTTACATATGATTTTAATCAAAATGAATGGTATAATATTACTTGGACTCAAAGTAAAAGTGATGGTCTATCAATGTATGTAAATGGTACTTTAGTAAATACTAATGCTTGGACTAAAACAAATAAAACATTGTTGCCATTAGATATTATTGGTGGTACTGGATTTACTGGATATATTGATGAGATTAAGGTATATAATCGAGTGTTAAATACTAGTGAAATTAATGCAAATATGTTATTGAATGGTTTGAATTTAACAGAAACTAGTAAGACAATGTTTATTAATGATACTTATCAAATCGAAACTAATTTAATTAGCGATAATGATGATAAAAGTATTACATATACATCAAATGATCCACAAATTGCTTCTGTAGATGAACAAGGAGTTGTTACTGCGTTAAAACGTGGAACAGTAAAAATTATTGTAGAAAATAAAGCTGGTGGATATAGAGAAGAAGTACTAATTACAGTAAAGAAAAATATTTCAATTACAAGTAAAATACCAATGTATCAATTATCTGAAAATAACTTATCTGATATTGAAAAAGCTCCTAATACTGATCGACAATATTTAGGACAGCCAGATATGGTACGCACAAAAACAGGTAGATTAATTACAGCATATCCTAAAGGACATGGAAAAGGACCATTAATCATGCGAATTAGTGATGATAATGGTGAAACATGGACGGAAAAAACTGATACACCATCATCATGGATAGGGTCTCAGGAAACACCAACTATGTATATCTTAAATTTAGCTGATGGTACTGAAAGAATTTTATTAATTACAGCATGTCCAGGTTGGGGAACAGACAATGATGGTAATCAATATGGATGGAATACAAGTTATTCTGATGATAATGGTGAGACATGGAATGAATATAATCATTGGTATTCAAGAAGAAGTTATGATAATGCTAATAATGATGTGATAGTTGCTATGGCAAGCTTAGTTCAACTAAAAGACGAAGATGGAAATTATATTCAAAAATGGATGGGTGTTTATCATAGTTATAATTATGTAAACTTTAAAACATATCTAACGTTTGATGAAAATGGTGATGAGCAATGGACGGATCCAGTTCCTTATTTAAATGAGTATCGTTCAATTGAATCAACTTATCAAATGTGTGAAATTGGAATGTTTAGATCACCAGATGGAAAACGTATAGTTGGTCTTGCAAGAAGTCAATCTCATAATAATCCAGCTACGTTAATTTATTCTGATGATGAAGGAGAAACATGGAGTGAACCAATGGATCTACCAGGATCATTGGCTGGTGAACGACATAAAGCTTCATATGATCCAATTAGTGGACGCTTAGTAATTACATTTAGAGAAATTAAATATGATTTAAATGGTAATAATCAGTTTGATGGATATAATGATTGGACTTGTGGTGATTGGATAGCTTGGGTAGGAACTTATGAGGATTTAATGGAGCAAAATGATGGTGAGTACCATATTTTATTAGCTGAAGATTGGGCTAATAATGCTAAATCAGGTGATACTGGTTATGCTGGGGTAGTGGTTTTAGAAGATGGAACCTTTATTATGAATTCTTATGGTCATTGGGATAAAGATTTCTCATTAAGTTGGCCTAATGGAGTTACTACTGATTTATGTTATATTAAGCAAGCTAAATTTAAATTGGGTGAAATTGAAAATGCTAGTAATTTAGTAAATCGTGATGCTTTAAATGAATTTATTATAAAAGTAGAAAATACAGATAGTAGTCTTTATACAAAGGAAAGTTTTGCTAAATTTAAAGCAGCTTTAGATAAAGCAATTTCAATTAATTCTGATAGTATTTCGCAACAAGTTCAAGTAGATGATGCACTAGAAACATTAGTTGTGGCATATAATAACTTACAATCTGTAGATAAAACAACAAATAAAACAGCATTAGCTATTGCAATAGAAATGGCAGAAAGTGCAAGTTTAGAAAATGTAGTACCAGCAGTAGTAGAAGAATTCAATGCAGCATTAGAAAATGCTCAAACTATTTATGCTAATGCTAGTGCTACACAAGCTGAGGTAGATAATGCGTTTGATAGACTAGCTAGTGTAATGCATATGCTGGAATTCTTCAAAGGAGATAAAACAGCATTACAAAAGATAGTAGATCAAATAGCAAACTTAACAGCAAGTGAATACATAGAATCTACATGGAATGCAATGTTACCAGTATTAGAAAAAGCAGAAGGTGTATTAGGTAACGAAAATGCAATGCAGGAAGAAGTAGATGAAGTATATACAGAGTTAGTAAAAGCATTTGTCAATCTACGATTAAAACCAAATAAAGATTTATTACAAGATTTAATCAACAAGGCAAATGGAATAAATAGAGAAAACTACACATCAACATCATTAAAAGCAGTAGATGATGTAATGGTAAAAGCAAATGAAGTATTAAATAATCCAGAAGCAACAAAAGAAGAAGTAGAAGTTGCAGTTGCAGCTCTAACAAAAGCATTATTTGGATTAGAAGCGAAACTTGGAAGTACAGTAGATACTAGTACATTAGTAAAACCAGGAGGTGTAAAAACTGGAGATACAACAAATATGATGTATTCATTACTAGGTTTAGCAATTGCTTCATTAGGAGTCTATGGAAGTAAAAAAAGAAAGAGAATTAATTAAAAGGATAAATAGAGTTAAATAAAAAAATGGTCAAAGCTGTATAACAGTATTTGACCATTTTTTAGATTTAAAATATAACCTATATATAAAACTAAGTAGACTATAGGTAAAGATTATTAATTTATTTATATATTTTTTTAGCATATTCACTTGGTGTAAGATTAAAATGTTGTTTAAATGTTCTTGAAAAATAGTGTATTGAACTAAAGCCTAGCATAAATGCAATTTCGCTAATAGTATATTTATTTTCACGAATAAGCTCTTTGCTCTTTTTTAATTTTATTTGAACCATATAGTTTTTAGGAGAAATCTCTAAATTATTTCTAAATAATGTTTGTAAAGATGAACGTGAAATAGAAAATTTATGACAAATTTCTTCGATTGTTAGTGGTTCAGTAATCATTGAATTCATATAGTCTAAGATTTCTTGTAATAATTCATCTTGAAAATGCTGCATTGAGCCAGTAGAGATATGTTTGAGATCAATAGAAGAATCGTGTTGAGTTAGTAATATAATAATTTCTTGTAAATAACATAACATTAATGTTTTAGAATATGGTAATGAATTAGAACTAGCTTTAACAAATTTATTAAATATGTTATGAAGTTCATTGTCGCAGTGAAAAACACGATTGAGGATCATATCATCTTCAATTATCTTCATATCAAATATAACAGTTAAATATGAACATGATTTATTGATTGTAATTTGTTGTGTATGAAATTGATTTGGTCCATATAACATTAGATCATAGCTATTTAATGTGTATGTTGTACCTTCAACAGTTGTATCAAGACTTCCGTGATCAACATATGTTAATTCATAATGTTTATGGGTTTCTCCTTTAAATCGGTAATTTGGACTTTTGATTACATAATAATAACCAAGAATTTCTTTAATTTTTAACTTAGATACAATTGGTTTATAAACATAGGGAGGATTTAAAAATTCAGTTTTTAGGTTATAATTTGAAGGAGTTATTAGGTAACTTTCAATTTCTTGGGATAGAGGAATAATATTAAAATATTTGTTAGCTTCTATTTTTAAATAATGGTGAATCGCAAATGTTTCTAATTTTTCAGGATCTAAGCTATCACCAATTAAAATAGAAGCAATTCCTTCTGTAAGTTCAATATATACTTCACAAGAAAAACAGTACATATGACTAATAACTTGGCTAGATGTATTTAATTTTCTACATATTAGATTATTGTCTTTAGATGATAAATGTTCTTCATAAGTAGAACCATATTTTTTGAATTCAATACTTGATGTCTTATTAATCATAGAAAACCTCCTTGTATAATTAGATATTTTAATTATACATAACTAGAATATATACATATATAATATACTTTCAGTGGTGATTTTTGTAAATATTTTATATAAAATTATTTTATTTTCCAGTAGGTAGGAATGGAATTATACTAGATGCTACTGCACTAATTGGCATTGATTGTAAAATAATTTTTCCAGGGCCAGTAATGACAGTATTGAAAAAGCCTTCACCGCCTAATAATTTGTTTTTTATGCCTTTTACACTTTGAATTTCAATGGAACAGGTTGCATCCATCATTGCTAGATAACCAGTATCAATAATCATTTGTTGACCAGGTAGTAAATCATATTCGATTGCAGAACCATCAATTTCTAAAAAGACAGTACCAGTACCTCCGATTTTAGTCATGATAAAACCTTCACCCCCAAAGAAACCTGATGAAAATTTTTTGTTAAAAAATACAGACATTTCGATATCACTAGTTCCAGCCAAAAATGAAGATTTTTGAACAACGATTTCTTGACCTGGTTTTACTTCAACTGCTTTAATATTTCCAGGAAAAGATGAGGCAAAAGCAATCATTCCATCATTTGTAGCTGTATAACGGTTTTGGAATATTGTTTCACCACTAAACATTCTACCAAAAGCTTTTGATATGCCCCCACTAATTGTTTCCATTTTCATTCCAGGTTCCATCCAGCTCATTGCACCACTATCTGTTATCATTGATTCTCCTTCTACAAGATGGCAAATAACAATGGGAAGATTATCCCCTTTAATTTCATATTTCATAATAATTTATTCCTCCTTAATTGTAATACATACTGGTGAAGGGATTGCTAGGGTATTAGCAGTTCTTACCAGTTCTTCTCTTTCTTCATTAAATGTAAATAATTCAATTTCATTATCATCTTGAGCACCAATTATTAGATATTGATCTTCAAGAATATTAAAATCTCGTGGATTTTTTCCAGTGTGAACCATGTATAGCAATGTTAATTTACCTGTTTCTTGATTAACTCGATATAAAACAATGCTATTATGTCCACGGTTGGAAACAAATAAATGTTTTCCAGATTTGCTTAAGCGAATAGCACTTGCGCTAGAAAATCCATGAAAATGCCGAGGTGTAGTATGAATAACTTGAATTAGGTTAAAATATTTATCATAGTATTTGAAAACCATAATATTATTAGCTATTTCATTAACAAGATATGCAAAACGCCCATCTTTAGAAAAAATCATATGTCTAGGTCCTGAACCAGGAACAATATTTAAATTATGATTTGGTGATTCTTCTAATTTACCATATTTATAAGAATACATTATCACTTTATCAGCCCCTAAATCAACTGCATAGATAAATTCTTTATCAGGTGTGATTCCTACACAATGACAATGAGGTCCCGTTTGTCTTTTAAGTAGATCAGGTCCTAGGCCAGTATGATGAATAGCACCTATTTTTTCTTTAATATAATTATTTTCTAATAAATAAGAAGCAGTTGATCCAACGAGGTAGTTTGCAGCAAAGAGATAACGTGAGTTATCACTAACACATAAATGGGTATATGAACGCCCATTAGAATTATAATTATTATTAATTATTAATTCATCTTTATAAATTGAAAAAGTCCCTAATCCACCACTATTATTTGAACGACTAGCATTTTTGTAAGCAATGTATAAAGTATTATTTTTAGTGATCATATAAGATGGATAATCTTGTGTAACAATGTGCTGAACAAGAGAAAACTCTTGTTTTTTTTCGTTTAAATTAATAATATAAATTCCTTTATCATCATTTTTACCATAACTAGATACATAAAATGTTATCATATTCAAACCTCCCTAAATCTTATTTTAACACAAATATGAAATAAAAGGAGGTGTATCATGAGTTTTTTAAAAGATTTTATGCATTTAATTAAGGCTAATTTTTGATGTTTTTTAGAATCATCATATGTTTTATCATTGTTATGTAAGCGTTTTCGTGCTATAATTAAATATATATATAACTATGTCATTTACAAATGTGTGGATTTTGTTATATGTGATAAATAAGTTAATATATAGGATAGTGTTAATATAGTTATGAAAATTTAGTTTTATAAGAAGGGTTTATAATTTAGGGTTATATTTTTTTAGAAAAATTGATGCATATAGATAGTAGAATAGGTATACGAATAAATTTTATTTGGACTGTTCTTTATTATATGTGAGATTTTAAAATGTTTATGGTAAATATTTTATAATTAATAGTATTTCTAAGAAAAGTTTATAACTTTAAAGAAAATATTTTTAGAAAGCATATTATAGATTGAATGATTTTATGTTTTATTCAAAAATATTTATATTTAGTTTATGGTATTAATTATTGAATAATATAACTAATTAATAAAAATAATATGATTTTAATAATGTGTTTCTTGTTATTTATGTTTGGTTAATAATAATTGTAGTAGATATTATTTTTGTATGGGAAGAGATTGTTAAGTTTATATGTTTTTTTAGAAAAAATCATGTTAAATAAAGAAATAGAAATATAATGGGATTTATTGTAAAAATGATAACTTTTTTGACACTGTTAATTTTTAATTAATGATATTTAAATAAGATTGGCTAGTATTTATAGTTTTAAAAAGTGAATAAAAGTGTACACTGAGAATAATAATTTTAGTAGTATTGATTAATATTATTACACTAAATTATATAAAAGTTACTTTTAATAACTTTCTTATTGTAAGATCTTATGAATGTTTGAGTTATAATAGTTATTTGGGAGTTAAAATTATATTATAAATATTTACTGAAGGATTAATTGGGATTTTAATTTTGATAATGAATGGTAGAGTGTTTATAATATTTAGATTAGTAATGATTTTTATGTAATAAAGTATTGTATATTATTAGTTTCATTTGAATTATATATTTTAGTATAGATAATTATACTAAAAGGGTCTAAATAAGAGAGCTGATACTAGTAGCTGATTTCCTTATTTTTTATCCACACTATTAATAAAGTTTTGATTCTAGGGTTATAATGTTACTGTTTTTACTAATAGATTTTTTATTTATAGTAATTTATCATATTTCTATAATTTAAAAAACATTGAATCTTTTATTGCGGTTTTAAGAAAAAATAATATCATAAAAATTAGTAGAAATAAAATATAATAATATGTTCTTAAATTATGTCTAAATATAATAGTAGATAAATATTAATAAGATTTAATGAAAAATGTAAGGTTAGCAATTAAACTAACTGTTTTCAATTGAAAACAGTAATGAAACTCTTTCAAAAATTTTCAAACTTATAATAAAAATAAGTCATTGTACACATCACTTTCGTAATTTGAAAAATTTAGAGAAAGGAAAAGGTATAATAAAGTTATTTATAATATACCAGAAGTACAACTTATGAAACGTAATAGATTTCAATTTATTACATCTATTGCATTAATTTTCATGCTTTGCATGAGTACAGTTACACCAATATTTGCTGATACACCGATAACAAGAGTTTTTGCGGCTTCTGATTATCAAGCAAAAACAGGTGATGCTGAAGGGGAAGGAATACTTGGATCTATCATTGATACTATGATAGATGATGGACATACAACAGTAGATGGTGCATTATATGCAGGGGATTACGATTATAATATGCCAAGTGATACATCGCATGGTATAAATTCTATCAAAAATGTGTTTAATTCAAAATGGTCATCTCTTAGTGAGGATAATATGGTATTTGCAAAGGGAAACCATGATCCTGCTAGTACACCAGGAATTAGTTCAAGTGGTGCAAATGATGCCAAGGATTATGGTGTATTTGTTATTAATGAATCTGATTATATGTGGTTTAACAATGATAGGGGAACAATTCAAAGAACAGCAAATAATTTGAAAGGTTACCTTGATGATAAACTTGTTGGGGGTTATAGTAAACCTATTTTTGTAGTATCTCATTTACCATTACATTATAGTATGCGTACTCGTAATGATGGTGATGCTCAATATGCGAATTTATTATTTGATGTACTTAATGAAGCTGGTGCTGAGGGATTAAATATTATTTTCCTATTTGGACATGATCATTCAAATGGTTGGGATGATTATCTTGGAGGTTCTTGTATATATCTTGCTAAAGGAGATAGTATTAATATCGCTCAATCAAGTCGTACAGAATGGAAAGCTGAAACTTTAAACTTTACATATATGAATCCAGGATATACTGGTTATTATAATCAGGTTAATACTAGTGCTGAGGATATACTTTCTTCGACAATGTTTACAATTTATGAAAATAGAGTAGAAGTAAATCGTTATACTACAAGTGGTAAATATAACCTTAAGAGTAAAGGGGTAAGAAACAGTTATAAAAATGAAAGTGGATATGATTTAGATACTCGTATTATTACAAGCCCTGATGATATTGATTTAAATAAAGTTAAGGCTAGACCATCTGTTAAGATTATAAATGATGGAATGGATATTGTTCCAGTTGGTGGTGCAATTTCATTAACTGCAGAGGTTTCTAATGTAGAAAATCCAACATTTGAATGGTCAAGCAGTAATCCTGATATTTTATCTGTTGAGGGTAATGGAAACACTGTTTTAGTTTGTGCAGCAAGTAAGGGTGATGCAACAATTAATTTAAATGTAACTGATGGAAGTGACTCAACTGTAATTAAAGCTTCTTTCAATGCAACTGCTGTAGATGTGACTGATGGTGATGTTTACACATTAGTCAATAAAGTTAGTGATATTGTAAGTGGTGATAAATATTTTATGGTATTTACTGATACTAAAAATACATTACCTAAATATAACGTTGTATCGACTGAAGTTATGACTAATGCTGGAAGAACAGGATTAGTACCAAAAGATGTTGGATTAAATAGTGATGTTGATTATCTTACTGGTGATTATAGTAGTTATGAATGGACATTTACTAGTTTGGAAGGTAATTATGTAATAAGTTGTGACAAAGGGGTTTTAAGTATTACAAGTAATGATGTTAATTTAAATGGAGCTGCTGATCATGTAATTAAGATTACAGATGGTATGAGTGGACTATATTTGACAGATAACAATACTAATTATCAGCTAAGTGATTCTAGTAAAGGAATATTTAGTGGCTATGCAAGTGGTAAGCAATTTTCACTTTATAGAAAAATAGATATTACTCAAGCACCTGGAAAACCACAGGATTTATTAATTGTTACTGGAGATAAAACTGCAACCTTATCATGGGAAACACCAAAAATTAATGGAGGTAGTGCTATAACTGGTTATCAAATATCAAGTGATGGTATAACATGGATAGATACTGTTGATAATAGTTATACTTTTAATAACTTGATTAATGGTACAGAATATTCATTCTGTGTATGTGCTGTTAATAGTCGTGGTGCTGGTGCAACAGCAAGTATTGCAGGTACACCTGATGCAGAAAATTTAAAATCAAGTAAGGATTTATTAGCTAGTTTGATTAGTAAAGCAAATGGATTAAATGGTGCAGATTATACAGAAAAGACATGGAAAGTTTTAGAGGAAGAAGTATTAAAAGCAAAAGCAGTATTTGAAGATCCAGATGCAAGTGAAGCAGAAATAAAAGCTGTAGAAGCATCATTAACAAAGGCAATAAGTCAATTGGTATTGAAGACAGAAGATGAAGAAGCTAAGGGATCAGTTAAGACTGGTGATAATAGTTTAATTGGAGGATTAGTAGGACTTGGGTTATTAAGTGTGACTGCAGTTCTAGTAAACTATAGAAGAAAAGAAGACTAATGAATAAGGAACTTGAATGTTTTTTATATAGTAGTTAATAAATAGGATAAAAGGAACATAAATTATTATGGTATATAATAGTCTATGTTCTTTTATTTTGAAAAAATAGTCATATTTATTTTATGTGTTTCTTTTAATTTATATATCATTCATCTTTACCTTATATTTAAAATGTTATATAATAAACAAAATAAATTGGAGGACAGAAATATGGATGAGAACTTATTATTAACATTACTTCATAATAATGCAAGAATGGAAGTTACAGATCTTGCCATGGCATTAAATGAAACAGAAGATAATGTTGTCAAAACTATCAACCAATTAGAAAAGGATAAAGTTATCTGTGGTTATCATACGATTATTAATTGGGATCGTACTAATGTAGATAATGTAATGGCATTGATTCAAATTAATGCTACTCCTGAACGTGAATATGGTTATGATCGTATTGCTAAAAAGATTTATGCTTTTCCAGAAGTAGATACAATGTATTTATTAAGTGGAAGTTTTGAATTCGTTGCGATTGTTAAAGGACATACAATGCAAGAAGCCGCCCGTTTCGTTGCCTCTAAATTGGCGCCATTGGAAGGTGTAACTGGTACTGCAACAATGTTTGTATTAAAACAATATAAAAATAATGGAATAAGTTTTGATGATAATGACAAAGAAGCTGCTGAAAGATTGTTGGTAACACCATAATGGATTTTAATAAAGTATTAAATAATATCGTAAGAGATATACCACCTAGTGGAATTCGTAAATTTTTTGATTTAGCAAATGAAATGGAAGGTGTTATATCTTTAGGAGTTGGGGAACCTGATTTTGATACACCTTGGAAAATTAGAGAAGCAGCTATTTATTCAATTGAACAAGGAAAGACATTCTATACTGCTAATCAGGGTTTAGTTGAATTAAGAAAAGAAATTTGTCGTTATCAAAAAAGAAGATTTGGTTTGAATTATAATTATGATAAAGAGTGTATTGTTACTGTAGGGGGATCTGAAGCAATTGACTTAGCTTTTAGAGCAATTATTAATCCTGGTGATGAGGTGATCTTATTGCAGCCAAGTTATGTTGCCTATACACCAGGTGTAGCTTTGGCTGGTGGTAAAGTTGTTAATATTGAACTTAAAGAAGATAATGAGTTTAAATTAACTCCAGAATTGTTAAAGGCAGCAATAACTCCAAAAACTAAAGCAATCTTATTAAATTATCCTAGTAATCCTACGGGTGGTTTTATGACACAAGAAGATTATGAAAAACTTGTACCAATTATAAAAGAGCATGAAATTATTGTCATAACTGATGAGATATATGCAGAATTATCATATGAACAAAAATTCTGTTCTATTGCATCTTTTGATGAAATCAAAGATCAAGTAATCTTGGTTAGTGGTTATTCAAAGGCTTATGCGATGACAGGATGGCGTTTAGGATATGTTTTAGCTAATGAAATACTTACTAAAGCAATGAATAAAATTCATCAATATGTAATTATGTCAGCACCTACAGGTGCTCAGTATGGGGCTATTGAAGCAATGCGTCATTGTGATAATGAAATTGAGACAATGCGTCAAGCATATATGTTAAGACGTAATTATATTGTTAAAGCATTTAATGATATGGGATTACATACATTTACACCTCAAGGGGCATTTTATGTATTTCCATGTATTAAATCCACTGGTATGACTTCAGAACAATTCTGTGAAGAGTTATTAAAAGATCAATTAGTAGCTTGCGTACCAGGTACTGCTTTTGGTGAAGCTGGAGAAGGGTATATAAGAGTATCATATGCTTATTCAATTGATCAGATTAAGGAAGCAACTACAAGGATTAAAAGGTTTTTAGATAAATTAAATAACTGATGAGTTGATTTTAAAGCTTGTTCTATAGAATTTATTTATAGAATAAGCTTTTTATGTTTGAACTTTTTAATAGATTAAAATTTGTCATGTTATAGATCGAAAAAATAATTATTGGAGGTTTAAAGAAGTGATGCTTTTAAACAGATGTTTCAAATTATATTATTCAATTTTACGTATTAGGTATTTTTATTAGAATGGTGTAAAGTATTTGGCAGTACAATAATGATAGTATCACTGGTTTTAAAATTAGATGGCTTTGTATGAATAATAATATATAGTATTAGATATGATTTAATTTATATGGTTAGTTTTGTTTATAGTTTTTTCTTAAAAGAAGGATTTATTATATAATTCGAAGAATATATATTTAATAGACTTGGATTATTAAAGTAGGTTTATTTTTATTTTTTTCAATAATTTAATTTTAAAACCGAAAAAACGGTGTTATAATTAAAAAAATCAAATCATAAATATTTTTAATTAACTATAATATAGGTAATTAAAGGAGTGATTGATGATGAAAACACAAAGTTATGAAAAGGTTATTGATAAGGATATTGTTGATGTTAAAAGGTATTTGTTAGATATTAGTGAAAGTTATTGGATGCAAGATATTCATGATATTGTTAATAAGAGTATGGATATAAAGATTATTAAGAAAAAGATTAATAAAAGAAAAGATTTACAGTTGGTAATTTTTAGTAAAATAAAAAAGTTAATTGATAAGAGTGTTAGTTTAAGTGAAATGGAAAATCATTTGGTTTTTATGAATATTTTGTTAAGTTCGTATTATCGGCTTGTATTGGTATATAAATATAATTTATTAAACTATATTATTGATAATGGTGGTTTTTCAATTGAAACATATTGTTTGCTTAGACATTTAATTAAATTTAATGAAAAAGTTATTGAATCATTTGTTGATGCTCTAGCAAATCGATTAAACTTGAGTATGGAGCGTTATCATTATTTAACTTGTTATATTTTATTATTAGAGAAAAACTATAAAAAAGCATATTTGCATTTAGAGTATGTTATTATTGATCAAGAATTTGAGCGTTTTTTACCAGCACTTTATAATTATAGTCCACGTTTATATAATAAATATTTAAAAAAAGTCGATATGCCATTAAATTCAATATTAATATAGGAGTAATTTTATGGGTGAAAAAATGTATTATATTTATAAAGTCATAAATGATAGTGATCAGCCGATTAAGGGTAAAGAGATACTAGTGTATTTACAACAGTATGGATATGATCTTAATATTAAAACGATATATAGCCTTATTAAAAGAATTAATGATTTTTATCATTGTTTAACAGGTAAATATCTAATAAAAACTATTAGAAGAAGCGGTTTTGTTATTGAGGATGAGTTTTTTGATGACGGTCAGTTACAGTTATTAATGGATAGTATTATTTTTAATCCTAATTTAGATAAAAATTCAGCTTCTATAATGGTTGAAAAGTTATCATTATTAAGCTCTTATAAACAAATTAAACGTTTAAATATTGAAGATGGAAATAATAATATTTTAACTTATGATCCTTTAATAAGTCTTACTACTATTATTAAGGCTGTTAATAATCACAAAAATATTGCTTTTAAATATATAAGTTATGATATTGATGATAATTGTTTGGTAGAAGTTTATCATAATAATGGTAATCATGATAGTGAAACATATATAATTTCACCCTATAAATTAATTTTAAAAGGTTCTAATTATTATCTTATTGGTTATTTTAATAAAAGAAAAAATAGTTTAAGTGTTTATCGAGTCGATCGAATGCGCTTGGTTAGAAATCATAATAGTAAGTTTGAGGAAATAAGAGAACAATTTGATATGGCCAAAGAGTTTGATAAGATTGTAAATATGTATATAAGTAAAAAGAGAATTGATTTGAAAATTAGATTTAATCAAAATGTATTAAAAGAGGTAGTAAATCAATTTGGTAAAGATATTATTGTAAGTAAAACCTATGATGGTAAAATTGAAGCAGAAATAAAAAATGTTGCTTTATCTGATGGATTAGTAGGTTGGCTGATGATGCTACAGACAAATATCCAAGTAATATTACCACTTGGATTAAAAGAGATGATTAGAAAAAGATTAAAGTTAATGTTAAAGATGTATGAACAGGAAACTGAGTAAGTTTCCTGTTTTTAATCTAAGAGGGGAATGAGTGTTGTTAGTATTATCAAGGGAACATTATACTTATAAGTAAATTTGAATAGGGGCAGTTTTTAAAGTTGAAGTACTAAAAAAATAAATGATTATATAGTAATGACTATTTTAGATATCACACAATATAAATAATTTTGTAGATAAAATAACTTGTAATTTTTCATTAAATAATAGATAATTTAGGTGAAAGGGATTACATGATTTTTAAGGTTCTGTATACTGTTTTTTAGAAATATTTTAAATATTTTAAAGATTAAAAATTATAGCGAGCAGATATTTAATTAGTTCTTAAAGGGAAAATGGAAACTTATATGTAATCATTTTTCAAAGAAAGGAGATAGAAAGAAACGATGAAAGTTATGAACAAGGTTTGCAAGAGTTTAATCGCTTTGGTTTTATGTCTTACAAGCGTATTTTCTTTAAGTATCAACTTATCAGCTGAAGAAGTTAGTAATAATCTTGCGTTAAACAAGCCAGTTGTTGCTAGTGCTGAATATAGTACGATGCCAGCATCTAATTTAACTGATGCTGATGAAGATAGCCGTTGGTCAACAGAAAGAGATGCAACACAATGGGCATATGTTGATTTAGGACAAGAATATGAAATGAACAAGTTCCAGATGATTTGGGAAAGTGATTCAGTTTATGCTCAAGAATACAATATTTATGTATCAAATGACATAAATGATTGGGGTAGTGCGGTTGTTGTTAGAACTGAGAATAATAGTAAGACTTCTGAAGATCTTTTAGCTCAAGCTGTTAGTGGACGCTATGTTAAACTTGAAGTAACAAAGGTAAAAGGATATCCTAGTGTTTCTTGCCGTGATTTCAAGGTATTAAATACTGATGAAAAGTATCAAGATCCAACTCAAAATGTTGCTTTAAATAAAACAGCTGTTGCTAGTTCAATTGAGGCAGATTCTGTAAGAGCTGCTAATGCTACTGATGGAGATACGACTTCAAGAAGTTCAAGATGGGGAAGTAATCTTGGTGATGGACCAGATTGGATTTATGTTGATTTGGGTGAAAAGTTAAATGTTAATGTTGTTAAAATTTTCTGGGAAAATAGAAAAGCAACTAGCTATAAGCTTCAAATTGCTGAAGAATTAAGTGATCCAATGAGTGAGGATGATTGGACAACTGTTAAAGAGTTCAATGATCGTCCAGCATCTATAGATGAAAAAATTGTATTAGATCAAGTGTATAAAGCTCGTTATGTACGCTTATTGATTGATTCACATACATCTGCAGACCCTGATGGGGGAGTTGCATGGAACACTGTTTCTATTTATGAAATTGAAGTGTATGGTGGAAATCCAGATATTAAACCAGCAATTGGTGAAGTATTGAATGCTATTACTGTAGATACTCCTGAAAAAGGGGATGAGAAGTTATCAGTTAATTTACCTGAAGTTGAAGGGTATAAAGTTGAGTACAATGGTACTGATTTTGAGCAAGTAATTGATGATGATTTAACTATTTATCAACCAGTAGTTGATAAAGAAGTATCTGTTTCATTTAAGGTTACTGATGAAGAAACAAATGATTACAAATTCAAAGAAATTAAAATTACTGTACCTGGTAAATATGAAGTTGAAAATAGTGATAATGAGGCTCCAAATATTTTACCTGAATTAGCCGAATGGAAAGGTGAAGAAGGAAGCTTTGTTGTTTCAAGCAATAGTCGTATTGTTATAGCTGGTGATGAATTGCAAGATGTTGCAGATGCATTAGCTGCTGATTATAAAGAAATGACAGGTAAAAAATTAACTGTTGTTAAGGGTAGTAAATCAGATGTACAAAGTGGTGATTTCTATTTTGCTCTAACTGATGATACAAGTAAAGGACTTCAAGACGAAGGTTATTTGATGACTACTGATGAATATGTTGAAGTTGAAGCAGAAACTACAACTGGTGCTTATTGGGCTACTAGAACTATTTTACAAAGTTTAAAACAAACAAATGATATCCCTTGTGGTACTACAAGAGATTATCCATTGTATAAAGTTCGTGGTTTCATTTTAGATGTAGGTAGAAAAACATTTACATTAGATTATTTAAAACAAGTTGTTAAACAAATGTCTTGGTATAAGATGAATGATTTTCAAGTACATTTAAATGATAACTTGATTGGATTAGAAAATGTTGCTGATCCAATGAGTGCTTATTCAGCATTTAGATTAGAGTCTGATGTTAAAGCAGGTGGTAATAACGGATTAAATCAAGCGGATTTAACTAGTACAGATATGTTCTATACAAAAGATGAATTTAGAGATTTTATTAAGGAATCTAGAATTTATGGTGTAGATATCGTACCAGAAATTGATACTCCTGCCCACTCATTAGCTCTTACTAAAGTAAGACCTGATTTACGTCATGGTACAAATGGAAGAAACAATGATCATTTAGCATTACGTGATAAATATGATGAATGTATCGAATTTGTTAAGGATATTTTTAACGAATATATGACCGATGATAATCCAGTATTTGATGATCAAACAATTGTACATGTTGGTGCTGATGAATATAATGCTGATAAAGAAGCATATCGTAAATTCTCAGATGATATGTTAGGATTTGTTCAAGATACTGGACGTACAGCTCGTATTTGGGGAAGTTTATCACAATGTCGTGGAACAACTCCAGTAAGAAGTGAAGGCGTTCAAATGAATTTATGGAACTTTGGATATGCTAACATGGATGAAATGTATGAACAAGGTTATGATTTGATCAACTGTAATGATGGAAATTATTATGTTGTTCCTAATGCAGGATATTACTATGATTATTTAAATGACAATACTCTTTATAATCTTGATATCAATACTATTGGTGGTGTTACTATTCCTGCAGGTGATAAACAAATGATTGGTGGAGCATTTGCAGTATGGAATGATATGACAGATTATCTAGAAAATGGTGTTAGTGAATATGATGTTTATGATCGTATTGAAAATGCAATTCCATTGTTTGGTGCTAAACTATGGGGTAAAGGAACTAAATCATTAAATGAAGCAAATACTACTAGAGCTACATTGGGTGATGCTCCTGGAACTAATTTTGGATATGATGTAGACAGTAAAGATGGTATTATTGCAAATTATCCAATGAATTCACTAGTAGAAAATAGTGAAAATAATCGTGACTTAACAGCTGGAAATAATGCTTCTATTGCATCTGTAGATGGAAAAAAAGCTCTTAAATTAAATGGTAGTGAAAGCTATGTAAATTCTCCAGTTGCTACAGCAGGGTTAGGAAATGATTTAAGAGTAAAAGTTAAACGTACATCAAGCAGTAGTGAAGAACAAGTTTTATTTGAAAGCAGCTATGGTACAATTAAAGCTGTTCAAAAAGATACTGGAAAAGTTGGATTCTCAAGAGAAAATCATGATTATTCATTTGATTATGAATTACCTGTTAATGAATGGGTTGAACTTGAGTTTAAAAATGAACATAATGTAACATCACTTTATGTTAATGGTAAATTAGTTGATGTATTAGGTGATGGTGAAAAAGTTGAAGGAAGACCATTACTTGCAACAACAATGTTCCCAATTGAAAGAATTGGAAGTAAAACAAATGCTTTCATTGGTTATGTAGATGATGTTCGTATTGGTGAAAATAAAACATTTAATTCTACAATGAATCTTGATTATGCGGTATTAACAGCTAATGCCTTATTAAAAGAAGAAAATAATGTAGAGTTAGAAACATTAGTTAACCAAGCTAAAGTAATTTTTGAATTATATGATCCAAGTAGTGAAGAAATTGAAAGTTTAACTACTCAAATTAATGATATTATTAAAACAATTGATTATGCAAAAGCAGATTATAGTCGTGTAAATAAATATTTGGATTTAGTGTTAGATGATTTATCAGTATTTACTGATGCATCAGTAGCACGTTTACAAAATGTAATTGATAGTATTCGTGAAGATCTTCCAGCTTCAATGCAAGAAACTGTTGATGGTTATGTTATTCAGTTAGCTAATGCTTTAGCAAATCTAGAATTAAAAGCACAACTTAATGTAAATTATGTTGATAATTCTAAACTTACAGCTACAGCATCATCTTATCAACGTGATGGATCTAATCCAAGTAATGTATTAGACAATGATACTGGAACAATGTGGCATACAGATTGGTCAATTACAACTATGCCTCACTGGATTGCACTTGAAATTGATGAACCAACAGCAATTAATGGTTTAAGTTATACACCTCGTCAAACTGGTTCTAATGGTAATTTAACTGAATATAGAATTGAAATTAGTGATGATGGTGAAAACTGGAATACAATTAAAACAGGAACTTTAAGTTCTAATTCTAGCACTAAAGTGATTGAGTTTGATACTGTTACAACTAAATTTGTTCGCCTTGTTTATGTTAAGGCTGTAAACAATAATGGTAGTGCTTCAGAAATCAAGTTACATCGTGCTGATGTTCCAGCTGATGTTGATGGATTAAATGCGTTGATTGAAAAAGCAGAAAGTATTAAAAATACAGGATATAGTGAAGAATCATGGACTGCTCTTCAAAATCAAATTTTAGTAGCTAAAGAGCTTACAAATTCTCAAAATCCTGATGCTAATGAAATTGAAATTACTAAACGTAATTTAATAGAAAAAATGGTTAAATTAGTACTAACTGAAGAAGTAAAAGATGTAAGCAAGACAAAATTACAAATAGCTGTTGATTTGGCAAGTGCTGTAACAGAAGAACAATTAGATAAAGTAGTACCAGCAGTAGTAACTGAATTCAATGCAGCATTAGAAGAAGCAAGAACTATCTTAGCTAATGATAATGCAACACAAGAAGAAGTGGATGCATCATTTGCAAGATTATCAGTAGCAATGCATATGTTAGAATTCTTAAAAGGTGATAAAACTGAATTGCAAGACCTAGTAGATTCAACTGCAGATTTAGTAGCAGGAAACTATACACCTGAATCATGGTCAGCATTGCAAGAAGCATTAGTAGAAGCAAATGCAGTACTAGATGATGTTA
>NZ_FOIN01000045.1 GCF_900102365.1 Thomasclavelia cocleata | reverse complement strand
AAAACTGATTTCAACACCGTTGACAGTTAATGAAACATTCTTATATGAATTATCAACAACGACAGGAGCAAATAGTGCATTATCAGGTTTGGCGGATTTTGAATATTCCGGATATATAATCCTGCGCCACTTATAAAAACAGGATTCATTAACACCTTTCCTGCTGCACCATGAAATTACGGGTTCCTCACCAGCATAACATTCATCAATAATTGACTTCCAGTATTGAAGTCTTTGTTCTTTATTCATAAATACCTCCATCTATACCTGAATTATAGACGATACTTGTATTCATTAGAATGTGTATGTTATTTGACGCTTACGAAAAGCTGTATATAGTAAGTCTATACAGCTTTTTCAAGTGTGCCAGGCATGGCATGAATTCAGTTGGAGATAAACCAACCACAGGTAGTTACCGCCAAGTGTAGTGAACCACAAGCTGTTGATAGTGATGTCATGAGTGAAGGAAGTGGTGTAGCGATTCTTTTGAGCGTACGCATAGAAACTTGATAAGGCTAAATGGAGGATAAGGTTGCTTGACAAACCGAAGTCCAAAAGGTAAACGTAAAACCAAGACAGTAAATCAAGACGTTGTGAAGGAAATAGGATTCATGAATTACCCTGGGAGGTCTTGTGGACGAGGAAGCCTAGTAAACTTTAAAATCAGTGATAGTACCCTCGGTCGAAAAAGGTTAACCATAAGAAGTCAGATGAAGTCATAGTAGGTAGAAATACTGAAGGACTGAAACGTTTATAAAGTGCAAATCACTATAAGCAATGTTTGGATAATCCGAATATGAGGATAGCCTAGAACTATGAATCGTAATCATAGATGGTAAAGGTAATTGGGATGGTTCCAAATAAAATTTACAAATAGAGGAGGAGCAGCAAATGAAATTAATGGAAAAGATTTTGAGTGAAGAGAATTTACAAAAAGCAATCAAAAAGGTCAAACAAAATAAAGGAGCACCTGGAGTAGATAAAATGACAGTGCAAGAAGTTGAAGATTGGTTTAAAGAATATCAAGAAGAAATAACTTCAAAGATAATGAATAAACAATATCGACCAATGCTAGTCAAAAGAGTATATATTCCAAAACCAAATGGAAAACAAAGACCACTAGGAATTCCTACAGTAGTTGACCGAGTAATCCAACAAGCGATGTTACAAGTGCTGAGTAAAAACTATGAACCAATCTTTAGTGAACATAGTTATGGATTTCGACCAAGACGAAGTGCACATATGGCAATGGAAGAAGTATTGTATTACTTGAATGAAGGTTATGAATGGATAGTTGATTTAGATATTGAGAAATTTTTTGATACAGTAAATCATGATAAGTTAATTTCAATCTTAAGAGAGAATATCAATGACGCAACAACATTACATTTAATACGAGCATATTTAAGAGCAGGAGTATTAGATAAAGGACTTATCAAAAGTACAACAGTAGGAACACCACAGGGCGGACCTATCAGTGTTGTATTATCTAACATCTATTTAGATAAGTTTGATAAGGAACTAGAGTCAAGAAATCTAAGATTTGTGAGATATGCGGATGATTGTATCATATTCGTGAAAAGCGAAATGAGTGCAAATCGAGTAATG
The DNA here is from genome assembly GCF_900102365.1 of Thomasclavelia cocleata. Lineage (GTDB taxonomy): Bacteria > Bacillota_I > Bacilli_A > Erysipelotrichales > Coprobacillaceae > Thomasclavelia > Thomasclavelia cocleata. The sequence goes on along the minus strand of NZ_FOIN01000045.1, from coordinate 18,535 downwards.
AAGTCAGTGACATCATGGCTGGAAAGAAAACTATTCTTGAAAGTTAGCGCAACGAAAACAAAAGTTGTACGTCCAACAAAAGGTCAATTCTTAGGATTTACCTTTTATAAAGATAGTCAAGGATGGAAAAGCAGACCTACAAAAGATAGAAAGAAACGCCTGTATGAAAAGATACAAAAGTATCTTAAAAGAAAACATGCGGTTTCAAGACCATTATCAACAACATTTACAAAAGTAAATCAAATAGTAAGAGGATGGATAAACTATTTTAAGATAGGAAGCATAAAGATGTTCCTTGAAGAGTTTGGACAATGGTTACGTCACAAGATACGATGTATCATCATCAAGCAATGGAAGAAACCAATGACAATCTATAGAAATCTAATGAAATTAAACAAAGCATGTAGATGTAGGTTTAGTGATGAGGAAATCTATAAATGTGCTAATTCAAGATTAGGGTGGTATAGAAGAAGTGGGCTAATTGTAGTTAATTATATTCTATCACCAACAGTTCTAGGCATAAGAAAAGGAGATAGACCTGGACTAGTCCATCCCCTAGATTACTATCTTAAGAGTTTGTGAATCGATATAAATGTAGAGCCGTATACGAGACCCGTACGTACGGGTCAATGAGAGGGGCGAAAACTATTACAGTTTTCCCTCTACTCTATTGGTATCAATATCTGTGACCCAACACATGTTTTGAAATCTAATGAAAATACACATCTCTAATAGTAAATATGAGCCAAAAAATTTTGGGATTATTGAAGTTATTCATTTGGCAACCTTTTTACCGGGGAATAATAACTAAATATGAAATAAAATTTAAAAAAAGTATTGCATTTATCGAATAATAATGTATAATTCCTAAGTGACGCAATATGTGTTACTATGCGTGGAAGGACTATGTCCATTTGACCACAGCACGGACAAATTTTATATAGGAGGTTATGTCGCGTGAGTAAAAAAGTTGTAAGAGTTATGAAAATTCAATTCCCAGCTGGGGGAGCTAAACCAGGTCCAGCTTTAGCTGGAGCAGGTATCCAAATGCCTAAATTCTGTACAGCATTCAATGATCAAACTAAAGATCGTATGGGTGAAACAGTGCCTGTTGTTTTAACAGTGTACGATGACAAAGATTTTAGTTTTGTATTGAAGACTGCACCAGCAGCTGAAATGATTAAAAAAGCTTGCGGGATCAAAAAAGGTTCAAGCAATGCTGGTACTACTACTGTTGCTAAGTTATCAGCTGATAAATTAAAAGAAATCGCTGAATACAAAATGCCAGACTTAAATGCCAATGATTTAGAATCAGCAATGAAAATCATCGCTGGTACTGCTCGTAACATGGGTATCGAAGTCGAAGCATAATTAGAAATTAAAATATTATCGTCATTTGTGGAAGGATAATCCGTTAGACCACTAAGGAGGAAAAGTAATGGCAAAGAAAAGTAAAAGATATCAAGAAGCTGCTAAGTTAATTGAAAAAGGTAAAGCTTATTCAATTGAAGAAGCAGTTACATTAGTAAAAGAAACAAGTAAAGTTAAATTTGATGCTGCTGTAGATGTTGCATTTAGATTAGGAGTAGATCCTCGTCAAGCTGATCAGCAGTTACGTGGAGCATTAGTACTACCAAACGGTACTGGAAAAACTAAAAAAGTTTTAGTTGTTACTGAAGGTGCTAAAGCACAAGAAGCTAAAGATGCTGGTGCAGATGTTGTTGGTGGTAAAGAAATTTTAGAAGACATCAAAAAAGGATGGTTAGATTTTGAAGTTATGATCGCTACTCCTGATATGATGGCTGAATTAGGTAAATTAGGTCGTATTCTTGGACCTAAAGGATTAATGCCTAACCCTAAAACAGGTACAGTAACTATGGATGTTGCTAAAGCTGTAAAAGAAACAAAAGCTGGTAAGGTAACTTACCGTACAGATAAAGAAGGAAATGTTCAAATGACAATTGGACGTGTATCTTTTGATAATGATAAATTAATAGAAAACTTTACTGCAATCTATGATTTATTAGTAAAAATTAAACCTTCAACTTCTAAAGGGGTTTATATGAAAAATATTGCTATCTCATCTACAATGGGACCTAGCATAAAAGTATCAGCTGCTAAGTAGTAGCTATTAATTAGTCGCAATCAATATACCCAAGACAGTAACTGGGAAACCTTAATTTGTTACCGAGGTGTTAAAGAAATATATTATATATATTGACTTTGACTCTCGTTTTACGAGAGTTTTAGTTTGAGTATATTGTTGCATATATAAAAAATACAGGAGGTGTGACAATGTCAACAGAAGCAATTAAAGCAAAAAGCGCATTAGTCGAAGAAATCGCTGCTAAGTTAAAAGGAGCTCAATCTGCGGTAGTAGTTGAATATCGTGGTTTATCTGTGGCGGAAGTTACAGAATTACGTAGAAACCTACGTGCTGAAGATGTTGAATTTAAAGTTTATAAAAACTCATTAGTTCGTAGAGCGACTGAAGCAACTGATTATGAAGGACTTAATGCTCAATTAACAGGACCAAACGCAATTGCATTTGGTAATAGTGATGCTGTAGCACCAGCAAGAGTACTTGCAAAATTCGCTAAAGATCATGAAGCTTTGGTTATTAAAGCAGCAGTGGTTGAAGGTAAATTATTAAATGTTGAAGAAGTTAAAGAAATTTCTAGCTTACCTAATCGTGAAGGTATGTACTCTATGTTACTTGGAATGTTACAAGCACCAGTTAGCAAGTTTGCACGCGTAGTAAAAGCTGTTGCAGAAGCAAAAGAAAGCGGTAGCACAGCGGAAGCAGCACCAGTAGAAGAGGCTGCTAATGAAACACCAGTTGTTGAAGCAACTGAAGAAACTAAAGAAGAAACAGCTGAATAATCGGCTAGATAAATTTGGAGGAAAATAAACATGGCAAAATTAACACATGAAGATATCTTAGCTTACTTAGAAGAAGCTACAATCTTAGAATTAAATGATTTAGTAAAAGCAATTGAAGAAAAATTTGATGTAACTGCTGCTGCACCTGTAGCTGTAGCTGCTGCTGGAGCTGAAGAAGGAGCTGGTGAACCAGCTAATGTTACAGTAACATTAACTGCTCCTGGTGGAACTAAAGTTGCTGTAATCAAAGTAGTAAGAGAAATTACTGGATTAGGATTAGTAGATGCTAAGGGATTAGTTGACAAAGCACCATCTGTAATTAAAGAAAACATTCCTGCTGCTGAAGGAGCTGAAATTAAAGAAAAATTAGAAGCTGCTGGAGCAACTGTTGAAGTTAAATAATTTATTTGACTATTAAGAGCCCTTTTGGGCTCTTTTATCTTGGAGGAAATATGAAACATTACTATACTAATAATGAGAATTTAGAAAGTTCGCCTGAAGAATTTATTTATCGTTATCAAGAAAAAGAACTAACATTTATAAGTGATAATGGAGTTTTTTCAAAAAAAATGATTGATTATGGATCACGAGTATTACTAGATACAATAAAGATAGATAGCAATAAAAAAAGTTTATTGGATGTGGGTTGTGGATATGGGACGTTTGGAGTGTCATTAAAAAGTGTATATCCATTTTTACAAGTTGAAATGGTTGATGTGAATGAACGAGCTATTAATCTTGCTAAAAAAAATTTACAAAAAAATAATTTGGATGCAAAAGTTTATATGAGTAGTGTTTATGATAATGTTTTTGGTAAATATGATTTAATTGTAACAAATCCTCCGATAAGAGCTGGTAAAGAAATAGTGACTAAAATTCTAGTGGAGGCTAAAGAACATTTGAATTATAAGGGTGAGATTTGGGCGGTTATTCAAAAGAAACAGGGGGCACCATCAGCTAAGAAGAATTTGGAAGCGGTTTTTGGGAATGTTACAATAGAAAAAAAAGATAAAGGATACTATGTTTTAAAAGCGGTTAATTGGTTAGAGGCTGAGTAATGGTTAAAATACAGTTTATTTTGAAATAATCAGTATTTTTATAAGATTTAAATTTGTCAATAGTTTTTTTATAAAAAGACAAAAAAGTTATTGACTTTAAAATATCCTTGTGATAGAGTATTAAAATGCCTATTAATATTTAAAATCAAGCGCTATTGCGCGTTCTAAAACATGTTGATAGAGAAAAATAAAGGGGTGGAATTAATACGTGGAAAATAAAATAACCAAAGCAAAGAGCAAGATTACTCGTCGTAATTATTCAAGAATTAGTGGATCTTTAGAGCTTCCTAATTTAGTAGAAATTCAAACAAATTCATATAAATGGTTTAAAGAAGTAGGAATAAAGGAAGTTTTTGAAGACATCTACCCAATTACTAACTTTAATGAAACATTATCGTTGGAATTTGTTGACTGTACATTTGATGAAGCAAAATATTCAGTTGAAGAAAGCAAAGATCGTGATGCAAATTATGCTGCTCCAATTAGAGCATCATTACGTTTAGTGAATTCTGCTACTGGTGAAATTAAAGAACAGGAAGTGTTTATGGGAGATTTCCCATTAATGACTGATTCTGGGACCTTTATTATCAATGGGGCTGAACGTGTTATTGTATCACAATTAGTTCGTTCTCCAGGGGCTTATTTTGCAGATGCCTTAGATAAAAGTGGAAAAACAGTATTTAATGGTAGTATTATCCCATCTAGAGGAACTTGGCTTGAATTTGAAAATGATGCCAAGGATATTTTAAATGTGCGTATCGATCGAAATAGAAAGATGCCTGGAACAGTATTATTAAGAGCTTTAGGATTATCTAGTAATGATGAAATAATTGATGTTTTTGGTGAGCATGAATTTATTATTAATACTTTAGCTAAAGATAATACAACTAATATGGAAGAAGCTTTAATAGAAATCTATAATAAATTAAGACCAGGTGAACCAGCTACATTAGAAGGTGCTAATAACCTTTTATTTGCAAAGTTTTTTGATAATAAACGTTATGATTTAGCAAAAGCTGGACGATTTAAATTTAGAAAAAAATTAAGTCTTTTAGATAGAATTTCTGGACGTATTCTGGCTCAAGATTTAGTTGATATTAATGGTAATATGGTATATCCTAAGGGAACTCTAATTACTCAAGAAATTATCGATGTAATTAAACCAGTACTTGAAGCTGGTGCTCATACTCGTGAACTTAATACCAACCCTAGATTAGAATCAAACGGTGTCATTCAAGTATTAGATGTATATGTTGATGACATTGATAGCAATATAATGCGTGTGATTGGGACTGACTTATCGTTAGATAGTAAATTTGTTACTATTTCAGATATGATCGCTGCATACTCATATATGTTTAATTTAGTTGATATATATAATTCTTTAGATTTAACTGCTGAAGACCGTGTTAATTTAATGGCACGTATTGGATTGTTAGATGATATTGATCACTTAGGTAATCGTCGTGTACGTTCAGTAGGTGAATTAATCCAAAACCAGTTTAGAATTGGTTTATCAAGAATGGAGAGAGTTGTTAAAGAAAGAATGTCATTATCAGAGGTTGATTCAATTACACCTCAATCTTTAACTAATATTCGTCCATTAACTGCTGCAATTAAAGAATTTTTCTCATCTTCACAGTTGTCACAATTCATGGATCAAATTAATCCACTTGCAGAATTAACTAATAAACGACGTTTGTCTGCATTAGGGCCAGGGGGATTAAGCCGTGATCGAGCTGGTTATGAAGTACGTGACGTACATGCGTCTCACTATGGTAGAATATGTCCGATTGAAACACCTGAAGGTCCAAATATCGGATTGATTTCAACATTAGCTTCTTATGCTAAAATAAATCAATATGGATTTATTGAAACACCATATCGTAAAGTTAATAATTGTGTAATTGATGAAGATGATGTGCGTTATTTAACTGCTGATGAAGAAAAAAATTATATTATTGCTCAGGCCAATGTTAAAACTGATAAGGATGGAACTATTTTAGATTCACAAGTAATTGCTCGTCATTTAGGTGAAAATATTATGGCAAAACGAGAAGAGGTAGATTTTATTGATATTTCGCCTAAACAAATCGTATCTGTTGCGACTTCTTGTATTCCTTTCCTTGAAAACGATGATGCAACACGTGCTTTGATGGGTGCAAACATGCAACGTCAAGCAGTACCTTTATTGAATCCTCATACACCATTTGTAGGAACAGGGATGGAGCATCAAGCAGCACGTGACTCAGGGGCTGCAGTAGTTGCTCGTGAAGATGGAATTATTACTTATGTTGATGCTAAAAAAGTTGTAGTAGAAGATAATGAAGGTGTTGAACATAGATATCGTTTAGCTAAATTTAAAATTTCTAATAATGGTACTTGTATTAACCATAAACCAATTGTTAAGATGGGTGAAAAAGTGTTAAAAGGGCAAGTATTAGCTGATGGTCCAGCAATGGAACAAGGAGAACTGGCTTTAGGACAAAATGTACTAGTAGGATTCATGGAGTGGAATGGATATAACTATGAAGATGCTGTCATTATGTCAGAAAGATTAGTGAAAGATGATGTATATACATCTATTCATATTGATGAATATGCGATTGAATGTCGTGATACAAAATTAGGACCAGAGGAAATAACTCGTGATATTCCTAATGTTGGAGATGAAGCTCGTAAAAATTTAAATAGTGATGGTATCATCATGATTGGTGCAGAAGTTAAAGAAGGGGATATTTTAGTTGGTAAAGTAACTCCTAAAGGACAAGCTGAATTATCAGCTGAAGAAAAATTACTATTAGCAATTTTTGGAGAAAAATCTCGTGAAGTAAAAGATAATTCTTTAAGAGTACCGCATGGTGGAGCTGGTATTGTACATGATATTAAAGTGTTTGAACGTAAAAATGGTGATGAATTACAACCAGGAGTTAATAAGGTTGTTAAAGTTTATATTGTTCAAAAGAGAAAAATCTCTGAAGGGGATAAGATGGCTGGACGTCATGGTAACAAAGGGGTAATTTCTAAAATTTTACCGATTGAAGATATGCCACATCTAGAAGATGGGACACCATTAGATATAATGCTTAACCCATTAGGGGTACCTTCTCGTATGAATATCGGACAAGTACTTGAATTACATTTGGGCTATGCTGCTCGTCAATTGGGATTGTATATTGCTACACCTGCATTTGATGGTTTACATCCAAGTGATCTTGAAGATATTATGGCTGAAGCTGGAATGTCTAAGGATGGAAAACAACCTGTAATTTCTGGACGTACAGGTGAGTATTTTGATAATAATATTTCAGTTGGGATTATGTACATGATTAAATTAGCCCACATGGTTGATGATAAATTACATGCTCGTTCAGTAGGACCATACTCATTAGTAACACAACAGCCTTTAGGTGGTAAAGCACAAAATGGTGGACAAAGATTTGGAGAAATGGAAGTTTGGGCATTAGAAGCATATGGTGCTGCTTATACATTACGTGAAATTTTAACTGTTAAATCTGATGATGTTGTGGGTCGTGTTAAAACATATGAAGCGATTGTTAAAGGTCAACCATTGCCAGAACCAGGATTACCTGAATCATTTAGAGTATTGAAAAAAGAATTACAAGCTCTAGCATTAGATATTCGTTTACTAGATGAAAATGATAATGAAGTTGATATGCGTAATATTGAAGAAGAGGAACACCGTTTCCCACGTAGTATTGATAAGGATGAAGTAATTGAGACTCCAAAAACTGATGAGCAGGTTGAAGAAGAAATTGATGAAGATGATTTAGAAATTGAAGAAAATTGTGAAGTATGTGATGAAGATAACTTCGAAGATGATAACTTCGAAGGAGACGATATTGAAGAAAGTGAATCATTATAGGAGGAATAACGATGGCAAATACAAATAAATTCTCAGCTATTCAAATTGGTTTAGCATCTCCTCAAAAGATTCGCGAATGGTCTTATGGTGAAGTAAAAAAGCCAGAAACGATTAACTATCGTTCTCAAAAACCTGAAAAGGATGGATTATTCTGTGAAAGAATTTTCGGTCCTTCTAAGGATTGGGAATGTAGCTGTGGAAAATATAAGAAAGTTCGTTATAAAGGTGTAGTGTGTGATAGATGTGGTGTTGAGGTAACTAAATCAGCTGTTCGACGTGAGAGAATGGGGCATATTGAATTAGCAACACCAATTGCACATATTTGGTATTTAAAAGGTATTCCTTCAAGAATGGGACTTATTCTTGACATGTCACCGAAACAATTAGAAGAAATAATCTATTTTGTTTCTTATGTTGTTATTGATAAAGGAAGTACACCATTAGAATACAAACAAGTATTATCTGAAAGAGACTATCGTAAATGTTTTGAACAATTTGGACATACATTTGAAGCTAAAATTGGAGCTGAAGCAATTCAAACATTATTAAAACAAGTTGATCTTGATATTGAATTTGAAAAAGTAAGTAAAGAATTAAAAGAAGCTCAAGGACAAAAACGTACTAAATTATTAAAACGTTTAGAAGCTATTGAGGCTTTTAGATCTTCTGAAAATGAGCCAGAATGGATGATTTTAGAAGCATTGCCAGTGATACCACCTGATTTACGTCCAATGTTACAATTGGATGGGGGACGTTTTGCAACCTCAGATTTAAATGATTTATATCGTCGAGTTATTACTCGTAACAATCGTTTAAAGAAGTTGTTAGAATTAGGAACACCTTCAATCATTGTACAAAATGAAAAGAGAATGTTGCAAGAAGCAGTTGATGCTTTGATTGATAATGGTCGCCGTTCAAAACCTATCACTGGTGCTGGAGGACGAGCATTAAAATCATTAAGTCATACACTAAAAGGGAAACAAGGACGTTTCAGACAAAATTTATTAGGTAAACGTGTTGATTATTCAGGACGTTCAGTAATTGCAGTAGGACCAGATTTAAAAATGTATCAATGTGGTATTCCTCGTGAAATGGCTTTAAACTTATTTAAACCATTTGTTATCAATGGATTAGTTAGGGATCAGTTAGCTACTAATATTAAAGCTGCTGAAAGATTAATTGAAAAGATGGATGATCGCATTTGGCCAATTGTTGAGGAAGTAATCAAACAACACCCAGTATTATTAAATCGAGCTCCTACACTTCATAGATTAGGAATCCAAGCCTTTGAACCTAAATTAGTAGAGGGACGTGCTATTCGTTTGCATCCATTAGTTACACCTGCATTTAATGCGGATTTTGATGGTGATCAAATGGCTGTCCATGTACCTCTAGGTGAAGAAGCTATTCAAGAAGCCCGTCAATTAATGTTAGGGTCAAATAATATTTTAGGGCCTAAAGATGGAAAACCAATCGTTACCCCATCTCAGGATATGGTTTTAGGTAATTATTATTTAACTTTGGAAGATAAAGATGGCTTGGGTGAAGGTACAGTTTTTGCAGATCGTAATGAAGTTGATCATGCTTATTTTGCTAAGACTGTTGGTTTACACACAAGAGTAGCAATCAGAGCTTCTGCTTTAAATAATAGTACATTTACTGAAGCTCAAAATAATTGTTATCTAATTACAACTGTTGGTAAAATATTATTTAATGATATTTTTGATGGACAATTCCCATTTATTAATGATCCAAGTGGAGAAAACTTGATTGCAACACCAGATAAATACTTTGTTCCAATGGGAACAAATATTAAAGAGCATATTAAAAACCAACCAATAATTAAGCCATTAAATAAAAAATCGTTAGGTAAGATTATTGATGAGGTATTTAAACATCAGGCAATGTCTGATACAAGTTTAATGCTTGATAAATTGAAAGATCAAGGTTTCTATTATTCTACAATTGCGGGAACAACTGTATCTGTATATGATATTCAGGTTCCTCAAGCTAAATACGAAATTTTTGAACATGCTGATGAAAAATTGGAACAAATTAAAAAGTTCTATAATAAAGGTAAATTAACTGAGTCTGAAAGATATCAAAATGTAATTAAATTATGGACAGAAGTAAAAGATGATGTTCAGGAAGTAGTTCGTGAAGAGTTCGAAGCTGATGATCGTAACCCAATCTTCATTATGTCTGATTCTGGAGCACGTGGATCGCTTTCAAACTTTACTCAGCTAGTAGGAATGCGTGGTTTGATGTCAAATCCAAAAGGAGAAACAATTGAGTTGCCGATTAAGTCTTCATTTAGAGAAGGGTTAACAGCTTCAGAATTCTTTATTTCTACCCATGGTGCTCGTAAAGGATCAACTGATACTGCTTTAAAAACAGCCGATTCTGGTTATTTAACAAGACGTTTAGTTGATGTTGCTCAAGAAGTTATTATTTCTGAGGAAGACTGTGGTACAGATCGTGGATTTGTTGTAACTGAGCTTTATAATAATGATGATAAGTCTGTTATTGTTCCATTACGTGACCGTTTAGTAGGACGCTTCTCACAAAAAGATATTTTCCATCCTGAAACTAGAGAGTTAATTGTTGCTAGTGGTGAAATGATTACTGAAGCATTGGCTGATGATATTGTTGCTGCTGATATTAAAGAAGTAGAAATTCGTTCAGTTCTTGGATGTACTGCTAAAGGTGGTATTTGCCGTAAATGTTATGGTCGTAACTTAGCAACAGGAAATATTGTTGAACTTGGTGAAGCAGTAGGAATTATGGCTGCTCAATCAATTGGTGAACCTGGTACACAGCTAACAATGCGTACTTTCCATGATGGTGGGGTTGCTGGTGGTGCAGATATCACTCAAGGGTTACCTCGTATTCAAGAATTATTTGAAGCACGTAACCCAAAAGCTAAATCAATTATCAGTGAAATTGAGGGTGAAGTCACAAACTTAATAGATAATGCAGGTAGAATGGAAATCGTTATTACTAATGATTTAGAAACTCGTAGCTATTTAGCTCCTTATGGTGCTAAAATTAGAGTTAGTGTCGGAGATCATATTAATATTGGTGATAAAATTACTAAAGGATCTATTGATCCAAAAGAGTTATTATTAGTAGCTGATGTTGAAGCTGTTGAAAACTATATTATTAAAGAAGTACAAAAGGTATATCGTATTCAAGGGATTGAAATTTCTGATAAGCATATTGAAATTATCGTTAAACAGATGCTAAGAAAAATGAAAGTTGTTGAAGGTGGAAATACTGGATGTTTGCCTGGTACAAATATTAATGTTAATGCATTTACTGAATTGAATCGTGAAGTTTTAAAAGAAGGGAAACATCCTGCAGTTGCAAGACCAGTTTTACTTGGGATTACTAAAGCTTCTTTAGAAACAGAATCATTCTTATCAGCAGCATCATTCCAGGAAACAACTAAGATTTTAACGGATGCATCAATAAAAGGTAAAAAAGATTTATTAAAAGGTTTAAAAGAAAATGTCCTGATTGGTAAATTATTACCTGCTGGGACTGGTCTTCGTGGAGCGTTAAAGTCGCCTGAAACCTTAGCTCGTGAAGCTGAAGAAGCGTTTATGATGAGTCAAGAGGAGTCAGAAGAAAACTTTGATGAAACTCTTATTATAGATGAAAATAATGAAATATTAGAACAGGCAGATTAATCTGCTTGTTTTTTTAAAATCATTTTCTTAATTGATGATCAGTAAAAGCTTTAATAAAGGATAATATAGATACAGATAACAATTGTAAATATTATATTGTAATAGTATTAAGATATAGAAGAAAGATGATATGATAAATTAAGATAAGGTATAAGACTAATCATAAGATGTTAATAGAAATAGAATTATGCTAGATCATAATTGTATTATATTAGAGATTTAATCAAGATATTTAATCTCAAAATTTATGGTAAAGTTGAAGAGTGAGTCAATATTAAAGATTTTTAGCTGACATGCCAATATAAAATATAAGTACAGAGATAGAGGCTTTTTTATTTACATAAATATTATTATTTAAAAGAAATAAAAAAATATGTTGACATAATAAAATAAATAGATTATTATAGTCTACGGTGCTCGTTGTGGAGCGCGTTGTTTATTGTAAAATATGAAACACCCGGTATTGTGTGTTTGGGTATGGAAGAAAGGAGAAAAGGAATGCCTACAATTAATCAATTAGTAAGACAAGGTCGTAACGACAAAACTACAAAATCTAAATCACCAGCGTTAAATAGAGGATTTAATTCATTGGCTAAAAAACCAACTGTAACTAATTCGCCTCAAAAACGTGGTGTTTGTACTCGTGTTGCTACCATGACACCAAAAAAACCTAACTCGGCTTTACGTAAATATGCCCGTGTTAGATTATCAAATGGTATGGAAGTAACTGCATATATTCCAGGAATTGGACATAATCTACAAGAACATAGTGTTGTTTTGATTCGTGGTGGTCGTGTTAAGGATTTACCAGGGGTACGTTACCATATTGTACGTGGTACTATGGACTGTGCTGGTGTAAATAACCGTAAACAAGGCCGTTCTAGATATGGTGCTAAAAAACCAAAAGCTTAAAAATCAAGTATAGGAGGAAAATTAAATGGCAAGAAAAGGTCAAGTTGCTAAAAGAGACGTTCTACCTGATCCAGTATATAACTCAAAAACTGTATCTAAATTAATCAACAACATTATGCTTGATGGTAAAAAAGGTGTTGCTCAAAACATCTTATATGATGCATTTAAAAAAGTAGAAGAAAAAACTGGAAATCCTGCAATGGAAGTTTTTGATCAAGCAATTAATAACATTATGCCAGTTCTTGAACTTAAGGTTAGACGTATTGGTGGGGCTAACTACCAAGTACCAGTAGAAGTATCTGGTGAAAGAAGAATGACTTTAGGATTAAGATGGTTAGTAAATTATTCTCGTTTAAGAAACGAAAATACAATGGTTGATCGTTTAGCTAATGAAATTATTGATGCTTCTAATGGAGCTGGAGCTTCTGTTAAGAAGAAAGAAGATACACATAAAATGGCAGAAGCTAATAAAGCATTTGCTCATTTCCGTTGGTAATATCCAACAAATAATTAAGAAAGGAGAAAAATTATGGCTCGTGAATTCTCACTAGAAAAAACTCGTAATATTGGAATCATGGCTCATATTGATGCTGGAAAAACAACAACAACAGAACGTGTTCTATATTACACTGGTAAAATTCATAAAATTGGAGAAACTCATGAAGGAGCTTCTCAAATGGACTGGATGGAACAAGAGCAAGAACGTGGTATTACAATTACATCTGCTGCAACTACTGCACAATGGAATGGATATCGTGTAAATATTATCGATACACCAGGCCATGTAGACTTCACTGTAGAAGTTGAACGTTCTTTACGTGTATTAGATGGTGCAGTAACAGTATTAGACTCTAAAGCTGGGGTTGAACCTCAAACTGAAACAGTTTGGCGTCAAGCTACTACTTATGGAGTACCTCGTATTGTTTTCTGTAATAAAATGGATGCTACTGGGGCAGACTTTATTATGTCTGTTGAATCTTTAGAGAAAAGATTAGGTGTACAAGGTATAGCTATCCAATTACCAATTGGTGCTGAAGATACTTTTGAAGGTATTATTGATTTAATTAAAATGAAAGCTGTTTATTTTGAAGGGGATAAAGGTGAAAATGTTGTTTATAAAGATATTCCTGAAGAATATATGGCACAAGCAGAAGAATATCGTGCTAAAATGCTAGATTCTGCTGCTACTTATGATGATGATTTATTAATGAAAGTTTTAGAAGGTGAAGAACCAACTGAGGAAGAAATCAAAGCTGCTATTCGTAAAGGAGTTTTGGCTGTTGAATTATTCCCAGTATTATGTGGTTCTGCCTATAAAGATAAAGGTGTTCAACCAATGCTAGATGCAGTTATTGATTTCTTACCAGCACCTACTGATATTCCATCAATTAAAGGTACTGATGAAAACGATAACGAAATTGAAAGACATGCTTCAGATGAAGAACCATTTGCAGCTTTAGCTTTCAAAATCATGGCTGACCCATTTGTTGGAAAATTAACATTCTTCCGTGTATATTCAGGTACTGCTGAAGCAGGAAGCTATGTGTTGAATTCAACAAAAGACAAAAAAGAACGTTTAGGACGTATTCTGCAAATGCATGCTAATAAACGTAATGAGATTAATACAGTTTATGCAGGAGATATTGCTGCTGCAGTAGGTTTTAAAAACACTACAACTGGGGATACTATTTGTGATGAAAAGAATTTTGTTATTTTAGAAAAAATGGAATTCCCTGAACCAGTTATTGAATTGGCTATTGAACCTAAAACAAAACAAGATCAAGATAAGCTTGGTACAGGATTATCTAAATTAGCTGAAGAAGATCCAACATTTAAGACTTATACTAACCCTGAAACTGGTGATACTGTAATTGCTGGTATGGGTGAATTACACTTAGATGTAATTGTTGATCGTTTAAAAAGAGAATTTAAAGTTGAAGCTAATGTAGGTGCTCCACAAGTTGCTTATCGTGAAACTATTACTCAAGCTGCTGAATGTGAAGGTAAATATGTAAAACAATCAGGTGGTCGTGGACAATATGGTCACGTATGGATTAAATTTGAACCTAACGAAGGTAAAGGATTTGAATTCGTTGATGCTGTAGTTGGTGGAGCTGTACCTAGAGAATATATTAACTCTGTTAAAGTAGGTCTAGAAGATGCTCTTGAAACAGGTATGATTGCAGGATATCCTGTATTAGATGTTAAAGCAACATTATTCGATGGTTCTTATCATGATGTCGATTCATCAGAAATGGCATATAAAGTTGCTGCAAGTTTAGCACTTAAAGCTGCTGGTAAAAAGTGTGCTCCAGTAATCTTAGAACCAATTATGGCTGTAGAAGTTGTTGCTCCAGCTGAATACTTAGGAAGTGTAATGGGTGATGTTTCTTCTCGTCGTGGTATGATTGAAGGACAAGAAGAAAGAGGGAATGCTGTATCAGTGCAAGCATCTGTACCATTATCTGAAATGTTCGGTTATGCAACAGATTTACGTTCATTCACACAAGGACGTGGTAACTACACTATGAGATTTGATAGATACGAACCAGTACCTAAATCAATTAAAGAAGAAATTATCAAGAAAAACGGTGGGAATGAATAGTCTTCATTCAAAATCTTATTGATTTTTTCAATTAAATAAATTAGAATGTATATGTACAAAAATATTAATTAGGAGGAACCTTAAATGGCTAAGGAAAAATTTGACCGCTCAAAAGCGCATGTAAATATCGGAACTATTGGTCACGTTGACCATGGTAAAACAACTTTAACTGCTGCTATTACAACAGTATTATCAAAAGATGGACAAGCACAAGCAATGGATTATGCTTCAATTGATGCTGCTCCTGAAGAAAAAGAACGTGGTATTACAATCAATACTGCACACGTAGAGTATCAAACTGAAACTCGCCACTATGCACATGTTGACTGTCCAGGCCATGCTGACTATATCAAAAATATGATCACTGGTGCTGCACAAATGGATGGTGCTATCTTAGTAGTTGCTGCTACTGATGGACCAATGCCTCAAACAAGAGAACATATCTTATTATCTCGTCAAGTAGGTGTGCCATACATTATTGTATTCTTAAATAAATGTGATATGGTAGATGATGAAGAATTATTAGATTTAGTAGAAATGGAAGTTCGTGAATTATTAAATGAATATGACTTCCCAGGTGATGACACTCCAGTTATCCGTGGTTCTGCTTTAAAAGCATTAGAAGGAGATGCAAAATGGGTTCCAGCTATTCATGAATTAATGGAAGCTGTTGATTCTTATATTCCAACTCCAACTAGAGATACTGATAAACCATTCTTAATGCCAGTTGAAGATGTTTTCACAATCACTGGACGTGGTACTGTTGCTACAGGACGTGTTGAACGTGGACAATTAAATTTAAATGACCCACTTGAAATCGTTGGTATTCATGAAACTCAAAATACTGTTGCTACTGGTATCGAAATGTTCCGTAAATTATTAGATTATGCTGAATCTGGAGATAATGTAGGGGTTTTATTAAGAGGTATTAACCGTGATCAAATCCAACGTGGACAAGTATTAGCTAAACCAGGATCAGTTAATCCACACAAAAAATTCAAATCTCAAGTATATATCTTAAGTAAAGATGAAGGTGGTCGTCATACTCCTTTCTTCGCTAACTATAGACCACAATTCTACTTCAGAACTACTGATGTAACTGGTGTAATTGAATTACCTGAAGGTGTAGAAATGGTTATGCCTGGAGATAACGTTGAATTAACTGTAGAATTAATTGCTCCAATAGCAATTGAAAAAGGAACTAAGTTCTCTATCCGTGAAGGTGGTAGAACTGTAGGTTCTGGAAATATCTCTGATATTATTGAATAATATCAGAAATAAAAAAAGGTCATAGCTTGATCAATGTCATTAGTTAAATAAATGATGAATTAATCAGAAGTCAGAAATTGATATATTTCTACTTCTGATTTTTATTTTAATATTCATACAAGTATGAATATATAGACTTTAGTCAGTTGAGCATACGAAGTATGCGAAATAAAAAACCACCTGCTATGCGGGTGGAGCGATAAAGGTGTTATACAAAGGTATCACCTTTCCAATATAATGGAGTTGTTCAAGCTATCATTATATGAGAAAGGAAAGGTGATTAAGTATGGCTCAAAAAACAAATTCGTTGGCGCATACGAAGTGGATGTGTAAATATCACATCGTCTTCACACCAAAGTATAGACGAAAAGTAATATATAATCAACTAAGAAATGATATAGGAGAAATATTAAGAACATTATGTCGATATAAAGGGGTAGAAATAATAGAAGGACATTTAATGGCGGATCATGTACATATATTAGTAATGATACCACCAAAGTTAAGTGTATCATCATTTATGGGATATCTTAAAGGAAAGTCAGCATTGATGATATTTGATCGACATGCAAATCTAAAATATAAATATGGGAATAGACATTTCTGGTCAGAAGGGTATTATGTGAGTACAGTCGGATTAAATGACGCAACAGTCGCAAAATATATCAGGGAGCAAGAAAGATATGATATAGCGATGGATAAATTAAGTGTGAAAGAATATCAAAATCCGTTTGAAGATAAAGAGATGAAGAAAGAAAATAGTAAAAAGAGAAATAAGAAAGAAAAGGAAAAATAAATCCCTTTGAGGGATAGCGAGAGTCAAAAGCGATAGCTTGAACGAAGTGAAAGCAGCGCCTTGAGACGCGAGCAAGTAACAAAGGCTTATAGCCGTAGAGAAAACCACGTCTTTTAGGCGTGGTTTTTATTTATAGTATGTAAAGAAGTGTATAAATAAATTGCTAATTAAATATATAGATGGAATATATTTAGGTATTCAATTTTTAAAGTTTTTTTTGATATCGCACAGAGGTTATGTGATTTTTAAAGAAGATTCATTTTATTTAGTAGCCTAATTATAATTCGTTTATTTGTTATATTAAATCTCATTACCCTAAAGCTAAAATGAAGTTTATCTAAGAAATTAATTTTCTAATTCTTTGATATAAATTTATATCTTCCAATGATGTTTTTTAGGTGAGATACTATATATTGTTGGATGATATGATTTAGAAATATAATAAAATTGTTAAAAAATATATTTGAAAATATCATGATTGATTATTGGTTTGTATTTAAAATTAAGAAGATTCAAGCTATATCTAGCATATAAAATCATCGTTTATATTATAAAATAGGGAAGGTGAAAATTATCTATAATGATTCATTACTTAGTGAATAAGATTTATTCAACTGCTTTTTTACATTTTTAAAATACTTGAAACAACTTGAAAATGATATATTAGTTGGGTATAATAAAGAGGCAGATACAAATCTGAAAATTTGTTGTTATAAGGAGAAATCAAGATGGATGAACAAGAACAAATTGTAATTAATTTAATTGTAAACAGCGGTAGTGCTCGTAGTTCTGCGATTGAAGCAATTCAATATGCTAAAGCTGGTGATTTAGAAAAAGCAGATGAGTCTTTACAAGCTGCTAAAGAAACAGTGAATGAAGCTCATCATTCACAAACAGAGTTAATTCAAGCAGAAATTCGTGGTGAAAAAGCACCATTGAATTTATTGATGGTACATGCTCAAGATCATTTAATGACAGCTTTGGTAGTTATTGATTTAGCTCAAGAATTTATTGATGTTTATAAAAAAATTGGGTAATTGGGTAGTGGTCATTAATACTTCTCCTTCATAATGGTGGGGGAGTTTTTTTGTTATTATAATTTGTTAAATAAATAAAAAAAAGACTTTACAAAAGAGAAGTGATATGGTAAATTAAATAGGCACTCAGGGAAAGGGAGAGAGGCCGGAGAAAAAGGCATGAAAAAAGTCAAAAAAAAGATTGACTAAAGAAGGAAAAGAGTGTAAGATAAACAAGTCGGCAAAAGAAGCCGAGGAGATCATTGAAAACTAAACAGAATTAAGAAACACACGTCAATATCCGGAAGGATAGAAAAGAAAAAGAAGAGCTAAACAAACGAAGAGTTGTTTGAAAGATAAAACAATGGAGAGTTTGATCCTGGCTCAGGATGAACGCTGGCGGCGTGCCTAATACATG
>NZ_FOIN01000005.1 GCF_900102365.1 Thomasclavelia cocleata | reverse complement strand
GAAGATATGAATGATGATATATACAGTTTTTTATTGTATACAGGATATTTAAAGATTCAAGACAAGGTATATGATGATAGTGGAAAACAGATAACAGATACTTATAAGCTGGTTATACCAAATAAGGAAATAAAAACAATTTATGACAATATATTTATGAAATGGTTTGATGAGTATCAAAGAGTAAAAAGAAATACATTTATTAATGAACTGATTAATGGAAATGTTATAAATGCGATTGATTATTTATCAGATGTTTTGGAAAACAGTATCAGTTATTATGATAACTATGAAAGTTTTTATCATGGATTCATGATAGGATTCTTAAAAGCAGATGGATATGAAGTTAAATCAAATAGAGAAAGTGGAAAAGGGAGATTTGATATAGCGCTTATACCAGCTAGAAAAACAAAAACATGTATAGTTATAGAATGTAAACACAGTTTTCATGAAGATGATTTAATAGAGGATAGTCAAAAAGCGGCAAAACAAATAGAGACAAATGATTATTTAAAATCATTTGAAAGCAAAGGGTATAGACAGGTATTAGGGTATGGAATATCATTTTATAAAAAACAATGTTATGTTACAAAAGTATAGTTATCATAAAATATCATTTACTTTTACAAATGGTAATAAGTATAATGATAAATTAAAATTCACAAAGGAGCGTAATTGATGATTTTAAGAACAGAAAGATTATTAATCAGACCTTTCAAAGAAAGTGATATCAATGATTTATATGATATATATAGTGATACTAAAGTATGTAAATATTTGCTTCATGATGTATGGAATGAAGATAATAAATTAAAAGAATTTCAACAAAAACTTAAATATAATAAGTTAGAAGAAGGAAAAATCAATTTAGCCTGTGTTTTAGATAAAAAAGTAATTGGCGATATCTCAATTTGTTATACAGAGATGAAAGAAACTGTTGAAATTGGTTATACATTTAATTCTAGATATTCTGGTAAAGGATATGCTTATGAATCTGTTAAGACAGTTGTAGAATATATGTTTAAAAATTATGGAGTTCATAGAATTATAGCTAATTTAGATTCAAGAAATCTATCATCTGCTAAGTTGTGTGAAAGAATTGGAATGCGAAAAGAAGCACATTTTATAAAAGATTATTGGAATAAAGGGGAATGGACTGACAGCTATATATATGGGATGCTTGCTTCTGATTTATAATTAAAAAAGATTTCTCTTTTTAAACGGAGAAATCTTTTTTAATTAACTTAATGAATAACTCTTTTAACTTCAAATATACCTTGAATCTTAGTAATATTATCAATTGCCTGTTGTAACCTTGGGGCATCTTCCACTGAAATTTTAAGTTTGATAATAGCTTTCATGTCAATCACATCAGCATGAATATTTAAAATATTAATCTTCATTTGTCCTAATGATGTAATTACATCATTTAATAAATTAGTTCGATCCAAACCAACTATTTCAAGGTCTGCCTGAAACCTCATAGTTGAAATTGAAGCAAAATCCCAATAAACATCTATTAACCTAGATTTTATTTCCGGCACTTGAATATTAGGGCAGTCTTTACGATGAACTTTAATTCCTTGTCCCTGTGAAACAAATCCTTGAATATCATCCCCAGGAATTGGATTACAGCATTTAGACAATTGTATTTTTAAACCATCTATTCCTTTAACAACAACACCTGAATTGCTCCTTAATGACTGTTGTTTTTCATTAGCTTGATTATTTCTTTGAAGCATTTTAGAAATACTGTCAAAAAAACCACTCTTTTTAGGAACTATTCGATCAATCAAAGTCATTGCTGGTAAACTCTTTTTACCAATAAAATAAAGAATATCATCAAATGAGCGAGCACCAAATGATCCTAAAAAAGTTTTATAAGTATCTGGATCTAAATATTTTTTTTCATCTAACTGACGCTTTCTAAGCTCATCTCTTAAAATCTTACGACCTTCTTCAATTGCATCTTTTTTAGTTTCTGCCTCTTTAGAAGCAATAAATTGCCGAATTTTATTACGAGCACCAGCAGTACGAACAAATTTCAACCAATCCTCACTTGGACCTTGAGATTGTTTATTTGTCTTGATTTCAACTACATCACCAGTATTCAATTTAGTATCAATTGGTACCATAACATTATTAACTAAAGCACCTACAGCTTTATGCCCTACTTCTGTATGAATCCGATAAGCAAAATCAATAGGGGTTGAACCATTGGGTAATTCAACAATTTTTCCTTGAGGTGTTAAAACATAAACATTAGCTTCAAAAATATCCCTTCTCAATGAATCATAATATTCTTTTGCGTCACCATCTTTAATATCATCACTTAAAGAAATAAATTCTCTTAACCATTGTAATTTTTCACCAATTTCTTGTTGTTCTTTTTTAGAAGAATAACCTTTATTTTCTTTATAACGCCAATGAGCTGCTATTCCCAATTCTGCTAATTCATCCATCTCTTCAGTACGAATCTGAATTTCAAAAGTATTACCATCTTCACCAATTACAGAAGTATGCAAAGATTGATACATATTGGGTTTAGGCATAGCGATATAATCTTTAAACCTTCCTGGAATCGGGCGATAATGATCGTGAATCAAACCTAAGATACCATAACAATCCATCTTATCTTTAGTAATGATCCTTAAGGCATATAAATCATATAACTCATCAAAACGTTTCTTTTTAACAAACATTTTCTTATAAATACTATAAATAGATTTAGCTCTTCCTAAAATTCGATACTCATATTTATTTTCATCAAGCATATTTTTAACAAATTCCATCATTTTAGCAACAGATTCTTTTCTTTCTTCCTGTTTAACTGCTAAAAGATTAGAAATATCTTCAAAGGCTACAGGATCTAAATATGATAAACTTAAATCCTCTAATTCTGTTTTAATATCATTGATTCCTAAACGATGAGCAATTGGTGTATATACTTCTAAAGTTTCTCTTGCAATTCTTTTTTGTTTATGAGGAGGCATAAACTGTAATGTTCTCATGTTATGAAGTCGATCAGCAAACTTTATCAATATAACTCGAATATCCTTAGCCATGGCAATATAGATTTTCCGATGATTTTCAGCATAAACATCTAGTTCATCTTTAAAAGGCATTTTGCCAATTTTTGTAACTCCTTCAACTAATGTTGTTATTTCCTCTCCAAAACGTTCAACCATTTCTTCACGACTGACATGACAATCTTCCATTACATCATGAAGCAATCCTGCTGTAATCGTAGCTGGTCCAGTCTGTAAAGTTGCCAAAATATAAGCTACCCAAATCAAATGATTAGTATATGGTTCACCACTTTTTCGTTTTTGATCCTTATGCTTTTCCATAATATAATCATAAGCCTGATTTATTAAATTTAGGCTTTCTTGACTAGTAATATATTTACTACATACTTCTAGAACATCTTTTATTGAAACACTATCTCTTGCATTTTTGTATTCCATCATTTTAGCACCTCCCTTAATTATTAAAAAAGAGCTATGCTCTTTTTTAATATTTCAACATTGAATAAATATTATAACCTTCTAGTTTATCTCGTCCTTTTAATTCTTCCAATTCAATTAAAAAAGCAATACCAATTACTTCTCCACCTAATTTTTCTACTAATTTAATAGTTGCCTCAACAGTTCCTCCTGTTGCTAATAAGTCATCAACAATAATTACTTTTTGTCCTTGTTTAATACTATCAGCATGAATATGAACTTCATTAGTTCCATATTCTAAAGCATATGATTCACATACCGTTTCTCGAGGCAATTTACCTGGTTTTCTAACTGGTACAAATCCTGCATTAATACTATAAGCTACAGGACACCCAAACAAAAAACCTCGTGCTTCTGGTCCTGCAACAATATCAACTTTTGCCTCTAAACTATTTGCCCAAATAACAAATCGATCTATCGTTTCTTTAAAAGCATTATGATCTTTCATTAATGGTGTCACATCTCTAAAAATAATTCCTTCTTCAGGAAAATCTTTTATATTAGCTACATATTTTGTCAAATCCATTTTATATACTAATTCTCCTTTACAATTATGCGTTATGATATTTAATTATACCATTTTTATGTATTAAATAAAACTATTTAATAGCTTCAATAATTAGATTAACTGATTCCATATTATTATAGACATTAATATTAAATTTACCAATAACATTTATCTTTTGAACATCTTTATATTTTTCAAATATATCACCATGATTAAAAAACAATGCCTGTCCTCTTGTATTAGGTAAATCAAGATCAAAACGAAGATGTTTTCCATTTGATAATAAAATTACTCTCTTTACTGGTAAATCTTTTGCATAAAAATACATTTCCTCATTACCATTACCTAGTGGTTCTAACTGTTCTAATTGTTTTACACTAATTTGACTGATTTCATCACTTGAAACTTCTAATACACTAGTCAATGGTGGTTGATAATTTTCTAACTGATTATTTAAATAATCAGTTAACTTTTGTTTAAGCTTTTCAACATTATCAAACTTGACACTAAACCCTCCTGCCAAAGCATGTCCCCCATAACTTTCTAAAATATCTTCAACTTGTTTAAAAATATTATTTAATGATAATCCCTCAATCCCTCTAGCACTGCCTTTATAAATATTTTTATTAGTATCTAAACTCATTACAAAGCTAGGTCGATTATACTGACGAGTATATTTTCCTGCTACTAATCCAATCAATCCTTCATGAATCTCATTTTGATAACTATATAAAAACTGCTCATCTGAATTAAGTGTTGTTATAACATTTTGGTATTGTTTATTTGTCATTTCTTGTCTTTTAGCATTGATTTCAACTGCTTTTGAACTAACTGCTTTTAAAATTTCAATCGATGCATCTTGTCGAAAATATTTAACCAAATGATTTGGATTGATTAAATCACTTAATCTTCCAAAAGAATTGATTTTAGGTGCAATGATAAAACCAATACTTGTAACACTATACTTTTGATTATTGCCTAATAATAGTTCTAACTGAGTAAATTTGTTTTCTTTCATAAATTCCAATGCTCGTTTAACTAGAGCACGATTTTCATCAAGTAATGGCATCATATCAGAAATAGTAGTGATAGCGGCTAGACAAAACAAATATTTATCATGTTTTTTTAGTAAAGCACTAGCTAATTTATAAGCTACAAAACCGCCTGATATTTCTTTATACGGATAATCAGGAGAAATTTTAGTATGGATGATTGAAAATGCTTCAGGAAGTTCTTCTTCACAATTATGGTGATCAGTAATAATTACATCCACTCCTAATTCATTAGCTCGTTCGACTGCATCATAAGCCTTTACTCCATTATCAACTGTAATTATTAAACTATATCCTTTACTTGCAATCTGTTCAACTCGCTGACAGTTCAAACCATAGCCATCTTCTAAGCGATTTGGAATATGATATCCGACATCAACCCCTAATTGTCTAAATGCTTCTACTAAAATTGATGTTGCAAGTATCCCATCACAATCATAATCACCATAAATACAAATCTTTTCTTTATTTTCAATCGCCTCATAAATTCTTTCTAAAGTTATTTCTGCTTCAGAAAACAATGAAAAATCATGATAAATCAAACGATTAGATAACATTAATTCAATTTGAGATTGAGAATAATTCTTATAAGCAAAAATCTTTGCTAAAAGAGAATTTATATTGTATTTTTGCATATAGTGTTTGTAGTCCAAATCATTTATAATCTGCCACTCCATAAATACTCCTTTCAAATAAAAATAGTTGCTAAAGCAACTATTTTGAAATTAAATCTGTAAAATCATTTATACTCAAACGCGATGCTTCTTTTACAACTTGTAAACTCAAATAGTCAAATATTTCAGAAAAATCAAGACTCATGATATCATCTATTATTTCACACATAGGAATAGCATCTTTTTTTCGCCATTTACGTTCAAACAAATAATCCTTTATTTGCTGCTCAGTAATATTATGAATATTTTGTTGTTTAAAGTCACGGGCTTTTAATTTAATTAAAAAATTAAGGTCACGTTTATTAAATTTAAAATCGTCAATCGATTCCACATTCAGCCCTCCATTTCAAAGTCACTTACATATTATATGACAAATTTCATCAGAAAGGAAGTGCTTTATGAAAAGAAAACTAATAAATTCTTTTATCATTCTTTCCGCTAGTTCTGCCATTGCTAAATTATTCAGTATCCTTAATAGAATGATTTTAGCACGTCAATTAAGTAGTGAAGCAATGGCTTTATATATACTAGTTATGCCTACTGTTTCCTTATGTATCACCTTAGGACAACTTGGTATTCCTTCAGCTGTTTTTAGATTAGTTGCAAACCCTAAATACAATAATAAAAAGATTATTATATCTGCTTTTACTATCTGCCTTTTTACCTGTGTTATTGTAATGAGTACCTTATTATTTGCTTCAAAATTTATTAGTCATGATCTATTAAAAAATGAAGGTGCTTTTTATCCTTTATTATCCTTAGCACTATTCATTCCCCTTGTTGGAATCAGTGGTATTATTAAAAATTATTTTCTTGCTCGACAAAATGTTTTTCTTGTAGCTAAAGCTGGGTTTGTTGAAGAAATAGCTCGTTTAGCTTTTAGTTACTTTATGATTAGAAAATTTTCTTTTTTAGCTGATACCTATTTAGTAAGTTTTGCAACTTTTGCCATGTCTATTGGTGAACTAAGCTCAATTATTTACTTATCCACTCGTCTAAAGGATCACAAAATTACAACTTTTAATAAAAAAAGTATCGTTAATAACCTCCAAATAAAAGATATGTTAAATATCGCTATGCCATTAACAGGTTCTAGATTATATCATTGTGTTGTTTCATTTCTTGAACCAATTACATTAGTATTTGTTTTAACTAAATTTAATTTAAGTGAAAGTACTATTCACCAGCAATATGCAATCATTAGTGGTTATGTAATTTCTTTATTAGTTACCCCTACCTTTTTTAATAATGTTATTTATCGCTTATTTTTACCTATTATAACAGATGATGTAGTTTATAAAAAATTCTCAGCTGCTAAAAAACATATGTTTTTAGCATTACTTGGTAGTTTTCTAATCAGTGTCCCTTTTACTCTTATTTTTTATTTTATACCTGAATTCTGTTTAAAAATTTTATATAATACAACTAGTGGTGCTAATTATTTAAAATATATGGCAATTCCTTTCACAATCTTTTATTTACAAACTCCTCTTAGTGCTCTTCTACAAGCATTAAATAAAAATAAATTAATGTTTATTATCAGTATTATTGAATGTACTTCAGAAATAATTTTAGTTTATGTATTAAGTCATTATATAGGAGTCTTTAGTATTGCTGTTAGCCTATTAACAGGATTATTAATTACTCTAGTTATTAGTGCAGGTGCCTGTTATAAATATCTGTTTTGTACAAATAATTGAAACCCTCTAAAATGAGGGTTTATCTAAACTTAAATCTTTTATCTTCAACAAATTTCTTTCGAGATGGATTTCCTTCAACTCGATATATCTTTTTTTGCTTTAAATCATAAATTACTGACCAAACAGTATCTTTACCTGTTCTTCGTTCATATTGGCAAAGAAAACCATATTTTCCTGATAACAAATCAACTACATCATCAAAAGAATTAATTTGTTCTTTCAATACCGCTTTTGCTATTGTTTGATAACGTAATTCTCCATTCCAATCATCAATTTCATAGTTATTATACTTTTCCATTTTCTTTGTATGAAATAAATTAGTTGCCCACACTGTTTTACTATTACTAACTATTTCAGTTTTTTCAGCATTACACTCAATCAAAGCATTATTGCCACTTGTATCAGCTAAAATAAAAGTTTGACTTGATGCAATTGGCAATGTCTTAATTAATTCAATAACTTCATTAACAGTCTTACATTTTTCTAAAAATAATCGCAACATCATCCCTGCATTCAACCCAGGCTTTTTTACAGTTGGATAAACAGATGTTAATCCAACTGCTAAACCATATTCATTTATGCCATCTTCAATTTCTACACATGCTGTTGTATTACCATTAAAAGCATACGATTCATTGCTAAATTGATAAATACAATTAGTATATAGTTTTTCAATTTCTGTCAAAAAATCACTATTACGTCCTAATAATATCTCTTTCTGGTTTCTTAATACAAAACAAGAACAATGTATTTCTGGAATAATACAATACATACTAAAAAGAACAGAACAAATAGATTCAAATGAACATTCTTGACCATCTGCTATTCCTTGTATTTCTTCAACTACTTCAGGAAAATATTCTTGATAATATGGTAAACACTGTAATGCAAATTCTTTTCTTTCTTGTGTTAATTTAAATGGGACATTATCTAAAAATAAATGATTATTTTTAAATAACATTTTTCCCCACTTATACCCAATTTGGTAATGGGTTCCTTTAAATCTTGAATGATACATAATTTTTCGCTCCTTTTTAAAGAGCTACTGGTAACTCATAAATCAAGCATAAATCAATAAAATTTTATTGTCAATCAATTAAAATTCTTTATCTCACTAATATTAACATATTATTAAATACATATTTACTTAATAATTTATAATTACTAATATCATCAATCTTTCTCCTTGTAACTTTTAGAATATTCATTAGCTTTTGTCGAATTTATTAGATAATCGTTGATGTTTCATTGACTTTAACCCTGCTTTATTCTATACTTTATTCAGGTGATTTTAGTTCGCCTTAAATAGTGTAACTAGCTATTTATAATCGAAAACACGAAGGGAGTTAGAAAAAATGATTTATTCACATGAAGTAGAAGAAATGTGTTGTGTCAAACAAGGCGCTTCACATGGTTGTGCTCCAATTCCAGAAGAAGGAAAATGGGTATATTCTAGAGAAATTAAAGATATCTCTGGTTTAACACATGGTATTGGTTGGTGTGCTCCTCAACAAGGTGCCTGTAAATTAACATTGAATGTTAAAGAAGGGATTATTGAAGAAGCACTAATTGAAACTATTGGTTGTTCAGGGATGACTCATTCTGCAGCAATGGCTTCAGAAGCATTAGTTGGTAAAACTTTATTAGAAGGTTTAAATACTGACTTAGTTTGTGATGCTATCAATACTGCAATGAGAGAATTATTCTTACAAATCGTTTATGGACGTACTCAATCTGCTTTCTCTGAAGGTGGTTTACCAATTGGAGCTGGATTAGAAGACTTAGGAAAAGGTTTAAGAAGTATGACTGGTACTTCTTACTCTACAAAAGCTAAAGGTCCTCGTTACCTAGAATTAACTGAAGGTTATATCAATAGAATCGCTTTAGATGAAAATGATGAAATCATCGGTTATGAATTTACAAATTTAGGTAGAATGATGGATATGGTTAAAGCTGGAAAAGATGCTAATGAAGCAATCAAGGAAGCTACTGGTACTTACGGTAGATTTAATGATGCTGCTAAGTACATCGATCCAAGAAAGGAATAATAGGAGGGTACTAAAATGGCATTGTTTGAAAGTTATGAAAGAAGAATTGATCAAATTAACGCTGCATTAGCAAAATTTGATATTAAATCAATCGAAGAAGCTAAAGCTATCTGCGATGAAAAAGGTATTGATGTTTACGAAATCGTAAAATCAACACAACCAATCTGTTTTGAAAATGCTTGTTGGGCTTACACTGTAGGTGCAGCTATGGCTATCAAAAACGGAGATACTAAAGCAGTAGATGCTGCCAAAACAATTGGTATTGGGTTACAATCTTTCTGTATTCCAGGATCAGTTGCAGATGACCGTAAAGTAGGTTTAGGACATGGTAACTTAGGTTCTATGTTATTAGATGAAGGAACTGAATGTTTTGCTTTCTTAGCAGGACATGAATCTTTCGCAGCTGCTGAAGGTGCAATCAAAATTGCAGAAAAAGCTAATAAAGTTAGAACTAACCCATTAAGAGTTATCTTAAACGGTTTAGGAAAAGATGCTGCTAAAATTATCTCAAGAATTAATGGATTCACTTACGTGGAAACTCAATTCGATTATTTTACAGGTGAAGTAAAAGAATTATCAAGAACAGCTTATTCTAATGGTCCTCGCGCTAAAGTTAATTGCTATGGTGCTGATGATGTTAGAGAAGGTGTTGCTATCATGCATAAAGAAGGTGTAGATGTATCAATTACTGGTAACTCTACTAACCCTACTCGTTTCCAACATCCTGTTGCTGGAACATATAAAAAAGAATGTATTGAACAAGGTAAAAAATATTTCTCAGTTGCTTCAGGTGGAGGAACTGGGCGTACTTTACACCCTGATAATATGGCAGCTGGGCCTGCTTCTTATGGTATGACTGATACTATGGGACGTATGCATTCAGATGCTCAATTTGCTGGTTCTTCATCAGTTCCTGCTCACGTAGAAATGATGGGATTAATCGGTATGGGTAACAATCCAATGGTTGGTGCAACTGTTGCTGTTGCAGTAGCGATTGAAGAAGCTTGTAAATAATTACGGTTTTATACTAAAATAAGAAAAGTTCTGATTTTATCAGGACTTTTTTGTTTTTATAATTTTCAAAAAACAAAAAAGCGATTCCTCGCCTTTTTATTTCATCAATTTTTTCTTTGCAATTAATTTTTCTGCTTGTTTAGTTGTATAATACTTTTCTTTAGCAACTTTATATTCTTCTTTAATACTATCTTTATTAAAATATTGAAAATTTAATTCCGTTTCAAAAGCATCTTTCAAAATTCTCATAAGGTATTGTGGCTCATCATAAGTTGCCATAACCAAACTATCTCTTACATAAGCAGGATGTTCTTTTAAAAGTCCAGCATTAAACTCTATTCCTTGACTCAACAAAATTCTTTTAATAAATGTTGTACATGTTCTTGTATTTCCTTCTCGATAAGCATGTATTTCCCATATCCCTACCAACAAATCAAATGTTGATTTTAATGCAACATCTTTATCTTTCCAATCAAATTGACTTGCTTTATTTAAAAATTCTTCTAATCGTTTCTCTATTTCATTATGTTTTGCATATTCAACAGAAAGTCCAGATAATACTCTCTCTGATTTATACAAATCAACTACTCTGTATTGACCAGCCCACTCATAGAGATTACCAAATAAAAAACGATGAAGTTCATTAAAATGCTCTATCGAAATATCATTAACAATCTGTTCTGGTCGAAGTTCCAAAGATAGTATCTTTGTATTAGTACTTTCTCTTTCAAGTTCATCTAAGATATCTTTATCATGAATATCATATAAATTCCTGAGAACATTTGTTCCTTTATAACAATAAATATCATCCATAAATATACTCCAATTTATGAACTTTTTGATCTAATTCTTCCAAAGTGATTTTACCTAAAACAAAATCATCCAAAGCTTTTAAATATTTTTCATTTGGTAAATCAGTAGCAGTCAAAAGGATTCCTAAAGCATTATTAACTGCTTTTCTTCTTTTTTTCATTTCATCTAATTGATCCATTATAAAAAACTCCTTTCACTGATAATATATTGTCATTTATTTTGACTTTTATATTATACCATATTTTTGTTTACTTTATGATAATAAGAATATGTTTATTCAGCTCTGAAGAATAAATTTTTTTATTTAAGCAGATTTTCATGGAATCTCTTGTTTTTTTATCATTCATTCCTCTTTTTATTTTTTTCTCCCTTTTTGAGAGCATAAAAATCCTATCCTTTTTTTCACTTTTTTTGTACTTTTCAATGACCTTTCATATTATAATAACTGTAGATTTATTCTACTCAAATGATGATGAGAAGCAGATAAATCTTTTATGTCTTGGGCACTTAGAACTTTATTTCTAAGCGCTTCTTTTATCTCCTCACCTAATTTCCTCTTTCTTCATAAAATTTCATCACTTCTTTTGCTGATAAACTATCATCATTGGTCATAACACAATAAATGGTTGGCAATAATTCCTGTTGCTTTTTATCCATTGAGCCATATATTTTATATACTACTCTTCTTGCTTGGTTTGATTGACTTATAGTGTACTGAATTTCATCCATATATGGATGATCTTCTGTGTATGCTTGAAAATCAATGTTTTTATCACAGATATCATCAAATACAGCATTCTTTACACTTGCAAAACCCTTCACTCTAAAATAATAAATAATGTTTTTTTCTTCTAGATATGCCATATAATCTTTATTATAGAACGCACTATCTCCACGTAATCTTATTTTCTTGTTTTTAGTATTCAAATGAGCCAATAGTTCATCCATTTCTTGAATAAAACCATTTGATGAATAAGCTTTACCAGTACGTAGTTCACCACCTACCAATAATTTTGAATGAAATTCATTGATAATCATTGGATGATATCCTGTAGTATTATAATGATGAATTTTAGCTGCACCTTCTTGTTTTCCACCTGTTTCAGTTTTTGTTGAATCGACATCTAGAATAGGTTCATCAATATTTTGATTGATATAATCACATGCAAGTTTGACAAGATGAGATTTAAAATCCATATTGACCTGATTAGTCAGACGATCATAAAATCTAGAAACAGTTGGTTGTGAACATGCTTCAGTATAATGAGATAATAGAGGATCTTGAAGTAAGACTTTCTGATGATCCTGATTAAAATATCCTAAGATATTGCGAATGATTAATTGTTTGAAAATACTAGTATTCGAAAATTCAGGATTTTTTCTTAAATCATGAAAAGATAAGTTTTTGATGAAATCAAAATGGGAGAATTTATTGAGGAAAGAAAGCAATAAGATGGCACCACCATCACTAGAAAGATTGCCTCCGTTAAAATTTATATTGCAAAATGGTAATTTATAGTTCATAATATAGATGGTTCCTTTCTTTGTTTTTTGCTTAAAACTAATTATAAAGGAACCATTTTTATTTGTAAATATTTTCACCTTAAGGGTGTATTATAAAAGACGAATTTATTATCTATTATCGATAATTTTTCGTCTTTTTTGTTGTTCATATGAATTATTGAGGTATACGTTAATTCTTCCTATTTAAAGACTATTTTTGATAAAAAAAATAATTAAAAAAATTTTTCAATTAACACTGAAAAGAGCCAATATTATTTTAACTTTTATAAGTGCGATTATATCAAAATTAGTATATTATGTGATACAATACTGAAAAAATAAAAATCATTAAATTATCTAAGCACCAAAGACTACAGACAATTACTAGATTTTAATTAAAATATTTGGTCTAAAAATTTATCAACATCCACTTTATCAAGAAAAACATGTAAGTTTTTTATATTAATTTAATTTTACGTTATTAATATTTATTTGTTTCTATAGTATTATTTAAATGTAAAATGAATATATAATTCAAGCACTTATAGGCTGATCTAATGATCAGCCTTTTGAATATATAAAATCATTTACTAATATTCGATTTTTAAAACCGTCATTAATCATTAACTAATTTAATACCATTGACCAGTTTGCTATATGACTAGCTTCCCATTTTGTATTTAATTCTTTTATTCTTAGATATAGTAATTTGAATAGTGCATTTTCATTTAGAAACGTCCCTTTTTTTTGGTCACTTTCCTAAAACTTTAATTAACTGATTCTCTTTACACTTGTCATATACATGATTTTTTTACTGTTAAGTGAATAAGTTTTAGATTAACATATGCAATAATTATTATTTTCAGAATAATCAAAATCATCATAATCGCTCTAAAATAATTAGTATTAAATTATTTTCTCAAATTCGATTTATCTAAACTATTTTATTTGCATATTTATTTTGAATTTCTTTATGTAATTTATCAACAATACCTATACTCACTTCATCATTATTTTTCATTTTTAATTTATCACCATTAATTTCTGATTTACTTAATGGTACTTTACCTATAGTAACTGCTAATGGTATATAATAATTCCCATCAGATAAACTTAAATATAAAATATATTTATTACCCCCAATCATATTTGTATATCCAGCAATATGCAATGTTTTATTAGTTTTTTTATCGTATGCTTGATTTTCAAAAATTTTAATTTCTTTATTTAATTCGTTAACATCATTTTTGATAATTTCATCAATATTAAAAGAAGAATATGTATAAGCAACCTGATAAACTCCATTTTCATCATACAACACATTTGATTCTAATTCCTTGATTTTTGTTCCAATAACAATTAAATCACTTGCTTTTTCAAGTTCTTCAATGGTTTGATAAGAATCAGTTTTAGCATCAATAAATATATCTTCATGCTTTGAAGAAGTACTACTATCCTTACTATTGCATCCTGCAAGAGCTAGAAGCATCATCAAAGACAAACCAATTGTTAAATATTTATTTTTATTCATCTAAATCTCTCCTTTTTAAAAATTATATTTCGCTTTAATACCATTAATATCATCTGACAATGGATATGCTTTTTTGTTAAAACCTAATGCTCTCATAACAGATTTTGACTCATTTGAAGTTTGAGTATGCCCTAAACCTAATGCATGCCCAAATTCATGTACTACAGTTTCTTGCTGCACAATTGAACTAGCATTTTTAAAAGCTTTATAGTATACAATAGTAAATTTACCTATACTTTTATAAGTTGTAACACCATATGTTCCATTATCTATATCACTTATATTTACAAGAACATCTGATGATAATCCATTATTAAAAGTTGCAAACATTATTCCAGTATTTGTCCATTTTTTATAATAATTTAATGAATTTAAATAACCAGACGTATTAAAAACGTTGTATACAGTAACTGCTCTTGGATTAGTTACCCCAGTTTGCCAAAAGGTATAGGCGTTAAGATTTTTAGTGTTTAGTAATAATATAGCCAATACACTTAATATTATAAATTTTTTTCTGTTTCTTTTCATTATAGCTCTCCTCACTTTCTAATAAAAATTATAAATAATTAAATTTAACAATATATTATAAATTTAATTATTAATCAAAAAGTGAACATATGTAAAAATCATTTTAAATAAATAACCTATTAATTTCTGATTTTGAAAGTTCTTTTCCTTGAATCATTGAAATAAATTCTTCTTTAAATATTTTTTCATATGAGTTTCATTAACTTTTCTATAAACTTATCATATTTTTGTTGTATTTTTATATCCAATTTTTCTTTTAATTTGTTTATATGCATTTTAATTTCCTCCTTTTTGCAAAATAAAAGAGCAATTCTAAATATAATCAATTCATTTTTTATCTCATCTACATAATAAACAAAGATATAATTTCTAACAATCATCTTTCGATAATCATAACCGTATTGACGAAAAATAACACGATATGATTGTGAAAAACTAATTTCTTTTTTGAAATGAATTAAAATATTTGGATTTCCATATCCGTTTAAGTAAGATAAAATACTGTTTAAATCATCAATCGCTGAATCAGTATAAACAACTTTATAATTCAAGTCCATATTTTTTACTGAACATATTCCAAACTTCTTCTTCAGAATGTGTTCTTCCTTCTTCATAATCCTTTTCAGCTTCTTCTAATTTTTCTTCAATCGTTTTTGGGCGAATAACAGTTTTATTATCTAATGAATTAATATTTTCTAATGGTTTCATTTCTATCATCCTCCTTATAAAGAATATATCATTTTTTCTTAATTATATAAATAACAATTCATTTTTATTAATCAAAACTTATAAAAATCATTCCGTATTCATTCAAAATTAATACCATATTTTTTCATGATTTGCATAAATTCTTCATTATTCATCAAGATTTCTTTATCATGGTCTGATACTAAAAACGCATCTTTTATGATTTCTTTATGTTTATAATATGAAGATATAATTTGTGTACAAGCTAATATTACACAATAATCTTTTTTTCTTCAGACAAAATTGGATACTGACACAACTTGATAATTCTGATTTTCTTTTTCAAAAATAACTCCATAGCATATAATGAAAAATCATTGATCTTACTTTTATTTTCTATATCTTTGAATATACTTTTATCTAATTCAAAAACACCTGCTTGACTAAAATCAAGAGTAAATATTGTTAATTCACATTTTAAATTAATCAATATCGTCAAAATGAGCTAACTAGAAATTAGTGCAATGTGACGTTTTTATTAGCACTTTATACTAATGCTTTATGCCGAGAAAACTTTTGACAGGGAAATTGGAATAAATTAACTGTTATTTTAATCTGCTCTTATTATTAATAATATTTGAATAAATTTTTATCATATGATTCGCTGTCCTCCTTTATATGCCTTTCAAATACTGGTTTGAGTATTTGATAATAAATATTTGTCGTTTGAAATAATAATAACTCTCTATGAGTTAATATCAGTGAACAAATAGCCACCACAAAAATTTGTTCTGCATTCATACCCTGATAACGAATAAATCCTAAACCTGCAAATGGTACAGCTGACAATATGCATAACCAGCTTGTTATTTCCATTCCTAAACTATTAATGAATAGGAAATAGAATATAACAGCCATAATGCATGCTAGTACAGAAAAAAACATTGCCTTAAGGATAAACCTAAAACAATGCTTTCTGTATATTCTCTTATATCTTTATTAATTTTTACCTCCATTTGTTCTGACTCTCCTCAAAAAATAATTGCTTAAAATTTTAATTTATTATATTTTATATCGTTAATTAATAATTGAGTATCTAAAGTTTCTTTATTTTCAGCACCTAAAACTTCTTTTTGTACGTCATAAATTTTAATATACCATTCCAAAGCACTTTTATAATCTGATTGTAATATATTTATACTTGCCAAAAGTTGCATAGTTTCTATAGTATACCTATGCGTAGGCATTTTTAATTTTCTAATATTATATGCTTTGTTTAAATAAATTTGTGAATTTAAATAATCTCTTTTTTCAAAATAAACCTTTCCAATATTATGATTAGTTTGTGCTACATCTGTGTCATTCTTTCCATATTTCTCTAATCTAATTTTCCTTATTTCAAACAATAATTCTAATGCTTCATCATATTTTTTTAACACTACCTTTGACGATGCTAAAGTTCCAAGATTACGTAACGCATCTCGACAATACATTTCATCATTAGCATTATATATTCTTTGAGCCTGTTCTGACTCTTTAATAGCTTTTTCACAATCCTTAAGATTGTAATAAGCTAGTGCTTTATTACCATATATTCTTGCAGCTGATATATGCCATTGCCCAACTGTCTCACTTTTAATAACTAGAGCTCGATCATAAAAATCTATAGCAGTATTGTAGTCCTTTTGATTATCACAAAATAAAGCATAATTATTATAAAATATAGCTGACATATTTTGTAATATTTCTTTGTTCTCTTCAAAAAAAGGTAATGCCTTTTCGTAATATTTTTTTGCATTTCCAAAATACACATTACTTGCTGTACTTTGCCCCCATCTAAAATACATTAATCCCCTATTTGCATAACATTGAAATACTTCTTTTCTTAATTCAAATAAATTGCTAGCTTCTGCTCTTAATTCTTTATAGATTTTTGTTGCTTGAATATAATTATACTCTGCTTGTGCCCATCTATTCATTTCATCATTGACTAGTCCTAGATAATTATAACATAGGGCTAAACTTCTTTTATCGTTATTTCTTTGAAATTCTGGTATCAAAGACATTAAAATATTTTCAGCTTCTTTATTGTTATCTATCCAACAATACCAAAATCCTAATTCTAACTTCATCTTACACTTAATGATACTTTCTAACCTATCATCATTTAAAGCATCAAGACATAATTTAATAGCAGTTGTATAATCACCCTGCAGTGTATATTGTTTAGCAATATTATAATTTAAAGGATATTCATTATTTTGTCTCAAATCATTAGGAAGAGCATCATTTGCAAATTGAGAATAACTAACACTATAATCCCATTTCCCACGTTGTGTCCCAATGTATGCCTGAATTTCCATTCCAATTGTTGGTGTGTATTCTCCAACAAAAAAACCTGCTTGTGCTCCTGAATCAATCTTAAAACATCCTGTAGTAAGTTCTCCAATTTCATAAGTCTTATTTTCAAAAATTAAATGAGAATCTCCACATAGCCATAAAACTGTGATTTTCAATTCATTTATTATATCTTTAATAATTCTCACATCATTAAATTCAATTGTTTCCATTGGATGATGAGCTAGAATTATAATTGGATTATTATTTAAATCTCTGACTTTTTTTAAAATATCATATAACTCTGATGTACAAATCTTTAAACTACCTCTATCACATTTTTTTCCAGATGATATAGCTGTATTTAAATAAACAATATTAAAGTCATCAAATATTTGAAATCGATGTATACTACCACCAAAGAAGTTTTCCCACACTTTATTGTTTAACAACTTTGAACATTGCACAAAAAATTCAAATCTATTTTTCAACGTTATCTTATCTTTTGCTAAAAAATTCCCATTATACCTTTTACATATTTCTCTTAAATTTTCCTCATTATCATTTGTTATAAAATCATGATTACCTGGAACTATATGAATATGAGATGTATCATTTACCCCTACTGAAGAAGCAATTTCTTTTATAAAATCAGTTGCCTCTTTAGCCACAGTATTTAGATCTTGCCCATCTTGATTTTTAGCATTACGAAAATCACCAGTAAAAAATACTTCATCAACTGTTATATTATTCTTTTTAACAAATTCTTTAAAATTATCATGTAACATCTTTGTAGACGTTCCATCATTTACGAAATCAAAATGTATATCTGAAAAATGTAACCACCTCATATTTATCCCTCCTATTTTTATATACTTTACAAAATTTAACAAATATAATTATATCACTTTTTATATTTATTAAAAATATAAAATAAATATTTATAGTCCCATCATATCTTTTATAACTCTATCTGACATTTTAACAGTGCCTACAAGAACAAGCATATTAAAAATCAATTCGCCAATATATGTCCATAACATTGAAATAGCACTTGCTTCTGCATCAATACTTGGTGGTGATCCTGCAAACTTTGAAAAGATAATACATACATGTTAAAACAATAATTGCTCCTTCCATACATACACCCATATAACTTTTTAGAAAAGTAACTGCTACTGACTGGGTAATTTCTGAGGCTGAAGCAGATAATGGTATTGGCGAAATAGTCGTATACATATATAGTTTAAAGAAACGCCCATAGACTGTTAGTATAAGAACAAATGATAATATCGTAATGAATATTCCACCTAATAAGGTTACTGCCCATACGGGTATGCTTTCCAAAAATCCACAATCGTCAACTGCCTCAATAATTTAAATCTTTAAAATGTAAATTAAGTTCCTCATCCAATTGATTTCTTTTACTTAATTTTATAGTTCTTTGTTGTTCAAGTCTTTGAATTTCCTTTGTAATTTTCTTTATCAACTGCTTCAACTCCATTCCTTATTCATAAAAAAAGAACAACTTTATAAAAAGTTGTCCTTGTAATATAATTCTCATATCTAAAACTGATTTTCTATATTTTTTCATAATCATTCAATAAATTAACCGATACATTTTCATCAAAATCTTCATATATTGCTTTGAGAATTTGATAATCTTTTAAATATACTAATTGCGTATATTTTTCTTTCGAATCTCTCTTTTTTGAAAATATTGCAATGATTTTTTTCTTTTCATCAGAATTTGTTTGATTGTTATTTCGTAAACTTCTTGCATGATTATCATTTCCAGTAAATGCTACTACCATTTTATCTTTTGGACTTTCTATTGCAAGTGGAAAATCTACAGTATTTGTGTGAAGGTTAATTAATATAAGATTTGTATCTGCATTAGCGTATATAATCTTATTAATCTTTTTTATTCTAACGATTTTTTTTCGTATTGTTCCAAAATCATAATGCTGTTGCTCATTGATATTGTCTTCAACTAATGTTCCTTGAATACAATGATTATAGAAATCTAAATCATTTAATGAAGAACGAACACCAACAAGATGTGCAAAATCTTTTTTATTAAAACATACTTCTTTTGATTTTCCATCTTCAGTTACAATTAAAAAAGTATTTGGAACAAGATATTTTTGATATAGCCTTGCTCCTTCAATCGCATCTTTTTTTACTAGATTGATTTAATTCATGCATCAAAAATTCCCCTTTATAATAAAAAAGCAGACACGATTTGCCCACTTAACTGATATAAAAAAACAGGTTTTATCCTGGTCGCCAGGCTCATACATCTCTCGATGTATACTCGGACGAGATTATTTTTAAGACTATCTCTTGTCTACAACTTCATATCCCAGTTGCAAGGCTCATACATCTTTCGATGTATACTCGGACAAGGTTATTTTTAATTCTACCTTTTGAATTCGACTTTTTACGGTGCCTGTTCACCGAGAATGTCACCATTCTATTGTATAATATGTTATCATGTATCATATTATACACAATAATTATTACCCATTTTAAAGATAAATATATTTTTATCTCCAATTAAATTATACAACAAAAACAAATAAATTCAAGAATTATTCTTTGATACTAAATAAAATTTGTTACTATTCACTGTTAAAATTTATGTTGCAAAATGGTAATTTATAGTTCATAATATATGATGGTTCCTTTCTTTGTTTTTTTGTCAAAATTAATTATAAAGCAACCACTTTTATTTGTAAATATTTTCACCTTAAGGGTGTATTATAAAAGACGAATTTATTATCTATTATCGATAATTTTTCGTCTTTTTTGTTGTTCATATGAATTATTGCGGTAATATTATTTATACCTTTTAACATGTTATCGAAATCAATAACCATTGATTTAAATTTGTCTATTCCTGCGGGTTCAATATGGTAATAAACACGTACTTTTCGTGCTACTACTTTATCATAACAAGAGATAAACCTTTCATCTAATAATTTGTATAAGATGAGATGCATAGTACCATCTTTAATAACTATTAGATCATTAGAATAATTTTTAATTAATTTAGTTATTTCATATCCATAGCAATCCTGTTTTATTAAAATACCTAATAATAACATTTCTAATTTATATAAATTATTTTTATTTAACATTTACATCATCCTTAACGTTAAGTTACTTTTAGTATACAGTATATAAGATACAATACCTAGATTATCTATGTATTCTTGACTTTAGAATATATTATGTTACTATTAAATTATAGAAAGTGCATTCTAACAAAAAAAAGAACAAAGGGAATGATGAGAATAATGAAAAAATATTACTATTTACATTAACATTTTGTCTAACTTGTTATATGTTGCCAATCCAAAGTGTTAATGCATCGACTGATTTGACTGATAACTATTTAAACGATATTAAGGACCAAGTTTGTCTTCTAAGCAAAGAAATTGAAATATCTAAATTAAATAAGCCATAAAATACTTTTGGATATCGAAAATAATGAATCTTATGCTTTAATTATTACTGACAATAACGGCTATATTATTTCGGGGATTAAAAATAAAACAATTTCTGAATATTCATTAACGGAAAACTCAAATCCTTATAAAAATAATATGAATGACACATTATTATACTATGGTCCAATGAATTATTTGTTTAAGAGCAATGGCTCAATCGTAGATATTTATACTAATCAGATAATTTACCCTAATCTTCGTATGAGCAATATAACTGATAATAATATAGAAAATTTAAAAAAATTAAATACAGAATTTTTAAATAATTGTGTACCTGTGTCTTTGAAAACACGTGCATCTGGAAGTTGGGTTGGTGCATCAGAATCAAGATTTTCTAGATATAATGGTACAAGTTGGAGGAATACAAGTAACGTTTGTGGACCAACTGCTGCATCTATTATGATGGCATATTTTGATGATTATGTTGGATATGATGTGATTCCTGATAATGTACGTAAACAAAATAGCAGTTCACCAGGATCGCTTATTACAAAAATGGTTGCAGAGACACCTTTTGCTACATCTACAATACCTTCAACGGTTGCCACTGGAATACGAGGTTTTATCAGTAAATACAGTCCTAATAAATATATCAAAGCAACTAGTATGAGTACAAATCCTTTTTCTACAGTTAAAAGCAATTGTATTTCAAACCGTCCAGTTTGTGTAGGATTGTTAAGTTCCTTTGGTTCATCATACGGAAACCATTGGATTACTGCATATCAGTATAAAGAAACTGGTGTATATGTTGGCTATTATAAATGCATTGATAATTGGGGTAATTATAAAAAAGAAATCACTAGTTCTTGGGCTATGGGAGCGGTATCTCTTGGATATTAAAATTAATTAATATATAGAAATCTATGGAATTGTATAAGCAAGGAAAATTATTTAGAAAGGAGATTTCAATTCCGCTGTATACTAATGACAGTTTCCTTGACAAAAAAATGAGAAAGATAAATAAAATTTGTATTATTATATTAGTTTTAATCCTAATTTCTGCGTGTGGTGTACCACACGGATTAAGTGCTAAAACTGGTCGTGATGTTAATTGTGAATCTGAACTAGGAAATTTTTCAAAATATATGAACTTTGATAAGCTTTCGACTACTACCGATAATACATGCAAAGGTCAGGAAGTGAAAGTAAATAATAAAAAGGTTGGTATAACTTGTGGTAATATATTTACGATAACTAATGAGTTAACAGATTTATTTACCAATTATAGAATGCTTAATGCTGTAGATACTTTAGAAGATACTTTTGAATATGGGAGCTATAGCGTTAATGTAAAATATTATTTATATGAAAATATACAAGTGATCAATAGCGAAACTGAAAAGTCTAAAGAAGTAGAAGTTTCTGGTATAACAGCCCAATACAATATAAAAGTTGAAGATAAGTATATAAGTGGAATAGAACATGGTTTTGATTTAGATAAAAAATATGATAATTTTACCAAGCTATCTAAAACATGCTTAGATAAACTAAACTTGTTAATAATTGAAACACTAGATACTTATACTAAACTAAAAACTAGTTAATATCAGTATTTTGGAAAATGTGATTAAATAAAAAAAGGGTTTGAAATCTATTGTATTTAATTATCAATAGAATAAGAAACCTTTTTTTATTTTTAAGTGGATACATTATTCTAAAAAAAGAACAAACCATAAATATAATCTGCTCCATAAATTGGAAGTTATCTCATACAAGCCTTAATAAATTTCATAGGTACGTTCATAAATTCCGCAACCTGCTCTGGTGTCATACCACTATCTAAGAAACGCTTACAAACTATTTTCATATTTTCTCCAACTTCAACAATATGCTTGTCGGGATCATAAAAACGGACTACACGTTGTCCCCATGAATGTTCTATAATAGGGTGGACATATTCAATGTCATATTCTTTCAGCCTATCAGCAAACTTATCAAAATCATCTTCTTCAAAATAAATTTCAAAATTGTTGCCGCCAAAAGAAATATCATTTGTACCAATAAAATCTTTATATGTTTCAACTGTTTGCAAAGCCAATCCGCCTGTTAAAGTTTTATTTGCTCCAAAATCCATAATTACATGAAGCCCAAAAACCTTTTTATAAAACTCAACTGATTTTTCTATATCAGTTACTACCAACATAGGATTTTTAAATTTCATGTCGCTACCTCCATAACTTCTAAGTTTTCTATAATTATATTGATGATATTTTAAAATAACAAACAGAAAATTTAGATGTAATTTAATTATATCTAAATTTTTATTAATTGCTAAATCTGTATAACACATCCTATAATTCAAATCCATATTTTTTTATTAAACAATTGCTTTACTTCTTCAGTATGAGTTCTTCCTTCTTCGTAATTCTTTTTCTACTTCTTTTAACTTATCATCAATAATTTAAGAAAGAATAACATTATTTTTATCAACTAAATCAATATTTTTAGTTGATTTTATAACAATTAATTTTCCTTATCCATAGTATAGCATTTATTCCAACAAATAATAGTAAATACTTTTTTAAATAGTCCCAAATATACTGCATTAAAAAAATTTACAAATACTTTTATAATTCTTAATCCATTGCCCATCTTCCATTAAAACTTTTACATCTAAAAAATAATCGTTTAATGGAAATAATTTAATATCGCATGCCATCTCATTGGATATTCTATAAAATCCCTTAATAACATATTAATCTCTTTTTTCAGACACCTAATTAATAAATTTAAATCATCATTTTCATTAAAATAAAGTATATTCTAAAAAATCTTTAGAAGTGATTTATTTTTTTACAATATTAAGAATTTTATAAAGACATACTTTTCTTATTAAAAACAACCAATCCTAAAATATAACAAACAAAAGCTACAATACTTAAAATACCTAACATAATATATCCTTCACTATTACCAGCAATTAACCTTACAGGGTCAAATAAAGTTAATAATGTTATATATTTAAGCCACTCCATACTTCCTTGCATATTTGATAACATCTGAATCATAATAAAGATAATTGGAATACCAGAACCAAATAATGCAGCTAAGCGATATTCATTAAAAATACAAGAACACATATAACAAATACCAGATAATGTAAGTTGTAAAATTAATGTTCCAACATTAATAGTTATATATGCTCCAATATCTAATTTACCAGGAAACATTATTTCACTCAAAACAATCCCTAATATTGTACAATAACCTATTAAAATAAACACATTCGTGATAATAACTAACATTTGAGTAAACCATACAGATTTACGCTCAACACCACTACTAAGCAGATAACTCATCACTCCATTATCTACTTTTTTAACAATCAATCGTAATGATAACAGAACTCCAAAAATTAATGGAAATACAATCATAATCAATCCATATAAATAAGTAGAAAGAAAATCGATCAAATTCGTTGGAGTTCCACTCATTCCTATCATAGCCATAATTTCAGGCATGGTTTCTGCAAAAGTTTCTAATGCAGTTCCTAATTTTGGATCATACATCGTTAACATAACAGTTGTATACATAGTTAAAATCAAACTAAAAATAATTAAAATCTTATAATTTGATTTCCATTCTAATTTAAATAGAGCTTTATTAAACATTACAATCCCCTCCATAAAACTGCATAAAGATTTCTTCTAAACTTTGATGCACTATATCTAAACTAATAAGATTATATTTTTCTAAGCATCTTATTAATTCATTAATCTCATTTTTTATAATTACTTCAACAACATTATCTTTTATTTTCCTGAATGAAAACTGCTCATTTTTAAATTTATGAACATCTTCAATATTTTTAAATGTTATAATATAAATTTTCTGTTTTGTATTTTGTAATGCATCGATATCATCGATACTAACCATTTTTCCTTGTCTAATAATCCCTACTCGATTACATGTCTTTTCTACTTCTTCAAACATATGTGATGACATCAAAATGGTTTTACCACGCTTCTTTTCCTCATTAATTAAATCTACAAATTTATTTTGCATTAAAGGATCAAGTCCACTAGTTGGCTCGTCCAAAATTAAAACATCTGGATCATGCATAAACGCTACTGCTAAGCCA
The DNA here is from genome assembly GCF_900102365.1 of Thomasclavelia cocleata. GTDB lineage: Bacteria > Bacillota_I > Bacilli_A > Erysipelotrichales > Coprobacillaceae > Thomasclavelia > Thomasclavelia cocleata. The sequence continues at coordinate 88,705 of NZ_FOIN01000005.1, read as the reverse complement.
ACTTTTTGTTTCATTCCTTTAGACATTTTTTTAATCTTACCATGAGGATTAAGATCAAAACGATTAATAATTTCTTCAGCCCGACCAAGATCCTTCATTCCACGATACTCAGCCATAAATTTAATAAATTGCATTCCTGTAATATTCTCCATTAAATTAATCTCTCCAGGAATATACCCAATCTTCTTTTGAATTTCGGCAATATCTTTACTACAATCTAATCCTTCAATTATACAAGTATCAATAGGTGGAATAATAAAACCCAAAAGATGGCGAATCGTAGTAGTCTTACCAGCACCATTAGGCCCTAAAAAGCCAAACACTTCCCCTTTTTCAATTTTAAAACTAATATCAAATATTCCTTTATTATTTCCATAATCCTTATTTAAATTCTTAATTTCAATTACACTCATAAAAACCTCCAATTTCATACCTCTTTATTATACATACATAAATATATAAATACATTTTAAATTAACAACAAATTTTATTCATAAACTTATCACTCTAAAAAAATATCTTTAATTAAATCCAAAATACTCTTTTTAAACTACTTTCATACTAACACTCTTAAAAACTATATATAATTTATTACATTAAAAATTTAAATTTTCTAACTTTTACAACAAAATAAGTAGTTAAATTATAATCATTTATACTAAATATGCCTAATCTTGCATTAATTATTTCTTTTCTTCTAATTCAATTATAACAAATTAGTATATTTCAACAACCTATATCTATTATTTATACTTTATACTATTTTACATAATTTTTAATATTATAAAGACAAATACATCATAATATATATAACAAAACACAATAAAAAACTGTTCTATATGTGTAAAATCACTATTGATATAATCTTGATTTCACCAGTGAATAAAAGTATGATTATAAAAACCACCATAATAATTAAAATAAATAGGAGAAAAAATATGGCTGTTGTTAAAATAAAAGCATTATTTCCAAACGACATCAAAATAGTATGGGATGTAGTTACATCATTAGAGAAATATCAATGGCGTAGTGATTTAAATAAAATCGAAGTATTAAATAAGTATCAATTTATTGAATATACAAAAGATAGTTTTGCAACCAAATTTACAATTACTGCCTTTGAGCCCTATCAACGTTGGGAATTTGATATGGAAAATAGTAATATGAAGGGACATTGGTCTGGTTCTTTCAAAGAAAATCACGGTCAAACAGAAATTTATTTTATAGAAAATATAACCGCAAAAAAGCTATTTATGAAACCATTTGTAAAATTATTTTTACAAAAACAACAAAGACAATATATTTCCGATTTGCAAAAGGCATTACAATAATCATTTATATAAATTGAGTTAGATAAAAATTCAACATCCAATAACAAATAAAAATGTACAGTGATTAGATACAAATAGTTACTAAAACACAATATTATTAAGTAGCTTTTAAGCGACAATAATTAAATTTTCATCCACAAACAACTGTTTTAAAATATCTTAAAGACAATCATAGACTTGAATATACTCATAAAAGTTTTAAAAATATATTTTTACTATAAAATCAAACAGTCTTCTATACTTACAAAAAATAGTCAGTCAAATAAATTTATTTGGCTAACTATTTTTTTAAATCAACAATCTCATAACTTTCATCTAAAAGATTTATTACACTATTTAAATCAATTGTACTATCAAGTAAGATACTTATCCAATATTTCTTATTCATATGATAAGCAGGAAAATAATGCTTAAAATCAATTAAATGCTCTATTTTAGCTGGTTTATTCTTCACATTTAGAACATCTATTTTTCCTTCTTTTTCAATTTTCAATGATTTATAAGGTATATTCATGATTAATGCATACCATTTATTAGTCTCATTAGTTTTTAAAGTAATAGAAGTTGGATCACTTTTCCAAGGATAATTAGGATTAGTATCATATTTCTTTTTTAAATATCTTAATAACTCTTCCCTAATATTAATACTTTCAAAACAATGACAAATAATATCATTAATCATTAATTCTACAGCTTCTTTAATTTTTTTACTATAACTTCCCCCAGCTTTTTTTATATAAAATGGTAGATATTCTTCACCATTAGCTTCAAATACTTTAACATCAAATGTATTATTACCAATAATAAACTTTACATAAAAATCAAAATTTTCTAAATCCTTTTTTAAACAATACCCATCTTTCATTTTAATAAAACCATAGTCACTTAAAGCCTTTTTGTTAACAGAATAATTATCAAATATATTATCAACTTTCATTTTTATTCTCCATAACTTATCTCATTCTTATTGAGTAAAAAATATTACTATAAATATAAAAGATAGAAATTAGTAAAATAAGACTAATTTCTACCTATAGAACATCTTTCTTAAATAATTCATCTATTTTTCAAAATGATTCGCAACTTCTTTAAGACCTTCAATAATATTTAAATGCTGTGGACAAACATTTTCACATTGACCACAACTTATACAATCACTTGCCTTACCAAATGTTTTAGTTAAATTATCATAATATTCACCTTGTGGTGTCCATCCCTTTTGGGCAACCTCTTGCAAATCCGCATTATATAAAGAGAAGTATTTTGGAATATTAATATTCATAGGACAACCATCTGTACAATATGCACATGCTGTACAAGGTATTTTAATAGTTGAATTAATAGCCATTACTGCTTGATCAATTAATTTATACTCTTCATCATTTAAAGGTTTAAGTTCATTCATATAATTCGTATTATCCAATAACTGTTCCATATTAGACATTCCACTTAAAACCATGATTACATTATCTAAACTGGCAGCAAAACGTATTGCCCATGAGGAAATTGACATTTGTGGTGAATAATCTTTAAATTTTTTTTCAACCTCTTCTGGAACATTAGCCAATGTTCCCCCTTTTACAGGTTCCATAACAATAACAGGCTTATGATGTTTAGTTGCTATTTCATAACATTTTCGTGATTGTACCCCTTCACTATCCCAATCTAAGTAATTAATTTGTAACTGAACTAATTCAAACTCAGGATGTTCTGTCAAAACCTTATCTAATAACTCTGGACCATCATGAAAAGAAAATCCGATTGTTTTTACTAATCCCTGCTTTTTCTTTTCTATTATCCAATTAAAACAATCTAATTTTTCATATGTTTCAATACTATGAGTATTAATATCATGCAATAAATAATAGTCGAAATACTCTACCCCTGTTTTCCTTAACTGTTCATTAAAAATTCGATCACGATCTTCTTTAGTTTCAATAAAACCAGCATGAAGCTTTGTAGTAAGAGTAAAGCTATCACGGGGATGACGTTTGACTAAAGCTTCTTTAGTCGCATTTTCGCTTGCAAAACCACAGTACATCCAAGCTGTATCAAAATAAGTGAATCCTCTTTCCAAAAAAATATCTACCATCTTTTTTGTTTGCTCTATATCAATTTTTGCTGGATCATCAGGATCTAAAGCAGGTAAGCGCATTAATCCAAAACCTAGTTTTTTATTATTCATATCTGTCCTTCCTTTCAAGATAATTATAATACCTAAAGTATACTTTAAGGCAAGTTTTTTTATTATTTTTTTAATGAGAATAAAAATATTTAAAAATTAATTATGTTATTTCTATACCAAGCTTATATTTAACATATATAAGTACTATTACTAAGTTTTTTATCTTTTAAATTATCAACAAAGGACTTACTATTAATAACGTAATAAAAATTATTGCTGACCATTTCCCAATATCTGCAAATAAATCATTTTTATTTTTTACTGCTAAAACTAGAGCAGGAAACAATAAAATAAATGAATAAAAAACAGTATAATGAATACTCTGTCCATCCCTTGTAAATGTAACTATAAAAAATGTATCTACAATCTGTTGCCCATGGCTATTACCAGACCATGTTGGGATATTAAAAAATTCCAATACTTTATCACCTATACAAAAATCTAATATATTAAAACTCCAAATAAAAGCAAATATAACTAAAAGTAATGATATCGTACCAATACCTATTTTTTTCTTTATCATATTATAATCTCTCTCCACTTTTTATACTTCAATTTTTAAACAACTTTACTAAAAACTTTGATAATAACAATTCAAATAAATAATAAACTCTTTTAAAATTATTCACTGCGAAGCGCTGTTACTGGATCTTCTTGTGCAGCCTTTTTAGATGGAATCAAGCCACCAATCATTGTTAAAATAACACTTAAAATTATCAAGATGAAAGCTCCACCAATCGGTAAAACAGCATTGACACTTGTATTTCCAGCTATCTCGTGAATTAATGCATTACCAGGAATCAGTAATAATAGTGTTATAACTATCCCTAAAACTCCAGCCAATAGACCAATAATAAAAGTCTCAGCATTAAAAACTTGAGAAATATTTCTCTTGGAAGCTCCAATTGCTCGCAATATTCCAATTTCTTTTTTACGCTCTAATACACTAATATAAGTAATTACACCGATCATAATCGAAGATACAATCAATGATATTGCTACAAAAGCAATTAATACATAACTAATTACATTGATAATATCAGTAACTGATGACATTAATGTACCAACATAGTCTGTATAAGAAATTACTTTATCTTCATCAACATTTTTAATATCATTATTATATTTATCTAAAATATTAATTACATTTTGTTTATTTTCAAAATCTTTAGGATAAATATTTATTGCAGTTGGCTTATTAAAATCCACATATCCTAAACTTTTAAGATTCCCATCATAAGAAGATACTTCTGAAGTCATCAGAGACATCATTAATTCTGTTAACTCTTCTTCGTTCATATTCATCTTAATTGCTTTAGCAAATGCACTTGTATCTATTTTAATTGCATCTTGCATACTATAAGCAAGATTATCCATTTGTTTAGTCATTTGTACATTTATCTGCTGTTGTAATGATTTACTTATTGTATCAGTATATTGAGCCATAACTATTTGTAATTGATTTTCAAACTGCTCAGTTAAACCACTTGTCTGTATAATTTTAATCATTTCATCTTGAAATAACTTTTGAACTTGCTCAGTTTGTAAAAAAGCTCTAAAATACTCATTTATTTTAGTTGGATCTATTAATTCATTTTCTTTTAAATACTCTTGAAACTGAGTTATAATAGCTTTAGTAAAACTTTCAATATTATCTTGTGATATATTTATTTTCATATCACTAAAAATATCATTCACATCTATTGTTGGTAAGATAGAAGAATCCAATTTAATCTGACTTAAATCCAAATCTTCCATAGAAAGTTTACTTTGATCAAAAGTAAAAGCACCCTTTAATATCCCTTCATCAACAGTAAACAATGAATTTAAATCTAATTGATTTTTATTTCTATCATTAAAATCTTTACCTGTAAAAACATCAATATTAGGATTGTCTAACTGTTTTTTGATTATCTCACTTGATGCTGCTTGTTTAATCACATGGGTAGTTAAAGCTGCAGGATAGCCGATTCCTGATTGTAACATTGTTGCAGTTGCTGAATCTTTAGGCTGAACAATCCCAACAATTTTAATATTTTCACCATTTTCAATTAAATTTTTCATATAATTTTGATCATCTTTTTTATCTTTATAAACATTATAATTACTATCATATTGATAATAATCAACAGCATTAACAAGTTTAAATTCAATTCCTAAAATATCCTTATATGAATAGGAAGTACTATTATCAGGAATTTCTACTGATTCTTCTTTTGAAAACTGTTCAATCATTTTATCAAGTTCTGAGTAATCACGTAATCCTAATGTATAAAGCATAAAATCATTAATATTACCATTTTTACTCAATACTACTACACACTCATTATAACTTTTAGGCCAGTTTCCAGCCTTTATATCATATTGATCTTTATAAAGATCTAGATTACTAGGCATAGGATAAAAAACATCTGTACTCATCATCGAAGATATCAAGCTATTAGAATTTGTTGAAGAACCTAACCCTAAAGATGAAAAAGATTTATCAGGATTTACCTGCCTAATATTTTCAGAATTAATAGTGTATATTTGTGGGGCAATATTATAGTTGTATTCAATTGCATTAGTATACTTTTTAATATCACTCTTTCCACTATCTAGATAATCTTTTAATGAAGTTAAATCATTAGAACCTATCTTAGAAAACATATTTGTTATCATCTGTGAAACATAAATTTTAGTATCATCTTTTTCATCTTTATCTTGATTTGAATGAACATCAGTTATTATCGATGTTATATCGAAACCAGTACTTTGAATTTGTAAAGGATATTCTGAAAGTGTTTCTTCTTCAATTGATTGAATATATTGATTTACTCCATTAGAAAGAGAAAGAATCAAAGCAATCCCAATAATTCCAATTGATCCAGCAAAAGATGTTAAAATCGTTCTTGCCTTTTTAGTTTTGAGATTATTAAAACTAAGTGATAATGATGTTAGCCATGACATTGATGCCTTACCCATATTTTTATGTTCAGCAAAAGATTGATTAGAAACATTAATTTTAAAAGGATTAGTATCATCAACAATATTTCCATCACGTACTTTTACAATTCTATTAGCATACTTTTGAGCTAATTCTGGATTATGAGTTACCATTACAACCAGGCGGTCTTTAGCTACTTTTTTCAGTAATTCCATAACCTGAACACTTGTATCACTATCTAGTGCCCCAGTTGGTTCATCTGCCAAAAGAATATCTGGATCATTTACTAATGCACGGGCAATAGCCACTCGCTGCATCTGTCCACCAGACATCTGATTAGGACGTTTATACACATGTTTTTCTAATCCTACCTGTTTTAAAGCATCAATGGCTCGTTTTCGTCGTTCACTTTTTGATATACCAGATATTGTTAAAGCCAGCTCAACATTAGCTAAAACTGTCTGATGAGGAATCAAGTTATAACTTTGAAATACAAATCCAATAGTATGATTTCTATAAGAATCCCAATCACGATCTTTATATTTTTTAGTTGAAATTCCATTAATAATTAAATCTCCACTATCATAATGATCTAGACCACCAATTATATTCAAAAGTGTCGTTTTTCCTGATCCACTTGGTCCAAGAATTGCAACAAATTCATTATCACGTAAATTTAAAGTGATCCCATTTAATGCTGTTTGATGCAAATTTCCAATAATATATTCTTTTTTTATTTTTTGTATTTGAAGCATTTAACTTATCTCCTTTTTTATATCATATTAATCTATCGCTTTATTATAAACTAAAAATATTTAATTTAAATAATATTTGTTCGCTAAAGGACATTTAATATTATCTACAACAATCAATTTTAACTCTTAAAAAAAGACTACCTTAATCAATATATCTTAACCTCTAATAACTGACAAACTCTCTAATTCTTTAATTTCTTTTATAATTCTATCATTTTAAATCTATATTTATCAATAAATAATTTAAATATATATTTTATATAAATAGATTTACTCAAATTAAGACACAAAACTTTTAATTTTATTCCCTTTTATTAAAATAATTAAATACTATAGGTACTAAAAAAATTTTATTCTTATTATAATATTATTTATATAATTATCCCATAATACTTTTGATGAAGTTTTTATTAATTAATAAGTAGAGCGAATTCATTGATTTAAAAAAAACAATGTACTATAATTTTAGTGAACTATTTAATAAGATAAGGAGAGAACTATGAAAATTTCAAAAGATATTCTTTATGTAGGAGTTAATGACCATAATGTTGACTTATTTGAAGGACAATATGTTGTTCCAAATGGTATGGCTTATAACTCTTATGTAATAATGGATGAAAAAATTGCAGTAATGGATACTGTAGATATTAATTTTACTCATGAATGGTTAGATAATCTTGCTGATGTTTTAAATAATAAAACACCTGATTATTTAATCGTTCAACATATGGAACCTGATCATTCTGCAAATATTCAAAATTTTATTAAAACATACCCAAATGCTACAATTGTGGCTAATGCAAAAACATTTGCTATGATAGATCAATTTTTTACTTTAGATGCATCAGTAAAAAGAAAAGAAGTTAAAAATGGAGAATCTCTATGTTTAGGTGAACATACTTTAACTTTTGTATTTGCCCCAATGGTACATTGGCCTGAAGTAATGGTTACTTATGACGCCAAAGATAAAGTTTTATTTTCAGCTGATGGTTTTGGAAAATTTGGTGCTAATGATGTAAAAGAAGATTGGGCTTGTGAAGCACGACGCTATTATATTGGTATTGTTGGAAAATATGGTGCTCAGGTACAAGCTTTACTAAAAAAAGCTGCTAATTTAGATATTCAAATAATCTGTCCACTTCATGGCCCTGTATTAAATGAAAATTTAGGTTATTATATTAATTTATATGATATCTGGTCTTCTTATAGTGTCGAAAGCGAAGGTATTGTAATTGCCTATACTTCTATTTATGGAAACACAAAGAAAGCTGTTGAACTTTTAGCTGCAAAATTAGAAGAAAAAGGTTGTCCAAAGGTAGCGATCCATGATTTAGCACGTGATGATATGGCTGAAGCTGTTGAAGATGCTTTTCGTTATGGTAAACTAGTTTTAGCAACCACTACATATAATACCGATGTTTTCCCTTTTATGAAAGAGTTTATTCATCATCTAACTGAAAGAAACTTCCAGAATCGTACAGTTGCATTAATTGAAAATGGTTCATGGTCACCTTTAGCTGTTAAAGTAATGAAAGAAATGTTTTCAGAATGTAAAAAAATTACTTTTGCTGATACTACTGTAACTATAAAATCAGCACTTAAAACTGATAGTATTGAAGCTATTGAAAAATTATCAGAAGAATTATGTCGTGATTATATTGCACAATCAGATGATAAGGCTAATAAACATGATATGAGCGCTTTATTTAGAATTGGATATGGTCTATATGTTGTAACCTGCAATGATGGTAAAAAAGATAATGGATTGATTGTTAATACTGTTACACAAGTCAGTGATTCACCTAATCGAATAGCTGTCAATATTAATAAACAAAATTATTCTCATCATGTAATTAAACAAACAGGAAAATTAAATGTAAATTGTTTATCAATTGAAGCACCATTTAGTATCTTTGAACGTTTTGGTTTCCAAAGTGGTCGAACTACTGATAAATTCATTGACTTTAAACCTCTATATTCTGATAATGGGCTCCCATTTTTACCTCGGTATATCAATGCTTTTATGTCTCTAGAAGTAGAAAAGTATGTTGATTTAGATACTCATGGAATGTTCATTTGTAAGGTAACTGAAGCTCGAGTGATGTCAGATAAAGATACAATGAGTTATACATATTATCAAGAAAATGTTAAACCAAAACCTAATACTGAAGGTAAAAAAGGATTCGTATGTAAGATATGTGGATATATTTATGAAGGAGATACGTTACCTGATGATTATATCTGCCCTCTATGTAAACATGGTGTTGTAGATTTTGAACCAATTGAAAATTAGATGTGTCATATAATGCATTAACTGCTTTAAATACTAAAACAATAGCACTTAGACTTCTTTGAGGTTTATGTGCTATTTTTATTTAATAGGATTACAGTTTCAATCATCCATACAATTATAATATATATCAATATAAAGTATCACTAAATCTTTTTACAATCATATACTAATTGACACTACAAATAACTGAATAAAAATTATACCATAAATAAAACAGATAACTAAAAATAATAAATCTATTTCAGTTACTGTTGTACTAAAAATTCCGTTTTTATATCCAAAAATAATTATTCAAATCATGCTTCCAGTTGTTATTCCCACATCAAAGTTTAAACTAAAATATCAACATTTTATTATTAGTACATCAATCGTGATTTAGAATTGTAAATTAAAAGAGTGAACTTTTTTCACTCTAAATCATAAGATAGAACATTATTTTCTTCGTCAATTTTTTCATCTATATAAACATCATTAAGATTATAATTTTTTAAATATCTTTACTTTTTCTTTATTTATCTGCCTATTAATACCATATATCTCATTTCCTATAAAATATTTTATTCATACAAACAATAAAAAAACTTAGTTTAAACTTGTAATTATAAATTTGAAAAATCTATCATTTCCTACCAATATAATTTTAGAATTAATATGCTCATAAATCATATTATTATTTAAATACATATTTTCTCCTAAATTATAACATAAACAAAAAACTGTGAAATTAGAATACATTCTTAACTTACACAGTCTTTTTACATTTTCTGACTCTTTTTTAAACCTTTCAAGATAATATAATTAATTTATAGAATATCTATAGTTAGATATATTTTAATCACAACTCACTTTAAATTACCACTTAATGTTTTTAATTTGCATTTATTTCTTTTTCAAACATTCTTTTATTTGTTAGTAAGGCTACTACTAAAATTGCAAAAGAAATATCAAATGGGCTTTTGAAAGTCATAATCACTATAAATAATCCTACAATAAAACCAAATATTTGAAAATAAAATGGTTTCACTGAAATACAATTAGTTTTAATTAGTTTATATTGGTTAATTGAATTATGTATTGTGATATAGAAAGCAACAATAGCAACTAAAATATCAATTGAAAAACTAATTAAATAATTATTAGTTAATAGCTCTTTTATAAATAATAATACTATATAACCACACATTGTTTGCCATAAGCCAGCAATCGTGTATCTCTCAAGTATTTCTTTCTTTTTTGTCTCAAGCTCTTTTTTAGTCAATTTATGTTTCTTCATTATTTAGTGACCTTTAATTCATGAGTACTTGTTTCTTCAAAATGACTATTAAAAAATTCTTCCATGACTTTAATCATATAATATGTATCCTTAATTCCAGCAGTTTCATATGATGAATGCATTGCTAACTGTGGTAACCCAATATCAACACTATTCATGGAAACATGTGCCATTGCAATATTTCCTAAAGTACTGCCACCTAAACTATCAGAACGATTTGCAAAAAATTGAACTGGAACTTTAGCCTGTTTACATAAACCTTTGAATACTGCAATACTAAGTGCATCACTAGTATACTTTTGTCCTGCATGAGACTTAATAACTACTCCCTCATTTAAATAAACACAATTATTTATATCTGTTTTTTCTGGATGATTAGGATGCAAAGCATGAGCATTATCCGCACTTAACATAAAACTAGAAGCTAAAGCTCGATAATAATCTTCTTCTGTTTTTCCTAATGCATTATTAACACGCTTTAAAACATCATATAAGAACGTTGAATCAGCACCCTGTTTCGTTCCAGAACCTACTTCTTCATTATCAAAACAAGCATATACATTAATCGATTTATTATTAAATCTATTTAAGAAACCTTGCAAAGAAGCATAGGCACATTGTAAGTCATCTAATTGTGGAGATGAAATAAATTCTTCATTAGCTCCCCAAATAGACGGTTCCATTCGATTATATAGATATAAGTCTGTACCATAAATATCATCTACATTAACCCCTAATTCTTGGGCTACTAATTTCTTTAAATCACCTGCCTTAGTATCACTACCACCAAATAATGGTAACATATCAATTTGTTTATTATAAGAATAACCATCATTTACTGTGCGATTCATATGAATTGCAACATTAGGAATCAATACTAAATCTCGATCAATATTCAAAAGCTTAGTAATATAGCTGTTATCATCTTGAATCAATACCCTTCCTGCTATTGATAAAGGTCGATCAAACCATGTTGCACACAACATTCCACCATAACCTTCAGTATTTAACTGTGTATACTTTCCTTTAATTTCAATCTCTGCATTTTCTTTGATTTTAAAGGTTGGTGAATCACTGTGTGAAGCAGCAACATTAAAACTATATTGATCTAGTTTATTTCCTATATTAAGAGCAATAATACTAGAATTATTTCTAGATATAAAATAACGTTTACCTGCCTCTATTTCCCATCTTTTTCCTTCTAACAGTTCTTCATAATCATTTTCCTTTAATAATTGTTTGAGATTATTAACAGCATGAAATGCTGTTGGACTCTTTTTAATAAAAGATGTTAATTCTTGAGATATTTTTTTATCCATCAACATTATCCTCCTTATTTTTGGTAATTTTATAACATATCCTTTAACAACTGTTAAAGGATATGTTCGTAATTATTTACTTGTTTTATTTCGTTTTGCAAGTGCTGGCATAATTGCTCCTAAACCAACCAAAATTATTGGTGTAATAATATTCATAGCGATTTCAAATGGAGTTCCTTTAAACATTCCTAAAGCACAACAAATAGCTGTAACTCCAAAGCACCACCAGCCAAAGAATTTTGCAAATACCTGATTCTTTGTAAAACGATATTCAGCAGGGAACTTATTAATTGCTTTACGTAAAGCAATATATGCTACAAATACCCATAAATAGCGAAGTGGCATACATACTGAATTTAATTGTGTTAAAAATTTTAAAAACGTAGTAACACTTTTAATTCCCATTGCAGGAACTAAAATTAGTGGTGTAACGATTACCACGACTAACCAAATTCCATTTACATATGCACCCTTGTTATTTTTCTTTAATAACTTTGTTGGAATAAACTGTCTTGCATCTTCATTATCCAATAATATTCTTAATGGTGCATCAATTGAAATAACTAATGTAGATAGTTGTCCCACCATATTACAAACTGCATAAATAATCATAAATGTATTACCAATACCATAATATTGACCTAATTTTTGGAATGACCAATATGCACCATTTGCTACATATGAATCAAAGTTTGCATTAATATCCGCTACATTGAACATCATCCCCATTGATACTGTACCCAAAATAGCACAAACAATAACCATAATTGCAAGTGTAATCATTCCTTTAGGAAATCCTTTAGATGGATTTTCTACTTTATTTACATATGGTGATATCTTCTCACAGCCCCCAACTGCAAACACCAGTATAGATAAAGATGTAAAATATTCTAATCTAAACGATGGAATTAAGTTTTTAAAACTCCAATCAATTGTTTGATAACCTCCATCAGGATTAAGTACTGGTGCTGCCATCATCAAGATAATAAATAATATTGACATAATAAACATCGATGAGCCTGCTAATGTAGCTAGAGACTTTAATGGGTTTAAACCTCTTGATGCTACCCAAGCAAAAAATAAGAAAACCACAAGAGTAATAACTTGAATTAATCTTATATCTAATGAATCATAAAACGATGAATCTTGAAAAAGAACCCAGCTAAAAGCCTTTAGTCCTCCTGATGCCTTAGATACAATATAAGGCATATGTACTACCCAATATGTCCACCCTGCATAATATGCAAGTTTTGGTCCCATTGTCTCATGTATCCATGAACTAACGCCACCCCCAGCGCTTTTAAATGCTGAACCTAATTCTCCAACCATTAAAGCATATGGTACAAAGTATAAGGCAAACATCATTATCCAGCTAAAAATTACCTGGACACCGTTAAAATACACAAAACCATTTACAACATTTCCAAATCCCCAAACTGTTGAAAATGCCATAAAGGCTAAGTTATACCAAACGATCTTTTTTGATTTTGACATAATAATCCTCCAAAACATTTATACTTGTAACAAAAAATATTTTTTGTACGTTTTTATTATAACAGACATTTTATATTTTCCTACCCTTTTTATATTATTACCTAAATATTTATAACTATTTCATTTTTATATAAAAACATCAGTTTTTCTACTGATGTTTAAACTGCAATTTTTTTAAATATCGATACTTAACCCATCCCACTGTATTATTTTTAATGACATATGCATATATTCCATATACTCCTACTAATTTAACTATGTCCCCTTTTTTTAAAGAAATTTGATAATCTATATAATCATCCAGGCAGTAAACTTTATCACTATGATGATAAAGAAATTCGTTTTTAATATTTAAAATTTTATTAGTGTTTATTTGTCTACATTTTGAAAAATTACTTTTCTCTTCTAATAGTTCAACCTCAAAATTAGGCCATGCAATTTTAACAGCTTCTTTTGATAAAGAATTAATATCTAGTAATACCTGGTATAGTGGTAATGGTTGAACATACTCTTTTGAAAAAGTATATGTGCCATTTTCACCAGTTATTATTAAAGCATTTAATTGACTGATTGACTTTACTCCAGTCCCCCCATCAATACTAATTACTCTTTTTTCATTATTGATTATGATTTCATTATTGATAAAATTTTCATACTGATTAGAGGTAGGTAAATGTCCAACAATTACATAATCATCTAAACAGTGGCCATCCATATAAAATGTTTTCATCTCAATCATTGAAGAAAGACTAGAATTTTGCCAATCTTCTCTTTTTTCAATTCCAGCATGAACAAAAATGAAATTATTAAAATGTAAGGTTGTTGGAAGAGTAGTAAAATAATTAAAATAAGGTTGTAAAAATTCTTTTACTTTTAATTGAATATATTCAGGCTGATCACTTTTTATATTTAATGATAACTTATTGATTGCTTGACGAATCATTCCTCCTTTACCAATATGATTTAAATAATTAATTATCTGTTTCGCATATTTAGGATTAGTAACCATTTCCTCAAGGGCATACTCACAATTTCCAAGAAGAACATATACTTTATCATTTTTCTCTTGTAATTTCATTAAATATTCAACTGTCTCAATTGCTTGATCACCCTTTTCAATAAAATCACCTACAACTACCAAATAATCATCTAAACAATATTTTGTCTTTTTCAACAACTGCTTAAAACGATCTAAATGACTATGAATATCACTAACTACAATACATCGATATTTTCCCTTAATCATCTTTTCAACATGTTTTACTTCCAACATTGATTTCACCTCTAAAATTACTATATCATAAATAAGTTATATTTAAGTTAAATATTTTATATATCTACGCTATAATATAATAAAAGTGAGGAAATATTATGTTAAAAGAAATTGAACAACGACAAAGCATTAGAAAATACAAAAATATTTTAGTAGAAAAAGAAAAAATAGTTGAAATTTTAAAGGCTGCTATGAACGCGCCAACAGCTAGAAATACCCAAGAATGGAAATTTAAAGTTATTACTAACAAAACTGCATTAAATGATATTGTTAATCTTTCTCCATATACATCAATGATGAAAGAAGCACCATGTGCTATTTTAGTAATTGCTGATTTAAATAAAGCTATAAGCATAGAATATGGTTTAATAAATTGCTCTGCAGCAATTGAAAATATATTAATTGAAGCAGTTAATCAAGGATTAGGAACTTGCTGGTGTGGAATTGCTCCAGTAGAGAAAAAAATTAAAGATTTTAAAAATTATTTTAAATTAACAGAAAACGAATATCCTGTAGGAATTGTTGCAATAGGTTATAGTAATGAAAACAAGCCATTAGTTGATCGCTTCAATCCTTTAAATATCACTTATCTAGAATAAAAAGGAGTATATGCAAGATTATTGAGAAAGTTGATTACTAGTATAATTAATATTTTAAATATATAATTACAATCAATTATATCAATACTTAATGAAAATAGTGGAAAGTTTATCTTAAAATAAATTTTCCTCTATTTTTATATTTATAATAAAAGCATAGAGATGTTGTCATGAACAATAATTCTCTATACTTCTTTGTTAAAATTTTCCCATTAATTTTAGTCTAATATCTTTAATACACAACCCGATCTAATATGCCATTTATATAGGCAATAAAAATACCATAGTTTGTCATAGCTATATGCTGTTTTTTAGCACAAACAACTCTAGACATAATATAACGCCGATTAAACATGCAGCCGCCACAAGTTATTACTAAATCATATTTCGTTAAATCATCAGGAAAATCAGTCCCACTAACAATATCAATACTAATATTAGGATAACTTTTTTTCAACATTCTAGGAATCTTTATGCGTCCAATATCTTCACTTAAGGGAGCGTGACTACAGCATTCTGCAATTAAGATATTTGAATCATTTGATAAACTTTCTATTTTTTTTACACTATCTATATAATAACCCAAATCTCCTTTATATCCTGCCATCAAAACAGAAAAAGATGTCAATTTAGTTTGTTTTGAAATATGCTCATCAACATATTTGAAAACTTGTGAGTCAGTAATAACTAAATCTGGTTCTATTTTTAATTTGTTTAAAGCATTAATCATCTGATCTGTGGTAACAGATATTACTTGACATTTCTTATCAAGTAACTCTCGTAAAACTTGAACTTGAGGTAAAATCAATCTTCCTTTTGGGGCCTGAATATCTTGAGGCATCACTAATAATACTAAATCTCCACTTTTTACAAGATTTCCTGTAATACTCTCTTTTTCATAATCCTTTGGCAAATTATTTATTAAAACCTCTTTTAGTTCTGTAATACCTTGATTAGTTATAGAACTGATTAGAAGTGGTTCTATTTTTGTGTATTCAAAAATAATCTTTATTAAATTATTATCTATACCTAAATCAGTTTTACTAATTACAAGGATAGTTGGAATATGCTTTTCTTTAAAATAATTATACCATTCTAATTCTTTTTCAATAATTTTATCATTGAAAAGAATGATTGCAATATCAATCTTTTCACTAACTTTTTTTGTTTTATCAATTCTTTGTTTGCCAAGTATCCCAATATCATCAAAACCTGCAGTATCTATTAATAAACATGGTCCCAATCCATGAATTTCGATAGCTTTATAAACTGGATCAGTAGTTGTTCCAGCTTCATTTGAAACAATTGAAACCTCCTGATTTACAAAAGCATTTATTAATGATGATTTACCACTATTTCGTTTTCCAAAAAATCCAATATGAAGACGATTAGCACCTGGGGTTTGATTTAATCCAGCCATAGTTAAAACCTAAAATCCCGTTTCCCTTCCTCAATCATTAAAAGACGCTCTTGGCAAATTTTTCTAACTTTATCACTACTAATATTTTCTAATTCTTTTTCAATTAATTGATTAGCTTTTTTCTTAGTATCTTCACTTGCATAATCTTGAAGATATTCTTTTAATGTCATCAAGGCATTAGGGTGACAACAATTTGATATCTGTCCTGATTTACACAATTGCATAAAACGATCACCTGTTCTACCTTCACGATAACAAGCGGTACAAAAACTTGGAATAAAATTCATAGAACACAGCCAATTAACAACCTCATCTAAACTACGATTATCACTAATATCAAATTGAGCAGAAGTAACTTCAGCATCACTTTCAGGTTCATCATAACCACCAACACTCGTTTTTGAACCCCCACTGATTTGCGAAATTCCTAACTGTAGTACTCGTTCACGAACCCTTTTTGATTCTCGAGTTGAAATAATCATTCCTGTATATGGCACAGCCATTCTAATAATCATAACAATTTTCTCAAAAATTTCATCACTAATTGCATTACTAAAATCATCTTTATCAATATCATCTGCTGGACATATTCTTGGTACACTAATCGTATGTGGTCCAACTCCTTTAGCAGCCTCTAAATGTTCAGCATGCATTAATAGTCCTACAAAATCATAACGATACATTTCCAGTCCAAATAATACCCCTATTCCTACATCGTCAATTCCACCATCCATTGCTCGATCCATTGCTTCAGTATGATAAGCATAATCATGTTTTGGTCCAGTTGGATGTAATGCTTCATAGTTTTTCTTATTATAAGTTTCTTGAAAAAGGATATACGTTCCAATTCCAGCTTCTTTTAATTTACGATAATTTTCTACTGTTGTTGCCGCAATGTTTACATTGACACGACGGATAGCACCATTTTTATGCTTAATGCTATAAATAGTTTTTATACTTTCTAAAACATATTCAATTGGATTGTTGATTGGATCTTCACCAGTTTCTAGTGCTAAACGTTTATGTCCCATATCCTGAAGTGCAATTACTTCTTTTTTTATTTCTTCTTGAGTTAGTTTTTTTCTTGCAATATGCTTATTTTTTAGATGATATGGACAATAAACACAACCATTTATACAATAATTAGATAAATATAGTGGTGCAAACATAACAATTCGATTACCATATAACTTCTCTTTAATCATTTTTGCAACTTTTTCCATCTCTTCAATTGCTTCAGGAATTTCACATTCTAATAATAACATTGCTTCACGATGATTTAATCCTTTACAGTCTTTAGCCCTTTCAATTAAAGAAAAGATCAATTCTCGGTTATCTTTATTTTTTTTAGCATACTCTATAGTTTCTAAAATTTCTTGATCATTAATGAATTCTTCAGCCTTATTTGATTTTACATTATACATTTTTTCTTCTCCTTATATTACTTAGGTATTACCCCTTGTAGTCAAATTTACAATAATCACCACGTTGATACACTACTTCATAACCATTGTATCTTAACGTTTCAATTAATTCTTTTAATCCCTCACTAGCCTCTTGACCTATTATAGCCTTGTTGTCATATAATAAATATTTTTCTCTAACTTCTTGAGGTGATAGATTTGGCATAACCACATTACAACCATGCTTTATTCCTTCAATTCTTCCATTAGAATCAAGTGTGGCTAATGCAGTAGTAGCTGGTAAAAGAACATCTTTAGTCATAATTCTAATAATACTTAAAATAAATAAAGTTTGATTTAACTTCCCATTCTTTAAATCTTTAAATGGTGTATCATGATGAACTAAATATGGTCCAACTCCAACCATTTCAGGTTTTAGTTCTTTAATAAATAATAAATCATTAACTAAGTGGTCTATTGTTTGATGATAACTGCCTACCATAAACCCACATCCAGTTTGAAAACCAATTTCTTTTAAATTATGTAAACATTCAATACGTTTTTTAAAAGACATACTATGAGGATGAAGCATATAATAATGGTCTTCATTATAAGTTTCATGTCTTAATAAATATCTATTTGCACCAGCATCATAATATTTTTTATAAGTTTCTTTACTTTTTTCACCAAGTGATAATGTAATAGCACAATCTGGATATAACTGCCTAATTGATTTAATTATATCAACCATTAATTCATCTTGGTAATATAAATCTTCACCACCTTGTAATACAAATGTTCTAAATCCTAACTTGTATCCTTCTTTACAGCTAAGTAATATTTCATCTTTATTAAGCCTATAGCGTACTGCTTTTAAATTACTTCTTCTAAGTCCACAATAATAACAATCATTTTTACAATAACTACTAATTTCAATTAAACCTCTAATATATATTTTATTACCAAATATTTTTTTTGTAATTTTAGCAGCTAATTCTTTAGCATATTCAAAGTCTTTTTGATCATAAGTAGATAATAAATGTTTAAATTCCTCAAAATCTAATTCTCCACTATAATTTAATTTATTAATTAATTCAATATTTTCCATCTTATACCTTTGAATATAGTGCTTTAACACTAACACCTTTAATCATTCCAATTTTACCAGAAATAGCACCAATTATATCATTTGGTCCATCTAGAATAACTGAAATAACTGAAACTTCTTTATCTTTATATGGAATCCCCATTCTTCCTATAATATATTGACTATATTCATGTAAGAGATCATTTATTTCGTTAGCACGTTCTATCTCATAAACAAATATACCAAGTATTGCTATTCTACTATTCATTTTTACCTCCTTATATAAAAAACCATCAGACAATACTAATGGCTAAACATAATAAAAAACATAATAAAAATAGTTTAACCTTTGACTTAGAATCATCCTTATCATTAGCTATAGTATATACATTCTAACACACTTTTAATGAAAACGTTATCATTTTGTTCATTTTTTTATAAAAGTACATACTAAATATAAGGTATATAAAAAAAATCTAATACAAAAATATTGTCATTAGAGCTTTGTATAACATATTTTTAATTAAAACTTAAACATCTTATGTTGTTATTAAACAATTACATACAACGGAGATAAGCAAGAGTTGTATTTGTTTCAATACATCTTATGTTGTTATTAAACGTGATATTCAAAATAATACAGTAAATAATTTTTCGTTTCAATACATCTTATGTTGTTATTAAACCATGATACTTATTAGCCTTAAGCAAAGCTCCACCTGTTTCAATACATCTTATGTTGTTATTAAACCATGATACTTATTAGCCTTAAGCAAAGCTCCACCTGTTTCAATACATCTTATGTTGTTATTAAACTTATAGCAGAAATCCCTCTTTTTATTATTAACGGTAGTTTCAATACATCTTATGTTGTTATTAAACCTATTGGAAAAATATTGCAAATTGCTGGTATGAAGGTTTCAATACATCTTATGTTGTTATTAAACTTTTCATCATTCATAAAAAGACTATCCTGCATATTCGTTTCAATACATCTTATGTTGTTATTAAACGTAGACTGTGTTTCTTCTATCCAATCACTAGAAAGCGTTTCAATACATCTTATGTTGTTATTAAACGGAAATTTATCAAAATTATTCTTTGTCTAAGACTAAGTTTCAATACATCTTATGTTGTTATTAAACTGTTAAAAAACGTAAAGGCAAAGACGCAGATGAGTAGTTTCAATACATCTTATGTTGTTATTAAACCTTTAATGAGATTACAAAGAATGTTGATAAATTGTTGTTTCAATACATCTTATGTTGTTATTAAACACCATCAATCTACTATGTTTCTTACTCTCACGTAGTTTCAATACATCTTATGTTGTTATTAAACCCAAAAACTATCAAATATATTTATGACAAAAATAGGTTTCAATACATCTTATGTTGTTATTAAACCGTCACCAGCACTAGCTTCTTTAACATATACTTCTGTTTCAATACATCTTATGTTGTTATTAAACATCATGAATGTACTATGTTTCTTACTCTTACTTAGTTTCAATACATCTTATGTTGTTATTAAACTTTTAACAGAATGGGACATATCAAACTTAGAACGCGTTTCAATACATCTTATGTTGTTATTAAACCCTAATAAATAAGCCACTTTTCATATTCTATTATACCCCAAAACCTTTATATATCAACACTTTTCTATTTTTTTACCAGGCAATTTTATTTTTTTATATTTTTCAGTCAAATTCCCTTAAGCTCTTACTCTCCCAACATTTTTAGAGGTTTCACTAATAAATTCACCTGGTAAAAAAATAAATTTATTGACAAATTATCTACTAAGTGATTTTGATAAAACTAAATTCCAAAACCAATCTTTTTTTAATTTAAAAGGCTGTATGATAAAGTCAGTTTGAAAAACTTACTTTATTAACAGCCTGAGAACTTTTAATTAAAGGTTCTTAATTACCACCAGGTCCATCCTGACGTTCTCTATTATCTGGATAATATTTAGTATTGTTATTAGTCCATTGATTGTTAACTGCAGTTTTTTGAGCCTCATTTGATTTAGACTGTTTTCTATTATTATTCTTCATTATTATCACCCCAATAATAGTTTGCTACAATTAACAAAAATTATTCTATTTTCAACAAATTCTAAATTTATTTTTCTTTTTATTATATGATGCAACAATACTTGTAATAGAATGTTCAACCATATCACTTACAGCTTGTTCTGTATAAAATGCCATATGTGGAGTAAGTAAAACATTTGGCATATCTCGTAAAATTGATAATTCTCTATTTCCGATATTTTTATATTTATAATCGCCATAATATAAGCCTAATTCATTTTCAATAACATCTAAAGTACATGCACCAATTTTGCCATTTTCTAAAGCATCTATTAGATCACTAGTATTAATTACACTACCTCTAGCTGTATTTATAATGATGACATTATCTTTCATTTTCTTAATTGTTTCTTTTCTAACTATATGATATGTATCTTTATTAGCCGGAACATGAAATGTTATAATATCACTTTGTTCAATAAGTTCATTTAATGTTACATATTTAGCATATTTTTTTATTTCTTCTTTAATAAAAGGATCATAAGCTATAATATTGCAATCAAAACCACTTAAATTTTTAATTACTTTTTGACCAATTGCACCTGTTCCTACAACTCCTACTGTCATATTTTCCAACTCTAAACCAATACTATCATTTAATGAATAATCCCAGCTATCAGCTCTTTTCATAATCATTTTCATTTTTCTAAGTGCCATTAATATTATCATTACAGTATAATTAGCAACACTAGCAGTTGAATATGTAACATTACTTACTTCCATATTATATTTTTTTGCTGCTTCAATGTCTATATGATCATATCCTATCGTTCTAGTTGAAATATGTTTCACTCCTAAATCATGCCAAAGTTTAATAATATCTTTGCTAATAACAGTAGTTATAACACTTACCCCATGACAATTTAATGCTAATTTAGCATTTTCTAAATTAGGTGTATCATAACATTTAATAATTTCAACATTATATAATTTACCAAACCTATCAAAATACTTACCTTCATCAAACTCACGATAATTGTATACAACTATTTTCATCATATTCTCCTATTACATTTATTTTGATCAAAAAATTACTATCTTCTATAGTTTATTACTTATTGATAAATTTGTATATAGTTTTATTTTATACTTATTAAGAAATAATCTATCATTACTCTATATATAATATAAAAACGAGTTATTAAAACTCATTTTCACTTGATCTGGTTTCATTTTCTATTTTTTCTAAAAAGCTATATTCTTCACCAACATTTGTTACATCAAACTGCATCACACTTTTATTTAACCAGTACCACTTCCTGGCCATTTTCCCAATTATATTCCTTGCTTCTGCCATGCTCATTGCACTGTTAGATACATATCCTGAATACTGACGATGTTCAAAATTACTTTTCAACAAAAATTTCTTTATATCCCGCCAGGCATTCTTATAACTTTTTGAAGGATAATATTGTTTTAGAAGATTATCATTTAAATCAAAATTTACTGCTTTTCTACCATGGATAGTTGGCATATCTTTCTTCTACTCGATAATATGATTCCAATGCATCTTCTCGATATTCTATCGTATCGCCTTCATAACGAAAATACCACTCATCTACTATTTTTAAAAACCATGTTGATTCTGGTAAATCCCATTGAGCAGTCATAAAAGTATTAAAATCTTTTTTATTTCCTTGATATACTCCTTTAGATATTTTTTTAATTCCTCGTTTTTCAAAAAAACGATCTACTTTTTCATAACATTCATCAATATTAATATTATTTTCTTTAGCTTTTTCTTCACTTAATACCATTTCCATCATCATCTTTATCACTCCCTATAATGTATATGATACCTAAATTGGTCTATTGCTGCAATATGATATTTTATCCTTCATTATTATATACAAAATAAAATGTGATATTACTTCTAAACTTCTTCATAATATGTATTTATTACTATCAATATCATACTTGTATAGTTTGGATTTGTAAAAATGGACTTATTCTCTCTTTATCATTACTAATGTTTTCTAATAATAGTATGTTATTAAGATTTTCATTTTATTGTTTCGTTTTTATTGATTCTTTATTTAGTCAATCTTTCAAAAAATTAGTAACTGATAAAATTTTATACATAAATATTTTTAAATATAACCAGATAGACAATTTAGTATATTTTTTAGAATATTTATCAAACTGATTATTAAATATATTATTCATATAGTTTTCCCTTTTTTCTGGTATATTTGCAGATTTAAAAAATGAAGGATTATATTTAATTGCCTCATTAATATCTACTTCCTGATATTTTATATCTTTTATAATCTTATTAAATAACTGTTTTCCTTTTTTACTGTTAATAAAAACAAGGGATATTCCCTTGTTATCATACATTTCTGGACATACTTCTTTTATCCCCCAAAAATCTGCTAGTGTTATATCACTGTTTCGATGTAATGATTTACTGTGACAGTTATAACATGATGGTCTTAAACATAAGTCTTTTAAAAATACTTTCATATATTCATTATTATTAAACAATTGTGTAAATTTATTTTTTTGTTTGATTGTAAAACTATAACTATCCCATCCTGTACTTTTATCTCTAAACAATATACTAGCATTTTTTTCTAAGCTAAATTGTTTCAGGTAATGTTTCCAAACCTTAGGTGATGGTACCCCATGACATACAATATCCTGACAGATCAAATTATCATATTTTTTACATAAAAAACATAATAATCCATCAATCTGGCATGGTGTCCCACTGAAATATACTAATTTGCCCTGATTAAGATAATTCTTGATTTTTAAATATGTATTTCCCAATTTGCTTTGAACATATTTAGATCCACGTAATTTACTTAAATCCTGCTCATTTGTTATTTCTATATGCTCAACTTCAAAATTTTGATTAAACGCAGCCCCAAAAACAATTCCATCATTATCAATAACATAAGATGCTAGTAATGTAAATATTCCACCTGATGAGCTTTCTTTTCTTATCTCTTCATTCTTATTATAACATGCATAAGCCTTGGGATTATTTTGGATACTCATATCATTTAAGATAGGACAGCTTTTTTTACATATTCCACACTTAATACATTTTTCTTTATCAGCTTCTGGATACCAGAATCCTTCTTCATCTACTTTCATTTCAATACAGTTTTTAGGACATATATTCATACAGGAATGACATCCTGAACATTTTGATTTATCTTTGATTTCAATCATTATCTTCTTCTCCTTAAAACCTTACTAATCATTCCATTAACCAAACCTTTTTCATAACTGTTTAATCCAAATAAATACATACAAATCAAATAAACTGATACATATATGCATCCTACAATAACAAAATCAATAACTGAATTTAAAGTTATTAATTTTAATGCTATTAATCCAGTCCCAAAACTTGCTAATACTGCTGGAAATAATTTAAAAATATTACCCCAAAAATATTTCATATCTAACTTAACTCGTGCCTGATAATACCAGTTCATTATAATAATATTTCCCAATATCATTGTTATTGCAGTTCCTAATGCTGCCCCAACTTCACCATATACTTTAGTTAAGGGAATACTTAATAATACATTTCCAATTGCAATAATAAAATAAACAACTGATCTAAATTTATGCATATTTTTTGCTCTTTGTATCTCAATTCCAAGATTTTGAATCAATGGTACAGTAACAGGAATAATTAAAAGTAAAGCAACATAATATGCATGCTCATATCCATTTCCTGCCCATATAGAAATAAAATATTTTCCAAATAAAATAAATCCAAATAATATCAATGCTAAAACTATAAACTGAATTCTTCCAACCCTAGTAAAAATATCTGTAAGCTGTCTGTTATCATTACTGTCAGCTGCAATCGTATTTATTCTAGGAATAAATACTGACGAGACTGATGTTGATAAACTCATATATATACTATTTATTTGCCCGCCAACTGCATATACTGCTACTGCAACAGTTCCACCAAACATACCTAAAATAAATTTATCAACACTCCAGTTTATTTGATCAACAATCATATTTAAAAAGATAAAAAAAGAAAATATCCATATTTCTTTTAATAATGAAAACTGAATATTTTTAAACCTAAATTTCATATTAATCTTTTTTCTACAGTAATATATATTCATGATAAATTTACCAAGTGTTAAAACAGTAGTAATAGTAACTAAACTAATTGATTTATAGCCCATTAAAAGTAATGGCAAAGTTAAAAAAGGATTCAGTACTGTTTGTAACAGCCCAATAACTCTTTGAAAAAAATAACATTCATGAGCAGTTACATATGAATCAAAAACACTTGATGGAAAAGTAACAGCTAAATTAAATACCATTAAAATCATTAATATTCTAGCAGTGTCAATTTCTGAACCTGTCAAACCCTGTTTAAATATCGTTTCAATATTAAATACTAAAATACTTCCTGATACAATACTAATTAAAGCAATAATTAAAAAAATAGTAATAAACATGCCATTTAACCTAGCAATACCATCTTCATCATTCTTAACTTTATATCTTGAATAAAACCTGACATAGGCACTGCCAAAACCAAAACTTAACAGACCCAAATAACTAACAACAGAAAATACCAGTTGATATAAACCATATTCACTCTTCCCCAATAATCGTAACATTATAGGGGTATATAAAATACTGATAATATTATGAATAAACATTGTTATATAAGACAATACTACACCCATTTTTAATTGATTTATTTTCATTTTTCATCACCAAAACAATTATCTAAAAATAAATTAAATTTTTTTCTTTCATTTTCTAAAATTTTATATGCGTTTGTATAATCATGATTAATTGAATATTCAATATAGTCTTTTTTTCTATGTTCATTAAGAGCAAATTTATTTAATAATGTTTCAATTCTAGAGTTCATTGATTCTAATTTATCTTCTCTTTCAAAAACATAAAATTGTGTATCAAATAAAATAGAAAATACACATGCATGAAATGAATCAGTACAGACTAATTTTGCATGATGAATTAAATACAAGAATTCACTTGGTCCACTTGTATATGCAATATCACTAGAATTCATTAAATCTATTATTTCATAATTATTTTCTTTTGCAATTCTGTTAATAAATGCTGTTCTTTCAACAGACATATTCCCTAAACAATAGACAACAACATAATTTTTATATGTAAAAAAATTAGGTCTTATTTCTAACTTTTCCCATTCATTTGCTGTAAGCATCATTGTTGGATCAATAAGAACCTCAATTTTTGATTTAGTAAATGGCTGCAATAATTCTTTTGCTTTATCTTCTCTAACAGATATATATTTAATATTAGGCAATGCTTTCTCAAAACTTTTAATATCTTTATCATTAAGCTTAGAAACACCAACAGAAGCACTTAATGATATCGATTTATCATAATCTATATCTTCTAACAAATCTAATCTTTTAGCATGGTGGAAACTACTATTCCAAACCTGATCACTTCCAACAAAAAAATAATTATATTTTTTATTTAAATTTTTATATTGCTTTGACTTATTATAAAATTCTTTAGAAAATTTAATATTTTTTTTATCAAATAATATAAAATTATATAATCTCATATCATGTTTTATATATTTTGCAAAAAAAGTTGAGTGATATAGCCCTGACAAATATTTAACCTTTCCTTTTATATATACATTCCCACTCTGATTACTATTCATCAATGAAATCACTTTATATCCTTTTTTTTCTAAAACATATTGAGTAGCATAGTTTTGTAGTCTATTACCATAATTATTAATATCTTGTATGGTTATTATTGCAGCTTTCATCATTTCCTCCAAAATATTACACTTTAAAATATCAAATATTTATAAATAATCAACAATTTTATAACTGTTTTTACATTTCATTTAATTATATTTCAGCGAAAGATATATCTAAAAATATTATATTTATATAATGCTGAAACTATAGCAATCTTCTATTTTGCATATTTTATCTATCTAAATGACGTACGTGATAATTTAGCAATCATATACAATAAATCTATCTGATGAAACATTATCAACTTTCCAATCAATATATTTCGTTTTCCAATAAGAGTCGTTTCTTTTATAACTGCTCTAACACGTTTATCATTTACCATATGTTTTATAAATGTTCTTCGTTCTTTGTTTTTTAGTATTGAATCTTTATTAAACAAACTATTCATACATACACTAACTTCTAAAATATAATTATTTGAAAAAAGGTTTATAGCCTTAGGACACCATTTTTTTATAACTGTAATGCAATAGTTATACATTGTATTTAACTGTTCAAATCGATTAATATTAAAACTAGTTGTTATACTTTCATTTTCCCTACTTACATAATGATATAATGCTTCTTTTATTATTTGAGCCTTTTCTATATGAGGATATATTTTCATGTTGAAAACTAGATCTTCTGCAAATTTTATTGACTCTAGAAATCTTACATTATATTTATCAATTATTTTCCTTGAGTAAACTTTATTCCATACAGGATAGATATATGAATACTGAAATAAATTTATAAAATCATTTTTTAAATCATTATTATTTTTATAAACTACTTCTTTTATTGAATTATTTTTTTCAATAATATAATTATTGTTTTTATACTTATCTGTGTAGTTTGCAAAAAAAATCAACTCTGAATTATTTTTTTCAATTTCTCCCTTTAAAATATTTAGTGCATTTATCTCAAAATAATCATCACTATCTAAAAATAGAATATAATCACCATCTGATTTATCTAATCCATAGTTTCTAGCATATGATGGTCCTGAATTATTTATCCTAAATAATCTTATTCTAGGATCAAATATCATTTTTTTACAAACATTATAAGTATTATCATTTGATCCATCATCAATAATAATTAATTCCCAATTATTATATGTTTGATTAACAATTGACATTATCCCCTTATCAACATAATTCTCTGCATTATAAACAGGCATTATTATACTAAACTTCATTTATTTAACTCCTCTAACTTATTAAAATCAATCATACTGCTTTAAAATAACCAATACCCATCTAATCTTTTTAATATTAATGATTCATCAAATTTATCAATTTACTTTTTATTCTTTTTCCAATCATTTTCCCATCCTAATCATAAATAGACATCTTAAAAAAAATATAAATAGGCTGCTACTAATACAATAAACTATTAACAGTAGTCGATAATGAATTCCTAACGTTTTATTTTTTATTCCTGTCTTGTATAAATCATTAAGTCTATCTAAAATATAGTTCTTTTCATTTATAAAATTATTTACTTTTTTCTCTAAACATATCGACCCTAGTTGTACAAAACACTCTATTATTTCATTTTTAAGTGCTAAATCAAGAAATAGTGGATACTCTTTTTTTATTATACTGCTGATAATTTGATAACTTTTTAAAACATCAAGATTCTTTTCACTAAATTTTTGATGAATAACAGAATCATTTCTTTGATAATAATGATACTTGCATTCATCTATATAAATACTTGATTTAGCGTTTTTAAATACTTCAATATTAAACAAACGATCCTCTGCTATATTTAATTTTTTAAAATTCTCAGTTATAATTTTCTTTTTATAAAGTTTATTCCATATTGCAGGAAAAAAGATATCTGCAGTTAAAACATTTATTACTCCTTCAGTATTATTTAACAATAAATTTTCTTTTCCTTTTTTTATTAAAACCTGTTTATTTTTACTGTTTATATAATAACTGCATTGAGCAATATCTGCATCATACTCAACAATTCCATTCATCAAGGTTTCATACATGTCTCTATCAATCCAATCATCAGAATCAACAAATGCTATATAATTACCGTTGGAAACTTTTATTCCATAATTTCTTGCATACGAAACACCTTTATTATCTATTGAAAAAACTTTTATTCTGTTATCTTGATACTGCCAACTTTTTGCTATAGTTAAAGAATTATCGGTTGAACCATTATTTACTAAAATAATTTCCATATTTTTATATGTTTGATTAACTATACTTTCTAAACATTTATCTAAATATTTTTCTACATTGTATATAGGAACAATAATTGAAATCATCTTTAAATTATCCATATCAATCTCCTATTAATTAAAGATTATTTAATAAATCAATCCACTGTTTCTTTATAAAGTCTAATTGAAATTTTTCAGTATCATTTAATGCATTATCAGAAAATTGTTTTCTTTTTAATTCACTATTTATCAAATATCTTATTTTCTCTGCCATCTCATTTAAATCAAAAGATTCAATTAAATATCCATTTACATCATTTAAAATAATTTCATTTGGACCAGCTTTACACTTAAAACTAATACATGGCAGTTTAAAAGTCTTTGCCTCTGTTAATACCAAACCAAAACCTTCAAATCTAGATGTCAATACAAAAATAGAAGCCTTATCATAAAAGCTGTCTATGTCCTCTACATTTCCCTTTAAGATAACTTTTCCATCTAATCCATATTTATGAATCTGTGTTTCTAATTTTTTTCTATCTTCTCCCTCACCTAAAATAATCCATTTCCATTCATCGTTATGCATTAATACTTCTTTAGCTACTTCAACTAACATATCAAAACCTTTTTGATATGTTAGTCTCCCTGCACTTAATATAATTTTACTGTTTAAATCATAATCATTATTTTTTTTAGTTAAGATAAGCGGATTATAAATTGTATATATATTATGTTTTATCTTCAGATTTTGCTTAAAATAATTTTTATCTTCCTTTGTAAGAGTAACTATTACATCCGAATATTTAGCTGCCAGTTTTCTTCCATAATCTCTTAATTTAACACCTAAATTTTCATAAAAATTAAAATGTTCCCAAGATACAATTTTAGTTTTATTAAATCTAGTAGCAGGAATTCCATAAATATCAAGGATTGTATCCACATCTATTAAGATATCTACACTGTTCTCTTTTAAAAACTTTCTAATTTTATATACAATTTTAAAAAACTCTTTTTTTCCGTTATAATCAGGTTGAGCAAATACTGTTGTTATCTTTATATTTGGTTCCAAATAAAAAAATAACTGATCATTTCTTTTGCAGATACTTAATATCAATATATTAAATTCATCTTTTCTTTTTGCTAGTTCGTTAGCGATAATTGACGTTACTCTTTCAGTGCCGCCACTTCTTGAAATATCTCCTTCTAAAAAACATATATTTTTCATTGTTTACTCCCTAATTGTAATCTTTTTGAAACGATTGCATCACTAGCTATAATAAAAAGTAAAATAAAGTTTGGTAAAAATTTATCCCTGTGTCGTAAAGCAGTTCCAGCATTGGATACCCCCCATGAATATATAAATGCTGATGATATTGCAAAAATCAGTAAACAAATGATGATATTTTTATTTTTTGATGTTAATTTTATTGCTTTAAATGAATAATAAATACTTATTGTATAAAAAAAAGCGCTAAATAAAAACGCTATAATATCATTTATACCTCTCCAATACCATGGCAGTGGTGAAGCTAAAAAGAAAAAAATCCTAAACGGACTATTAATAATCATTCCCAGCATTGTATCATCTGGTACAATGCTTATAGAATAGCCTGAACCACCACTATTCATTGATGCTGCTTTATTTGAAATATCTGAGACTGAATTAACACCACTAAGATATCCAAAATCATCACTTGAATTAGAATAATAAATAAAAAAACAAATTATAAATAAAATCAATATAAAAATATTTTTTAAAGTTATTTGAAATTCACGTTTTTTATTATTTGTTAAAATAAAAATTATGATAATTGCTACTGCATATGCAATTGTTCCAGTATGCAAATATACAGCCCCATAACAAACAACAAGTGATAGAACTAAATTTAGTTTATTACCACTTTTCCACCACTTTAAAAACTGCCAGATACTAACTGCTAAAAACAATGTAATAAAACTTTCTCTTAATAATATAGCAGACATAATAAGATAATTTGGTAAAAAACAAATTAAATAAGCACCAATACTTTTGTATTTCAGATGAATATCTAACATATCTAGTATTTTTTTTAATATGTATATTGTTAAGATTGCAGCTAAAATATTTATATACTGCCCCCATAATGTATTTGGATAAAACAGTTTATATATATATCCTAGTATTCTTCCATATCCATCGACTGATTTTCCTGATAAAAATGCTCTTGCAGCATGATCAAATGTTCCTGTATCTAACCCACTATTAGGAAAAATGAAGATATTTCGACAGTATTTATCCCAAAACATAAAAATAACTCGCAAAATATAAGAAATCATTACTAAAAATTCAAAATTTGATTTTTTTCCATCATTATAATATTTTTGACTTTTTGAAAGTAGGAATATTATGGCACAACTGTTTATTAAAATGCAGGTTATAGCAGTACTATCATTTTTCATATTTGCAGGCAAAAAATCAGTTATTACCATTTCAAATATGAGTATACATATAAAAAAAAGCATTTATTTTATCTCCGATAAATTATTTATACTTTTTAGATAAAAATTAGTGAGCCATTGTGCATTTTCTTTAATATCAAATTTATTTTTTACTATTAAATCTAAAGTTTTTTTTCTTTTAGCACAGTCTTTAAATTCAACTAATTCTTCTGCCCACTGAATTGCTGATTTATCCAAAGATACTTTTCTTACCATATCAGTTATAACGCATTGATCAGTAATATTATCAGAAATAATACAAGGTAATCCAGCAGCCTGTGCTTCAATTAATGTAACAGGTAATCCCTCAAATAAAGAAGGAAATAAAAAAACATCAAAGACCTGCATCAATTGATGGATATCATTGCGTACACCTAAAAACTTTACCTTTTCTTCTAATTTTAACGATTTTACTTTATTACGAATCCTATCTTCTTCTTCACCCATGCCTACCAATATTAATCTTGCTGATTTATCCATTTTTTGAATTTCATTAAATATATTTATTAAAAACACATGATTTTTTTGTTTAGTAAATCTCCCTATGTGTCCAATGATAAATTTATTTTCAAGATTCATATCTTTTTTTAATTTTTTTGATAGTTCAAAATCATATATAAACTTTTTTGCATCTACAGCATTATTCAACATGATTACATTTAGTGAATTTTCTTTTCCAAAAAGCCAATCCCCTGCTTCTTTACCGCATGTAAACATATGAGTAACATAGGGTATCATCGCATATTTAAAATAATTTCTTACTATCATTTTTAAATCAAAACCATGGGGAGCATTATGAGCATGACAAATTCTAATTGGAATATTCTGCCGTTTTGCTTCTTTAAATGCAAAATAACCTAATTCTGACATATGTGAATGAATTATTTTATATTCTGGATGCTCTTTAAAGAATTCTTTGATCTTCTTTTTATATAAAGAAAAATTTTTAGGATATATAGGTGGCATTCGATATATTCTTCCGCCAAGTTCTAGTATTTCTTTTTCATATGCTCCCTCTTCTTCTCTATGAACTAAAAAATCAAACTGAATCTTATTTCTATCTATGTTGCGATAATAATTCATGACCATAGTTTCTGCTCCACCACGATTCATTATTGTAAATAAATTCAATACTCTAATAGGCTTGTTCATATTATACCTCTCAATTTGTTCATTATAATCAGCATCATATAAACAGGAAATATCAGATTTCTTTTTATGAAATAAAAAAATATTTTCCAGTGAATTGGAAAATATTGTAAGTCCATATTTTTTACAGCTTTACTAACTTTAGAATTTTTTAAAATTTTCTTTAACTCATAACAATTATCTCTAGTATTTTTATTACTATATGTAACATTTAGTCCTAAATCAATCATATTCAAAGCAATTCTATTTGATAATGCCTCATTAAAAATTAATCCTAGATCATTATCTTCAATCTGCTTATTCATTAATTCATATAAATTATCCCATTTAATATATAGATCTTCTCGATAACGCGAAGTAACTGAAGTATTAATCTTTCGGTAATGATAAAAACAGCTATTTATAAAATAAGAAGATTTTACATTTTTAAATACTTCCATATTAAATAATGCATCCTCACACGTTCCTATTTTTTTTGTATCTATAAATCTAATATTATTCTTTAATATCAATTCACTTTTATACAATTTTCCCCAGACTGTAACTAGTGCATCAGCATTTTCAGGTTGTGATAATTCCTCTTTGTATAATCCAAACAATCTCCTATATATTTTTTCCTTAGTATCCTTTTTATCAAAATAGATATCATTATCAAATATACTTTTGGGTAGTGATTTATTTCCATATTCTCTAATATATGACCACATAACTATATCTGTAGAATATTTTAACATCACATCCAAACCTTTTTTACAAGTTTCCAAATCAATCCAGTCATCACTATCTACAAACATAATATATTCACCAGCAGCTTCCTTTAAACCAATATTTCTTGCATTTGATAACCCACCATTTTTCTGATCAATAATTATAATGCGACTATCCATCTGCTCATATTCCCTTAAAATATTTAAACTGTTATCAGTTGAACCATCATTGATACAAATAATCTCAATATCTTTATATGTTTGATTTATAAGTGAATCTAAGCACTTTCCCAAATAATTTTCTACATTATAAACTGGTACTATAACACTGATCATAACTTTCTCCATTCCCCAAATAAATTTTTTCCATCAAAAAATTTATTTTATTAATATCAAATTTTTTTATCTTTATTAAATTATATAAACTATAATCACTACATTTTTTTTCATTGCCCAATAACACTTCTATACAGTTTAAACATTCAATAATATCATTTGAATCAAAAAACAATCCTCCTTTATTTTCATCAATTAAATCTATATTACCCCTTATTCTTGAACAGATTACAGGTAATCCAATAGCCATAGCTTCCATCAATGCAACAGATAGTCCCTCCCGATATGATGGAAAACAAAATATATCAGCAAGTTTTAAAATCTCTTTTATATCATTTCTATATCCAGCAAAAATAACTTTATTTTGAAGATTTAGCTGTTTAACTAAATCTTTCAAATATTCTTCTTTATCACCTTTTCCACACAAAATATATTTATATTTTGTATCTGTTTTTAATAATGCTAAAGCTCGTATAATTATTTCATGATTTTTATTACTATTTAATTCTCCTACTGATACAAGAATCTTTTCATTAGTAATACTAAATTCAGTCTTTTTCTTTTCTATATCAGTATATATATTTTGAATTTCTTCAACATGTATTCCAATTCCTGGAATATATTCGACTTCTTTAACACAAAATTTTTCTTTAGCTCTTTTATAATCTTCTTTATTAATTGTAATTATACAATCTGTCAATTTAGAACACAGTTTCTCAACTGGATAAAAAATTATCCAATTTTTCAAAGGCGCACCATCGTAAAAATGAAAACCATGAGCAGTATATATTACCCTCGTTCCTTGTTGATGAGATTTCTTAAAAGCCAATCTTGCCACAACACCACCAATAGGTGAATGGCAATGCATTAAATCATACTGTTTATCAAAAGACAGTTTTTTTAATAAACAATAGGATTTAATCATATTCTTAATATCAAACATACTTCTAGGAATTGGTACATGATAACGCTTTATCTTTAAATTATCTAAATCCGTCATTAACTTTTTAACTTGTTCATTTGATGTAGAACTACCATGTTCAAAATTACATACAACACTAACTTCATATCCAAGTTTCTGCAAAAGATTTATATTATCTCGATTAAACTGGTCAATCATAGAAGCAACAGATGCTATTATAACTGCCTTTTTCATTTAATCACCTCAGTTCTTTGAATTGATTCCTCTAAATCATAACGACAATACTCTTCATCATAGATACTCATTGATTTAGCATATAACATGCTTCCAAATGCCTTATTACAAAGTCGGCTTATTCTTCCTGGTATCTTAGAACTAATAAAAACCCCAAAATTTAATATACTTAATATTTTTATCTTGGGGTTGATTATTTTTACTATTGTTGTTGTACTTGCATACTCTTTATTTTGTGGATAAAAGATTCCATAATTATTATTCAATATTAATAACTTAATAAACTCACATAAATTCTCTATATACAATATACTTCTTTGATTTTTTATATTTGGAAAACATGGTAGCTTTTGTGCCATCTTCGAAAGCATTGGATAGTTTCCTCTACTACCAGGTCCATATATCATTGGTGATCTGATTACAGCAATATTAAAACAATTATCTTGTAA
Organism: Thomasclavelia cocleata; assembly: GCF_900102365.1. Classification (GTDB taxonomy): domain Bacteria; phylum Bacillota_I; class Bacilli_A; order Erysipelotrichales; family Coprobacillaceae; genus Thomasclavelia; species Thomasclavelia cocleata. The sequence continues at coordinate 53,036 of NZ_FOIN01000005.1, read as the reverse complement.
AGATGATAATTTTATTTCTGCCTGTAACTTACTAGCTCCATAATAATTAACTGGCTTAGGTTTAGTATCTTTAGTAATAATCTTCATTTTACCATATGGTGCACTTTCACCATATACAATAATTGATGACATATAAATAAACTGTTTTACTCCAGATTTTTTTGCTTTCAGTGCTGTTTCATATGCTAAATCGCAGTTAACTTTATAGTGTAATAGTTTTTTCTTTTCACTTACTTTACCTACATCAACATGAGCTATTCCAGCTACATGGAATATAGAATCATATCTTGAAAAATCATATTCTCTCCACTTAGGATTTAACATATCTAAAGTATCTATTTTAAAATTATCCAAATAGTTTTCTTTTATATATTTTTCAAATGATGTTCCAATATAGCTATTTGCTCCAGTTATCAATACTCTTTTTGTCATCAACTATCCCCTTTCATTATTTTATTATCATGTTATCATGATTAATAATGCTAACTCTTAATTTCATTTTAATATTTAATGTTATTAATATTTCCTCCAAACCATTTTATTAACTACTCCTGTATATGACTGAATCAGTTTTACTACTTTTGTACTTACATTCTCTTCTACATAATCTGGTACTGGTATTCCTAAATCTTTGTCTTCATTCATTTCCACTGCTGTTTCCACTGCCTGCAGTAGTGATCTTTCATCTATCCCTGCTAATACAAAACTCCCTTTATCCAATGCTTCTGGTCTTTCTGTACTTGTTCTTATACATACTGCTGGGATTGGTTTTCCTATACTTGTATAATATGAACTCTCTTCTGGTAATGTCCCACTGTCACTTACTACTGCATAGGCATTTATCTGCAAATTGTTATAATCATGAAATCCTAACGGTTCATGCATCATTACTCTTCTGTCTAATTTAAATCCTGTTTCCACTAATCGTTTTTTACTTCGTGGATGACATGAATATAATATCGGCATATCATATTTCTCTGCCATTTTATTTACAGCTGTAAATAATGACACAAAGTTCTTTTCTGTATCTATATTTTCTTCCCGATGGGCACTTAATAATATATAGTTTTTAGCTTTTAAATTTAATTTATTCAATATTTTTGATGCTTTTATTTCTTCTATATTATTTGATAATACTTCTGCCATTGGTGACCCTGTTACATATACTCTTTCCTTTGGTAGACCGCATTCATGTAAATACTTTCTTGCATGTTCACTGTAGGCTAGATTAACATCAGAAATAATATCTACAATTCTTCTGTTTGTTTCTTCTGGTAAACATTCATCCTTGCATCTGTTTCCTGCTTCCATATGGAAGATTGGTATATGAAGTCTTTTTGCACTGATAGCACTTAAACAGCTGTTGGTATCACCTAGAATAAGTAATGCATCTGGTTTGATCTGATTCATTAATTTATATGAACAGTTGATAATATTGCCAACTGTTGCCCCTAGATCATCACCTACTGCATTCATATATACTTCTGGATCATCCAGTTTTAGATCATGAAAAAATACTCCATTTAAATTATAATCATAGTTCTGTCCTGTATGAGCTAAGATACAGTCAAAGTATTTACGACATTTATTAATTACTGCACTTAATCTGATTATCTCTGGTCTTGTTCCTACAATAATCAGTAACTTTAGTTTATCATTTTCTTTCCATCTTACATTTGAATAATCTGTCACTATTTCCATTTTCTACCTCTATTTTCCATTAATAAAAGATAAGCTATATCAGCTCATCTTTTATCAATCCTGATTCTTGTTTTATTTTAGGAATAAGACTGTACTCTTGACCAACATTTGTTACATCAAACTGCATCACACTTTTACTAAGCCATGTCCACTTTCTTGACATCTTTCCAATTATATTCCCTGCTTCTGCCATGCTCATTGCACTGTTGGATACATATCCTGAATACTGACGATGTTCAAATTGATTATTTATCAAATACATTTTAATATCCCGCCAGGCATTCTTATAACTTTTTGAAGGATAATATTGTTTTAGAAGATTATCATTTAAATCAAAATTTACCGCTTTTCTACCATGGATAGTTGGCATTTCTTTCTTCTACCCGATAATATGATTCCAATGCATCTTCCCGATATTCTATCGTATCGCCTTCATAACGAAAATACCACTCATCTACTATCTTTAAAAACCATGGGGTATCAGGTAAATACCACTGAACTTCCATAAATACGCTAAAATCACTTTTAACGCCCTGGTATACTCCCCTTGCTATTTTTTTAATCCCACGTTTTTCAAAAACATGATCTACTTTCTCATAACATTCATCAATATCAATATTATTTTCCTTAGCTTTTTCTTCACTTAATACCATTTCCATCATCATATCTATCACTTCCTATCATGTATATATAATACCCAAACTGGTCTATCGTTTCAATACGATATTTTATCCTTCATTATTATATACTTTGATAAAAGTGTTTTTTCTTTATACTTCCTCATAATATGTATCTGGATGCTCTGGATCAAACTTTTCATTTGCCCACATTATTGTTACCATATCAGTTTCACCAATATTAATTATATTATGAGTATACCCTGTTGGGATATCTATTACTTCTAGTTTATCTCCACTTACATAATATTCTATCACTTCATCACTATATATATCTCTAAACTGAATCAATCCTTTTCCACTTACTACTAAAAACTTTTCATTTTTACTGTGATGCCAGTGCTGTCCTTTGGTTATCCCTGGTTTTGATACATTCACACTTACCTGTCCATATTCCTCTGTCTTTATAAATTCAGTAAATGATCCCCTTTGATCTATATTCATCTTTAATGGATAGCTGAATTTATCTTTTGGTAAATAGCTTAAATACGTACTATATAATTTCTTTTCCAAACTTCCTTCTTTCATATTTGGTACACTCAATGTCCCTCTTGATTCTTTAAATGATTTGATGATATCAGCTAATTCACCTAATTTAATGTAATGAACTGGAGTAACCTCATATATTCCTTCTTTACATGCTGCTGGATGTCCTTCTAATGCATTTATAAATTCATCTACTACATCATCAATATAGCATAAAGGTAATTCAACATTAGGATCATTGATTTGAATATCTTTTCCATTAGCAACATTATAACACCATGTTGCTGTTACACTGTTGTAATTAGGTCTACACCACTTACCAAACAGATTAGCAAGTCTGTAAATATATACTTTTGAATTCATTTTTTTACCATGATTTAAAAGATATTCTTCACCTTCTTTTTTACTTTTACCATAGTCATTGTCTTTTGAAGCCTGAATTGAAGAACTAATTAATATTGGACTTTTGTTATTATGTTCTTTCAATAAAGAACATAATGTTTCTGTAAATGTTACATTCCCTTGATAAAATTCACTAATATCTTTAGGTCTATTGATACCAGCTAAATGAAAGACAAAATCACAGTCACCTGTATACTTCTTTAAATCATTAATGGTATTATCAACATCATAGCTATAGATATCTTCAATATCTATATTACGAGTTCTGTCTTTACCGTCTTTGATATTCTTTAATGTACTAACCAGATTCTTGCCTACAAATCCATTAGCACCTGTTATTAGTATTTTCATATAATCCTCTTTTCTAATATTTTTACTAATTATCTTTAATTTTTATAGTTAAAATACCTTCTATACAAGGTAAATATACTACTTCACAATAATCTTTAAAAAAATCACCTTTCCAATCATCCCCAATAACAAAAATATCAACATTATATTCCTTTACATTCATAATTTTCTGAACTCATGACTCTTCAAAAATAACTTTATCAACATATATAATTTCTTCAAAGATCATTTTATAATCCTAATTACTATAAATATACATTTTTCCCTATTTAAACATTAAAAGTATCAGAACTTACCACAATAATTAAATACTTACATAATACTTTAGTTCTTTTAATAAAATTTAAATGCCTAACATAAATTAAATGTTCTATATATAACTCCAATTATTCATGGAAATAAATGAGTAACGAAAAACTGTCAAATAATACCTATTTATTATGTTTGAAATAGTTATTCACCATCAAATCGTGAATAACTGTAGCTAAAAAATGTAGTTTTTTTTACTACACTCGATAATGTATAAAATTTATGTGTCAGATTTGTATTTTTTGATAGTATTTTATGAATTCTTTTTTTATATCTATATGCACTACTAATGATAAATTCATTTTTCTCGCGTGACGCACAACTTTTACTGCTATTTTTTGATATTTATTTCTAAATGAATTCATACGCATTAATAGATCTGTGCCTTCTAATACAATTAGTCTAAAAATATGATAGATGTTATAACATAGTGATGCAATCATGAACTGAAAACAATTTTTTCAAAATCATGATGTCCTACATTGTTACCATTAAAGTCATCCTTTAATTCTTTTGTGAAGTTTTCTGAATTCCCTCTTTCTTCATAAAAATCACAAATTTCTTCATATGATTTATTCATATCATTTGTGATTATACAATATATAACAAGAAACATTGTTAATTACTTGTCTTGTGAGAGAAATACTTTAAAGATATATCTACATGGTGTCGATAAATTTTGAAGTGAATATTCAATTTCTCCATAATAGGGTTCTTGATGAGTATAATTTAAATAGTTTATCCCTTCATTAGCTAATTGCTCAATAATTTTATTTTGAATTTTTATATAATTTTTGGCTCTAATATAGTATTGGATGTCTTCATGATGCATATAATCCATGAATTCAACATTATAGAAGGCACTATCACCTCTTATAGAAATAAATTTTTTTCTATCAAGGTGTGATAAAACTTCCTTTAATTCATTAATAAATCCATTTGATGAATATGCTGATCCAGTTCTAAAATGAGAACTTAGTAATAATTTTATATTATATCCATTGATACCATAATGAAAAATATATGCAGATCCTTCCAGATGTCCGTTAATTATTGTTTTTGTCGAATCAACATCAAGAATGATGTTATCCCCATGTCTGTTGACATATTCGTAGCCAAGTTTTTGAACATATTCTTTAAGAGCCATATTCGTTTTAATATCAATCTATCAAAGAATCTAGATAAAGTAGGTTGCAAACAGGCATTAAAACATTGAGATAAAAGCGGATCATCAATAAGTGCTAACTGTTCAGCTTGATTAAAATAATCCAATAAGTTACGTAAAATAATTTGACAAGTGATATCAGAATTGGAATATTTAAGTAATTTTCTAGTGTTGTTAAAAGAGATGGAACATAATTGAGATAAGAGATTGTATTTTTTTAGAAAAGATAAAAGTAAAATACTACCACCATCATAAGAAATGTTTCCACCGTTAAAGTTTATGTTGTCAAAAATGTAATTAGAATGTAATTAGAATGTATTATATAAGTGCTTCTTGTATTGTAGTTTAGACATCTATATTATACAAGAGATTTTATTGTATATAAATAAAATTCATTCACCTAAAGGATGAAAATAATAAATCTTCCAAAACTACTATGAAATAAGCATTTTATATGGTTTTATCAAAACGTCATGAATAATTAGGGTATAATAATTTTTTCATAATTATAGCAAATCAATTCGTTTAATATATAAATATTATTTATTCTTTCTCAAAAATAATATTTCTAATCTTTTAATAAAATTATGTTTAAATAACACTATAATTCAAAATGAAGCTCTCACCGCAAGTAGCGAAGAAACGCTCTTAAGCAGAAAATGTCATTTAGATATTTTCGTACTTATTATATATGAGCCTGTAAATATGTATCTATTTTTTAGAATACTGACTAGTAAATTTTCAGGATAAACACATAAGAAATAGTGCATTTTTGTGGTATTATTAATGTAAAGAATAAAAGTAGTGCTAATAGCAAAGAAACCAAAAAATTAGATATAAATTATGAAGAAACAGATTTGAGTGTATTAAATAATTTTGTAAAAATTGTGAAGAGATTAGATTTATGAATACTGAAGAAGAATTAGAAAAAATATTTAAAATGATTAATATTAAATAAATAAAGTCTATGCTTAAAAATTAAACATAGACTTATCTAAAATTTTTTTATGTGTTTACCCTGTTTAATTTTTTATTTAAAAGATTTTTTTAAATTTTATATTATGTATTATGTTACAAAATCTCTTCACATATTTCTTATCACCTTTTTGTACATTCTTTCCCTACAAACTGCAAATTATATTATTCCAATCCCTTGATTGTTTCATAAACCGAATTTAATAATTATCTAAAACAATGAATTTTTTCAACATAAATTAATTTGCAGTTGATGCAATAAAAATGATGTTTAAAATTTATGGTTCAATAATATAATTCTCAGATTTAGATTTGACATGCTAAATTTATCTATTATTACTTTTGAACAAATTCATAATATATACTCATATTTTCACTGAAAAAGTATTAAAATCGATACATTAAAAAATAATTTTTGTATATCTTTAAATTTAAACTCCATACTAAATACTAACTATAATTAAATAAATTTATAAATCACTAATATCTTTATAATTTCCAAAATCAATAATAACGATATTATGTCTATTATATCGTTCATTTTCAGGTGGGAATTTTAAATAATTTCCATAAAAATGCTGCAAATATCTTTTATACATAATTGGACAAGAAAATTGATTATTTTCAAAATTTAAATCTATTGTCTTATTAATCCACTCAAAAAATAAAATTTCTTTATCATATCCATAAGAGCCACCTATATTAACAATAAACTTAGAAGGTACATTATTATATTTTTTCATAATATCTTCTAATTTTTTGTGCAAAAAATTATAACTATAAAAAAAAGATATTATCTTAATAAAAATATAGATAAATCTTTTTAAATATTGATTCTTCTTCCATAAAATATAATTTGATTTCATCAATAAAACTCTTGTATAAAAAAAAGAAAGTATTTTTTGTTTTTTTAAATCATTCTTTTTCTGAGGAACATTATCAAATGGAAATATATCTATAAAAATACCTTTCTCAATTTCTGCTCGCTGAATATTTTGTTCAATATATTTTGTGTTTTTTAATTGAAGTTTTGTATATGGTAACGCCATTTTTTTATCTGTATACCAATTTTGTAAAAAAATATAATGTGGTAATTCTTTATTAGCAAAAAATAAAAATTTTTCATAATCTTTCCGAAGCATACCAATATCTAAATCATCATCCCATGGAATAAATCCATTATGTCTAACGGCTCCTAATAATGAACCTGCAATAAGAAAATAATTTATTTTGTGTCTATCACAAATTTCTTTTACTTTTAATGCAAGTTTTAATTGGAGAAGTTGTACTTTTCTTAATTCATTATTATTCATAAAAAATTCCCTCCCTATTTAAAATATCTATTATTGTATTTATAAAATTATTCTCATAATTTTCCCAAGTACACATTTTAGATTTTTCAAGAGAATATTCTCCCATAGTCATCAAATTATTTTTATGTTCTATACACCATTTAAGTTTTTCATATAATTGATCAATATTTTTAGGTTCTACAATAAATCCATTTATTCTTTCATCAACAAATTTATCCAAACCAGAACTATTTGTGCAAATAATTGGTAAACCACAACTGATTGCCTCTAAACCAGCAAGAGACATCCCCTCCATTAATGAAGGTAAAATAAAAACATCTGCACTACTTAATTCTTCTAAAACCTCATTATGTAATTTTTTTCCAACAAAACATATATTTTTTTTATCACAATATTTTTTATAAAACCACTTAGAATCATCATATTCCCCAACTAATCTTAATTCCACATTATTATTAGATATTTTTTCAAATGCTTGTAACAAAAAAGTAATTCCTTTTGCAAAACTTATTTTTCCTACAAATAAAAACACAATTTTATTAATTTTTTTTAATTTTATTTTCGAACTAAAACTAAAATTTGAACCATATGGTATTTCAAAAATATTTTTTTCATTTATTCCACTATATTCCAATGATTTTGCAACGAAATGAGAAGGTACAAGAAAATAATCAGTGTTTTCATTTTCTTTAATAATTTTTTTTAAATACCATTTTGGAAATAAATAAGGCAAACAATCTTCATTATCATTAACATCATTATTTCTTAGATTAAATACTATTTCATGTTGATATATTCTATTAATATGCGAAACATCCATTATTCTTACAATTTTACTTCTCTTTTTTTTTAATATTTCAAAACACTTATAAGCATTTGAATCATAAATAATTATTGCATCTACATTATTTTTAATCGCATATATTGCAACTTTTCTTCCAAATCTATCTGCATTAAACTGTTGCCAAAATCTATAAATATAATTTATTTTAGAAAATCTAGACAAAAAAGCTTCTATATAACCACTTATAACACAAAACTGTATAACATCATCATCATCTAAATCTATATTTCTTCTCGTTGTTATCCTTTTTTTTTCGTTATAAGGCAATAAATGTTTTAAAATTTTTATTGAAAAACATTTTTCAGAATCGTAAATAGTTGTAATATATTTGAATAAAAATCCCCTTTTTTTTAAAGCAGAAGCAGTTCTGTAAGAATGTTGTTTACCAGGATGTGCTACAATTATTTTCATCTATATTTTTCCTCCATTTGATAGTTCTTTCTTCCAACCCAAAATAGAATAGAGGGAAAATAATTCCTATTTTCGCCTCTCTCATTGAACCATACGTATGGGTCTCGCATACTATATGGCGCTACATTTATATGTTAATACAACTTATCTTAAATAGTATAATGGTGGATTGACCAGTACAGGTCTTTCCTCTTTTCTTATAGCTAGTACTTCTGCATTTAGTAAGAAATTAACTACATTTCCATTTGCTTGCTTATACCACCAACTCTTGTATTTGCTACCGAGTAGATTTACTCATCACTGAAGTGATAAGACCCTTATTTTATGTCTTAGCCATTATCCAAATTCTTCAATGAATACTTTCATCTTCCCGATTCAATAATAGTTTATCCATCCTTTGACGATTTGATTTATCCTAGTAAAACGGTATTGATATTACAATAGGCTAGGCACTTCTTTCGAATGAACTTTTTTCAACATTTGTCATACAGACTTTTCTTTGTAGGTATACACTCCCATTTTGATAAGTTCTTAAAATATGTAAAGCCTAGATAACTGCTTTTCGTTGGTCGTACTACCTTGTTAACCCGAATTTTAAATTAATGACTTTATTCAAAATAAGCTAACTGAAAATTAAAATAATTTGACAATTATATAAGCACTTTATGATAACTATTTATACTGAAAAAACTTTTGACAAGGAAGATCATTTTTGCTTATTAATTAGTCATAAGCTCTTTTTTTGAGCTTATGGCACCTTTTTATTGCATAAAATGCTTAGGCTCTCTGTCAAAAAGAAATCGGAATAAATAAACTGTTATTTTAATTTGCTTTTATTGTTAATGAAATTTGAATATATTTTAATTTGTTTTACTTTTTTTACAATTATCTTAATTTGACTAAACCTTGTAAATTAATCTGCAAATCAACACTACCTTTGTTTGGTCACACTGACCTTTAGAAATAATTTTCTCTCTAGCCATGAGGTGACCGACTTCATCACTCGATTTGCTGCCATCTCACTTTTCACGAAGATATTGCTATCATCTGCTTATCTCCCAAAATGATTTTAAAGATATTGGATTTCATCGTCCACAAGACCTCCAAGGGTAATTCACAAATCCTGTTTCTTTCACAACGCCCTGATTTACTATCTTGGTTTTACATTTACCTTTTGAACTTAGGTTTGGATAGCAATCTCATCCATCATTTAGCCTTATATCAGATTTCTGTTCATACATTCGAAAGAATTGCTACACCACTGCCTCCATCCTCAACATTACTGTTAATGACTTGTAGTTCACTACACTTGGCGGTAATTACCTGTGGTTGATTTATCTCCAACTGAATTCGTGCCATACCTGGCACACTATCTAATTAATAAAAATATGTTATTTTTATTAATTAAAACATTTTTAGAATGATTTTACATATTTTAATACAAATTTTATTTTCACACCTACCTACATCTATACATTTCATCTATTAAATCAGCATATCTATTTGCTAAAATTTTATAACCGTTTATAGAAAGATGAAAATGATCTGCTAAAAATACGTCTTCTATTTTATAACTCTGTAATTCATTAAATATATCAAAAAAACAAACATTTTTTATTCCTAGTGATATAGATTGTATAATATTATTAAATTTTTTATAACTTTCAAGTGTTCCAGGAAAAAAATTTTCATCTATACACACAGTAGAAGTACAAATAACTTTTGAATTAATACTTAATAAATAATTTATGACATTATCATAAGTATGCTTAAAATCATCAAGTGAAACCCAAGTGTAACTTCCTTGAAATTTTAATAATATTTTATTTAAGATTGTTCTTATAAATGAATCAATCATTTGAATTAATTTTTTATACCATAGACCTGAATAAAATGGACGTGGGTTAAGCATACCATTTTTTTGATATCTCTTTGGCAAGATTCCAAAATAGTTTGGATAGTGGTTAATATTTGGCCGTAACATACCATCAACATTACCATAAAATAGAATTGTTACATCTGGATTAATTTCCAGAATATTTTTTTTAATACTTTCAACATATTTAATAGTAGTTCCTGAATATGCCAAATTGAAAATTTCTGCATTAATTCCTCTTTTATATAAATTTTCTTTTAAAAAATTGGAATAATTATATTTTTTCGAACCCAATCCTTCACTAATACTATCCCCTAAAATTAATATTTTCAAATACATATCCTAATCTTCCTTAACTCTTTTTCTATTTAATTTTTTTATTCTTGTTAATAATAATAAACATATTTCATCCTTAAATAATATCATTAGCATCATGTAAATTGACGCACCTATTAAAATTTGTAAAAAAGTTGTATACAAATGGGAGCCTAAAGAAATACCAATAAATTTAACTATAATACCCATTAACATTGATGCAAAAAAATAATTTAATATATTTTTTAAATTAAAATTAAAAATCAAATCACGTTTAACAAACACATATTGAATAATAATAGAAAACAAAATACTAATTATTGTTGCTACTGCAGTCCCTATTGAATCAAAAGTTGGAATCAAATATGCATTTAAAAATATGTTTAGAATTGCTGCACTATAGTATGAAATCGTTAAAGCCTGAGTTTTATTTGTAGCTGTCAAATATTGTGCACCAAAAACATTAGAAATTGAATTCATAATAGTCAAAGGTGAAAGAAATATCACTAACAAAGAAACCTTTTGAAAAGAACTTCCTAAATACCATGGAATCAATTCTTCTGAAATTGAAATAAGACCAAACATCATAGGAACAGACAAAAATAATGAAAATTTAATAGTTTTATTCATATAATATTCAATACTTTGAAAATTTTTATTTGCATATAAATTTGCTATCCTTGGAACCATAACAGTACATAAAGCGGTAATTACTGTTAAAGGAATATTAATAAATTTTTCAGCTTGATCATAAAAAGCTACTTGCTCACTACCAGAACCTAAAATTTGTAACATTATCTTGTCAAATTGAAGATATAACATAGTTGCAATTTGTGGTATGAAAAGCTTTATTGATGGAATAATATGATTAAATATATCTTTTAAACTTATATTTGAAAATTTTATGTATTTTTTTACAATAGGAAACATACTTATAGTTGTAATGAATGTAACAAATGAAAATAGAAAGAAATATATCCATAAATCGTTCCTACTTTTTATAAAAATAAATATTCCAATCACTGTAATTAATTTTGCTACGAAATTTCTAAAGGCTACAATCCCTAAATTTTCCATACCAATAAATATCCAAGAAACATCTAAAAAAACTGATAACACAAGCAAATACTGTACAAAAAAATATGTCGAATAATCACTAATGTAACAATAAGGAACATAAAAAATAGATATAATAACAAATATAAAAATCCTTAAAAGAAAAATTTGGGAAACTGTTTTTGTAAACATGATATTATTATCTCTAACATATGCAATTTCTCTATAAGCATAACTTTGAAGCCCTAGCAATCCAACAGTAGTAATTATACTCGTTACAGAATTAACATAGCTGTATATACCTAACTGAGTTGGGCCTAAAATTCTTGCTAAATATGGCGCAGTAATAACAGGAACAACAATTAAAAATATTTGATAGCCCACATTATAGATGTAATTTTTTATTAACTTATTCATTAGTCACAACTACTTTCTTATTTAATTTTTTAAATAATATACATGGAATGATCAAAACCATCACAAGATAAAAGTTTGTTGGTGTATAACCTCGGATTAATAATTGAAATGTTACAGCCACTATTAAACTATATATCATAAAATTAAATGGATCTCTTACTGATTTTCTATATTTTACTATGGTTTTGGACATCCACCAACCAAACAATCCCATAAAAAATATTATTCCAATCAGGCCAAAACTATAATAATATTCACCCAAACATGGATATGCATAACCACTTAATACTGCGACTTTATTCAATCCGTAAAGTTGAACTGTTGTACCTGGATTACCAGGTTTACCTTTCCATAACACTCTAGGTACAAATAATATTGCAGTGTAAACAATCATTTGATCAGCAAAGATATATGGAGTTAAATTAGGTGTTGCTTTTATAACTGCATAATAACATTTATAGATTCCAAAATTATCCATTATAGTTTCTAAGATAGTATTTAGAGTAAATCCTTCTAAACTTGATCCTATCCCACTCCTCATTGAATTTCTAGTGTAACCTATCATTGATATTATCAGAGCCAACATTAAACCAATAAACAATATTTTATCAATTCTAATCCTTTTGTTTTCTAAAATAAATTCAAAAATCATTACCGATAAAACGAAAATAACCACTAAATATCGAAAACCAGTTATTAAAATTATTATACAATTCAAAATAAACATAATATATTTAAGTATCTTTTTTTCTCCAAAATAATAATATATTAAATAAAGTGGTACTATTGCTCGAGTTGCTTGATCTATAAATCCTAACATACTGTTACTAAATTCATATTGAATCTGATTTTCTCCAATAAATCCAAGTGTCAAAATATAAGAAATGTTATATCCCTTTACAATCACAATAATTAGCATTTCTATCAAAAAACATAAACACCATACAATAAAAGCAATTCTCGCTATTCTAGAAGTATTTATATATATCATTCGTTTTATATTTTTTGATTTCCTCTTTCTATACTTTAATCTAAAAAAGGTATATGAAAAAATAAAAGCAATATATCCTAATAATGCATAGAAGCTTCCAGAAATACCATAATCAAATAAATCATGAACTCCAAAAACAATTGTATTTTCAGTATAAATATCATAAATTGGACAGAAAAAAAACATCATGATATATATTATAGAAACAAAAACTAAAGGATCAATTAAATCTAACTTTAAGCAATTATATATTATAAAAAGAAGTATTAAAGATATATTCAAATAAATAATATCAAAATATAAATTTTTTTTTAAAATAACTGAAATATTATTTTGGAAAAAAAATATTATGTAAAGATTAATACAAAATAGAACAAATAAAAATATAATAAGATTATTTTTTTTTATTTTAAACATTATTAAAAATCTCCATAAAATATGCTATTAAATCATTACAAATATTGTTTTTATTATACTTTTCTTGTGCAATCTCAATTGATTTTAATCTTGCTACATCATTCCAAATAGACGAAGAGTTAACCAACTTAGTAATTGAATCAATTATGGTATCTGGGTACTCATAATCGAATACATACCCATTAATCCCCTCTTCTACAGTTTCAGGACCATTGCCTACATGTTTAGAAATTAAAATAGGTAACCCAGACCATAATGCTTCGACCACAGTCAAGGGATTAGAATCAGAAATTGATGGTAATAAAAAGCAATCAGACATTGCATATAGCTCTATTATGCTATCTTGATTACACTGTCCTAAAAAACGAACATCAATATTTGATTTTTTTGCTATCATTACTAACTTATCTCTTAATGAACCATTTCCAGCTACTACAAAAATAATTTTTTCTTTTATTTCGTTATCTAAACTTCTTATACCTTTTAAAAAGACATCAAAACCTTTTACCACCTCTAAACGAATTGGCGAAAAGAACATATATTTTTCATTAGATATATCATATTTTTTCCTTAAATCATTCCTATTTTGTCTAAGTAGTTGATTTTTAGAATAAAAAATATCATCCTCGATTGAATTATATAACAAAAATAACCTAGCTTTTTTTGATTTATATACATCTATAAACTCTTTTGAATATTTACCTGCATAAAGAAAACCATCAAATTTTTGTAAAATATTAATCCTTATAATTTCTCTTAATTTTAAAATAATTTTATTATAATTTCTTTTTTCTAATAAATGTGATTCAGACCAAAAATATACTCTATAATTAAATTTGTTTTTAAATTTTAATGTTTTTATTACTGATGGTTGCAGATATGAACCACTACATACAACTATATCAGGACTTAATTTCAATAGGATCTCTGAAAGATTTTTGTTAAAATGAAAATATATTTTTCCTACTAAAATAGTTTTATTTTCTAAAAGAACTGTATATTTTCTTCGGAATTTTTTATATTCCCATCCTGGTCTATCCGATTTTTCTCCCACCATAACTAAAACATAAAAATTAATACCATTTTTTTCACAATTTTTATATAATTGATCAAAAAAACTCAATCTATATGGAGTTAAAATATTAGTTAAAAATACTAAATTCATATTTTTTCCTTTCTACTATATAAATTTATATACTCATTATATTTTTCTTCTATTGAAATATAAAAAAATCCATAATTATATCTTTCTCTTTTTTTTAATATAGAAAATAAATCATCAAATAAATTAATTACTCGCCCATATATTTTAGCACTTTCTGGACTTCCTCCTATATCAAAAGTAATTACTGGTGTTCCACATGCAATTGCTTCTAAATTTACAGTTGGATAATTATCTTCTAATGTTGGATTAAAAAACACTTCTGCTACACTATACCATTTAACTAATTCCTGAATATTTTCAGTTCTAGAAATACCGATAATATTTTTTGGTAAAATTTTAATCTGCTTTTTATTTAATCCAATCAAAACAATTTGATATTCACTATTTAGCTGTTTTGATAATTCAATAAAAGTATCTAACCCTTTTCTTTTATCCCATACAGATGCTACACCTAAAATTACTCTTTTATTTTCTATATTATATTGTTTTTTTATATCTGATGATGTAGGTTTAAAAACATTCGTATCCACACCATTGTTTATAACCTCAACTTGATAATTTTTTAAATATGATTTCTCAACTTCACTTTTTAACCATTTGCTAGGAGTTATCAAGATCATATTTTCAATACCACTAAATACTTCTTTTTTCTTATTAAAGTTACTTTCAATATTAGAAAATAATGTTTTAGGATATTCCCATTTATTTGGACATTTTACATTACAGCATATTTGCCATTTATCACATTTAGCATATGTGTAATATGCACAATGCCCTGTAAATGCCCAACAGTCATGCAGTGTCCATATTTTCTTTATCTCTGGATGATCTTTTAAATATTTAAAAAGTATTTCAATATTCACATAATATCCATGTATATTATGTAAATGGATAATATCTGGCTTAAATTCTTCAATCCTTTTTATGAATTCCTTTGTTGCATGTTTACTACCAAATCCGCTTGCATCAAATATTCTAGCCTTTAATACATGTAAATAAAAATCTAATTTATTACCAATTCTTATTGTATTGTATCCTTCTGGAGTATTCCCTCTCCCATACGCTATACAACATTCATGCCCTGCTTCTTTAGCAACTTTATATAAGTTTTTGCATATTGTTCCTGTAGAACTATTGCAGACTGAATTAATAAATAATATCTTTGACATTATCTATTCCTCCAGCCTGATAATTCTTCTCGAACAAGTTTTACTTCTAGTAGCTTATTCTTTACTTCTTCTATATCCATTAGTTTAGCATTATTTGAATTAAACTGAGTTAATCTGTTCTTCTCTATTCCTTCATAAAAGTACTTATCATAGTTTAAATCCCTTTTATCTGCTGGTACTTGATAAAAGTTTCCTAAATCTATTGCATTTGCACATTCTTCATCAGTTAGTAGCGTTTCATACATCTTTTCACCATGTCTGATTCCTATTACTTTTATTTCATTATCAGCATGAAATAATTCTTTAACAGCCTTAGCTAAGATTTCTATTGTACAAGCTGGGGCTTTTTGTACAAATATATCTCCACTTTCTCCATTTTCAAAGGCAAAGAGTACTAAGTCTACTGCTTCTTCTAGTGTCATAACAAATCTTGTCATACTTGGTTCTGTCAATGTTAAAGGATTACCTTCTTTTATCTGGTTAATAAAAAGCGGAACAACACTGCCTCTTGATGCCAAAACATTTCCATATCTTGTACACATGATACTTGTCTTTTCTGAGTCTACTGTTCTAGATTTAGCTACAATTACCTTTTCCATCATTGCTTTACTTGTACCCATTGCATTTACAGGATATGCTGCTTTATCTGTACTTAAACATACTACTCTTTTAACTCCACATTCTATTGCTGCTGTTAATACATTTTCAGTTCCTAAAACATTTGTTTTAACAGCTTCAATTGGAAAGAATTCACAAGAAGGTACCTGCTTTAAAGCTGCAGCATGGTATACATAGTCAACACCATACATAGCATTTTTTATACTGTTTATGTCTCTTACATCACCAATATAAAACTTAAGTTTATGAAAAACACTAGGATATTTAGCCTGATAAACGTGTCTCATATTATCCTGTTTTAATTCATCTCTAGAAAACACTCTGATTTCTTTGATATCTGTTTCTAAAAACCTGTTTAATACTGCATTACCAAATGATCCTGTTCCTCCTGTAATCAGCAATGTTTTATCTTTAAATTGATTCATCCCAGTTCCTCCAATTTCTTTAAAATCTTATCTATATATTTATCAATCGTAAAATTGCTCATGAAATAGTCTCGACTGTTTTTTGACAATATCTTAATCAAATTATCATCTGCATCAACCATCTCCATAACTATTTTTGCCAGTTCTTTATCATTACCAGCACTACAAATCATACCAGCATTAGCATTATGGATTATATCTGCCGATGTCCCATCAATTGATCCAATAATTCCTCTTCCCGCTGCCATATATGTCTGTAACTTAGAAGGAATAGTTTTACCAATATTACTATTTTTTTCTAAAGACAATAAAAATAATGATGTATCATTATAATAAGATATAAGTTCTCCAATCTTTTTTCTACCAGTAAAATCAAATATACTATCAAGTTTATTTTCCTTTACCTGCTGTTTGAATTTCGTTTCATACGAGCCACTGCCAATTATCGTAATTTTTAACTTGTGATAATAGCTATCAGGTATTTGAGCTATTGCTCTTACCAAGCATTCAAAATCCTGAGCCTTTCCTATATTTCCTGCAAAAGTAATATTTAATTTGTCCTGTTTTTCATATGGCTTCACCTTTAAAAAAAAGTTTTCCCCATGTTGTGGAATACAACTTAACTTATTTAGTTCCACTTTATTAATCTCATTTAAATAATTAATAAATGCTGGTGATGTTACACTAATAAAATCACACTTTTTATAAAGTCTGTTGCAAATTAAATTTAAAACTTTAAATATAGGGTTAGCTTCTTTTATATGAAGAACCTTTAACGATTCAGGCCATAAATCTAAACAATAAACATATACTTTTTTTTCATATTTTTTTTTATAATATAAAGCAGGTTTAATCATAAAAACTGGTGATAACTGATACACAAACACTACATCAAACTCTTTATCAAGTTTCTTTATCTCTTTTTTAGCATATCGTGGATAACTAAAATAATTTCTTACCAAAGAAATAGAATTATTTCCTCTCAATGGGATTTTTGTCCTAATTACATGTATCCCATTAATTATTTCATTCATTTTATCTTGATTGTCGTATCCAGGAAATAAATTACCATCAGGATAATTAGGCCTTCCAGTAATTACTGTTACTTCATTCCCTCTTTTAACTAGTTCTTCACAAATTTCATGTATTTTAAATGGCTCAGGATAATAGTATTGACAAATAACTAATATTTTCATTATTTATTATCCCCAGTTATTGAACCTGTTCCACCTTCTACTACACCATCACTTTTTAGTACTGATGTAATTGTTCCAAAAAAACATTTTAGATCAAACAAAAAAGAGATACGTTTAACATATTCTCCATCTAATCTTGCTTTTATGGGAATTTCTAGTTCATCTCTTCCATTTATTTGTGCCCATCCTGTAAGACCTGGTCTTACATCATTAGCATGATATTTTTCTCTTTGATCAACTAGATCATCTTGATTCCATAATGCTGGTCTTGGTCCAATAATTGCCATTTCTCCTTTTAAGATATTAATAATTTGTGGCAATTCATCTAGAGATGTCTTTCTTAAAAACTTACCAGCTTTAGTAATAAACTGATCTGGATCTTTCAACATATGGGTTGGCATATCCTTAGGAGTATCTATATACATTGTTCTAAACTTCAAGATATTAAAATATGTTTTATTAATTCCTACTCTTTTTTGTTTAAACAAAACTGGTCCTTTACTATCAAGCTTAATCCAAATACATAGAAAAATAAAAACAGGACTTAAAACAATAAGTCCACTTAATGCTAGAATAAAATCTAGAATTCTTTTAATTCCTTTTTGATACATTATTTACCTCCCAACTAAAAAAAGCTCGGTTCTTCGCCAAACTGTTTTACATACTCTTCCTTCCATGTTTCATCCATATCTTTTTTTCGATAAACCTGGCCATAATCAACTTTAGTATATTCAGTTATTTTAGTCATTGATGAAACTACAGCTAAAGCATTAATGTGGCAATAATCACCAACAACAGCATCATGATCAATTATTGCTCCAGTTGAAATAATACAGCCTTTACCAACTGTTACATTTGCTTCAATTACAGCATTAGGAAAAACAACTGTTCCTTTATCAATATTTGCATAATTAGAAATAATACTTTTATTCGATATTAATGATATTAAGTTATAACCTAATTCAACTGCCTTATTAAATAATTGTTTCCTAAGCTTGTTATTGCCTATAGCAATAACAATATCTTTATATTCAGAACAATATAATCGCATATCATCAATCTGTCCAATAACTTTACAATCATTAATCATATTATTAATATGATTATCATCAAGAAAAGCAATATGATCATAATATTCTCTAGCTATATCTAGACAACATCTCCCATGACCTCCTGCTCCTACTATCAACAACTTTTTTATCTTAATCTCCCCCTAAAAACAAAAAAGAACATAGTTTCCCCTTACCCCAAGTAAGGAACTATGTTCAAAATAATGGCTGGGGGCGGTAAACCATTCTCCCCAGCTTAATTTTTGCTTGTTATTTTTAATCCTGCTTTTATCCTTCTATTCATAAAAGATAAATTTAAATATGCCACCTGATTATATTTATCAACTTTAATAATATTTTTTTCAAAATGTTTTAATGGACCATGATAAACTTTTGCCTTTCCATCTTGTAAAAATGCTTGGGACATTTTTACGACATAGGATTCATCCAATAAGTAATTAAACATTTCAATTTCTGCCTCTTTTAAAGCAGATGTATCTAAATACACCAATTGTTTAATCAAACCATCTTTTTCATTATCCAATTTCATTAAAAATGTATTAAATTCAGTTTGATTCATTAAAGATTTGACAAAAATATAATTAGTGAACATAGGTTTTATATCGTAGTCTTTAGTAATCCTACGATAATATTGATATTGAGGTATAAATGCTTCGATATTATCTTTCTTATTTAAATTTCTAAGAAGTTGATTAGTCCGATTTGATAAAACAAATAACACATACCAGTTCATGATTTACTAACAACTTCTAAAGGAACAGTTATTTTGTTGAAAAAATCACTCTTTAAAACCGCTAGTCTTTGATGTCGATCAATTTTAATAACTTTGTTTTCTAAATTGACTAATGGTCCTTTTTCAACAATAAGTTTTGAATTAACTATGTTTCCTACTGAGTGTCTAATTATGTTTTTATTATCAAGTAATCTTTCCATTAAAATCTGCTCTTCAGTTTTTAAAACATAAACATCTTCAAATTCTAACAACTGGGCAATGCCATCAATTGATTTAAAAAATTCTTTAAATCTTTCATTAAATTCTAATTGATCCATCTCACTTTTAATAAAGACATAATCAGGATACAAATCCTTAATAATATAATTTTTCTTTCCCTTAATGTTGTACCATCTCTCCATTTTAGGAACGAAAGCTATTGTATTATTCTGTTGATTAAAAAATTTAACTAGTTTAGAACTCCGTTCAAGTTTTATATGAACTATATACCAGTACATCATTAACCTCATTTCTTTTGCTTTCACAGAACTATTAATTCTGCGAAATTACAGGTGCAGAGATCTTATTAATTTGATTCATTTTAAATTCAATTGATGAATGAACATATAGTTGTAATGTAGTAGAAATATTAGAATGTCCCAACATTTCACTTAATGACTTTAGATCCACTTCCTGCATTACACAGTGAGTAGCATAAGTATGTCTTAATGAATGAAAATTGATTTGAAAATTATTATCCTGACATAATCTTTGAAATTGATTTTGAATTGTACGAGGATCTGGGATTTTTTCACTGTTTGTTAGTAAATAATAGCTAGAATCAATTACAGTTAAATAATCATAGTAATTTTGTATATATTCCTTTAAAAATACTGGTATTGGGACAATTCTTTTTGAAGTTTGGGTTTTAGGCTCTAAAATCATTAAAATAGTTTTAGATTCCATATTCTCTTTATTTTTAAGTCTTTCAACAGTTTTACTAACTGTAATAATTCCATTATTTAAATCTACATCTTCCCATTTCAAAGCACAGATTTCACCAATTCTAAGACCTCCATACAAAGCAATTAAAATAGCTATAGATATAGGTTCATAATGATTAAAACAATATTTTTCTAATAATATTTTTTGATTCTCACTTAAAATTCTAAGATTTCCCTTAGACCGATTTAATTTAATAAAGCTAAAATTGATTGTTTGAATACAATATTTCTTTTCTGCATATTCTAAAATAGATTTCATAACATAACGTATAGTATGAAGGGTACTATTAGAATATTTTTGTGTATCAATTAATTCTTTAAAAAAAGATACAATTATATCATCATTAATTTGTTCTATAGTATAATCATCAAAAAAAGGTATTATGTGCTTTAAAATAACTGTTTCATATTTAACATATGATGAGTATTTTACTGACATCTTTTTTAACTCAAGCCATTCTTTAGTGACTAAAAAAAATTTTTTATTTGTTTGCATATTTTTTCTCCTTTATGAAAGTAAGTTTTAAAAAAATAAAAGTAATAATTTATTTAATAAATGATTTGCAAGATAAATAACATTTTGTTTGATTTTGTAGTTATTTGTGCTATAATAAGAGTCGCAGAATTAATAGTTCTGTGAAAATAAGTAAAACTTTGTAAAAAAAAGCCATAAACTCAATAAAAATTAATTGAGTTTATGGCTTTTTAATTATCCATTTATATATAATTCCGTTGTTTTTAAAACATTGCCATATTAATCCCCATATCAATCTCCCACATCAATATAACATATATGCAAAAATCTCACTTATCATTAACCCTCTAGTATCCCCCCTCTAAATCATTTATCCCAAAATCAAATATACTTGATTAAACTTATCATATCTAAACAACTTTTTACTAAATCGTTACTATATTGCTTATTATACAATAATAAATATTATCACCATCAAAAATAAGCCTATGATTATCATTACAATTTTTTACTATAAAAAATGCAACCAATCATTTCTATATAATATTCTACCATTTCTATAAAATAATTATGTCTGATATTATAAAAAATTCTTTGATAACAATTTACTCTTTTCTTTAAATTTACTATAAAGATTGCAATTAAATAAAAAAATCGGTTATTACCGATTATTTTCCAGGATTTACATGAATATTACAATGTTTTACAATTGGATAAATATTTTCAATTGCATCATGTGTTTTATGTGCAATCAAATGAGCATGTTGAAGACTATCATCACCAGCAACTTTAATTTCTATATCAACATATATCTTATTACCAAACATCCTTGTTTTAAAATCATCAATACCTAATATACCTTCTTGTTTCTTTATTAAAGTAATTAATTCATTTTCAAATTCTTCACTACATGCATGATCTATCATTTTATTGATTGCATCATTAAAAATATCAAATGCAACTTTACAAATACAAAAACAAATTATAATTCCTGCAATACAATCTAAGATATAATAACCATAATAAAATCCAATTACTCCAATTAAGCTTCCAATTGATGAAAATGCATCACTACGATGATGCCAGGCATCTGCCAATAACGCATTTGAATTAATTCTATCAGCATTAATTTTAGTATACCAGTACATTGCCTCTTTTGTAACTATAGAGATAATTGCAATAATAATTGCAAACATCCCAAAGTGAATTTCATTATTAGTAGTAAAAAGATTCTTGATTGCTGAATAACCAATTATACTCGCAGTTAAAAAAAGCATCACTGATAGTATAATTGCCGCCACACATTCAAATCGCTCATGACCATAAGGATGTTCTTTATCACTTTCCTTGCTAGATAATCTAACACCTATCATCACAACAACTGTACTTAAAACATCAGATGCACTATGAATCCCATCAGAAACAATTGCATTTGACCCACAAAGAACCCCGATTAATATCTTAAAAACTGATAAAACAATATTTCCAATTAAAGTTATAATTGATACTTTTAAAACCGTCTTTTCATAATTTTTCATACTATCACCTATAATTAAAATATGAAAAATTATTAAATAGGTTCTATTTTACAGGATATCTTATTACTGTTTTTAAATTTTCAACTTTTGTTTTTCTTGGATCACTTAAATATATTTCATGATGTAAGCGACAATCATTTATATCAATTTCTAAACCATTTTCATCAATAAAATCATATATTTTTTTAATTGAAGTAATTTCACTATCATAACTTCCAATATGCATTATTTGAACACATTTCCCCTCTTCTATTTCTTCATAATTAATTTTATTTATATCTAGATTAGGTTTTTTAACCTTTAATTTATTTTTAGCTATTTCAAAAACATCTATTGTAACAAACTCTGGTAACCTTATCATTGCTTTCCAATAAAACTTACTTTTATCACTAATAAACAAATCTTCTGGTTTTTTATCTAACCACCATAATCCCTCAAGTGGCGGCACTACATATTCAAAATAACCATCAATTTTATCATCTGTCATTTTAGACATCTTGATTGTATAAGAAATACCATATAATAATTCTATTGCTTCTTTATACTCTTCACAAGTATTTGGATCACCTTTACCACATACAGTTACATAAGTAATTTTAGGTACATTAACTAACATGGGTTCTTGCTTTGGTAAATATAACTCTCTATACTCCTTCTTATAATCTATTTTTTTCATTTTACTTTTCCTACAATCTTTTCAAATTTTTTTATTGAAAGTATTTCATTAGTTATAAATTTACCCTCATAAAATAAACTATAAGTATTAAAAATAGTTGGACTTGTCTGTGCCATCTCCTTATTATCTATATATCTTATAACAATATCAATATCATTTTCATCACAATACTTATTTAATAAATCAACATATTTGGCAGTAAATGGGCATTGATGACTATAATACAGTACAAACCCTCTATCCTCTATCTTTAATTGTTTAATCTTAAATTTTGGCTGTTCTACATTATCATGAAAAGCTAAAAACATTAACTCATATTTATCATCAATACAGTCTACTACTTCAAAACCATATTTTAATAAAAATTGTTTATCCATTAAAAAAGACATCTTCTTTTTTGAAGAAAGAATTACTAAACCATCTTTATACTTTTCTTTACTATCTAAAATACAACTATCTAATAATCCTTTAGCATAACCTTGTCCTTGAAATTTTCCAGAAACCCATATACAATCTATATACATTAGATTACTTCCTTTAATCGGTACCCAGGCATTTTCAATTGGTAAATATTCAATAAAACATTTTCCCCTAACATTTATCTTTTTAAACACTAATCCATCACTAAAACGTTCTTTTAACCAACTCTTTTTAGATTTTACTTGAATATCATTATTAGATGAAATAGCACAACAAATATGCTCCTTATCAATATTACTTTCATCAACTGTTATAATTTCCATTACAATCATCTCCTTGCACTACCATTATAACAAAGCAAATATGACATAGTCTGTCATGTTTATTAAAAACCAATTAAATAGTTTATTTCTTCTCAAATTACTATTTATATATCTTTTTTATTTTTTCTATTTCATCTAGTAATTTTTCTTTTAAATCAATTGGCTCAATTATTTCAATTTGACTACCAAACGAAAGAATAAAACTTATTAGCCAATAATTATCAAAAACATCAGTTTCTACAATATAATTACCTCCCTGATCTAATAAAATTTCATCTTTATTAAATTCATCAAAAACAACATTTCCTAAATTCTTATTAAACTTTAATTTAACCTTTTTCATCATAAAATGATTATCATAAGATGTTATTACAGGTGGAAATTTGATTTTTTCATTAAACACATCAGAAGTTAGAACCAGATCATTAATTCTTGTTAATTTAAAAATTCGATAATCTGTTTTAATCAGACAGTATCCTTGTAAATACCAGGTATTGCTTTTAAAAAATAATTTATTAGGTAATACTTTTCGTTTAGAATTTTCACCATAAGAATTAACATAATTAAATTCTACTATTCGATTATTAAAAACAGCTTCTTTTAATAAATAAAATTTATGATTAAGATTATTAGCTTTGTGCCATGTACTAAAATCCACTTCAATCCAATCACGTTGCTCTTGATCAAACATAGCTGTTAATTTTGTAACTAATGCATTTTGATTAGTACCTTGTAAATGCTCAATAGTTTGAATTGCTGTTAAAATCTGTTTTTGTTCTTGGGGATTAAAAACCGTTTTTTCTACAACAAAGTTTTCATCAATTGATATCCCTCCATTGTTTCCCTGAACTGTATTAATAGGGATTCCAGCTACAAGTAACCGGTCTAAATCTCGATAAATGGTTCTAACTGAAACTTCAAAATATTCAGCCAATTCTTTAGCAGTAGTTTGCTTATGATCAACTAAATAGTATAAAATTTCAAATAATCGACTAACTGCCATTAATCAATCCACCCAAAATATTTACAGGCATTATAAATACCATCTTTATTACAATCATTAGTTACATAATCAGCTTTTTGTTTTAGCTCATCAACAGCATTCCCCATAGCAATACTTATCCATTCATCTTTAAACATTTTCAAGTCGTTTTTCTCATCACCAAAAACTACTACGTCCTGGTAATCACCATTAAAATAATCTACTATTTTTTTGATACCAATAGACTTATCATCAGGTTCAACAAAGATATATTCTTTATGAAAACGACACCATGGCAAATATTTTAAATTTTCCAATTTTTGTTCTTCAGGTGCAAAACACGCTACATATACCTTATAAATTTCTTTAAAATTTCGAGGATCTAAATCTTCTTGAACAATTGTTTCCATATAATTATCATGAGTAAAATTAAGAAATCTTTTATCAGGTGTTAACCTTCTTTTACTATTATCTGGAGAAATAGCCCAGATATAATTTTTTTCAATACACTCATTAATCAATGCTAAACATTTTTTATAGTCTAATGGTTCAATTTTAATTAATTCATTAGCAATCGTAATTCCATTACCACCATCACTGACCATATTTTCAAACCCCAGTTGTTTCATATAATCAACTGCCATAGCATAGCTTCGTCCTGTTGCAATTGCTAAAAAGTGACCAGCTTCTTTAAGTTTAGAAATAGCTAATTTAGTTGATTCAGGAATATATTGATTTCCTGGTGTGCCAACTGCTAATGTTCCATCTATATCAAAAAAGAAAAATTTACGTTTCATATTTTAGTTACCTCCAAAACCATTTTAACATATTACTTAGTTAAATTATTCAATTTACCAAACAAGAAAAATATATTTAAAACAGTATGCCCCTAAATCAATATATTAATTTTTTATGAAAATTATAAATTTTATTTCCATATATACTTTATATCAAAACCTCTAAATAATTACATACCCAATAAAAAGCAATTTATTTTTTATCATCTATTATAATTTTAAAAAAATAGAATTAATACTTTCATTTATACATTTTTCATCACTTAAAACACAATTTAGAATATTCTATAACTTTAGTCATATACTATTCACAACTATAAAATTGATATATTATCAACTGATAAAAAACTTATAAATACAAAAAGAGCTAAAAACTATTAAAATAAGTTTTTTTAGCTCAAATATACTTATTTTTAGAAAAAACTTTATACAAATTATTGACCTTATGATATATTTCTTTAGTTATAATTATGTATTTTTTCAAATAATAAAAGCAAACATTACTACCACAGTTAAAACAATATCTATGTATATATTACATGAATTATATGATAAATCTCACAACAAATATAAATAATTATTTTGATTCTATTCTTTTATGATTATACTCCATTACTAGCTCTACTTCATTAGTATCCAAATCAATCTGCTCTTTAATAATCTTAAATTTTTCTTTTATATAAAAATTCACTGCTTTTTGATTCTTTTGATAAACTGATAAAATTAAATATTTATGATCTTTCTTTATATAATTGATTAGCTGATGACCAACATTTTGACAACGATAAGTTTTATCAACAAAAATCCCTGCTATATAATTATCAACTATACCTATAAAACCTAATACTTTGTAATTAATTTCATAAACATATATATCAGCATCTAAAATCATTTGCTTAACCATTTCATAGTGATTTAACCAATAACTTTTATTAATAAAATAATGAACATCAAGATTAGCATCTAACCATAACTGCATAATTCGATCAATATCTAAAATACTAAATTTTCTAATCACTATTATTTTCCTTAACTTTAAACAGTACCATTTCTTTAATTAAATTAACTGGTAAATCCTGATCTATTGGTAATCGAACAGTATTTTTAGAATTAGTTTTATATCCATTTAATTGTTCTTGAAAACATACAAGTGTCGCAGGAGAAGTATAAAATCCCAGATGTTTTTTACAAACTGCAAACTGAACTAAAAATCCATTTAGATTATAAGTAGGAACACCCCAAGATATACCCTCTTTAGCATCAGGAGCATTCTCTACAATAATCTTTCTTAAACAAATTAATTTTTCCTTAATATTATCAGGAAAACTATTAATATAATCATCCACAGTTTTAATCATGATCAATACCTCTAATTATTTTTGATTTAAAAAACCTTTCTTGAAACTCAGTTAAAGCTCTAATCTGCTCATTATTATAATTAACCCCTTCTGGAACAACAATCAGTTTATCATCATTATCATTAATTCTTTTTATTACTGCTATTACTTTTCCAGTATAATTTTTAACTGGTTCAAACACTCCTAATAAATAAGCATCTAATTCTTCATCATCTCTACTAATCGTTTCTGGAACATATCCATAATTAAGTAGATATATAAAATTATATTTAGGATGCTTTAATCCTAGTGGTCGATCAATTATTATATTAATCTTTTGATTTAGATAATCTACAGCTTCTACTTTTGGCATTTTTCTTCTCCTTTTATTTTAGTTAATTATAAATTATTTGGATTAAATATGCAATTTAGTTAAAAAAGATGCCACATTTAGCATCTTTACTCAATAGGAATTACAGAACCATCACTATAAGTATCTGTTATAAATTTTTTAATTTTATCTGACTGTAAAACATCAACTAATGCTTTAATTTTCTCATCTTTTTCATGACCTTTTTTACATGCTACAATATTAACATATGGATTGCTTTCATCAGCAGATTCTAAAATAACTGCATCTTTAGTTGGATTTAGACCAGCATCTATTGCATAATTCCCATTAATTGCAACTAATGCTCCTTCATTATTTTCATAAGCACTTGTTAATATCTCTGGTTTGATTTCTTTAAATTGTAAATTTAAAGGATTTGATTTAATATCTTCAATAGTTGCATTCTGCACTTTAACATTACTATTTAATTCAATTACATCTGCTTTATCTAAAATTGCTAAAATACGCCCATGATCTGCAACTGAATTAGAAATAACAATCACATCATTTTTCTTTAATTCTTTTATATCTTTGATTTGTTTTGAATAAAAACCAAAGGGTTCAATATGTACTCCACCTGCATTAACCAAATTATATTTATTCTGTTCTATATCATTTTCAAAAAACGGAATATGTTGAAAAAAGTTTGCATCAACATCACCATTATTTAATGACTTATTAAATATATAATAATCATCTAAAATCTTAATTTCTAAATCAATATCATATTCATCTTTTAAAATTGATTTTGCTTCAGTTAAAATATCTCCATGTGGTTTTGATGTAGCTGCCACTAATAAAGTATTTTTATCACGTTTGCCACTTCCACCACAAGCAGTTAATGTAATTACCAATAATAAACTAATAATTCCAGTAAATAATTTTTTCATAATCTTTCCCTACCTTTTATCTATCTTTCTAACAAAATAATCCCCAATAAATTGAATAATAAACACAATAATTAATATTAAAATTGTCGCAGTATACATTATATAATTGTTATTTCTAACCATTCCATATAAATATGCTAAATTACCTAATCCTCCTGCTCCAATAGCCCCTGCCATTGCAGTATAACCAACCAGTGATACTGCCATAACAGTAATTGATGAAATCAAAGCTGGCTTAGCTTCAGGAATTAATACTTTAGTAATAATCTGCCAATTATTTGCCCCCATTGCCTTGCTTGCTTCAATAGTTCCACTATCAACTTCATTAAGAGCTATCATTACCATTCTTCCATAAAATGGTGCACTTGATAAAATCAATGAAGGCAAAGCTGCTTTTGCTCCAATCATTGATCCAACTAAAGTTGTTGTTAATGGTAATAAAAGAATCAATAAAATAATATATGGAATCGCTCTTAATACATTAACAATTAAATTTAAAACTTTATTAACAAATAAATTCGGATACAAACCATCTTCTTGGGTTAAATATATCGCTATTCCTAAAATCAATCCAATAATCACTGCAAAAATCAAAGATACAAACGTCATAAATAATGTTTCATTTAATGCATTGACCATTGTATCAAAATCAATATTCTCTAAAATACTACTCATTTACATCACCTCTACTTTAGCTAAATACTTTTCAAATAAAGTTTTTACTCTTTGATAATCTCCAATTACTTGTAAAATCATAATCCCAAATGAACTATCTATAGTATTATTTAAATTTGCCTCAATAACATTGATATCTGCATCACTTTCTCTAATGACTTTTGTCAAAACTGGTTGACGACTGATCTTTTCATCAAAAATAACCTTTAACAATTCTCCTTGTGAATAAATTTGTTTTAATATTTCTTCATTAAAATCATTATGGCTTTTTGCTTCCTGAACAAAACTCTTAGTTACTGAATGTTTAGGAGCAGTAAATATTTCTTTGACAGTACCAGTTTCAATTACTTTTCCCTCAGACATAACAGCAATATGATTACATATTTTTTGTACAACTTCCATTTGATGAGTAATCATAATTATTGTTATATTTAACTTTTTATTTATTTCTAATAATAAATCCAGGATTGATTTAGTTGTATCAGGATCTAAAGCACTAGTTGCCTCATCACATAAAAGAATTTTAGGATCATTAGCTAAAGCTCTTGCAATACCAACTCGTTGTTTTTGACCACCTGATAATTCACTAGGATAAGCATTTTCACGGCCTGTTAACCCAACTAGATCAACTAATTCTTGAACTTTACTATGACGTTCTTGTTTATCCTTATTACCAGCAATTTCTAGTGCTAACTCTATATTTTCACTAACAGTCCGTGACCATAATAGATTAAAATGTTGAAATATCATTCCAATTTTAGTTCTTAATTTTCTAAGTTCATTAGAAGATAAGTCTCCTAGATTTTGATTATCAACAAAAATTTTTCCACTATCTTGAATTTCTAATTGATTAATCAAACGTACCAAAGTTGATTTACCAGCTCCACTATAACCAATTATCCCATAGATATCACCATCTTCAATAGTCAATGAAACATCATCAACAGCTATTACCTCTCGATTTTTTAATCGATATACTTTACTAACTTGTTTAATTTCAATCATATAACCCTCCTTAAAATATAAAAACCCGTCCTCTACAAAGGACGAGTTATAACCCGTGTTACCACCTTAATTCATTATTACCTCACAATAATAACCTCTTCGAGTACCATCATACTCTAGTGCGTTAACGGGCACACCCGTCATAGACTAAATATCGCCTATAAAACTCCAAGACCATCTTCATTCATATTCACCTATCCTTTTCCACCACCCAAGGACTCTCTATCAAGCTAGCATGAATTACTCTTCTTTTCACTGTCGTTGAAATTATATTAACTAAATATATTTAAAAAGTCAAGAATAATTTTAAAATATTTCCTACTATTTTACTATGGTTGTTTTCGTTAATTTATTTATTCCCGTTTAAACCACCATTTATTCAAAATACTTGAATTAAGATGATAACTTTATATAATTATTACAAGGAGGATTTTATGAAAGAAATAGAAAATAAAATTATTGAATTTGTTCAAGCACGCAAATGGGATCAATTAGAACATCCAGATAGTTTAATTAAAAGTATTGTTATTGAAGCAGGTGAACTATTGGAATGTATTCAATGGAATAATGAATGTGATAAAAATAAAATTAGTGAAGAGTTAGCAGATGTAATGATTTATTGTTTTCAGTTAGCATACTCACTAAATCTTGATACAATAGAAATTATAACTAATAAACTTATAAAAAACACAGAAAAATATCCAGTTAAAGATTAGCTTCAGTAAATTCCTGTTTTGCAAAGTATACTTGACAAAATATGCAAAGTTAACTATACTATATATGTAAAGCTAACTTTACATTGAAGGGATGATATGATGAAAACTAGAATTCCAGAACTTAGGAAAGCTAGAAAAATTTCTCAAGAAGAACTAGCAAGGTCTGTCGGGGTAACCCGACAGACAATTACCTCAATTGAGGTAGGCAAATATACTGCTTCACTAGTTTTAGCATATAAAATAGCTAAATATTTTGATTTAATGATAGAAGAAGTTTTTGACTTTGAGGAGGAATTTAATAATGGGTAAAAGAGTAACTTTGGCCTTGGAAGACCTAAAAAAGACAAATTATTATATGATAGGTTTAATATTAGTTTCATTAATACTAATTATTCTATTATTTAACAATGTTTTATCAGTCAATTCAACTAATGAACATTACAAAGATTTTGTTTGCGGTTATCAAACTGGTTTATCGTTTTCATTACTCATCTTTCCATGCATTAATTTAATTTCTAACTTTTTTCTAGCCAAAAATAAAACTAAATTAATCAATAAATACATCAATCACCACGATGAAAGAAAATTATTCATATATGATAAAATTGGTAACAATTCAGTATTTACTTTAGAAATAACTAGTATGGCATTGGCATCTATAATAACTCCCCTATACAGCTTTGATTTATTATTAGGAATCATTACCTGTATCTTTATTATTATGATTATACGAATTTGTTTATATTTCTATTACAATAGAAAATATTAATTTACAAAAAATATGTATATACTTATATCACATATATAATTAATGGAGGAAAGAATATGTTAAAAGTTGAAAATCTAACCAAGACATTTAAAAAGGTAAATGCCGTTGAAAATGTTTCTTTTGAAGTTAACCCAGGAGAAATAATTGGTTTACTTGGTGAAAATGGAGCTGGTAAAACAACGACTTTACGAATGATAGCAACGATGTTGAAACCAACTAATGGAAATGCAATTATTGATGGTTATAATATCATTGATAATCCAAGTAAAATCAGAGAAAAAATTGGGATCTTATTTGGCGGTGATGTTGCTTTATATGACCGTTTAACAGGACGTGAAAATATGACTTATTTTGCTAAATTGAACGGTATGAGTGATGATGAAGCTAAGCATGCAGTTGATCAAATCGCTCAAGATTTAGAAATGACTGATTATATTGATCGCCCTGTAGGAAAATATAGTCGTGGAATGAAACAAAAAGTTTCTTTAGCTCGCAGTATTATTCATCATCCTGATGTTATGTTATTTGATGAACCAACTACTGGTTTAGATGTTCTATCAAGTAAATTAATTCATGATTTTATCTTAAAATGTAAACGAGAAAATAAAGCTATTGTTTTTTCTAGTCACAATATGTATGAAACTGAAAAATTATGTGATCGAATTATTATTATTCATAAAGGTAAAATTGTTACTAGTGGTACAATTGAACAATTAAAAGAGAATTATAAAAAAGAAAATCTAGAGGAATTATTTATTGAGTGTATTGGAGGTAACAACAATGAATAATATAATGACAATTGTAAAAAAAGAATTTAAAGATATTTTAAGAGATCGTAAAACATTATTAATGACTTTTGTTATTCCTATTGTTGTTATGCCTTTGGTTTTTACTTTTATCTTTTCATCAGTTGGGGATATGGCTGCACCAAGTGAAGATAATAAATATAAAATCGTTTTAGAAACAAATAATCCTGAAATAAAAGCTGTTTTTGAAGAAGGTGGTATTTACGAACTTGTTAATAGTAAAGATCCTATTAATGAAGCTTATGATGGTAAAATCACAGCATATATTATTGCAAAAGATATAAATGAATCATTAGCAAAAAGTACCATTCCAGAAGTAGATTTATATTATGATACTACCTCTCAACGTGCATTAACTGCTATAAGTACTGTACAAACAATGTTTAGTAACTACCAAAATAGCTATTTAGCTTCATATTTAGAAGCTAATAATCTTTCAAGTAAAATATTGCAACCTTTTACCTATAATGAGCATGCCAAAGATGAAGAAGCCGATAGTATGTCATTAATGATGTTAGGAATGCTGATTCCAATGATGATTATTGGATATTCTGGTTCTGGAATAGTTCCAATTGCTACTGATTTAGGAGCTGGTGAAAAAGAACGTGGTACTTTGGAACCATTACTTTCTACCAGCATATCAAGAAGTTCTATCTTAATTGGAAAACTGATTGTTACTGCTACGTTTGGAAGTATCACATCAATCTTATCTGCTGTAGGTTTACTGTTAGCCTTTAAATTTGGAATGAGTGATACTATGGCAATATCAATTGATCTATCAATTCAAAGTATGCTATTAATTGTTTTATTAGCTGTATTATATGTAATTTTTATCTCTGCAGTAATGTTATTAGTTTCAACATATGCCCGTTCACTAAAAGAAGCTAATACGTATTTAACACCTGTTACTTTAATTCCTGTATTACTTTCAGTAATTACTATGTACATGGAACCAAGTTCTGTTTCAATGGCAATGATGAATATTCCAATTTTAAATGTAGTTATTGTAATTAAGGAAATCATTTTTAATCAATTAAATTACACTCACTTGTATATGACAATTGGCTGGTCTGTAATCTATGTTATAATTTCTATGATTGGCGCAAAAATGATGTATGAAAAAGAAGAAGTAATTTTTAGAGCTTAGAGTTATTACCTAATGATATAATTCTTATCGTTCTAATAAATCCCGCTTTCATTTTATAATGGTAAGCATCAAATCAATAAGCATTAGAAAATAGAACACTAAAAAAACGAACAATCTATATGATGAAATAACTACAGCTCTATTAAACTGTTATCTTAACAGTAATAATAGAGCCTTTTAGTTTGACATTTACATAATAAACTTTCTTAAACCAGTTATTCCACTTGATTTTCCAATTAACTTTTCCTAAATGCCTGATATTCTGTCAAAGATGTGTTATCTTTGAATATAAAAATAAAGATACTCCATTGCTTGTTGCAAGGAGCTTCATTGCAAGTAATATTAATTTTTAAGTATTTTAATTACCGTTTAATTTGATATTTAACCATTAAATAAAGAAATTAATAATTAGTTTTTTAATATGTTATATGAGATTGGAAAAGTATCGTTATCTAGGAATAGAAACAGTTCGAAAATATCCCTTAAAAACTTAACATTTTTATTTGTGTATCCCTATTGTACAACACTTAAAAGAAAATTGAAAGTTTTTTGACAGTGATTATATTAATTGTAATTGATTGCAAAATAATCAATTTAACTCTAAAATGTCATGCCAATCTAACAATTCAACTTTTTCAATTAATGTTTTAATATTATTTAATTTATTTTGAAATGTCACATATTCTTTTCTGCTAATTCTCAAGTTTTGTAAAAAATTTGTGAATGAGGTGTCTAATGAGTCCATTACAGAATTAGAACTTTTAACAAATTTCTCTATATTTCTTATTCCATCTTGCATTTCTTTAGGTGTATCAACATTTTTAAATTCTTCAATGTTTTGATTTATTAACAAATTTAATGCATATTTAAAGAAATATACATTTGTAAGTATGTCGATTAATTCTAATAAGATTTCATTTATCAAAACAACATTAATTTTATTTTCTTCAAACTCTGTTGTACATGTCTGACAATTACTACTAAATTTTAGCATATATTCCTTTGTTTGATTAAGCAACAATACAAGGTATTCTGTATCTTGTTTAATGTCATAATCTAAATCTTTTGTAGAAATTCGTTTTCTACTCAATTCAAAGTTTTCATCACTAATATACAATTCAAAACAATCAATCTTTTTTTCTTCACATAAAGATAAAAGTAACTTTTTACAGAATAAATCTATGTTAACACCCAATGTTATAGATTTTACAAAAGGAACTGGAATAAACATCGGTTTATTTGGTTCTCCAGGATTGATTATTCTCCATTCTTTTTCATATTCCCAACATACATTTTTAGTTAATAAATACCTAAAGATGTTTTTCATATCAACTTCCGAATATTTAATTTTATCAGCTTGACTTAATTCAAATTTCTCTATTCCCATGTCTTGCATGGTTATTGTCAGTCTATCTTTATCATATAATACTGGATAAATAAAACCAATAAATTCATTCATTTCATTAAAATCATATTCTATACAAATACCAGAATAACTCCTTGCATAATGAGCCCACATTAATTGATTATCCCATCCACTTGAGCTAAAACAAGAAATAGTTATAGATGATAGAAATTCTTTTAATTTAGGTATGTATATTTCTTTGTGTATTTTCTCAATTTTCCTTTGTAATTTATCTAAAAAATCATTGCTAGCCACCATACTATTAATACTATCTTCTGATATTTCCTCCATACCTTCAACAAGAATAGCAAAAATATAAAATAAACTTTTCCCATAGATTTTACATCTTTTAGGGGCATTTTTAAACAAGTTATTTAAATGTCTTGTAACAAATAGCTTCAGTGGCACAGTGGTTAGATGCATCTCTAATCGCTTTTTCTGTATATATGTTTTCAACTCTTTTAATAACAAAATAAATTCACCAATTTGATCTAACATCCTGTATTTGATCAAATAGAATATTATTCTTCTCTGCTCTTTTTCTAATTCTAATGTATCTAACATCATAGAAATAATATTATCACATATTTTTTCATTTGAAAAAGCTATTTTCGAATCAAAGGGATCATTCATATTTAATGGAGTCTGAGAGTACACAACATCATGACGAATATTTTCAATATCATATATGGTAGTAAACATAAATTCACCAATCATAAAATTAACTCTCTTTTCATTTAAATTTATGTAAAACAAGAACAAAATCTTATTCTTTTATCTCATTTGCTTCTGAGTATAAATTAAAAACATTCTCAACAGTATTCTAATTCTATATTGCTCATATCTTCTTTTTCGAGAAAGAAATATTATTGCTATAATAATTAAAAATAGGATTTCACCATACAAGAATAGTGAATGACATGAAAAACAAAAAATCATAATTATATTTAAAATAATTGTTGCAATACAGCCCCAAAATAAAGACCTACTCATCTCAGAATTAACAATCATTTTATCAGCTTTAGATGCCAGCCCATTCATTTCACAAATATTCAAGCAATATGCAAACATGAGAGAATTCAACTTTTCCTCATTTACATTTTTGGATGTTTTAATATTAATATAGTCATTTAAATATTGTTTAATCCTTAATGCATCTTTATATGAAAGCTCATCATTAAAAATTTTATTGTACTTGTTTTCTAACAAAAAAATTTTTCTTGGCTCTCCACCATACAAAATTTTAAACATAAATTTCTTATCGAAAACAGTTCCAACTTCCTGAAAAACCAAGCCACAAGCATAAGAAATTATAAAAAACAAAATGTATTTTTCATTCCCAAATTTTTCCCATATTCCATAATATTTAAACGATAAAGAAATCCCAAATAAACTAGAAATAACTATTCCAGGCAATAACATAGTAAATATATCAAAAATATTAAATTTCTCTACAAACTTTTCAATAATAACCTTACATTCCTTTCCACCTGCAGCCCCAAGACACACATGGTCACGAATAAAGTCTTGTTTCTGCAGACATTTTATTTTATATTCTTACTAAAGGAGTCTTACACTACAATTTATTCTAACATCACAGACACATGTTAGAGGAAACTAACTAAATTTCTTACATTTTGTTAGTCCGAATTCTTGACATAGGACTAGTAGAATCTCTACAACAAGGTCTATATTGATATAATAATCCGCCGTTTTTCGTTAATTCTTTTTTCATGTTAAGAAAGTCCAATTTTATCTTATCGCTCACAAAATTTCCTCCTTTTTTATGACAATCTAATTAAATTGAAAATCCATTTCAACCAGCATCTCACAGATTGTGACCTTCTAGCAATCTGTCCTTCGTTGCAAACATTCAATTCTCTCATTCTTTCTTGAATATCCTTGTTTTCAGGTAATTTACCAAAATTCGCAATAATCTCATCAAAGAAATCAGCAAATACCTGATGTTCTAAAATTAAAGAAACCAACTTTAATTGCCTTTCTTTATATTGCATTTTATAAATTTTTTTACCTAAGGATGTTAAAACTGATTTCACTTCATTTTCTTCAGTACGAATCTTTTCAAATAATCCCAAATACTTGCCTGCATTATAGTAATATTGAGATTGTCTGAAAACTGGTTTTCCGTTACTTAAATTAGAACCAAAATGCATTAATTCTGCTATTTCTTCATCATTCATTGGATTATCATTCATATTCTCTAATAAAGAAATTATTCTATCAAATGAATCCGCTTGAACAAATGGAGGTAAACTCTTATCTTCTTGATTATCATCAAACTTTATTGGTGTAGCATTTCTAACTTCAATTAGTTCTTCTAATGTAATTTCTATATCTTGAAGAGAATAGTTTTTGTTCCTAATCAATTTGATTGATGAATAATCGTTTATATCAGTAAATTCATATTCAAATAAACGATATATTTTATTTGAATATATTGAGAAAACAAGTCTAATCGGTTTGTTAACTTTAGTTTTCCATAATCTATATGGATAATAAAGTTGTCTAACATGAAAATCAGGATGAACTACGTTTTTGGCTTCCATGATTACTACTGACTCCGAATTTTCAAATCCACCATCTATTTCACACTGAGCGTTATTGACTAGAATATGTTGTTTCGATCCTCTCACAGTATTAACATTGAAATCAAATGTACCTGTACCCATACGTCCATTAAATGTACCAACATTTTCATCGGTACCCAAAAAGTCATCTAATATTTTTGACAATATCAATACATTAATTGCATTAGCTTCAGATGTAATGTTGTTAATATCTATACTTTCATATTCTGGTAATTCTACTGCAGTCATTTTTGTTACATGTTCTTCAAGTTCAGGAATGTCTTGATACAAAAGAAAATCTCCTAATACATAAGAACGTCTACTATTAGGCAAGATATTGATTTTATTACGTTTCAAAGCAGAAGGCAATTGTTCTGAACTATCCCATTTTGACATTAATCTTGGTTCTTTAAATTCTTTTATTTGTGAAGCCTCAATATGAAATATCCCATCTTCTTCTATTTTCTTTACAATGTCATATTTTTCTAATAACTTTTCCCAAGCTTCATCTACTGATAAATCCTTATTTTTACTCATAATTGTATATCAACACCTCATTTATTTCTCCTCTAGAATTCCCTTTACTATTAATAGCTCTTTTCGCTTTAATAGTTTTTATTCTATAACCACTATATAACTCTCGTATAAATTCACAATCAGAATTTGATTGTAAGAATTTTATACCTTTTTTATCTAATTTATCGCATAATTCTTTTAATTCTCTTTGTTTGTCTTCATTAAAACCATTTTCAGTATAACCTGTAAATGAAGATGAACTAGATATTGGCATGTATGGTGGATCTAAATAAACAAATGCACCTCTTCTCAATCCTTTTAATGCTTCTTTAAAATCCTCATTTTTAATGACAATATTATTTTCATTGAAATACTTTGACATCGCTCTAATGACTGTTTCATTCACTATATTGGGATTTTTGTACTTCCCATATGGAGAATTAAATTGTCCAGCAGAATTCACTCTATACAAGCCATTATAACAAGTTTTATTCAAATAAATAACTCTTGCTGCTTTTTGTACTGGTGTCATTTGAGAAAAAAATTCTGGTTTTCTGTCATATTCTCTCACTGCATAAAAGTGTTCTGATGTATTATTATCTTTGTGAAATTGCAATTCTTTTATTAGTTCTTCAGGATAGTCCCTGATAACTGTATAAACATTAATTAACTCACTATTAAAATCATTTATTATTGCTTTCTTGGGTTGTAATTCAAATAATACAGCCCCTCCTCCAATAAACGGTTCAACATAAGTCGAACAATTTTTAGGTATCATAGGAATTATATCATTCAATAGCTGTCTTTTGCCACCAACCCATTTTAAAACTGGACTTAAAACTAAATTTTTCTGATTTGCCATTAAAAACACTCCTTCCTATATCATGGCTATTTTATCATATTCTCAGATAAAACTAAATAAAAACGAATTTTTTCAGGGGAAAATAAGCATAACTAAAGAAAATTAAATCTTTTTGTATTTTTTTAAAGGAATTTTGTATTTTTCTACGTACATATATAGTAGGAGGTGTTTTATATGAAAACATACGAATTACAAAATACTACTATATGGAGTTTTCCTGATCGAGGAAATTGGGCTACACACAAAGGTGATTATAGAGGAAATTGGTCTCCTCATATTCCTAAAAATTTAATTCTCAAATATACCAAACAGAATGACCTTATACTAGATTGTTTTGCAGGTTCAGGAACAACACTTATTGAAGCAAAATTGTTAAATAGAAATGCTATTGGAATAGATATTAACAATGATGCTCTCAATATTTCTAAAGAACGATTACATTTTGATTGTCACAATTCTGCTAAAATCGAATTATATCAATGTGACGCTAAAAAAATGACTATGATCAAAGATAATTCAATAGACTTTATCTGCACTCATCCACCTTATGCAAATATAATCAAATATAGTAAAAATCTTGAGAACGATTTATCGTTATTAGATTATAAAGATTTTTTATTACATATAGATAAAGTGAGTAAAGAATTATATCGTGTTTTAAAACAAGGACATAATTGTTCTTTTATGATTGGCGATATTAGAAAAAATGGAAATGTTATTCCTTTAGCCTTTAACACAATGCAAGTTTTCTTAAACAATGGTTTCATTTTAAAAGAGATTATAATCAAGGAACAGCATAATTGTGGATCAACAAAATACTGGCAAGACAAAATACGAAATCTTAATTTTTATCTCTTAGCCCATGAATATATTTTTATTTTATCTAAATAAATTACTCCCTACGTTTCATGGGGAGTAATTTTTACATTATAATAAGAACATCATACACAATTTGTTCAATTATCCCTTTTATCATATTCATCTGTCTAACCCATTCCATTTGATTAGTTTGTTTTAATTCTTCAGTAATTCCCCTTTTTTCTTTATACTGTTCAACAAGTCTATCATGCATTTCATACGCTTGTTTATCTATCTCAATTAAATGATCATATAATTTATTATTCATCAAGAGAGCATTATGATGCGCTCTCTCTTGTTCTTTTAAATAATTTAATCTCATTCTTCCATATTTACCTAACGACACTTTTGATCTAGATTTTATTTTAAGATTAGGGATATAATAATCCCCCACCCTACTATATTCAATTTTACTCATGCCTACATACCTTCCTTTCCAAACACATTTTCAATCGCTTCTACTTTGCTTGATTCTTTCACATGTGTATAAACTCTTTCAGTTAAATCAAAATTTGAATGTCTAACAAGTTCCATTACTAATATAGATTTAATTTAAGTATTTATATATTCAAAATTCCACCCCTTATAATGCATATAATAGTAAATAAAAAATCAGATTTTACACTTTAGTGAAATTTCTGATTTTTTTATTTTTTATACAAAACTATGTTCAATCTGCATTACTGTAAAGTAACTAGGATCAATAGCCTTTAACCTTTGATTTATTTGTTCTTTTAATATAGTATGTTTTATTTGATCATTAGACGGAATTAAAACATCAAAAATCAAATTAGTATGCGTTGGCCCTGAAACAATTCTAAAATCATGTATACTATATTCATCATTTATTTCTTTAACAACATCTATTACAATTTCTTTTAATTCATTAGTCAAAACATCACTAGAATCAATCGGATCCATATGAATAGTTGTTAAAATATGATACTTACCCAAAACTGCCCTTTCGATTCTATCCATTGCATCATGTGTTGCCATAATATTATCGTTACAATCAACTTCAACATGCAATGTTAAAAACTTTCTACCAGGTCCATAATCATGCATCATTAAATCATGAATCCCTAAAGCCTCAGGATATGATAAAATATATTCTTCAAGCTCTTTAATCAATTCTTTATCAGGTGCCATTCCTAATAATGGATTTACAGTATCTTTAAAAATTTCAATTCCCGCTTTTAAAACAATAATTGAAACAACTGCTCCCATTATTCCATCCACTGGTAAATCAGTATATAGTGATAAAATCAAAGAAATTAAAGTTGCCAAAGTTGCTAAAACATCATTTAAACTATCCTGACTAGCTGCTAATAGTGTTGCAGAGTTGATTTTTTTTGAAGCATATCGATTAAAAACAGCCATCCATAGTTTAATTAAAATGGAAACAATTAAAATAATTACTGCAACAATTGTAAAAGTAACTTTTTCAGGAGCAATTATTTTAAAAACCGAATCTCGTAATGCTTGAAAACCAACTAATAAAATTAAAAATGCTATAATTAAACCTGCTACATATTCAATTCGTCCATGTCCATAAGGATGTTCAATATCAGGATGTTTATTAGCTAGTTTAAAACCAAATAATGAAGCCAAATTACTACCTACATCAGATAAATTATTTAATCCATCTGCTTGAATAGCAATACTGTGTGTAATAGCTCCCATTGTAAGTTTAAAAATAACTAAAACAATATTACATACAATTGATATAATTGAACAAAGAGTGCCATATTGTTCTCTTACTTTAGGATTATTAAATTCAGTATTATTCTTAATAAATTTCTTTGCTAAAATTTTAAACATTTTAATCTAAATGATAAATATAAATATCTTTTTTATTAATTTCAATTAAATTAGCTTCAATTAATTCATCTATATATCTAGCAACTTTATCTTGATTAACTTCTTTATTAGCTAAAATAGCCAATGTTTGTCCGATAACAGGATTATCAATCTTTAATAATGCTAAATTTTCTTGATTATATACAGGTTTTTTTAATAATGTATCTAATAAAGCTACATATGCTAGTTTAGTCTCTAATCGTACATTTCCAAACTTGCTGCCACTAAATAGTGCTTTAGGCATATAATAGCCACTGTCATCTACAGTATTTTTTAAATTTTTTAATAATTCTTTATTATATAATTCCATGTCTTTACCTCCAAATATATAATACCCATTATATCATAAACCCAATAACAATATGACAATTATTATAAAATATATTTTTTTAAAACAACAAAACTTCCTCAAAAAATACCATTACTCTAAAATAGTCCATATAATCAAACTATTTTAATTACAGTATTAATAACTATTAAAAACATAAAAGATTTATTTTCTAAATTAAAATTGAGAACAAATCATATATTTTTCATTCCCCAATAATCCTTATACACAAATCTAATATATTATCTTAAAAGCTTCAGTGCATTCTCAGTTTCTTGTTTAGTTAAACCAAATTTAAAATTACATTTAACTAGCCTTGTTGATAATTCACCAATATATGTATCATCAAGAATCAAGATATTATTAAATAAAATGTTTCTCTTTTGACAATATTCAATAATTAATTCACCTCGACTTTTAGTATAATCAATGTCTAAACAATCTGATAATGATAATCCATATTTATTTAATGATTTTTTCAATATATTAATATTATCAATATAATATCTCCATGTAGAAATAAGAACTATTAAATAATGCTTATTAATTTTATTAACTAAATTAGCTAATTCTGCTAAATTATTATCATTTAACATCCGCATATCAGTTCCTCGATATTTTTTTCTAGCTATATCATTATTTAAAACACCATCAACATCTAAAAAAATATACACTGTTTCATCGTTCATTTAAATCACAACTTCTTTTAGTAAAGGTAGAAACGTCTTTAAAACCAATTTTTTTTAAATGCTCAACAACATCATTAATATACTGCCCTACTCGATCACTAGTATGACTATCAGTTCCAATTGTAATAATTTTCCCACCTAAATCATAATATCGTTTAATCTGCTGATAATTAGGAAAACCGCAATTACCATTAACGGCATAACCTGAAGTATTAATTTCAATTCCCTTTTCTTTAGTTATTAATGTTTTAAAAATCTCATCAATAATATCTTGATATTTATTATAATCTACTTTTTTATTTTCATATGGACCATAACGCATAATATAGTCTAAATGTCCTAGAACATTAAAACAATCAAAATTTTTGACACATCTTAATGTTTCTTCAAAAAAATAACGATGAGCATCTTCTTTTACTAGTCCTTTAAAAAAATCACCATAATAAAATTCTGTATGATTAATTACATGAATTGAACCTATTACAAAATCAAAAGGATAACGATTAATTAATTCATTGATTTCTTTTTGATAATTCATATCTAAACCTATTTCAAT
Organism: Thomasclavelia cocleata; assembly: GCF_900102365.1. Classification (GTDB taxonomy): domain Bacteria; phylum Bacillota_I; class Bacilli_A; order Erysipelotrichales; family Coprobacillaceae; genus Thomasclavelia; species Thomasclavelia cocleata. The sequence goes on along the minus strand of NZ_FOIN01000005.1, from coordinate 9,362 downwards.
ACCCCATTTAATAATTATATGATCTTTAAATTCTTCTTTTAGAAACATGATCATTTGATAATATTTTTCAATATCTAATTCAAAAGAATCTATTGGATAATCAAAATCACGATGATCAGTAAAACATATTTCATCTAAACCTAAAGCTATTGCTTGTTTGACATGTTCTCTAGGATCAGCTTCACTATCACCTGAAAACCAAGTATGCATATGATAATCTATTTTTCTCATAATCTTTTCCTCCTATTGAAAAAGGGAACTAGTATTCCCCTTTAGTATGAAAATCTTTTTTATTTCCTGTTATTTTATGACGTTCTTTTAATTTATTTTCAATATCTTCAAGTAAAATACCCTGATTATTCATTAAGACAAAGACATGATAAAATAAATCACTAATTTCACCAATTAATTCTTCTTTATCATCATTTTTAGCTGCAATAATCGTTTCACTAGCTTCTTCACCAATTTTTTTACAAATCTTATCAATCCCCTGATCTAATAAATAATTGGTATAAGATTTTTCAACTGGATTTTGTTTACGATCTTCAATTAAATTAGATAAACTTCTAAAAATATTAGTATTATCATAAGCCATTATTTCATTGAAAAAACAAGAATATGCGCCTGTATGACAAGCCACACCAATTTGTTCAACATAAATTAATAGCGTATCAAGATCACAATCTAAATACATTCCTTTAATATTTTGAAAATGCCCTGAAGTTTCACCTTTATGCCACAATTCATTACGACTTCGTGAATAAAAATATGTTTGATTTGTTTCCAGCATTTTTTGATAAGCTTCTTCATTGACGTAAGCTAACATCAAGACTTCATTTGTTTTATAATCTTGAATAATAGCAGGAATTAACTCCATTTTAGTAAAATCTGGTTTCATTACATTGCTCTCCTTACATTAATATCATGTTTTCGTAGTTCAACACGTACATCTTCTACTGTAGCTTCTTTAAAGTGGAACAATGAAGCCACTAAAGCTGCATCACAATTAGTTTGTTTAAAAACATCAACAATATCTTGAATACTACCACAACCACCACTTGCAATTACGGGAATATCAACAGCATTACATACAGTATTAATCATATCAATATCATAACCTGCTTTCGTTCCATCAGCATCCATTGAAGTTAATAAAATTTCTCCTGCTCCTAATGCTTCACATTTAGTTACCCATTCAACTAAATCAATCCCAGTATTTTCACGACCACCTTTGACATAAACATCATAACCACCATTTTCACGTTTTTTAGCATCAACTGCCACTACTACACATTGAACACCAAATTCATCAGCAGCTTCTTTAATCAAATTAGGGTTAGCAATAGCAGCTGAGTTAACTGATACTTTATCAGCACCACTTGCTAAAATCATTCTAAAATCATCGATAGTTCTAATTCCGCCACCAACAGCTAAGGGAATTGTTAACTCACTAGCACCACGTTCAATCAAATCTTTAATAATATTTCTTTCTTCATAACTAGCAGTAATATCTAAAAATACTACTTCATCTGCACACTGTTGATCATAACGCTTAGCTAACTCAATAGGATCTCCAACATCCTTTAATCCTACAAAATTTATCCCTTTTACAACTTTACCATTTTTAATATCCAAACAAGGAATTATCCGTTTTGTAAGCATGCAATAACCTCCTTGAGATCAACTCTTCCCTCATAATATGCTTTACCAACTATACAAGCATAATAATCTTTATTAGCAGCATCTTTAATGTTTTGAGCATCTTTGATTCCTCCAGATACTACAAAATTAATTTTAGATGTTTTTGTTATCTGTTCATACATTTCAAAATTAGGTCCCTGTAATGTACCATCTTTACTAATATCAGTAGCAACAATATATTTGACTCCTAATTTTTCTAAATCTTTAATAAATTCTAAATATGGTACTGCACTTGTTTCTAACCAGCCTGAAGTTGAAACATAACCATCTTTAACATCTACACCTACAACAATTCTTTCTGCCCCATATGTACATAAAGCATTTTTTAAAAATTCTGGATCATTGATTGCAGCAGTTCCTAAAATCACACGATCAATACCAACTTCATCTAAATATAATGCTACAGTTTCCAGATTTCTAATTCCTCCACCTAGCTCTATTTGCATTGAAGTATTTTGTTTTATTTTTTTTATCGTTTCAAGATTAATACACTTTCCATCTTTAGCTCCATCTAAATCAACTACATGTAGTAATTTAGCTCCCATTGTTTCAAAATCTTGAGCTAATTTTTCTGGTTTATCACTATAAACTGTTTTTTGATTATAATCTCCTTTAAATAATCTAACTGCTTGTCCATCTTTTAAATCAATCGCTGGTATTACTAACATTCAATCATCTCCTTAAACGCTTTTAATATTTGGATTCCTACAGCACCACTTTTTTCAGGATGAAATTGACATCCAATTATATTATCTTTAACTGCAATAGCAGTTACTTTAGTATCACCATAATCGCTGTAAGCTACTAATTGTTCATTAGGACATTCTGCCATAAACGAGTGTACAAAATAAACATCATCATTTTCATGAATATTCTTTAAGATAGGATGAATTTGGTTAAAATGCAGTTGATTCCAACCCATATGAGGTATCTTTTCATCTATATCCATAAATTTTACTTCACCATTTAAAAAACCTAAACCATCCGTTTCTTCAACTTCATACCCTTTTTCAAATAATATCTGCATTCCTAAACAAATTCCTAAAATTGGTATTCCAGCATTTTTACATTCATTTAAAACACCAATTAAATCATATTTTTTTAAATTATTCATTGCTACAGGAAAAGCTCCAACTCCTGGTAAAACAATTGCCCTTGCTTGTCTGATAAGTTCTTTATCCCGAGTAATTACTGCTTCAATTCCAACCCTTTTTAGAGCTGATGTAACACTGCTTAAATTACCAATATTATAATCAATAATTACAACCATTTTATAATACCCCTTTTGATGAAACTATTTTATCTTTGTTTAGTTCATCAATTTTTACAGCCTCTTTTAATGCTCTTGCTAAGCTTTTGAATACAGCCTCAATTATATGATGATTATTTGTTCCATATCGTTCATTTATATGTAGTGTAATTAATGAATTAAAAGCAAAGGCTCTAAAAAATTCTTCTGCCATCTCAGTTTCAAAAGTACCAATTCTTTCACATGTTAGATTTACATTATAAACAAGAAATGGTCGTCCACTAATATCTAAATCAGTTGTAACTAATGCTTCATCCATTGGAATCGTAAATGCTCCATAACGAGTAATTCCTCTTTTATCCCCTAAGGCTTCTTTTAAACAGTTTCCTAAAGCAATCCCCAGATCTTCAATTGTATGATGTGTATCAACTTCAAGATCACCATCACATTTAACTATCAAATCAAAGTTACCATGAAAAGCAAATAATGTTAACATATGATCAAAAAATCCAATCCCTGTATCAATCTCACTTTTACCTTCACCATCTAAATCTAATTGAACTAAAATTTTAGTTTCTTTAGTTTCTCGTTCTAATCTTCCAATTCTCACGATTATTCCTCCTCAAATCTTACAGCTACCGAATTAGCATGTCCATCTAAGCCTTCACTTTTAGCAAACTTAATTACATCATCCTTAAAATCTCCTAAAATATTCTTTGGATAATAACTATAAGATGAATATTTAACAAAATCATATACCCCTAAAGCTGAATAGAATTTAGCTGTTCCTCCTGTTGGTAAAACATGATTAGTTCCACTCATATAATCTCCTAATGGTTCAGGTGTATATTCTCCTAAGAAAATTGATCCAGCATTTTTTATCTTTGGCAATGTATTAACTGGATTGTCTACTAATATTTCTAAATGCTCTGGTGCTAAATAATTTGAAACATCAAAAGCTTCATCTAAATTACTAACAATAATTGCACCGCCATAATTAGCTAAAGACTCTTCAATAATTTCTTTTCTTGATAAATAAGCTATTTGACGCTTTAATTCAATGTCTACTTTAGCTACTAAATCTTTATTTGTTGTAACTAACAAGGCACTAGCTAATTTATCATGTTCTGCCTGAGATATTAAATCTGCTGCAATATATTTAGGATTAGCATTTTCATCTGCTATTACTAATACTTCACTTGGACCAGCCACCATATCAATATCTACTAAACCATAACTTAACTTTTTAGCTGTAGCCACAAAAATATTCCCAGGTCCTACAATTTTATCAGCTTTTTTAATCGTTTGAGTACCATGAGCAATTGCAGCAACCCCTTGTGCTCCTCCAAACTTATAGATTGTATTAACACCACTAACCTTTGCAGCAGCAATAATAACAGGATTCACTTTACCATCTTCTTTTACTGGTGTAATAATAACCAGATCTTTAACACCTGCTAATTTAGCTGGTAAAGCATTCATTAATACAGTTGATGGATAACTAGCAGTTCCTCCTGGTACATATAAAGCAACACGCTCAATTGGACGAACCATCTGTCCCATAATCACTCCATTATCTTTAAATAATGACCATGATTTATCAACCTGATTTTTATGAAAAGCAGTAATTTGTTCTTTAGTTCGTTCAAGAATTCGCATATAATCTTCATCAATCAGTTTCAAAGCTTCTTCTTTTTCCTCTTCACTAACAATTAAATCATTCTCATTATTTATTTTATAACCATCAAATTTTAGACAATATTCAAATAAGGCTTCATTACCACGAGTATTAATATCATCAATAATCTTAAGTACTGCATCATTTACTTCTTTATTAACACTTTCTTTACGACTATCTAATTTAGTTGCAATTGCTTCTAAATTACCTTTGTAATCAATTATTTTTAACATTATTTATCCTCCATAACTGCTTCCAATTTAGTAACTAAATTCATAATTTCATCTTTTTTAAATTTAAAACTAACTTTATTAACAATCAATCGAGTTGAAATATCACTAATTTTTTCAATTACTTCCAAACCATTAGCTTTTAAAGTAGAACCTGTTTCTACAATATCAACAATAGCATCACTAATTCCAACAATTGGTCCTAGTTCCACTGACCCTTCTAACTTTATGATTTCAACATCTTCTTGTTTCTTAGCAAAATAACTTTTAGCAACCTTAGTATATTTACTAGCAATCTTCTTTCTACGCTCAAACTTTTTATCACGATATTCAGGATAAGCTGCTACTGCAAAACAACATTTGCCAATCTTTAAATCAAGCAACTCATAATAATCTTTAAAATCAACATCATCAAGTGTATCTTTTCCTACAAAACCAATATCAACGATTCCATGTTCTAAAAATGTAACAACATCATTAGCTTTACCAAAAATCATCTCAATACCATCTTTAGTAGCAATCAACAATTCCCGATTTTTATTAAAAATTGGATCCATATCAAATCCAGCTTCTTGTAATAATTTACATACCTGCTTTTCTATTCTCCCTTTAGTAATCGCTATTTTAATCATCATTATCTTCCCCCTGTTTATCAATTGCCTTTAAAATATGATTCATATGATAACAAAATCCGATTGCACCTACATTTTTATTAAATCTTGGTAATAAATCATCATATCTTCCCCCTGAAATAATTGGCTGAGCACTTTTATCACTATATCCTTTAATCATTAATCCAGTATAATATTTCATTGCTGGAACCATTCCTAAATCAAAAATAATACTTTCTTTATTATCCAATGAATTATAAAGTTCTTTTAATCTCTCTAATGCTTTTAATAATACCTCATCACTAATTCCTTTGATAGCAGCATCTAATAAAGTAATATCCCCAAAAGCTGTTGGAAGCTTTAACAATAAATTATTTAGCTCATCATTAAAATCATTATTAGCAACAAATTTTTTCATTCCGCTAATATCTCTTAACTTTAAAATTTCTGTTAATTCTTCAGCTTTATCATCAACTAAAGTACATAAACGATTGAAGAAACGAGCCGATCCTATTTCTACTAAAACATTCTTTAAACAAAGGTGAGGCAAAGACTCTTGAATCATGTTTAAACATTCTTTATCACCATCAATTCCTGGTTTGTTAATTAACTCTACACCACCTTGAAAAAACTCACTTGAACGTCCTTTATGCATAATTTCTTTACGATATACTTTACCAAAATAACAATAACGAGCTACTTCATTATCATAGTTATTTGTTGAATAAAAACGAGCTAATGGAATTGTAAAATCACAGCGCATCGCAACATTTTTACCTTCATGGTTAATATATTGAAACATTTTCTCTTGTTCAAAACCACAATCCAATTGTGTATATAAGTCTACATATTCAAATGATGGCATTAATACCTCATTATAATTGTTTTTAGCAAATATCATTCTTAAACTATTTTCAATTTCTCTCAACTTTGATACATTTGTAACAATTGCATCAATACTTTCTTCTGGTATTAAATATTTAAATTCTTCCATTTCTTTTCCCCCTTTTAGTTATAAAAAAGCGAGTCATTACACTAATGACTCGCTAAAGTAATATTGTCATTAGATACACCCAAACTATATTTAATACAAAATGGGTTGTATCAAAAACTGATAAAACCCTAGGCAATCCAATGATGGTGATGTAGTTGTAAATTTGTGATTGTTTTCATAATTAGCACCTCTCATTGTATACAATATATCATATCTTTAATCAAATGAAAAGACAAAATTTAGCTTTAAAGTAAATCTTTTACAAAATTTAACCTATCTTTAAATCCTTATTAGTTGTATCAGCTTTATTCTTAAAATAAAATAATAATAAATTAACTGCTTTTTCATTCAATTTTTATTTGGAAAATATTATTATTAAATCTATTTATAAACTTTTTTCTTGTAATGTATTCTCTATTTTTTAGACAGCATCCTCTAATTTATTTACATTAATTAATGATTTTACACTTTCTTTATTTTTTGAAATAACAATATACTTCGTTAAACTTTCTACTAATTACCTCCATCCAAGATAAACAAAAACAGATAATTCTATAACCTTAATAGTAATTAAATCTTCTCTCATATCATTTTTAGTATTTCATTAAATACATCTAAATTTAAAGGTTTATGATAATTTATTATATCATTAAATATTAAAATCCCTTTATCTATAATAATTTTCTTGCTTTTATATCTTATATTTTAATATAATTCTAGTAAAAAATGTTATAATTAGATGTTTTCTTATATAATAATTTTATAAATACAGTTATATATACTGCATTTTTACACGCAAAGTAATAAAATAATTTATTTATAATATTTTTTTCTTAAATTATTTATTTATTATCAGACTAATAGTATTATATTAAATATATAAGAAGGAGGATAATATAAAAATGGATTATATTACTAAAGTATTAAATCAAGTGAAAGAAAAAAATGCTGATCAACCAGAATTTATTCAAACAGTTGAAGAAGTATTGGGAAGCTTACAACCAGTCATAGAAGCTCATCCAGAATATGAAAATTATGCTATCTTAGAAAGATTAGTAGAACCTGAAAGAATAATTATGTTTAGAGTTGCTTGGACTGATGATGAAGGTAAAGTACAAGTTAACCGTGGATATCGTGTTCAATTCAATAGTGCCATTGGACCATACAAAGGTGGTTTAAGATTCCACCCTTCTGTATACTTAGGAATTGTTAAATTCTTAGGATTTGAACAAATATTTAAGAATTCATTAACTGGTCTACCAATTGGTGGTGGCAAAGGTGGTAGTGATTTTGATCCTCGTGGTAAGTCAGATGGGGAAATTATGAGATTCTGTCAATCATTCATGACTGAACTATATCGCCATATCGGTCCTAATGTAGATGTACCTGCTGGAGACATCGGTGTTGGAGGTCGTGAAATCGGATATTTATTCGGTCAATATAAACGCATTGTTGGTGCTTATGAAAATGGGGTATTAACTGGTAAAGGATTATCTTATGGAGGAAGTTTAATTCGTCCTGAAGCTACTGGTTATGGAGCTACTTACTATGCTGTTGAAATGTTAAAACATTTTGGGGAAGAAATTAAAGGAAAAACATTTGCTTTATCTGGATTTGGAAATGTGTCTTGGGGAGCTGCTCAAAAAATCACTCAATTAGGTGGTAAAGTTTTAACTATTTCTGGTCCTGATGGATATATTTATGATGAAAATGGATTAGATCATGAAAAAATCAATTACATGTTGGAAATGCGTGCATCTGGTAGAGATAAAGTTCAAGATTACGCTGATAAATTTAATGTTCCATTCTATGCTGGTAAAAAGCCTTGGGATGTTAAAGTTGATATTGCAATGCCATGTGCTACTCAAAATGAAATTGGTATGGAAGAAGCTAAACAAATCGTAGCTAATGGAATTAAATATTTAGTTGAAGTTTCTAATATGCCAACAACTAATGATGCAATTGCATATTTAGTTGAACAAGGTGTAGTTGTAGCACCAAGTAAAGCGGTTAATGCTGGTGGAGTTGCTGTATCTGCATTAGAAATGTCTCAAAATTCAATGCGTTATAATTGGACTGCTGAAGAAGTTGATGAAAAACTTCATAATATCATGATCGATATTCATAATTCATCAGTAGCAGCAGCTGAAAAATATGGTTTAGGATATGATTTGATTAAAGGGGCAAATATTGCTGGATTTGAAAAAGTTGTTGATGCAATGATTTCTCAAGGAATTTACTAGTTGTTTATAAAAGCGTTAATTATTTAATGATTAACGCTTTTTTTATACTCTTTCATATTTTCTATTAATTCTTCATAAAAAGACTCTGCATCCAAAATATACAGCATAGATGCTCCTTTATGTTTAATCTTAACTCTATGTTTACTAATTAATGTTACTTCCTTAATATTCTCATAATCTACTAATGCAGGCATAATTCCAATACCTTTAAATTCATAAATCAATATTGAATCATTAAATATTTTCATATTATACTTGGTTGTTAACATCATCAAAATTACAAACGATAAAATAACTCCAATAATCACTTTAGAACGATTATGATCCAAGGCAAAATAAATACATACACCAGTAATTACAAAGAAAAAAACAATTGAAAATATTAACATTCTAAACTCTTTATATTTCATTTAAACACCTCTTTAATATTCAATAGTATATCATATAAGCTAAAATAAAAACAACCATAATGGTTGTTAACTTTCAATGGTGACCTGTACGGGATTCGAACCCGTGAATGCATGCGTGAAAGGCATGTGAGTTAACCGTTTCTCCAACAGGCCAAAATAAAAACTGTTTGCACAGTTAGATAAATGGTGGTTCCGGCCGGAATCGAACCAGCGACACGAGGATTTTCAGTCCTCTGCTCTACCGAC
>NZ_FOIN01000075.1 GCF_900102365.1 Thomasclavelia cocleata | reverse complement strand
TCAAGCACTCTATCCAGTTGAGCTACTAGCGCCTTTTCTTTCTTACAACGCTTTACTATATTATCATATCTCTAGAGCTTTTGCAAGTTGTTTTTGAGAAATGGTGCCCAGGGCCGGAATCGAACCGGCACGGATTTTAAGGTCCGCAGGATTTTAAGTCCTGTGCGTCTACCAGTTTCGCCACCTGGGCACATATGGAGGTTCCAACCGGACTCGAACCGATGATAACAGAGTTGCAGTCTGTTGCCTTACCAACTTGGCCATGGAACCATTCAATTGTTTCTTCAGTCCTATGACTCATCGGACTGCCTTTATATAATATACCAGATAGGAAAATTTTGCAAGCATTTTTAACAAAAAAATAATCATTTTCTTACTTCAAATTAAAAATCATTGATTATAACATGATTTTTTTATAAAAAAACTGTTAGCATTTTTACTAACAGTCTCAAATTATTTAGCTTTCACCTTAGTCCAGCGTGAATTATACATTTCTTTTACTTCATTACTTTGATATGAAAATACTTCATCTTTTTGGGCAGTTCTAATTTCATATGCACTTATCCCCTTATAAGTATCATCAGCTGCTTTTTTAGCAGCATTTACATTAGCTGTTAAATAACCTACTTCAACAGTATTCTTATACGCATTTTGATCAGATACCATAAAATTAATAAACTGATTTGCCAGCTTTGTTTGTTTACATTCTTTTGATATAACAAATCCATCAAACCAAACATTAGTTCCTTCTTCTGGTAGATAATATCCCATATTAGGATTTTCTGACATTACTGTAGTAGCATCTCCAGAATACATAATTGCCATAGCTTTAACCCCACTAATCATTGTATCAATAGATTCATCTCCAACATATACCGGATCCATTTCACTACGTTGATCAATCAACCACTGATAAGCTTCACTAATTTCTTTTTCAATAGTTGTATTCATTGAATATCCTAAAGCTTTTAAAGCTACCATAAAACTATCTCGTTCTGAATCATACATATAGATTTGTCCACGATATTTAGGATTACGAAGTATATTCCATCCTTCTTCAAGATCTTCTTTATCAACAATTGTTTTATCATATAATATTCCTACATTACCACAAAAGTAAGGAACCCAATAATTATTACCTGGATCAAAAGATTGTCCTAAAATCCCTTTATTGATATTCTTAAGATTAGGAACCAATTCCTTATCAATTGGTTGTAACAAATCTTCTTTAATCATTCTTTCAATCATATACTCTGAAGGCACCATAATATCATAACTATTACCACTCATATATTTTGTGTACATTATCTCATTAGAATCAAAAGTTTCATAAATAATTCTACAATCATATTTCTCTTCAAACTCACTTATAACTGATTTATCTATATACTCTCCCCAGTTATAAACTCTTAAAGTTTTCTTACTAACACCAGTAGAAATTGACCATCCTACTGATAATAATAAACATCCTGCCAAAACAACTTTTACTACTTTACTACTCATCACTTTATTAGTTGCTTTAGGAAAAAACTTCGGAATTACTGTTCCTAAAATGACAAATACTAATACAACAACTAAAATAATTGTGGCTAAAGCATAAATACTTGGATTAGTTCGTTTCGACATATTATAAATTATAATCGAAATATTTTCGATTCCATTGCCACTAACAAAATAAGAGATAATGAAATCATCAAATGACATTGTAAATGCCAATAATGCCCCTGAAATAATCCCTGGTTTAATTTGGGGGATAATTACTTTTGTCAAAGCCTGAAATGGAGTTGCTCCTAAATCCATAGCAGCATCAGCCAAATTTGCATCTAACTGTCTAACTTTGGGTAAAACATTAGTAATTACAAATGGTGTACAAAAAGCAATGTGGGCTAACAGCATTGTCAAATACCCTTTTTCCATTTTAACAAATGAAAATAATAACATTAAAGCTATCCCAGTTACAATATCAGGATTCATAATTGGAAGATTATTTACCTGTAAAACAATTTTTCTTAAAATTGGTTTTGATTTTGAAATACCAATTGCTGTAATTGTTCCTAATATTGTCGATATCACAGTTGATAAAATTGCAATACTAACTGATACCACAATTGCATCAATCATCTGTTGATTAACAAACAATTCCTGATACCATCTTAATGAAAAACCACTCCAGCTAGATAATGACTTTGAATCATTAAATGAAAAAATAGCCATAACTACAAGCGGAAGATAAAGAAAAGCAAGAGCAAAACCAATCCATAAACTACTATTAAAATTAAAGTTTTTTAGTTTTTTCACGTTTTGACTCCTCCTGATAACCTGCATATTTTTCTACTCGATTTATAAGCCCCATAAAAATAATAACCAAAATTGCCAAAATCAAGGATACAGCACTACCAAAATGCCAATCACCAACATTAATAAACTGTTGTTCAATAAAATTACCAATTAGTGAATATTGACCGCCACCTAATAATTTAGGAATTACGAAAGATGAAATCGCTGGTAAAAAAACCATTGTAATACCTGTAAGTACGCCGCCTAATGATAACCTAAACGTAATTTTCCAAAAAGTAGTTACTGGATTAGCACCCAAATCATTACTCGCTTCAACTAAAGATTTATCCATCTTCGTTAATGAAGTATGAATCGGTAAAATCATAAATGGTAAAAAATCATATACCATTCCTAATATTACTGCAAAATCAGTATATAAAAGGCTTATTTCTCCAAATCCTAGAAATTGGAACATATTGCTAACAATCCCTTTACTACTTAAAATGTTTATCCAGGCATAGGTACGCATCAACATATTGATCCAAGTTGGAAAAGTAATTAATAAAATAAGTAAAGTTTGTGTTTTTTCTTTACATTTAGAAATTGCATATGCAACAGGATAACCAATTGCCAAACATAATATTGTTGTAATAATTCCTAATACAAATGATTTAATTAACACTGATACAAAGATTGGATCAAAAAATTTAGAAAAATTATCTAGTGTAAAACTAAATGTAGTTATTGCATTGCCTTTTTGAATAAAAGCATAGATCATGATTAAAAACATTGGTAAAACAGTTAAGACAAACAACCAAAAACAATAAGGACCTACTAATTTACGAAAATGTTTCATTAATAGCTACCCATTTTATCCATGACATGAATATCTTCAGGCCAGAAATCTAAATTAACTTTTTTACCCACTTCACTAATATCTGTTGTATGTACTTTATAATCACGATTTTTTGTTTCTACCATTATTTCATAGTGAACACCTTTAAATACAATTGAAGTTACTACTCCTTCAATCTTACCTTTATCTACTTCTACAATATCTAAATCTTCTGGTCTTAATACAATATCTACTTCTTGACCATCATCGAATCCTTTATCAACACATTCAAACTTTTGACCATCAAATTCAACCAAATAATCCTGAACAAAAACACCCTCAATAATATTAGACTCACCAATAAACTGTGCCACAAAACGATTTTCTGGTTCATTATAAATATCAGTTGGTGTCCCAATCTGTTGAATCTGTCCCTCATTCATAACTACAATCGTATCAGACATTGTAAGTGCTTCTTCTTGATCATGAGTTACATATACAAAAGTTATTCCTACTTCTTGTTGAATGTTTTTAAGTTCAATCTGCATTGTTTTACGTAACTTTAAATCAAGTGCACCTAATGGTTCATCAAGTAATAAAACTTTAGGTTCATTGACTAGAGCCCTTGCAATGGCTACTCGCTGTTGTTGTCCTCCAGATAACTGATTAATATTTCTTGAACCAAAACCTGATAAACCAACCAATTCCAAAATACGATTTACTTTATACTCGATTGTATCTTTATCCATCTTTTTTATTTTCAAACCAAATGCAATATTATCAAAAACATCCATATGTGGGAATAAAGCATATTTTTGAAATACTGTATTTAACTCTCTTTTATAGGGTGGGAGTTTACTTATATCTTGACCGTCAAATAAAACAGTTCCACCATTAGCTTCTTCAAAACCGCCCATGATCCTTAAAGTTGTAGTTTTACCACAACCACTTGGTCCCAGTAAAGTAACAAATTCTTTTTCATTAATATCAAGATGAATTCCTTTTAAAACCACTTGCCCATTATATTCTTTTGTTAAATTATCTAATTCTATTAACTTTGCCATAATATCTCCTTTAAAATAACGGTGGTGTTGATACCCAAATTACCTTGGCCCTAGTTTCACTTGGGTTAACTATATAATGTGATACCAACCCTTTTAAATAAAAAGTCTCTCCCTTTTTTAAAATAAATTCATTATCCCCATAAATTAATTTAATTTTCCCCTGAACGACATATCCAAACTCCTGACCTTCATGAGGATCAATAATCATTGATTGCTTTTGTTTATCTAACTCAATTAAAATTGGTTCCATCTCATTTTTTTGAGCATTAGGAATTATATATGAAATAATATAATCATCCTGTTCATTAATAAAAAAATCATCTTTTTTAAAAACAATTTGTTCTGCAGGTTTTTCACTAAAAAACTCTTGTAAATTAGTCCCCAAAGCTTCTAAAATATCTTCTAAAGTTGCAACTGAAGGTGATGTTAAATCACGTTCTAATTGTGATAAAAATCCTTTCGTTAATTCGCTGTGATTTGCCAGTTCCTCTAAAGTAAGTCCATTAGCTTGGCGTAATCTTTTTATCTTGCTACCAATATTCATAAAGACACCTCCCTATTTTCGACATACTAATTATAACTAATCTTAGCTATAATGCAACAATATTTAACAATTTGTTTAATATATTATACTCCGCATTATAAAAATAACAGGTTTTCAACCAATGTCATTAAGTTAAGGAAATGATATTGAGGATATCGATATAAAAATATTGGTATCCTCTTTTTTTTATAAAAAAGTGTTGACATTTAAATGAGTTTGTGAGGCTTATTATTCATATTTTTTATGAATAATAAGCCTATTGTTTATAGGTATGAACTTTTGGAGGTATGACTTATGAACAATTTTAACTCTCTTAGAAAAAATTTGAATCACTGCATTAAGATTTTGAATAATTCTCGTTCTCTTTTCGTTGAGAATCCTAATACTGATTTTATCCGTAATCGTAAACTTGATTTCTCTACTG
>NZ_FOIN01000008.1 GCF_900102365.1 Thomasclavelia cocleata | reverse complement strand
GACTTCCCATTACGAAAGTAGGTAAGACCCCTTAAAGACGATAAGGTTGATAGGTCAGGAGTGTAAGCATGGCGACATGTTAAGCGGACTGATACTAATAGGTCGAGGACTTAACCTAGAGAAGAAAGGTTAAGGCTTGAGAGAAAAGGAAGACAAAAGACGCAGTAGAACTATTATCCGGTTTTGAGTGATTCTCAAAAGGGATTGCTTAAAAAAGAAGATCTGGTAGCGATAGCATGATGGACACACCTGTACCCATACCGAACACAGAAGTTAAGCATCATAACGGCGAAGATAGTACTGCGGTGCGACAATAGCAAGCTGCCGGTTCTTTTTTTTGTCTTTTTTTGAGTTTGAATTACTGCTTTTAATAACTTCTATTTTGTAGTATAATAACGATGGTGATAAAATGAAAATTAAATTATATTTTGGACAAGAAGATTCAATAAGAAAGTCAGGGATAGGTCGTGCTTTTGTCCATCAAAAAAAAGCACTTGAACTAAATGGAATTCCTTATACTACTGATAAAGATGATTTGGATTATGATATTTTGCATATTAATACTGTCTGGCCAGATAGTTTTAAAATGATAAATCAAGCACGTGATAATAATAAAAAAATTGTGTATCATGCTCATAGTACTGAAGAAGATTTTAAGAATTCATTTATGTTTTCCAATTCGGTTTCTGGTGTTTATAAAAAATGGTTAATTAACCTATACACTAAAGGTGATTATATAATAACTCCTACTCCATATTCAAAAGGTTTATTAGAATCTTATGGAATAAGTATTCCTATAAAAGCTATTTCTAATGGTGTTGATTTGAAACAGTTTAATCCAACTGAAGAACAAATAAAAATGTTTATAGATGAATATAATATAAAAAGTAGTGAAGTTATTATTATATCTGTAGGATGGTTATTTGAACGCAAAGGTTTTGACACTTTTGTTGAAGTTGCAGAGAAACTACCTGATTATAAATTTATGTGGTTTGGAGATGTTAAGTTGTCTCGTCCTACTAAGAAAATTAAAACTTTATTAGATAAACTTCCTAGTAATGTGATTTTGCCTGGATATGTAAGTGGTGATATAATTAAAGGGGCATATGGAAGAAGTAATGTCTTTTTTTTCCCATCACGTGAAGAAACTGAAGGTATAGTTGTATTGGAGGCATTAGCTTGTAAATGTAATATTTTATTACGAGATATTCCAGTATTTTCTAAATGGCTTGAAAATGGTGTAAATTGTTATAAAGGGAACGATACTGATGATTTTGTTGAGCTTATTAATAAAATAGTTTTAGGTAAGTCTCCTAGTTTAGTTAATAACGGATATGAAGTAGCTAAAGAAAGAGAGCTATCTAGAATAGGTAAAGAATTATTAGAGGTGTATGAAGAGACACTAAGACTCTAATTTGAGGTGATTTTATGGATAAAAAGTCGAATAAAAAATATTTTTTAAATATTTTATTGATTTTAACATTAGGGGCTATAGTTATCTATTTAACCATGAAAGATGAATTACAAGCCTCTTTAAAAGCTTTAATGTCTGCTTCACCTATATGGATTATTTTTTCATTTGTACTAATGGGGGTTTATTTTCTTCTTGATGGAATGAATTTATATACTTTTGGGCGTTTATATAAGAAAGATTATAATTATAAACACGGATTTACTAACGCTATTTCTGGAACTTTTTTTAATGGAATAACACCTTTTTCAAGTGGAGGTCAGTTTGCGCAGGTTTATATATTTAATCGTCAAGGAATTACGCCTACTAATTCAGCAAGTATTTTATTAATGGCTTTTATTGTATATCAAAGTGTTTTAGTTCTATTCACAGCAGTTATTATGATATTTAGATATCAAGTTTATAGTGCTGTATACTCAGGTTTTTTTTCATTGGCAATAGTTGGCTTTTTAATTAATTTTTTTGTTATTGCAGGATTGTTTTTGGGAGCAAAGTCAAAATGGCTTCAAAATTTTATTTGTAATAATATTATTAGATTTTTAAGTCGAATTCATATTATAAAGAATTATAAAGATACTACAATTAAAATTTCTCGATCATTAGAAAATTTTAGAAATGAATTAGGTATTTTACAACGTAATAAAACTGTATTAATTAAATCATCAATAATTAATTTATTTAAATTAATTATTATGTATAGTATTCCTTTTTTTGCTGCTAAAGCTCTACATATGGATGTTACAATTTCTCAATTACCAGATTTTATCGGTATTTGCTCATTTGTTTATATGATAACTGCTTTTGTGCCAATACCAGGAGCAAGTGGTGGTAGTGAAGGTGTATATTTTATGTTGTTTTCACCTATATTAGGTACAATTGGGACACCTACAACTATGCTGATATGGCGTTTTATTACATATTATCTAGGTTTAATCGTAGGTGGTTTAGTTTTTACGGTTAATAAAGAAATAAATAGATCGGAGTAAATTATGAAAATAGCTATTTTTTCAGATACATATATCCCCGATATTAATGGGGTGGCGACATCAACAAAGATTTTAAGAGATGAATTGATAAAACATGGTCATGAGGTTGTTGTTGTAACGAGTGAATTACCTAGTGAAAGCGATTATTGTGATGATCCTAGTGATAATATTTTAAGAGTTCCTGGTTTAGAAATTCAAGCATTGTATGGTTATCGTGCTTGTAATATTTATTCATTTAAAGGAATGCGAGAAATTAAGGGGATGAATATTGAAGTGATTCATGTACAGACTGAATTTGGAGTTGGAATTTTTGGTAGAATTGTTGGGGAGTCATTAAATATTCCAGTCGTATATACTTATCATACAATGTGGGCTGATTATTCCCATTATGTAAATCCAGTAAATTCTGGGGCAATAGACGGATTGATAAAAAAAGCGATAACAAGAATTAGTAAATTTTATGGTGATAAAAGTGCAGAATTAATTGTTCCATCAATTAAAACTCAGGAAGCGTTAAAGAAATATGGTTTGAATAAAGATATGCATGTTATTCCAACAGGATTGGAATTAGAAAAATTTGATCCCAAAAATAAAAATGATGAATTGATTAGTAAAATTAAACAACAATATGGAATAAAAGATCAATTTATTATTACTTTTTTAGGACGAATAGCAAAGGAAAAAAGTATTGAAATATTAATCGACGCAATGAAAGAGGTTGTCAAAGAAAATGATAATGTTTTATGCTTGATAGTAGGTGGTGGACCACAACTTGAGGAACTAAAAGAACTAGTAAAGGATGATAATATTAGTAAATATGTAATTTTTACTGGATCTAAACCTGCTAAAGAGGTTCCAAGTTACTATCATCTTTCAAATGTTTTTGTTTCTGCTTCAGTTACTGAAACTCAAGGTTTGACTTATATAGAAGCAATGGCTAGTGGAATACCTGCAATTGCTCGTTATGATAAGAATTTAGAAAATGTCATTATTGATGGAGTAAATGGATATTTCTTTAAAGAGACAGATGAATTAGTTGCTATTTTATTAAAAATGATGAGTAATGATTATTCAAATATGGCTAAAGAAGCGTATTTGAATGCAATGAAATTTAGCAGTGAGGTTTTTTATGAAAAAGTATTAGCTGTGTATCAAAGAGCAATTAATTTGAAACATTATACTTATACTGTTAAATCAATTTATTCAATTAAAAATGGAATAAATGAAGTTGTTTTTTTATTTGATGAAAGTGAAATAATTATTGAAATAAGTGATAAAGTAATAACTGCTTATAAATTAGAACCAGGCAAAGAGATTAATAAAGAAATTTTTGATGTTTTAAAGGATTATGAGCAAGTTACTAGAGCATATAATAAAGCTTTAAAATTACTTACAGTAAAGGATTATACATATAATCAAATGAAAAAGAAATTAATGGACAATGGTGATTATGACGATACTCAACTGGATGCAACTCTAGAATTGCTTCAGGAGAAGAATTTGATAAATGATGAGGCATATACCCTAAACTATTTAAAACGCTGTACACGTTTAGGAATTGGACTAAATAAGGCTATCTATAATTTACGTAGTTATGGTATTAGTAGTGAAATTATTGATCACTGTTTAGAAGAAAATGATGTTGATGATGAATATAATGCAGCTACTGAGATAATTGATACTTATTATAATCGTAATAGTACATTTTCATATAAAGCAATACTTAAAAAAATTCGTGATAAATTATATATCAAAGGTTTTACAACTGAAACAATTGAAAGAGCTTTAGCTGATTATGATTTTGATTTTGATGATCAAAAGGAACAGATGGCATTAGAAAAAGAGTTTATAAAGCAAAAAAAGAAATATTTAAAAAAATATCAAGGAAATCAATTAAAAGAAAAAATTATTGATACCTTACTTAGAAAAGGTTACAATTATGAACATATTAAAGAATTAATTTATAAAGAAGGAGCCTTAAACGATGAATAAGATTAATGAATTAAAGCCTGGTGATGAAAGTATAATTATTGAAGCCTTGATTAATCGTGTAGTTACTGGGAAGACAAATGGTGCAAATCGTTCAACTTATTTAAGCATTACCCTACAAGATACTACAGGAACAATAGATGCCAAACTTTGGAATGCGACTAATGAACAAGTAGAAACGCTTGTTATGGGGAGTGTTGTTCAAGTAAAGGGAGATGTAATTAAGTATAATGAGGATCGTCAGATTAAAATAATTAAAATCCATGTTGCTTCTAATGATCCTAATGAACAAGTAAAATATTTAAAAAGTGCCCCAAAAACTGGTGAAGAATTAATCAAAGATATAAAAGCTTACATTAATCGAATTGATAATCTAAAGTTAAATCAATTAGTTAAAGCATTATTTGATGAACATCTTGAAAAACTTAAAATTTATCCTGCAGCAAGTAAAAATCATCACGAGTATGTATCAGGTCTGGCTCATCATACTTTATGTATGTTAAAAATTGCAGATGCTTTATGTACTTTATATCCATCTTTAAATAAGGATTTATTATTTTCTGGAATTGCACTACATGATTTAGGTAAGACTATAGAATTAAGTGGGCCAGTTGTTCCTGAGTATACAATTGAAGGTAAATTATTAGGACATATTTCAATTTCACAGGCAATGGTAAAAGAGATGGCGGATAAAATGCATATTGAAGGAGAAGAGGTTACTTTGCTTCAACATATGATTTTAGCTCATCATGGTAAAAATGAGTTTGGCTCACCTGTGTTACCTCAAGTAAAAGAAGCTGAAATTGTTTATCTAATTGATAATATGGATGCTAGAATAAATATGTTGGAAAAAGCTTTAGAACTAATTGAACCAGGATCATTTTCAAAACGTGTTTTTGCATTAGAAAATCGTGCTTTTTATAAACCTAAAATGGATTAAAATTATTAGTGATAAAAAGCTGAAATGAACTAACTATAAATAGTTAATTCATCTCAGCTTTTATTTTATTTAAAATAGCATCTAAATTTACCTCGTTACTACGATCAATGAAATTAATTTCTATTTGATCATTTTGATTATAACGAGGAATGATGTGAATATGAAAATGCATTACAGTTTGGCCAGCAGCTTCATTAGCGTTAGTTAAAATATTAACACCTTTAGCATTTAAATTGGTAACAATCATATTCGCAAGCCTTTTAGTTACACTCATTAAGTGGATAAGTGTTTTATCATCTACTTCTAATATATTTTTAAAATGGGCTTTAGGAATAACTAAAGTATGTCCATTAGTAGTTTGACTTAAATCTAAAAAAGCTAAACAAATTTCATCCTCATATACAATTTTTCCTGGTATTTCCTTACTTGCAATTTTACAAAATATACAATTTTCCATAATAATTTTACGTTCCTTTCTACTGCAACTATAGTTATGAATATACTGTCATTGCAAACTTTTATTTTTTGAAGGAGATTTATTACAAAGTATGAGGTGAGTTTTAGAATTTTGCAGTTTGTTTTGTTTGAAACTATATAATAATCTGTACAAAAAAGCATACATGAATAACATTTTACTCTTTCAGCTGTTATAACACCTTTTCTATTATTTAGTAGTGTTGACAAAGAATCATCTATTACAATTATTTTTGAAATTGATATGGATATATCTCAAAGACCAAATCATAGAAAATTTATTTTTGTAAGTAACTCTCATATCTAGATGCAATGAGTTAGTTAGTAAAGAGAAGTTAGTGTTTATCTTAAACCATGTTTTTAATAGGTTGCATGTATAGTTGTAAAAGATAAGAACACTGACAAATACAATAAATTAATTGACATGATAAGAGATATTCTATTATTGTGATAATCAGAAAGATTCTAATCTATATTTATCATAGTTTCAAGATTTGAGAAGTTTTATAGGTGAATTAAAATTACTAAAAACAATCCAAAAATCTATATAATCAGTTGGTTAAGAATTAAGTATATATCAAATAAAACTGAAGCCCCACCTACAATAGAATAGTTTGTAAATTTGGCATAAGAGATATTATGCCCTTTCAACATGTAACTAAATTTAAAATCCTCCATGAATATATTTTAACACATAAAAAAGATAAGGGTAAACCCCTTATCCTAAATAATCTTCATTAGATTCTTTAATTTCATCTTTAATAGCTTCTTCATAGATATCAAAATTATATTGCTTTAAATAATAACTTTCCATTTTAGCTGACATTTCACTTACAGAAGCTAAACCACTTTTAACATCATCTTTTATTTTACTCTTATCACTATTATAAACATAAATAACAGCATATTTAGATTCAGATGTTTTAATTACTTTATTGTAAATACCATCTTTAGTGAATTTATCTAGTTTTTCAATAATTTTTGAATCAACATTAGTAGATTTAGTTGTTACTATTCCAACATCACTACCACTATTTTCAGTCATTACTGTATCAAAGTCAGCACCTTCTTTAACTTTATCAATTAAACTTAAAGCACCAGATTCAGTATCAACAGTAATAATTTTTAAATATTTGACTTTGTATTCTTTAATTAAATCATTATAATTTTTGTCAATATATTTTTCTTTAAGTAAATCTTGTTTAACACCAACAGTTATGATTTTATCAATATACTCTTGTTCATTTTTAAAACCATATTGTTTAGCAACTTCATCTAAACTAGTAGTAGTAAGACTCTCTTTAGTTGAAGCAACTTTTTCATCCACTTTAGTTTTAATTGCTTCTTTATCTGTTACTTCTTGGTCAGCAATATAAGTAAGTGCCAGAGATAAGACTTCAGAACTACCGAATTGTTTTAATAAATGATGATAAATTTCATTATTAGTAATCTTAGTATCTCCAATAGTAATAACAGCTTTATCACCATTACTTACTTCACTTGTATAGTTAATAGCACTAGATGAACCGCAACCTACTAATAAAGTTCCAGCAACAACTAAAGGAATTATATTTTTCTTCATTATTCTGTCCCTCCTCGATTAGTTTCACGTTCTTTCAATGCTTCATCAATGATACCATTAACTAATTTTTTAACATCTTTATCACTATATTTTACATCATATGATTGATATGCAATATATGGAAGGTACATATCATAAGCTAACAATGGACTATCAATTGATAAATCTTTTTTTATAACTTTTTTTATAGCTTCTTTATCAGTACTAGTTACACAAACAAAATAATAACCATCGTTTCCTTTAATTACTTCACTAGTTTCTCCAGGATTTAAAGCTAAAATTTTAGTTTCAACATCTTTTCCATAAATGTTACTGATACCAGTAGTTGAATCAACAACTCCTAAACCACCCTTATTCATTTTGGTAGTAGTATCATCAGAATAGTCTTTAGCAATATCCCCGAATGATTTACTTGATGAAATCAATGCTGTAACCTCATTTAATTTTGTACTTTCTGTTTCAGTAGGGTTTTCTACATCAGCCATTGCAACTTTAATAATACTTGCTTCACGTGGGCTAGCTTGAGTATAATAATCGTCAAAAGTTTTATCAAAATTCTTTTTTACATAATCAAGTAAAAAATTAGATTTTTGATAAGCTTTGACCATAGCTTCACGATATGCATCTAATGATGAATAACCACTAGAAGATAAAATAGTATTTAATTGTTCTTCTGCATTGTCACCATATTGATTTTCGTAATATGCTTTAATTTGATCTACAGTTCGATTAGCATCTGTTTTCATGTCACTGTCAATTGGAAATTTATCATCCATCAATTGTTGTAAAACTGCTTCAAAATAAACACTCTTCCCACTATTTGTATTAGTGATATCTTTAAAGATATCATCAGCAAAAATATTTTTATCCTTTTTATTTTTGCTTAAAGAGGCAACAACATATTTACCATCTTCTTTAACTGTCTTAGAATTACCACATCCAGTTAATAAGAAACTAGTTACTACTAAAGCAGCAGCACATTTTCCTAATTTCATATTTTTCCTCCTTATCTTTTCCATAACGATATGATTATACTATTTTCTTCATCTAATTTCAATAAAATAGGCAAAAACACACTATCAATTGTTATTTTAACATAATTTATAGTATGTAGGTGGTAGGAGGGAATTAGATGAGTAACTGTAAATGCAAAAATGTAAACATGTTTGTACTATTTATTATTTTAGTTATTGTCGGTATCTATTGTTTATAAAAAGGAGGCGATTACAATGGCTTGCCAAGATAACTCTTTTACACTAGTATTAGTATTATTTATTTTATTAGTAATCATTTGTAATATGTGTTAGTAAAAGATGCCAAAAATTGGCATCATAGGCTGTTGGCAAAGTCGGTTTTAAACCAGCTTTGTCATACAGCTTTTTATATTTCCAAAAGTATTAAAAAGAGCAATTCTAGTGTTTTAACATCTAAAATTACTCATATATTGATATTTTTTCCAACTTTCAATTTACTAAAATATTAGATTTTTAAAAATAGGTGGTTTGTATACATCTAAGTGTATCAAGTTGTTATACTATTATAATGATGTTCTTTATAAACTTGATAAGTGACTTTAACACTTACTAGAAGTGGCATAGCAATAACCATGCCTAACATTCCAAATAAAGATGAACCAGATAAGATACCAAAAAGAACCCACATAATTCCTAAATCATTTCGAGAAGAATAGATTTTAGGAGTAATTATATATGACATCACTGTAGATTGAATAAAGATTAGTAAACATAATATTATAATTGTAGTTGTTCCCATTCCTAAAGAAGTAATTAAACCTAAACAATTGGCAGCAATTGGTCCTACATATGGAATAATTGAACTAACACCAGAAACAAATCCCAAAATTAGCCAATTTGGATGACCAATTAATAAATATACTAACATTGTTGTTATTGCTTGAGCAATAGCCCCGATAAAAAATGCTTTAACATATTGAACTAAAGATAAATCAATTTCTTTTAAATATGTAGGAAGACTATGATCAATTTTATGTGCGAGTCTTTTCATTGTCTGGCGAATATTATTAAAATTACTAGACATATAAATAGCTAAAATAAAATAAATCAAGATATTAGTAACATTGATCAATACTTGATTTAAAACATCAATGGTCGTATCTAGTACAGTTGAATCATTAAAAAACTCACTTACGATATTTTGAATATAACTTGTTAGTGAAGAAATATCATAATTAAAATTATTTTTTACAAAAATCCCAATTTCTTTAAGGCCTGCATTAAAGGCAGGAAACATTTCTGAAATACTATCATAAATCATTGGTACAGCTAAAGAAATAATTAAAATTAAAATAGCAAGAGCTGCTAGATATATCAGCATTACTGAAATAGAACGTCTTTTTACATATGTATCAATAAAATTAATTAAGGGATTTAAAACAAATGCAATCGTAAAACCAATAATAAATGGTCGAGAAACTAACCAAATAGCACTGATAACTCCATTCCATAATTCGTGTGTTGCAATAATCAACAGCATAATAACAAGAACGATCATAATATTTAATAAGGTATGTGTAATTTTTTTTGAAGAAATGATTCGTAAAAACTTATTAAAAAAATCCATTTTCACACCTCCGTTACATATAAATATACCACAATTTGGTTATAATATAAATTGAAATAGATTTCTATTTTAGAAAAGAGCAAATTTTTAATTAATAATTATCATTTTATTTGTTTTTTAATTACTTATTTAGTAGAATTAATTAGAAAATAGAAAGGGGCTTAATTATGTCAACTTTAAAAATAAAAGATTTACATGTAAGTATTGGTGAAAAAGAAATTCTTAAAGGAATTAATTTGACTATTAATACAGGTGAAATTCATGCTATTATGGGACCAAATGGTAATGGTAAATCAACGCTATTATCAGTTATTATGGGACACCCTAAATATACAGTTACAAAAGGAACAATACATATCGATGATCAAAACGTTTTAGAAATGAGTGTTGATGAAAGAAGTAAAGCAGGAATTTTCTTAGGAATGCAGTATCCTCAAGAAATTCCTGGTGTAACAACATCTGATTTTCTACGAGCAGCAGTAAATGCACATCAAGAAAAACCAGTTTCATTATTTAAATTTGTAAGAAATTTAGAAAAAAATATTGCAGATTTAAAAATGGATGAAAATTTAGCACATCGTTATCTAAATGAAGGTTTTTCTGGAGGAGAGAAAAAACGCAACGAAATACTGCAAATGAAGTTGTTACAACCAAAATTTGCATTATTAGATGAAATTGATTCAGGTCTAGACGTGGATGCTTTGAAAATTGTTGCTAATGCGATTGGTGAAATGAAATCAAATGATTTTGCCTGTGTTATGGTATCACATTATGAGCGTTTATTTGAGTTAGTACCACCAAGTCATGTTCATGTACTAGTAAATGGAAGAATTATTTTAAGTGGTGGTAAAGAAGTAGTAGAAAAAATTGATCAAGAAGGTTATGAATGGGTAAAAGAATTAGGGGTTGAAGTTTTAACTGAAGAAAAGAAACCGATTTTACTTGAAAGTTGTGCTAATAAAGAAAGAATGAAAACTAAATAATGAATCAATTACAGGGTATTAAAAATTATTT
Organism: Thomasclavelia cocleata; assembly: GCF_900102365.1. Lineage (GTDB taxonomy): Bacteria > Bacillota_I > Bacilli_A > Erysipelotrichales > Coprobacillaceae > Thomasclavelia > Thomasclavelia cocleata. Next base: position 81,313 of record NZ_FOIN01000008.1, on the reverse strand, counting down.
AGTTGTTCAAAACGGCACAATTATATGTCATAAATGTAATGATCAAGTTGAAGTCAATGATAATAAGATTATTGTTGATAACGCTTCATCATTACAAATTATTTATCTTATTGATCAAGAAGGAAAGTATTCAATAGATTTAACAATCAAAGGATCGTTAGAATTAATTGAAACATATGATTTAAAAACAAACGCAACACTTGTTAAAAATATTGAAATATCAAAAAATGCAAATGTTTTAAGATATGCTGATAATCAAAGTGATGCTTTAATTCAGACAAAAGTTATTGAAAATGTTAAAGTAGAACGAGATGGCAATGTCAAATGTGCATATGTTGAATTAGCAGCAAACAGCATTGAAATGGAAATAAACTATGCATTGATTGGTGAAAATGCTAGTGCTATGATTCGTCTAGCAGCACTTGCTAGAAATGTAGAAAAAAAACATATTACTTTATCATTAGTTCATGAGGCTCCATATACTACAGGAATTATGGATAATTATGGTGTCGTAAAAAATCAAGCTGGTTTAGTTATTGATGGAATAGGAACAATAAAAAAAGCTAACCATCAATCAAGCAGTCATCAAACAAATAAGATTATTGTATTTGATAAAGATTGTAGAGCTAAAGCTAATCCATATTTATACATTGATGAATATGATGTTAAAGCAAGTCATGGTGCTAGTGTTGGTAAAATTGATGAAGAACACTTATATTATTTACAGTCAAGAGGATTAAGTAAAGAAGATGCTATGCATTTAGTTACTTATGGTTATTTTATCCCTGTTCTTGAGTTTATTGACAATGATGAGTTAAAAGAATTATTTAATGATACGTTAAAAGAGAAGGTGGGTATCTAATGTTAGATGTAATGAAGATTCGCCAGGATTTTCCAATGTTGAATGGAACTAAAATGCATGGACAGCCATTAATTTATTTTGATAATGGGGCAACAACATTAAAACCCCAATGTGTAATTGATGCTGTTTGTGATTATTTAACTAACTATTCAGGTAATGCACATCGTGGTGATTATGATCTTTCTCATGATGTTGATACTCAATTTGAAAAGACTCGTAAGCTTGTTGCACAATTAATTAATTGTGATCATCATGAAGTTGTTTATACATATGGATCAACTGATAGTTTAAATCTAGTTGCTTTTGGCTATGGAATGACACATCTGAATAAAGATGATGAGATATTGTTAACTGTTGCAGAACATGCATCTAATACTTTGCCATGGTTTGAAGTTTGTGACACTATTGGTAGTGTTGTTAAATATATTGATTTAAACGAAGAAGGAGCAGTTACTTTAGAAAATGTCGCTAAAGCGATAACTGATAAAACTAAGATTATTTCAATTGCACAAGTATCTAACGTTTTAGGTTTTAATGCTCCAATTAAAGAGATTTGTAAACTTGCACATGAAAAGGGGATTATTGTTTGTGTAGATGGAGCCCAAAGTATACCTCATCAAAAAGTCGATGTAAAAGATTTAGATGTTGATTTTCTTGTCTTTTCGGGACATAAAATGTGCGGTTCTACTGGGGTAGGAATTCTTTATGGTAAATATAATTTATTACAAGAAACAAAGCCAACTCGTTGGGGTGGTGGAAGTAATTCTAGATATAAAAGTTGTGGACTAGTTAAATTGAAAACTGCTCCTGCTAAGTTTGAAGCGGGTACTCCTAATATTGAAGGAGTAATTGGTTTAGGGGCTGCAATTGAATATCTAATGGCGATAGGAATGGATAATATTCATCAATATGAATTAAAACTACGTCAATATGCAGTAGAAAAGTTGTTGGAATTAGATAATATTGAAGTATATAATCCAAATAGTCATGGTGCAATTGCTTTTAATATCAAAGGGGTTTTTAGTCAAGATGGAGCTTCATTATTTAATACACATGGTATTGCTATTAGGGCAGGTCAGCATTGTGCTAAAATTCTTGATGAATTTTTGGGGATTAGTCAAACTTTAAGAGCTTCATTTTATTTTTATAATACATTTGAAGAAATTGATAAATTTATTGAGGTTTGTAAGAAAGGGGATGACTTTTTAGATGCCTTCTTTGGATAGTATGATGATGCGACAAATAATTATGGATCACTATGAATCACCACGTAATCATGGTTTGGTTGATGATGATAATTATAAATTTGTAAATATGGATTCAGAAACATGTATAGATGATATTGATATTCAGGCTTTAGTTGAAGATGGAATTATTAAAGATATTCGCTTTGATGGTGAAGCTTGTGCTATTTGTACTGCTAGTACTTCAATTATGACAGAGTTATTAATTGGAAAAACTATTGATGAAGCTAAAGTTATTATTGAAAATTATTATAATATGATATATGAAAAGGATTATGATCCTGAAATTCTTGAAGAGGCAATTGCTTTTATGAATACTCATAAACAAGCTAATCGAATAAAATGTGCAACTTTAGGATGGACAGGAATTAAACAAATCCTCGAGCAAGAATAGGAGGAAATATATGTCTGATATAAAAAATGAAATTCCTGATCAAGAATATGCTTATGGATTTAATGATGGTGATGTTTCAGTTTTTAAGACTCCCAAAGGAATTAATGAAGAAATTGTTACTGAAATATCAAAGATTAAAAATGAACCTGAGTGGATGCTTGAATACCGGTTAAAGTCTTATCGGTGTTTCATGGATAAACCAATGCCTACTTGGGGTGTTGATTTAAGTCGAGTTGATTTTGATGAATATACATACTATATTCGTCCTAGTGATAAACAAACAAATAAATGGGAAGAAGTCCCTGAAACAATTAAAGAAACTTTTAATAAATTAGGTATTCCTGAGGCTGAACAGAAGTATTTATCAGGTGTAAGTACTCAATATGAATCAGAAGTTGTTTATCATAATATGTTAAAAGAAGTTAATGAAAAAGGTGTTATTTTCTTAGATATTGATAGTGGATTAAGAGAATATCCAGAATTATTTAAAGAATATTTTGATACGGTTATTCCTTATAATGATAATAAGTTTTCAGCTTTAAATGGTGCTGTTTGGTCAGGGGGATCGTTTATTTATGTACCTCCAGGAGTAAAATTAGAAAAACCTTTACAGTCTTATTTTAGAATAAATTCAGAACAAATGGCTCAGTTTGAAAGAACTTTGATTATTGTAGATGAAGGAGCTGATATTCATTATGTTGAAGGATGTACAGCACCAAGTTATTCTAAAGATTCTTTACATGCTGGAGTTGTTGAAATCGTTGTTAAAGAAGGGGCAAAATGTCGCTATACTACGATTCAAAACTGGTCAAATAATATTTTAAATCTTGTTACACAAAGGGCAAAAGTATTTAAGAATGGTTCAATGGAATGGGTCGACGGTAATATTGGAAGTGCTGTAACAATGAAATATCCTACTTGTATGTTAATGGAAGAAGGAGCAAAAGGTTCATGTATTACAATTGCTGTAGCAGGTGAAAATCAAATCATGGACTCAGGTTCAAAAATGATTCATTTAGCACCTAATACATCTAGCAGTATTGTTTCTAAGTCAGTATCTAGAAGAGGGGGTAAAGTTAATTATCGGGGAATGGTACAACATGGTAAAAAGGCATTTAATGCCAAAAGTAAAGTTGAATGTGATACTTTAATACTTGATGATATTTCTACAAGTGATACCATACCAGTTAACTGGATGATGAATAATGAATCAATTATTGAACATGAAGCAACAGTATCAAAGGTTTCAGAAGAACAATTATTTTATTTAATGTCTCGTGGTTTAACAAAAAAAGAAGCAATGGAGATGATCGTTATGGGATTTATTGAGCCATTTGCACGTGAGTTACCAATGGAGTATGCAGTTGAGTTAAATCAGTTAATAAAACTAGATTTTGGAGATCAAGGGATTGGATAAAGCAAAATTACGAAAAGAAATGATTCAAACAAGATTAGATTTAAGTAGTGAAATATACACTGTTAAATCTAATCTTATTATTTCTAAATTAAAAAATCATCCTGATTTTATCAACGCTAAGACCATTGGGATTTATGTATCTTTTAAAAATGAAGTTAATACTACTAATTTAATTGAAGAGATGGTAAAAATAAAAAAAATATGTGTGCCAAAAACAAAGAATCATAAAATGGATTTTTATTTGATTGATTCATTAGAAGAACTAAAATTAGGAACTTATGGCATTTTAGAACCTCATAATAATAGACTTGTAAATAAAAATAAAATTGATTTATTAATTGTTCCAATAGTAGCATATGATAAAAATCATAATCGTTTAGGGTATGGTGGCGGCTATTATGATCGTTATCTAAAGGATTATTGTGGTAATGTGATTGGTTTAGCATTTAACTTTCAACAAGTAGAAAAGTTACCAGTTGAAAAGTTTGATTTACCAATAAAAATAATAATTGATGAAAAATAGATTTAGGTTTGATATAATGATGAATATAAAGTAAGGTGAAATTATGTCAAGAGAGAAAACACTAGTCAAAAATACATTAATTATGGCAATCGGAACTTTTTTGCCAAGAATTATCAATTTATTAACCACACCAATTATTACTGGTGCTACAACAGGTGCTCAGTTTGGGCAATTGGATTTAGTAACAACAACGATTCTTTCGTTTATAGTTCCGTTATGTACGTTGCAGCTTGAACAAGCATTATTTAGATTTCTAGTTGATGCTAAGAGTATAAAAGAACAAAGATATGTGATTACTAATGGCTATGCAATGATTTTTACATTGATGCTGCTTGTTGGAATTATTTGCTTCTTTGTTCCAATAGATTTATTTAATGGTAGTTATAAATTTTTGGTTATAGGATATATTTGGATTGAAATTATAGCTACAACATCTAGATTTGTTTTAAGAGCTTTTTCAAAGTATAAAGAATATTCTGTTTTAGCAGCATTAGTTGTTATTGTTAATTTTATTGTAGTAGCAATATGTTTGTTATGGCTTAAAACTGGGTATATTGGAGTATTAATTGCTTTAACAATTGCTGATATAGTAGGATTTATATATGTATTATTTGTGTGTAATATATTTAGTTATTTTAATTTGAAATATTTTAGATTAGAATATGCTTCTAGAATGTTACAATATGCTTTACCGTTTATTCCTAATACTGTATCATGGTATATTAATCAATTATCAGATCGCTGGATAATTTCGATTTTTTTAGGTGCTGGTCCAAATGGAATATATGCACTTGCAAATAAGATACCTTCAATTGTTAATATCTTATATCCTGCTTTTAATCTTGCTTGGACTGATTCAGCAACAAGGAGTGTAAATGATCCTGATAGTGCAAAATATTATAATCATATGTTTAAAATGTTATTTTGTATAGTCTCAGCTGGAACTGTTTTACTTTTGGCTGCTTCACCTATTATTTTTGAAATTTTATGTCGTAACAAGTCATTAGCAAGTGCATTTGATTATACACCAACATTAATTATTGCTACTTATTTTTATTGTTTTTCACAATTTTTTGGAAGTATCTATGTAGCTGTAAAGAGTGCTAAAAATATGTCGATTACAACAACAATGGCAGCAGTAGTAAATATTTCGATTAATTTATTTTTAATAAAAATAATTGGTGTTCAAGCAGCTGTAATCTCAACTTTAGTAGCTAACTTATTTTTGGCTGGTTACCGATTTTTTGATTTGAATAAAAATTATTATCGCTTGAGAATAAATAAGCGTTTAACAATTTTAACAGTTATTGTAATTACAATTATTTCACTATTAGCATGGTCTAATGACCCAATTCTTTGGGGATTGGATGTTGTACTAGCTATTGGGTATGCATATTTTATTTCTGGAGATATATTTGTGGGAATGATTAAATCTTTTTTAAAAAAAGGGTAATTTATAAATAGCTAAAAACTAGACAATGTTTTTAGCTATTTTATTTAAGGGAAAATTTATTTATAAAATTCCTATCTGATAGAAAAAAAGTATGCTACAATTTATAAGGAAATTCTATGTTTATAAGAATGGGGGATGGATAGATGTATACAATAGTAATTGCAGATGATGAAGTAGCTTTACGTCAGGCAATGATCAAGAGAATCGATTGGAAGTCAATCGGATTTGAGGTAATTGGTGAGGCGGAAAATGGAGTAGAAGCATTAGAGTTAGTAGAACGTTTAGAACCAGATCTTTTATTGACTGATATTAAAATGCCATTTATCTCTGGAATAAATTTAGCTAGAAAGGTACGAGAAATTAGACCTGCGATGCAAATTGCTTTTTTGAGTGGTTATGATGATTTTAGCTATGCTCAACAGGCCATAAAATATAATATTATTAAATATCTATTAAAACCAATATCCTCAAAAGAATTAACAAAAGAATTAGTTGACATAAAGGAAAAGATGGATGTTATAAATCAATCATTTGTTTCATCATTTGAGGTTGATCAACAACAGTTGTTAGTAGAAAGATTATTAACACCTCTAGTCCTTGATTCTGATTTTGTTATTGATGAAAAGCAAAGTGGATATGAAAGTTATCTTAATCAAGAAGCTGTTCAATTAGAAGTACGTGCTAGTTTAGAAGAAAAAACAAGATATTTAGTTATGGTAATTCGTTATTTTGATAAAAGAAGAAAAAATATTACAGATCGTAATCATTTACTAGGGATAAAAGGAATTGTTAAAAAGTATTTAAGGTTTGGAAGCTTTTATTCTGGTAAAAAGATTATTACTTTGCTTTCTGGACAAGCCTGGGAAATTGAAAAGTATGTTAATATCATTGTCAATGAAATAGTTCAAAGTAGTGAAAGAATTTTGTGTGCAGATTGTTATTTGGGTCTCAGTAGTATTAGCGATTCGTTAATGAAAGCAAATCTTCTTTATAGTGAAGCAATGAGTGCAGTTGAGTATGGACAAGGCTCTAGGCGAAGTATTAATTTTATTGGTGATATTAAACGTACTTCGATGATCTGTTATGAGGATGTAGATAAAATTGCTAGTAAAATAGAAAAGTTAATCAAATCAGGAGGGACTGATGAGATTGAGTTATATCTTTCTAGTATCTTTGTAATGTTTATTGATCAAGGGGCTACAAGAGCAGATATTGATTTGTTAATGATAAGAATTATTTCTTCTACTTGTGCTCTTGTTTATTCAGTTTGTGATGCTAAATCTTCGGCTTTGTTTTTTAATAAAGCATCTGAATTATCAAGTATTTTTAATAAACATTCTTTTAATGAAAAAAGAATGGATTTAATTGGGTTTTGTTTGTTATCAAAGAGTCTTATAAAGAAGCAAAAGAAGATGAACAGTGAAGTTATTTGTGATGAATTAATGGAAATCATTGATAAAGAATATGGTAATGAAGAATTATCTTTAGGTGTTGTTAGTGAGTCCTTACATGTAAGTATTAGCTATTTAAGTTCACTTGTTAAAAAGAATATGGGGGAAACTTTTATTACTTTACTGACTAAAAAGAGAATGGAAGTAGCAAAAGAGCTTGTATTGTATTCATCAGCTAAAGTATTAGAAATAGCTTATAAATGCGGATATAGTGATCAGCATTATTTTAGTTACTGTTTTAAAAAACAATATGGAATTTCGCCTAATAAAATGAGAGAACAAAATCTGGTGAGCAGTAATGAAAAATAAAAAAAAGGATCTTTCAATATCAATTTATTTATTATTGTTTATTGTAAGCGTTATTATAGTTGTTGTACTTCTTTTAACAATTTCGTTTAGGCAGGTTTTAAAAGATAGCTTATTATCTGTAGCTCAAACAAATTCTGAACAGTCAGTTACTCAAGTATTAAATACTATTGAAAATTATTCAAATGATATTGTAAATAAAATGAAAAGTATGTCATTAATTATTAATGAATCTACAGATACTTTTAATATTAAAGAACAAATGGAAACGATGGTAAATATTAATGAAGATATTGTTTCCATTATAATTTATGATATGGAGGGTAATATTTTAGATTATCAAAGTAATACACCATTAAAAACAGATTTCAATCAAAATTTATCCTTTGATAAAAGACTATTTAATAGTAATAATGAATATGTAATTACATCGCCACATGTACAAAATCTTTTTGATGGAGAATATCCTTGGGTTGTAACAGTTTGTCAAAAGCAATGGTCTAGTAGTCATGATAAACTTGTTTATGTAGCGATGGATATTCGATTTGTTTCGATTGCTCGATATATTGATGATGTAGGAATTGGTGAGCATGGTTATTGTTTTATTGTTAATAAAAATGATGATCTAGTTTATCATCCATTACAGCAGTTAATTTATTTAGATGTAAAAAAAGAAAAGATAGATGAAGTTATTAGTTATCGTGAAGGTAATACTATCAATGATGGTGTAATTTATACTGTTAAAGATGTTTCAAAATTTGATTGGCGTGTTGTTGGGGTTAGTTATGTTGATGAATTGGTTGACGATAGAGCAATAACTGCAATTGAAATTATTATTATTATTGCATTAGTAGTAATGATATTTGCAATTATAATCTTATTTGTTTTATCAAATAAATTGACTAAGCCAGTACGTTCTCTTGTGGATGCTATGAGTATATTTGAAAAAAATGCTGTTGATTTTAAATATACTCCTGTAAGAGGGGCTAGTGAATTTAATAAACTATCTAGTTCTTTTGAACATATGGTCATTCAAATTCAAGAGTTGATGGATAAAGTAAAAAAAGAAGAAGTTGCTTTACGTAAAACTGAATTAAAAGCATTACAGGCACAAATTAATCCACATTTTCTATATAATACATTGGATTCTATTCAATGGATGTGTGAAGAAGAAAAAACCGAAGATGCTATTACGATGGTTGGGGCTTTAGCACAGTTATTTAGAATTAGTATTTCTAAAGGTTATGAACTTATTCCAATCGAAAAGGAAATACAGCATGCTAAAAACTATTTAGTTATTCAAAGTTACCGTTATAAAGATCAATTTACTTATTGTTTCGATATTGATGAGGAAGTATTACCATATTTATGTAATAAAATAACAATTCAACCAATTATTGAAAATGCATTATATCATGGAATATCAAGAATGGTTGATGAAGGAGAAATTTTAATATCTGTCCACAAAGTTAATGATGATATTATTATAAAAATAAAAGATAATGGTGTTGGAATGAGTGAGGAACAAGTTGAAAGTATTTTAAAAAAAGAACGAACAGATAGTAAAGGAATCGGAGTTAAAAATGTTAATGACCGAATCAAAATATATTTTGGTGATGATTATGGTATTGTCGTTGAAAGTGAGTTAGATGTTGGAACAATGATTACAATTAAGATTCCTGCGGTAATGGAGGATCGATATAGTGTATAAAAAGACAAAAAAGATATTTATTGTAATTACGATGATATTTTCTTTAGCTGGTTGTAATTCAGTGAATCAAAAAATAAAAGTAGCAGTTATTGTTAAATCGACAACTTCACAGTTTTTTAAATCTGTTTTTTCTGGTGCTAATGCAGCTAGTAAAGAGTATAATCTTGAGCTTGCCTTTGATGGACCAGAAAATGAAGAAGATTATGCGTCGCAGATAGAAATGATGGAAAAGGCAATTAAGGATAAAGTAGATGCAATTGTTTTATCAGCTATTGATTATCGTAAATTAGTGGTTAGTGTTGAAAATGCGATTGAAGCAGGAATCGAAGTTGTGATTATTGATAGTGATGTTGATTCAAAAAAAATTCATACTAGAATAAGTACAAATAATTATGAAGCGGGAAAAATGGCAGGAGATACAGTTTTAAAATTAGGTAGTAATGTATATAATGTTGGAATCGTAAATTTTGATGTTAATACTGCAAATGGACAGGAACGGGAACGAGGGTTAAGAAGTGTTCTGAGTAAAGATGAACGAGTATTATCTTTGGAAACAATTAATGTTCAGTCTGATATTCCTTCTTCCATTCAAGCTACTAAAGATATTTTATTAAAATATCCTGATATTAATGTAATTGTTACATTTAATGAATGGACTACTTTAGGGGTTGGTTATGCAATTGAGCAATTAGGATATGAAGATAAGGTTTCTGTTATTGGATTTGATAACAATATAGTTTCAATTAAAATGTTAGAAACAGAGGTTGTTGATGCATTGATTGTTCAAAATCCTTTTGCAATTGGTTATTTAGGCGTTGAACAAGCATATTATTTATCTCGAAAACAAGGGGGCGAAGAGCGAATTTATACAAAGACTGTTGTGATTAATAAAGAGAATATGTTTGAAAAAGGAAATCAAAAAATTGTTTTTCCATTTAATTAATCTTCCTATAAAAGGAAGATTTTTTCTTTGAAATTAAAGAATATCTCACAAATTAACCATGTTAATAATAATTTATTTAATTAGGTGTAGATTTTTACCTATAAAAAATAAAATATTATATTAAAATATTGCAGGTTAACAAATAAAATATATATAGATGGAAACGAAATTAAAGAGGAGGACTTAAAATGAAAAAAGTATTATCGTTTTTATTATCATGTACAATGTTAGTATGTATGGCAACTGTACTAACTGGTTGTGGAGGAAGTGACGATGGAGATGTTCATGTATTCTACTACAATTATAGTGACACTTATATTTCAAGTGTAAGAAGTGCTTTAGGGAAACAATTAAGCGATGCTGGTGTTAAGTATCAAGATTATGATGCTAATGGGAATCAGACAACTCAAACTGAACAAGTGCAAACAGCAATTACAAAAGGTGCCAAAGCATTAGTTGTTAATATCGTAAATACAGGTTCTGATGATGCTGCACAAGGTATTGTAGATATGGCTAAAAAAGAAAATATTCCATTGATTTTCTTTAACCGTGAAGTTTCTGATAAAATTGTAAAAGGTTATGACAAATGTGCTTTCGTAGGTACTGATGCTGCTGAGGCTGGGCACTTACAAGGTGAAATGATTGGTGAATATTTATTAGCTAATTATGATAGTTTTGATTTGAATAAAGATGGAAGTATTTCTTATATCATGTTTAAAGGTGAAGAAGGAAATAACGAAGCTATTTATCGTACTCAATATGCTGTAGAAGATGCAAATAAAAAATTAGTTGCCGCAGGTAAACCAGCATTAACTTTCTATGATGCTTCAAACAATGATAAATATTTAGTTGATCAACAAGGTAAATGGTCAGCTCAAGCAGCTAATGAATATATGACTACTGCTCTTGCTTCTTATAGTGACAGCAATAACAATATGATTGAATTAGTTATTTGTAATAATGATGGTATGGCTGAAGGTGCAATTACTGCTTTAAATTCAGTTGGATACAATACTAGTGGAGATAAAGTAATTCCTGTATTTGGTGTAGATGCAACTGATGCTGCTAAAGATTTAATTAAAAAGAATAAGATGGCTGGAACTATTAAACAAGATGCTGAAGGTATGGCAAAAGCGATAGCTTTATTAGCTCAAAATGCTTTAGATGATAAAGATTTAATGGATGGAACAGATAGTTATAACAAAGATAAAAAAGTTAATAAAATCCGTATTGCATATGGTAAATATTTAGGAGAATAAAAAATAAAGTTGGGCATTTGGTTAATTATCCAATGCCCCACTTAATTTTATGGATGAATAAAGGAGGGAAATTATGAGTGATGTTTTGTTAGAAATGAAAAACATTAGTAAGGAATTCCCAGGAGTAAAGGCACTAGATAATGTTTCATTAACAGTAAAACGTGGAAGTGTTCATGCATTGATGGGAGAAAATGGAGCAGGTAAATCTACTTTGATGAAATGTCTGTTTGGGATGTATGTCAAAGATACTGGGCAAATTTTCTTGGAAGGTGAAGAAGTAAATTTCAAAAATTCTAAAGATGCTTTAGAACATGGAGTTGCCATGGTGCATCAAGAGCTGAATCAGGCATTGAAAAGAAATGTTATGGATAATATCTGGTTGGGAAGATATCCTACTAAATTCAAGATTATGACATCAGAAAGTATCATGTACAAAGATACAAAAGCAATTTTTAAGGATCTAGGAATTGATGTTGATCCAAAAAGAATTATGAGTACTATGTCTGTTTCTAATCGTCAGATGGTTGAGATTGCAAAAGCAGTTTCATATAATTCTAAAATTATTGTTTTGGATGAACCGACTTCATCATTAAATGAACAGGAAGTAGAACATTTATTTAGAATTATAAATATGTTACGTGATCGTGGTTGTGGAATTATTTATATTTCTCATAAAATGGAAGAAATTTTAAGGATCAGTGATGATGTTACTATTATGCGTGATGGACAATGGATTGCAACCAAACCTGCTAATGAATTAACAATGGATAAGATCATTAAGTTAATGGTAGGGCGTGAATTAACTAATCGTTTCCCACCAAAAACAAATGTGATTGGGGAAACAGTATTAGAGGTTGATAAACTTACTGGTATGTATAATCATATTAAAGATATTTCATTTGATGTTAAACGGGGTGAAATTGTTGGAATTGCTGGATTAGATGGTTCAGGGCGTACTGAAGTTATTGAAACAATTTTTGGTATTGCTACAAGAAAATCTGGAACGATCAAAATCGATGGAAAAGTAATTAAAAATAAATCTGCTCAAGAATCAATTAAAAATGGTTTTGCTTTGTTAACAGAAGAAAGAAGAGCAACTGGTATCTTTGGAATCTTGGATATCAAGGAAAATACTACGATTTCAAATCTAAATAGTTATGTGAAAAATCATCTTTATTTAAGTGAAAAGCAAATGAAATTAGATACACAGTGGTCAATTGGAGCAATGCGTATCAAAACACCTTCACAAAGTACAAAAATAAGATCTTTGTCAGGGGGGAATCAGCAAAAAGTAATTTTAGGGCGCTGGTTATTAACAAATCCAGAAGTTTTATTGCTGGATGAACCTACACGTGGAATTGACGTTGGAGCTAAATATGAGATTTACCAATTAATTATTGATTTGGCTAGTAAGGGAAAATCAGTAATCATGGTATCTTCAGAAATGCCAGAGTTATTGGGAGTTTGTGATCGAATTCTTGTAATGTCTGGAGGAAGACTTGCAGGTGAGGTAGATGCTAAAACAGCAACTCAAGAAGAAATTATGACACTTGCAGCAAAATATGTATAAAGGAGAATTATTATATGGCAAAATTATTTAGTGGTGTAACTAGACAATATAATGATTTTAAGCAATTAAACAGCCAAGATAAAAAAACATTTTTAAAAGAATTATTAATTAATAACTCTTTATATATTTTCATGGTTATTGCAATTATTGCGATTCAAATTATAAGTCCTAAGTTCTTATCTAGTTCATCAATTATTAACATTGTTTCACTTTCAGCAGCTAACTTACCTATTGCATTAGGAATTGCTGGATGTATTATTTTAACAGGAACTGACCTATCTGCAGGACGTATCGTAGGTTTAGTAGCCTGTGTTTCTGCTTCACTTTTACAAGCATCTGGATATGCAAATAAAATGTTTGTAGATCTTGATACATTACCTATTTTTGTGGTTTTATTATTAGCAATTGCAATTGGAGCTATTGTAGGTTTTGTAAATGGTTTCTGTGTTTCAAAATTTAGCTTGCATCCATTTATTGTAACTTTAGCTACACAATTAATTGTATATGGTATTTTGTTGATGTATTTAATGATTGGTACAAATAATGGACAATCAATTTCTGGACTAGATGCAGGTTATACTGGTTTTATTGCAGGGGCAGCAATTAGTATTGGTGGTAAAGGTATTCCTAATTTTGTTTGGTATGCAGTTTTAATTACTATAATTATGTGGTTTATTTGGAATAAAACAAAATTTGGTAAAAATATGTTTGCTGTAGGATCTAATCCTGAAGCAGCTAATGTATCTGGGGTAAATGTTTCAAGAACAATTATCATGGTATTTGTTTTAGCTGGGATTATGTATGGTTTAACTGGTTTTGTTGAATCGGCTAGAATTGGTTCAAATAGTGCTGCAACTGGGTTAAACTATGAATTAGATGCAATTGCAGCCTGTGTAATTGGTGGGGTATCTTTTGTTGGTGGTATTGGTAAGATCCGTGGTGTAATTATTGGAGTTGTTTTACTTCGTATTATCTTCGTAGGATTGACTTTCTTAAGTATTGATGCTAATATGCAATATGTTATTAAAGGTTTAATTATTTTAGTAGCTTGTGCTGTTGATATGCGTAAATATTTAGTAAGAAAATAATTGGTGAGAGTATGGATGAAAAAGAAGAGATTGAAAAAAAGCAAAAAAATTGGGGACCTGGTGGCGGAATGTACCGAGGAGTCAATGTCCCTGTAAAAATATTAAATTATGTAATTATTACATTAATGGTTATTTTGGTTGGAGTTGTTGTTTTTCTAGCTCTTAATAGTCATTTTACAATTAATTTAGATACTAATGGTGGCGAAAATATTAAACCAATTGAATGCAAGTATGGTGATTCAATTGTAATTGATGAGCCTTTAAAAGCTGGATATAGTTTTGAAGGCTGGTATCTTGATCAAGATTTGAAACATGAATGGGATCCCCTTACCCAAAAGGTTGAACAAAGTATGACGTTATATGCGTCATGGAAACCGATTAAAATTAATGTTGTTTTTGATTATGATGGTGGTAATGTGATATTAGAACATAAAGAAGTTATTTATGATGATATTTATGGTGAATTACCACGACCAACTAAAGAAGGATATCAATTTTTAGGTTGGATATATAATAATGAATTTATTACTGAGAATACAACTGTATCAATAAATGGTGAACATGTATTAAAAGCTTTATGGCAATCTCAATAACTTCCATACATATTAAAACCAAGTCTGTTAAAGGGCTTGGTTTTTTATTTTGACTTTTATATTTTAACATTTTTTTCATTGATTATTTTGTATAGTTTATCTATGAGTATGGATAGGAGGGTAAAATGGAAGCTTATCAAAAATCGTTTGGAGATATTCAAAATGAATTAGGAGTATTTAATCAAGGATTGAATAAAAGTCAAATAGATAAATATAAACATTTGTTTGGAAAAAACGAAATAATTGAAGAAAAACACGAAAGTACATTAATAATATTTGTTAATCAATTTAAAGACTTATTAGTTATTATTTTAATTGTAGCGGGAATTATTTCAGCAATTAGTGGTGAATTTGAAAGTACCATTGTAATTTTGATTGTAATTACTTTAAATGCATTGTTAGGAACCTTTCAAACAGTAAAGGCACAAAAGTCGATTGATAGTTTGAAAAAGTTATCAATACCTAAAGTTAAAGTAATACGAGAAGGTAAAGTTCAAGAAATTAATTCAAATGAATTAGTTGTTGGTGATATTGTAAATATTGAAGCTGGAGATGTTATTGCTGGTGATGGAAGATTAAAAGAGGCAGTGAATCTTCAAATTAATGAAAGTGCCTTAACGGGTGAATCAAATAGTGTTGAAAAACAACTACTGCCAATTGATAAAAAGTGTACAATTGGTGATATGAATAATATGGTTTTTTCTGGTAGTTTAGTGACGAATGGTACTGGACAATATATAGTAACCGCAGTGGGGATGAAAAGTGAATTGGGTAAAATAGCAGGAATGCTAAACGAAACTAAGCAAAGAAAAACACCATTACAACGAACATTAGATGAATTTTCAGTTAAATTATCTATTGGAATTATAGCTATTTGTATTATTGTTTTATTTATGAGTGTTTTTATTGCAAAAGAACATATTTTAGATTCGTTGATGGTTGCAGTAGCTTTGGCTGTAGCTGCAATACCTGAAGCGCTTGGATCAATTGTTACAATAGTTTTATCAATTTCAACTCAAAAGATGGCAAAAGAGAATGCAATTATTAAAAATTTAAATGCAGTGGAAAGTCTAGGGTGTGTTTCTGTTATATGTTCAGATAAGACAGGTACTTTAACACAAAATAAGATGAGTGCAATAGATATTTATACTAATAGAAGGGTAATTTCAGTAAATGATTTAGACCACCATGAATATAGTCATAACGTTTTGTTGAAAACATTCAGCCTGTGTAATAATGCAGCAGTAAATGAAAATCATCAGGTTGGTGATCCAACAGAATTAGCATTATTAAACTTATACCATGACTATACTCTAAAGTATTCTTATAAATTAAGTGCTTTGAGACAATTAGAATTACCATTTGATTCAACTCGAAAATTAATGAGTATTAGTTCTAAAAATCATTTATATACAAAAGGAGCACCTGATGTTCTTTTAAAACGTTGTAATAGAATCTTGATAGATGGTTATAAAGAAATTTTATCTGAATATGAAAGAAAAAGAATTCTTCATCAAAATGAAAAATTTGCTCGTGATGGTTTACGCGTTATTGGTATTGCCTATAAAGAATTTTATCGTAATACTTTAGATATTAATGATGAAAAAGATTTAGTTTTTGTTGGTTTAGTATCATTGATAGATCCCCCACGTAAAGAAAGTAAAGAAGCGGTGAAAAATTGTCTTATAGCAGGAATTAAGCCAATTATGATAACTGGAGACCATGTTGTAACAGCTTGCAGTATTGCTAAAAATATTGGTATTTATCATGATGGTGACTTGTGTTTAGAGGGGATTCAATTGGAAAAAATGTCTAATCAGGAACTAGCTGATATATTGCCAAAGGTAAGTGTTTATGCTCGTGTAGCACCAGAACATAAAATTAGAATAGTTAAAGCTTGGCAAGATCAGGGTCAAATAGTTGCAATGACTGGAGATGGAGTTAATGATGCTCCTGCTTTAAAACAGAGTGATATTGGAGTTGCAATGGGGGTTACAGGAAGTGAGGTATCAAAAGATGCTGCTAGTATGATTTTAACTGATGATAATTTTGCAACTATTGTTCAGGCTATAATTACAGGGCGTAATGTTTATACAAATATAAAAAATTCAATTATTTATTTATTGTCTGGGAATTTAGCGGCTATAATTTGTGTTTTAATAACATCATTTTTAATTTTGCCAACACCATTTTTACCAGTACATCTGTTATTTATTAATTTAATTACAGATTCTTTGCCAGCGATTGCAATTGGAATGGAACAGGGAAGTGATGAGATTTTAAGACAAAAACCACGAGGAATGAATGATTCTTTATTAAATAAAGAGACATTATTGCAAATCGGTTTCGAAGGATTGATTATATGTGTTTTTACGATGTTAGCTTATTTTGTTGGCTTAAAAGTCAATGAATTATTTGCATCATCTATGGCGTTTGGAACATTGTGTTTGGCACGTTTATTACATGGTTTTAATTGTCGTAGTAATTTACCATTATATAAGATACCTTTAAATTTTTATAGTATAGGTGCTTTTGTTATTGGTACAGTATTATTGACATGGATTTTAATTTCACCTAATTTTCATACCTTTTTTTCAATTGGTGAACTAAGTTTGCGTCATCTGGCAATGATTTTTGTTTTTGCAACCATACCTAGTATTGTTATTCAATTATATAAGATGATCACATCAAAGCATAATTAAGTGGTTTACTTAATATAATATATTGGTGATTTGATGAAAAAACGATATATAATAATTATTATTTTAGTTATTTTTGCAATAATGATTCAACTTTTAAGTATAAATGTTACACCAATGCTTAAAAAGATTGCGGATAAAGAAATAGATCGTTTTTGTCAAATGGTGATTAATAATACACCATTTCCAGCTAAGTTAGATCACCAGGAATTAATTAGGATCAATCGTAATGGAAATGAAATATCAACAATTAATTTTAATACTAACTATGCTTCAAGTATAGGTGCTAAAATTGTTAATGAGTTAGATGAGCTATTTTCATCAGTTGAAGAAGGTATCTATAAAAAGACAGATAATTCATTTTATCAGCGTAAATTAGAAAAAATCAGTAAAGACGGTGGTGTTATTGCAAGTGTACCAATAGGGATGTTGACAGATAACCCTTTTTTAGCCAATCTTGGACCAAATATAAAAATTAGGTATAAGACTATATCTGCAATAACAAGTACTGTAAATAAGGAAATAAAAAGTTATGGGGTTAATCATGTAATGGTTTCTTTAACTTTAACAATTAAAATAAAGATGATGGTATTGCTGCCTTTTTATAATGAAGAGTTTAATAAGTCATATGAATATCCATTAATTATTGAAATCATTGAAGGGGAGGTGCCTAATTGGTATCAAAATTAGAAATATTACAACGATTTTATCAAATTTATTTAGAGCAGGAAAGTGATTATTTTGTTTATCAAGAAAAGTTTTATTATATCTGTAGGATAAATAATTTTACTAATGATTACCCATATTATATGAATAGCCTTAATCTAGTGGGTTTTACAGTTGTTAATAATTGTTTTAATCGACCAATAACTATGGATTATATTCTGTACACTTATCAAATTGAAACCTATCACATAGATACATTTATTCGTCAATCAATGATACCGATTCAATCAACAGTTGAAATAATAAAAATTAAAGAAAGCTGGTGTAAGATTCTTGATGAAGCAAAATGTAAAATTGGTAACTATGCTTCTAGAATCAGTCATTTTGAACATTTTGTAGTTTTATCATACTATTATCAAGGTTTAGGTGAATGTGCAATCAGTGTTTTAAATCAAATTAAATCAAAAGAAATCCCTGCTGGAATAGAACACTTTTATATGAATGATAGTTATGAAGTTCTATGTTGTCCTAGTAATTTTCTAGTTGCTTCAAGGGTTAAGGATTTAGCAACAGGATATAAAAATAATTTAATTTCTATAAATGAGTTAGAAGAATATATAAATTATATAAATTTATCAACTGATGAATTAACTTATTTATATGCTCGTTTATTGTTTCCTGGTCAATTTATGCAACTTGCAATTAATGATGATTGTAATGATAGTCAAGTGAAAAAGAGACTTCTTAACATATATCAAAATATTGATAATGAAAAAGTAAATCTTATTCAAGCTTATGAAATGTTAAGTAGATACACATCTATTCCTAAAATTGCATGGTTATAGTAATAATAAGTAATTAAAATAGTTTGGTATTTTCGTTCGCTTTAAGGTGACTAATACCTGACTATTTTTTGTTTGCAATACTGTTTTAGATTGTATATATAGGGCTAAAAAGAAACTCTAGGTGAAATATGGTCAAATAGAAAAATGAACCCATATTAGCTGCTTCAAAATCAAAATAGAAGTTTATAGTTAATTGAAAAAGAAATACAGTTACCTTTACCTCTGGAGTCAATGTGTTATAGGTAGTTTTTAGATCGGCTTTAGCTATCGTTTCAATATTTTTAATATATATTTATGTAGTTGGTAATCTTATTACATTTAATAATGAATATTATATGCTTAATCAAGAAGAAATTAGTATTCTAATTGCTTATTTTAAGGAAGAGTTAGGTGATTAGAGATTTGAAATATCAAGTTTTTTTCTAAATATATATAGAAAAGTTAAACAAGAGGATATGTAAAATCAATAAAATCTAAAGAAAGTTATTATTTGATATTTATATAATCAATCAGAATATAAAAACGACACTAATATTTTTAGTGTCGTTTAATAATTTTATTCAAAAAAATGGAGCGGGTGATGGGAATCGAACCCACGTAGTCAGCTTGGAAGGCTGAAGTTCTACCATTGAACTACACCCGCATTTCTAATGCGCTAATATAATAACACAATTAATAATTTTTTGCAAGATTTTTTTTGAAAAATGGTGACCCGCAGGCGATTCGAACGCCTGACCCTCTGATTAAAAGTCAGATGCTCTACCAGCTGAGCTAGCGGGTCGTTATATATTTGGCTGGGGTACCTGGATTCGAACCAGGGAGATGACAGAGTCAAAGTCTGTTGCCTTACCGCTTGGCTATACCCCAATAATAGATGGTGGAGGAGGGCGGATTCGAACCACCGAACCAAAGGAACTGAGTTACAGTCAGCCGCGTTTAGCCACTTCGCTACTCCTCCATCATGGTGCCGGCTAAAGGACTTGAACCCTCAACCTACTGATTACAAGTCAGTTGCTCTACCAATTGAGCTAAGCCGGCATATTTATTTTTAATGGTGGAGGTTAACGGGCTCGAACCGCTGACCCTCTGCTTGTAAGGCAGATGCTCTCCCAACTGAGCTAAACCTCCGCTTCATGATGCTTTAATATATTACCACTTACTTTATAAATAGTCAACAAAAATTTTACATAAAATGAAAAAGACAATCGAAATCGATTGTCTTTGCTATTAATAACCAGGTTTACCAAGTAATTTAAACATATTTTTCTTATATATTTCAACACCTGGTTGATTAAATGGATTTACTTCAAGTAAATATACAGACATAGCACATGAGATTTCAAAGAAATAAACCATGTAACCAAATCCATAAGCATCCATCTTATCTAATGTAATTAGGATATTAGGTACATTACCAGTATTTACATGAGCATCAATAGTTCCTTGACAAGCTTGTTTATTCACATAATCAACTGATTTACCTGCCAAATAATTTAAACCATCTAAATCGTCTTTATCACTAGGGATAGTCATGTCACCAGCGGGTTCTTTGATTTGCATAATTGTTTCAAATAATACTTTAGATCCTTCTTGAATGAATTGTCCTAATGAATGTAAATCAGTAGAGAAAGTAGCACTAGTAGGTAAGATTCCTTTATTTTCTTTTCCTTCTGATTCACCATATAATTGTTTCCACCATTCAGCAACCATTGCTAATTGTAACTCATATGTTACAAACATTTCAGCAGCATAACCAGCCTTGTGTAAAATTTGACGGGCAACACCATATTTATAAGCATCGTTTTGATCTAAGTCAGGATTAGCATATTTAACCATTGCATCTTTAGCACCGCTTAACATTTTATCAATGTCAATTCCAGCCATAGCAATCGGGAATAATCCAACTGGTGTTAAAACAGAATAACGTCCACCAACATCATCAGGAATTACAAAAGTTGTGTATCCTTCTTCTGTTGCTAAAGTTTTTAATGCACCACGTGCTTTATCAGTTGTAGCAACGATTCTTTCTTTAGCACCTTCTTTACCGTATTTAGCTTCACACATTTCTTTAAAAATTCTAAATGCAATAGAAGTTTCGGTTGTAGTTCCTGATTTTGAAATTACATTGATTGCAAAATCTTTTCCTTCAAGATAATCGCTTACTTGTTTGATATAGTTTGATGAAAAAGTATTACCAACATAGATTATTTCTACATCATTAGCTGGAAATAATCCATTAATTGCTTCAATTGCTGCACGGGCTCCTAAATAAGATCCTCCGATTCCACATACTAATAAGATATCTGTTTTTTCTCTTAGTTTTATTGCAGTTTCTTTAATTAATTCAACTTCAGCTTTATCATAATTTTTAGGTAGTTCAACCCAACCAAGAAAATCATTACCAGCTCCAGTCTTATTATGAATCATCTCATGGATATCTTTAACGGTATCTTTGTATGATTCTAAATCTTCATTTAATTTAGCTTTAGATAAATCCAATGTAATCATTTTAACTTTCCTCCGTGATTCCTTGTTTTAGCCATTTTTTCATGGCAAAGGATAATGGTGCAAATCCATTAGGCGTTTCAACAATCAATCGTCTAGGATTTTTGTAATAGACACGTTTGTTTCGCCTACGATAACGATTATCAATGGCCTTTAAACTTAATTTTGCATGATTTGTTTCTTCATCAAAGTCAATTATTTTAACTTTGATAAACTCACCAACTTTTACAAAACTATCAATACTTTTAACAAATTTATCTGATATTTCAGAAATATGAATTAGACCAGTTGAATTATCAGGTAAACTTGCAAAAGCTCCATATGGTTGAATGCCTGTTATTTTGACATCAACAATATCACCACGTTTAATTTTTTGGCTCATTTATAATCACTCCTTGCAAAAATATTATAACATAAATCTAACTAAAATATTTCATTTTAGCAATTTTTATTAATGATTTTTAAAATATGAAATTTTTTATAAAAATAATGAATATAAGATGAATTCTTTTTATTTAAAAATAAAAATTTTGTGGTAAAATAGAGTATTGATAAGGAGATGTTAAAGATGGAAAATACAAGTACAATTGAAGAAGTTGAAAAGGTAATAAATAAACTTAGACCATATTTAAATCGTGATGGTGGTGATATTGAATTATTAGATTTTAAAGATGGAATTGTTTATGTTAAGATGCTAGGTGCTTGTGCTGGATGTGCAATGCTTGATGAAACACTTAAAGATGGTGTTGAACAAATTTTAATGGAAGAAGTTCCAGGTGTTTTAGGAGTGCAAAATGTTTTAGAAGGTATGGAATTTTAAATTTGGATAACTTTGATACAAATTTGAGATAAAAATAAACAAATTTCATGTTAAAATATTAGTATCTGATAAATTGCTTGCAATATCTAATTAGATATATTATTATGTATTTGTTGTTTTTTTAGAATATTATTATTTAAATAAAGCAAACTATGTTTAGGTGATGATATGCAAGAAAATATTAGACAACAGAAAATGATTGCTAGTATCTTATTAGATATTGGCTTGGATGACGAATTAATAGAAGTTATGACGTCATTAACAAAAGAAGAAATACAAGAAATAAATAAAAAAGACTCTTATTAAGAACTACTAGATGAAGATCAATGATGTAGTGGCAACCCTATATTTAGAAGGTGCCTGACTGAGCAAGTTTCAACTTGAACAATGAGAGAAGGCTTCCTAACTATGTATGCTTTCTCTTTAGGAAGCTTTTTTATTTGTAGAAGGAGAAAGAAAAATGAAAGAAAAAGTATTATTTACTTCTGAATCAGTATCAAAAGGGCATCCTGATAAAGTTTGTGATCAAATTAGTGATGCGATACTTGATGCCTGTTTAAAAGAAGATCCAAATTCAAGAGTTGCTTGTGAAGTATTTGCAACTACTAATTTAGTGGTAATTGGTGGTGAAATTACCACTATTGCTAATGTTGATTATGAACAAGTAGCACGTAATGTTTTAAAAGATATTGGATATGATGATAGTGATAAAGGAATAGACTATCGTACTTGTAAAGTACAGGTTGTTATGGATCTTCAATCATCAGATATTGCCTTGGGTACTAATGATGAAGTTGGTGGGGCAGGTGATCAAGGAATCATGTTTGGATTTGCTTGTAAAGAAACTGAAGGATATATGCCACTAGCTATTTCAATTGCTCATCATTTAGTACGTTATGCAACGGAAAAGAAAAATAGTGGTGAATTTAAATATGCACGTCCAGACATGAAAGCTCAGGTAACAATCGATTATACTGAAAAGGACCCTAAAATTGATACTATTTTAATGTCAATACAACATGATCCTGATTTTAATGAAGAAGAATTTAAATGTTATATTAAAGAACAAATTATGGATGCTGTAGTAAAAAAATATGATTTAAATACAAATTACAAAGTTTTAATCAACCCAACTGGTCGTTTTGTAATAGGAGGCCCACATGGTGATACAGGTTTAACTGGTCGTAAGATTATTGTTGATACATATGGAGGTACAGCTCGCCATGGTGGTGGTGCATTTAGTGGTAAAGATCCTTCAAAGGTTGATCGCTCAGCAGCTTATATGTTAAGGTATATTGCTAAAAATATTGTTGCTGCTAATTTATGTGATAAAATTGAAATTCAAGTTTCTTATGCAATCGGGGTAAAAGAACCTACGTCAATCTTTATTGAAACTTATGGCACTGAACATGTGGATCGTGATACTATTTTAAAAGCTATTAAAGAAAACTTTGATTTGACTCCAGCAGGAATTATAAAATCACTACAATTACGGCAACCGTTGTATCTAAAAACTGCAGCCCATGGTCATTTTGGACGTGGTGATATTAACTTGCCATGGGAAAAATTAGATAAGGTTGAAATTTTAAAAAAATATTTATAAAAAAAATACTCGATTAATTGAGTGTTTTTTTAATTGTGTTAAAATATTGCAAATTTTATCTATAATTTAAGTATTATTTTATGTATTTATATTGTATAATATTCATATACAAAGGAGGAATTCATATGAAAATCTCAGTAAGAGGAAAAAACATTGAAATCACAGAAGCTATTGAAGCAAAAGTATCAGAAAAGCTGTCTAAATTAGATAAATATTTTATCGTTAGTGACAATGTTGAAGCAAAAGTTTTATGTCGAGTTTATCCTTATGGACAAAAACTTGAAGTTACGATTCCTACTGAATATGTACTTTTAAGAGCCGAAGTAGTTGATGATGATCTATACACTGCAATGGATTTAGTAGTGGACAAATTAGAGGGACAAATTAGAAAGTACAAAACAAGATTAAGTCGTAAATCAAAAGATAATAAACTTGCGTTCAACCTATCTTCAATTGAAGATGTTGAATCTGAAGATGATGTATTAGTAAAAGTGAAGGCTATTACTCCTAAACCAATGGATATGGAAGAAGCAATTATGCAAATGGAGCTAATCGGTCATTCATTCTTCGTATATCGTGATGCTGAAAGTGATTCTATTAGTATTGTTTATCGTCGTAATGACGGTGATTATGGTTTAATTGAAACAGATGAATAATAGTAAAAAGCCCTAAAGGGCTTTTTATTTTGAATTAATATTACAACCTTGATAATAGTTTTTAGCAACCATTAGTTTGTCAATATCATTTAAGATCGTAACCTTTTTAATTGACCACAAGGGAGCAATTAAATCATTTACATTACCATCCCCAGTAAGACGTTCGATAATAATATTATCAGGTAAATAACTTAGCTGTTCAGTTACTAAATCGATATAATCTTCACGAGAAAGCATTTCAAAATCACTGTTTAAATAAAGTTGATATAATTTTGTGTTTTTTATTACATAGAGCATATGAATTTTTAAAGCCTGAATATCTAATTTACCAATTTCTTTAACAGTTTGAAGCATCATTTCTTTTGTTTCGAATGGTAAACCATTAATAATATGTACACAAACATTAATTTTATGTTGACGTAATTTTTTTAAGCCAGTTAAAAATTCTTTATAGGTATGACCACGATTAATTATTTTTCCAGTTTCATCATGAATTGTTTGTAATCCTAACTCAATCCATAAATCACATTTAGAATTAAGTGTAGATAGATACTGCAAAACATCATCTTCTAAACAATCAGGACGTGTAGCAATACTAATTGCAACAACGTCTTTTTTATTTAAAAAAGGTTCAATACAGCTTTTAATCTTTTCTATAGGACCATATGTATTAGTGTTAGCCTGAAAATAGGCAATATATTTACATCCTGGCCACTTGTTTTGAAGAATTTTACTAATATCACAAAATTGCTGCTCAAGTGATTTTTCAACATTTCCAGCAAAATCTCCTGAGCCGCTGTTGCTACAAAAAATGCATCCCCCTATACCTTTACTGCCATCACGATTAGGACATGTAAACCCAGCATTAAGACTAACTTTTGCAACTTTATTATGGTACTTGTTTTTTAAATAATAATTAAAAGTATGATAACGCTTATTATCATTACTATATTTAAATAAATTCATTTTTATCACCGCAAATATTATAACATAAGGAGAAAAATATGGTATTACAACTTTCGCATATTACAAAATTTTATAAATTTGGCAAACATAAACAATTAGTACTTAATGATCTTTCAATAAATTTTCCACGTTTTGGATTAGTAGCAGTTGTAGGTAAAAGTGGTAGTGGAAAATCAACATTACTAAATTTAATTGCAGGGATTGAAAAACCTAGTAATGGTAAAGTGTTGATTGATGGGCGTGAGCTGAATTATTCACAAATAGACAAGTATCAACAAAGTTATATAAGTTATGTTTATCAATTCTATAATTTGATTGAATCTCTAACAGTTTATGAAAACTTGATTTTATTATCAGAAATAAAGGGGAGAACAGTATCTTTAAATTATTTAAAAACAATTACAGAAAGATTAAAGATAACTCCGTTATTGGATTGTTTTCCAAGTGAACTTTCTGGAGGACAGAAACAAAGGGTAGGATTGGCTAGAGCTTTTCTTTGTAATACCCCAATATTATTAGCTGATGAACCAACTGGAGCATTGAATGAATTATTGGCTAGTGAAGTAATGGAATTTTTGAGGTTTTATGCCAAAAAGCATTTAGTTATTGTTATTTCTCACAATTATCAATTAATAACCAAATACTCTAAAATGATTATAGATCTTGATAGTCATCAAAATAATTATAACTTTGATCAAGAAACTAGATATCATAAATATTTATATCAACAAGTAAGTAGTCCACTAATTAAAATAAAATTTTATTTAAAAAGGCAATTATTATATCAAAAAAAGAAAATTGTAATGATGTTTTGTTCTCAGTTATTCACGATTATTGCTTTTGTACTGCTTTTAAGTGGAATTAATGGAGGCTGGAATTATATTAATACATGTTTAAAAAGTAATCCAATTAAAGAAATAATTGAAATTAGTAAAAAGGATTATAATGAAATAAATTTTACTGATAAGCAGATTAATGTTTTGAAAAATGATAGCTTAGTAACTTCTTTAAATTATAAATTGGATTTTAGCTTTGGAATTTTTAAAACTGATCAGGAATTACAATTAGAAAGTTATCAGGTACATGATAGTGATTATATTGAATATTTAAATGGTAAGTTCCCAAGTCAAAATAATCAAATCATGATTAATCAAGAAACTGCTCATAAATATAGTTTAGATATCAATGATAAACTATATTTTATCATTGATGAAAATACTTATTATTTAAGTGTAAGTGCAATTATAAAGGATTATATAAATAATGGAACCAATATTTATTTTAGTGATAAATTTATTGATTTGGATTTAAAAGATAAGATAACAAATAAAAGTATTTTGATTATAAAGAGTAAATATTTTAAACAGTTATCAAAAAAATATGAACATGATTATTTTATAATTAATGTTCATCAAGATTATTTAGATAGTTATCAAACTTTATTTGAGATGGCGTTAATGGTTGTAATTTGTTTTTTGATAATTAGTTTTATTATTTCTTTAATTTTGATTTCTATAATTTTAAAAACAATCTTAATTGAGCGTAAAAGAGATATTTCTTTAATGTTATCAAATGGATTACCTTTAAATAAAGCAAGAAAACTATTTAGCCAAGAAACTAGTTTGATTGGAAGTATAATTGGTTTTTTAGGTTCTGTTTTAGCTGAACTATTATTAAGAATTATAAATATGTTAAATATTAGTGATAAATTATTTAACCTGCCAAATCTTTTTATTTTACCTAAACTTATGATTTCATCATACGATATATATATAATTATGATTTTTGTTTATACAAGTGCATGTTTTGGAGTAGGAGTTTTATCAAGCTTACAAATCAGTAAGATGAATACTAGTATCTTGTTAAAGGAGGATTAAGATGTTAGAGATAAAAAATCTATATAAGCGATATGATGAGTTGATTATTGATAATTTATCAATTATTTTTCCAAGTCATGGTATGGTAGTAATATCAGGTGAGTCAGGATGTGGGAAAACAACTTTATTAAATATCTTGGGTGGTATAGATCAGGATTATGATGGAGAGATATTGTTTGATCACCAAAATATTAAAACAATAAAACATTATTGTCGAAAACATATTGGATTTATTTTTCAAAATTTTAATTTAGTTAATTGGTTAAATGTTAGGCAGAATTATTTTTTGCCTAAGTTTTTTTGTCAAATTATATTTAAGAGGGAAATAGATGATCGTGAAGAAAAATTAGATTTAATTAATGTTTCAAAAAAGAAAGTAAATGTATTATCAGGAGGACAAAAACAACGAATAGCAGCATTGAGAGCGATGATCAAAAATGTTGATATCCTACTTTGTGATGAACCTACAGGTTCATTAGATGAAAATAATGCTAAAATAATTTTTGATATTTTAAAACGGGAAGCTAAGGAACGATTAGTAATTGTGATTACACATGATGAACAATTGGCTAGTCAGTATGGGGATTATATATATTCTTTCCAAAATGGTAAATTAATTGGTAAATATCATAATATAGAGGATAATAATTTTTATTATCGTTTAAAAGAAAAAAAGTCATCTTTAAATCTTTTTAAATTATCTTTGTTGCAATATCGTGCTAATTTTAGAAGAAATACTAAAATTGTTATTGGTCTCATGATGGCACTAATATGTATAATGATAACCTTTACATTAAGTGGTTCATTACAACAGCAAATTCAAAAACAACTTAATAATATTTTTCCTAACCAATTAGTATCGTTACAAAGTATTAGTAGAAAAGGTTTAAATTATAAAGATTTAGTAGAATTAACAAATAATCAGGATATTACATATTTATATGGTGAAATGAGAGATTTTGAATTTATTGGAATTTCTGTACAGAAAGACTATAATATTGATAGAACGATATATATAAGTGATATGACTAAAGAATTAAAGAATAATCAATTGGAAATAGGAAGAAACATTAAAAGTGATTATGAAATCATTTTATCAAAAACAACAGCTGTTCATTTGAAGCAAGATTATAAAAAACTTTTAAATCGGTATGTTTATGGTTATTATTTACAAGGAGATAGTGTCAAAAAAGTAAGATTAAAAGTAGTTGGAATTAGTGGAGAAAATACGATTTTTGATACTATTTATATTAATGAGCTGGCAAATGTAAAACATGTAAGTGAATGTTTTAATATTAATCTTGATCAGATATATTTTTCGATTGGAATGATTAATATTGATAATAAAGTAAATGTAAATAGTTGTTTAAAGAAATTAAAAAAGAAATATTTTAATTTAGAATTTAAAGTTGCAGGAGAAAATATTAGTAATAAAATAAATGATTTTTTATTACAGACTCAACGTATTTTAATTTTATTTTCTTCTTTAGCGGTTGTTGCAGCTTGTTTTTTAATTGGAGAAGTATTATATTTGTCAGCAGTTCAAAAAACAAAAGATATTGGTATATTTAAGTGTTTAGGAGCAAGTAAATTACAACTTAAGTTATTAGTTTTATTTGAAAGCTTTATTTTGATTAATATTGCTTTTTTAGTTTCATATTTGTCTTTTTGTCAATTAATTGGTTTTATTAACCAGTTTATTGAAGAAGGATTACAGTTAGATTTATCTCAATCATTTATCCAGGTAGATAATTATTTATTAGGCTTAATATATTTTGGAGCATTATTTTTTGGGGTTATCAGTAGTTATTTTCCAGCACGTTTTGCAAGTAATTTAGATCCTGTAAAAGCATTAAAGTATCAAAGATATTAAAAAGCTGAATTTTGTTGCATCTAGTTAGTTTTGTGATATAATATTTAGGTATTAAAGAAAATCAATGAATAGGACTAGTAGTAATTTATGTTTTTCATAGAGAGTCAGTGGGTGGTGGAAACTGATGAAACAGATTATGAACTCACCTAGGAGATGCAGTGGTGAATCAAGTAGTCACTGTCGTTAACTGCGTTAAAGTTTTGAGTGCATAGTCTTTTTGACTTTGAACTAAGGTGGTAACGCGATATTAAGTCGTCCTTAGATGGAGGACTTTTTTATTTTAAGGAGGAATTATAAAATGCCGTTTAATCACAAAGAAATCGAGCCGAAATGGCAAAAATATTGGGATGAACATAAGACATTTAAAACAGATTGCTATGATGATAGCAAACCTAAATATTATTGTGTTGATATGTTCCCATATCCATCAGGAAATGGTCTTCATGTTGGGCATCCTGAAGGATATACTGCAACAGATATTGTTTCAAGAATGAAAAGAATGCAAGGATATAATGTTTTACATCCAATGGGGTTTGATTCATTTGGCTTACCAGCAGAACAATTTGCAATCCAAACTGGACATCACCCTGCAGAATTTACGAAAAAAAATATTGAAGTATTTAAGGGACAAATTAAATCATTGGGATTTTCTTATGATTGGGATCGTGAGATTGCGACTAGTGATCCTGAATATTATAAATGGACACAATGGATATTTACTAAGTTATATGATGCTGGATTAGCTTATGTTGATGAAATTCCAGTAAACTGGTGTCCTGAACTTAAGGCAGTTCTTGCAAATGAAGAAGTTATTGATGGTAAAAGTGAACGTGGAGGGTATCCTGTTATTCGTAAACCAATGCGTCAATGGGTTCTAAAAATTACGGAATATGCTGAAAGGTTATTAGAGGATCTTGATGATTTGGATTGGCCTGAAGCAACAAAACAAATGCAACGTAATTGGATTGGAAAATCTATTGGAGCTAATGTTGATTTTAAAATAGATGGAACTGATAAAATATTTACTGTATTTACAACTCGTTGTGATACTTTATTTGGGGCAACTTATTGTGTCATGGCTCCAGAACATCCATATGTAGTAGAAATCACTAGCCCTGAACAAAAAGAAGCAATTGAAGCTTATAAAAAAAGCTGTGCTAGTAAATCTGATTTAGAAAGAACAGAATTAAATAAAGATAAAACTGGAGTTTTTACAGGGGCATATGCTATTAATCCTGTTAATGGAAAGAAAATTCCAATTTGGATTTCAGATTATGTTCTAGCTAGTTATGGAACAGGAGCTATCATGGCAGTACCTGCTCATGATGAAAGAGATTGGGAATTTGCAAAAAAATTTGGAATTGATATTATTCCAGTATTAGAAGGTGGAAATGTTGAAGAGGCTGCTTACATTGAAGATGGTTTACACATTAACTCTGATTGGTTAGATGGTCTTGAAAAACAAGAAGCTATTGATAAAATGATTGTCTGGTTAGAAGAACATAACTGTGGTGGAAAGAAAATTTCTTATAAATTAAGAGATTGGTTATTTTCAAGACAACGTTACTGGGGGGAACCAATTCCTATTGTACATATGGAAGATGGTACAATGAAGACTGTTCCTGTTGAAGAATTACCATTAGAACTTCCTGCAACTAAAAACTTCCAACCACATGATAGTGGTGAATCACCGTTAGCTAATTGTGAAGATTGGTTAGAAGTAGAGATTGATGGTCAAAAAGGACGACGTGAAACTAATACAATGCCACAATGGGCTGGCTCATGCTGGTATTATATTCGTTATATTGATCCACATAATAATGAAGCAATATGTGATTCTAAATTGTTAGAAAAATGGTTACCAGTTGATTTATATGTAGGTGGGGCAGAACATGCAGTATTGCACTTATTATATTCTCGTTTTTGGCATAAAGTATTATATGATGCTGGAGTAGTTAAATGCAAAGAACCATGGCAGCGATTATTCCATCAAGGAATGATTCTTGGTGATAATAATGAAAAAATGTCTAAATCACGTGGAAATGTTGTTAATCCGGATGATATTGTTGCATCACATGGAGCTGATTCACTAAGATTATACGAAATGTTCATGGGACCTTTAGAAGCAGCGCTTCCTTGGTCTACAAATGGATTAGATGGTTCACGTAAATGGCTGGATCGAGTATATCGTTTATTTATTGAACAAGATAAATTAAGTGATGAAAATGATCATAGTCTAGATCGTGTTTATCATCAGACTGTAAAAAAAGTAACTGATGATTTTGAAACATTAGGATTTAATACTGCTATTTCACAAATGATGATCTTTATTAATGAATGTTATAAAGCACCATCTGTATACAAAGAATATGCATTTAATTTTATTAAGATGCTTTCTTGTATTGCACCACATATTTGTGAAGAAATGTGGCAGATGTTAGGTAATGAAAATACTCTTGCATATGAATCATGGCCTACATATGATGAAAATATGCTTGTAAGTGAAACTGTTGAAATGGGTGTCCAGGTAAATGGTAAACTTAGAGCTAAAATTCAGGTAGCTAAAGATGCGGATGATGAAGCGGTTAAAGCTATTGCTTTTGAACAAGAAAATGTTAAAGCTCATATTGATGGTAAAAATATTGTAAAAGTGATAGTTGTTAAAAATAAAATCGTCAATATTGTCGTTAAATAAAATAAGATATGTAGACTTACATAAAGAAAAGTAGAAAAAATATTGAATACATCAATGTTTTTCTGCTTTTTTTGCCACACCATTTATCTTAGTGAAATTCACGTGATTTATAATAAATTATTATATTTTGATGCAAAAAATGGTGTAGTTGCGATTTGCTAAAAAAAGAGATTCGTATGTATGTTTTTAAAGAATGATTTATATTTTGACTTTGGAATGTTTATAAAGATATTCCTTTTTTTCATCTGATGAGAGACCTACTCTCCTCTGCGTACTCTGTAGTATACCGCATCTTTTATCGAATACTACAAAAATAATTGGAGAGAAATCATTTTTAATAAAATATTTGTGTCCGACTAACAAAGGCGGGCGGAAATGAATGTGGTGATAAGCATAAAATAAAGATGATTAATAAACAAAAAAATGGTATAATAATCTAAGGAAAGGATGATATGTATGGCAATTTATTTAAATCCAGCAAACAATGAATATATAGAAACAAAAAATGGACAGATATTTGTAGATAAATCATTATTGATAGATTATACAAATAAAATAATGAAAACACCACAAAAATACATATGTATATCTCGTCCAAGACGCTTTGGAAAGAGTACAGATGCAAATATGCTAGTTGCATATTATTCTAAAGGGTGTGATTCATTAGAATTATTTGATAATTTGAAAATTAGTGAAACTGAGTTATATCAAAAACATTTAAATCAGCATAATGTTATTCATTTAAATATGCAAAGCTTTTTAAGTAAAACAAAAAGTGTTGAAAAGATGATAGAACTATTGATTAGACTACTGGTTCGTGAAATAAAGATGGCATATTTAAATTTAGATTTGTTTGATGAAACAGATTTATCATTAACTTTAGATGATGTATATGTGCAGACAAATCAATCATTTATTTTTATTATTGATGAATGGGATTGTATTTTTAGAGAATACGAGGAAGATAGAAGTGCTCAAGAAAAATATCTGGATTTTCTTAGAGATTTATTAAAGGATAAACCATATGTATCATTATGTTATATGACAGGGATCTTGCCAATTAAAAAGTATGGTACACATAGTGCTTTAAATATGTTTAAAGAAGTATCTATGCTCAATCCTACACCATTAGAAGATTTTATGGGTTTTACAGAAAAAGAAGTTCAAGATTTATGTCAAAAATATAATATGGACTATAATATAATGAAAGAATGGTATGATGGTTATCAAATGACAGAAGAATTATCGGTTTATAATCATCGTTCAGTTGTTTTTTCATTGATTGATAGAAAATATGAAAACTACTGGAGTGTAACAGAAACATATGAAGCTTTACAGATTTATATTGATATGAATTTTGATGGATTAAAAGATGATGTTGTAAAGTTACTGGCAGGAGAATATGTTTATCTTAATGTAAATAAGTTTCAAAATGATATGACTACATTTAAATCAAAGGATGATGTTTTAACATTGCTTATTCATCTTGGATATCTAGGATATAACAGTTTAAATCAGACATGCTATATTCCAAATAAAGAAGTCACAAGTTCATTTACTGCTTCGATTGAAGATTCATCATGGAATGAAACAACAAAAGCATTATTAAATAGTCAGGCATTGTTAGAAGCGACATGGAACAAAGATGAAGAAGCAGTTGCAAAATATATAGAAGAGGCCCATCTTGATACATCAATATTAACATATAATAATGAAAATGCGTTATCATATACCATATCAATTGCATATATGAATGCCAGAAACTATTATACAATTGTAAGAGAAATGCCAAGTGGGAAAGGATTTGCAGATATGGTGTTTATTCCTAAAGGAGATAAACCAGCAATGATTATTGAATTAAAATGGGAACAGGATGTTGAAACCGCCATCAGTCAAATTAAAGAAAAGAAATATCCAAAGGGATTAGAGAATTATAAAGATAATTTATTAATAATAGGAATAGCTTATGATATGCAAACAAAGAAACACACATGTAAGATAGAGGAATTGGTTTAGGATTATAAATCACAGATAACTGGTTAGTTTCCATAACTTACATTAGTTTATGTTAAAACTGGTCCATGTGCGATTTTACAAATCAATAAAAGTATTAATGGGGGCAGTAACGAAATAAAATAAAGGAAAAGGTGAAAACAAAACAGTAAGCAGAAATGCAGTTTTAGACGAGTTTTATGCAGTTGTCGATGAAAACCTGTCCAGTGAGTTTGGAGTAATAAAAGAAGATATGAAATTCACAAGATTCACGAGAAGAGGAATAGAGAACGTGAAAATGGAATTTTTACTGGTGTGTATAGGATATAATTTAAAGAAATATCACAAATACAGACTAAAGAAAGAGAAAAAACAGCCAGTAAATTAGTGAAAATCAATGATAACTCGATGAAATGTCACATTGAAAATAGGGGGGAGCTGACGATACCCTCATTGCGCTCAAAAACAGCCAAAAAGCAGTCAAAATAACATAAAATATTATTAAATATCGTAATAGATGCAATTATAGTTGGTAATTGCTTTTTATTTTGCAGAAAAAAAGCTGAACGAACAACTTTCCTTTTAAAAAGTTATTTCGTTACAGCCTCTTTTTTATATGTGAATTTATTATAACATGAATATTAAAAGAGTAATTCAAACTTTATTAAATTACCCTGCATCTAATTTATTATTATTCATTTTAATATATTATTTAATTTGTTTTGTTAATTAGAAAATCAATCATAACATTTAATAACTCTATGTATTCACTATTTTTTTGTGATAAGACAATAAGATTTTTATTTAGTGTATCTATAAATTGTTGGGGAACTTTTTTAAATTCATGCGATAAAATATCATCAGATGTAATTCCTAAAGCATTAGCAATTTTTATAAGTACTTCTAGACTTAATTTGCTTTGAGCTCTTTCAATTTTACCTAAATAATTGGGGGTAATATCAGCTTTATAGGCTAATTCTTCGATTGTTAGGTTTTGTTTTAGTCGTTCTTTTCTAATATTATTTCCAAGTTTAGTGTAGTCCATTTAATCATCTCCAAATTATATACATAATACCTATAAAATCATAAAATATAAAGTTACTGTATGTCTTGAAAGTGTTTAATAAGTCCTTTGGATAAAATAGTAAAAGGTTAATTTTTAATGTTTATCTATAATATAAATACATAATAATAGTCAAATATATTATATTATTCTCCAAAAAAATAATTTAAAACATAAAAATATAAAAGATGTTTTATATACCATAAGTCCTAAATATTGACAATATGTCCTTTTATTAGTAATATATAGGATATAAGGGGGGATTATGTGAAGATAAAAGTTGCATTATTAGATAATAACGTAGTATATCTCAATAAAATTTCAAATGCTTTAAAAAGTAATTATGGACAAAAATTAGATTTATATATTTTTACTTCTAAAGAAACTTTATTACAGTCAATTAATTTAAGTGATTTACATGTCTTGATTGTTAATAAACTAATGTTTGATTTTCAAGAAATAGCAGATATTAAAATTGCTAAAGGATATTTTAGTGAATCAAAAGAAATAAGTGAAATCAATAATTTTAAAGCTATTAATAAATTTCAAAAAATAAATGATTTTTTAGAGGAAATATTAAATTTGTATGAGGAATGTTTTGAAAGAATAAGTATAAATAAAACAAATTCCAATCAGGCTAAAATAATAAGTTATACATCATTTAGTGGGGGTACAGGAACTTCAACGATTGCTATTAGTGAAGCTATTTCTAAAACTAAAAAGGGATTTAAAGTCTTATATTTGAATTTAGAATATTTTGATAGTACTGATGTTTATTTTAAAAACCATCAAGATACAAGTTTTAGTAATGTCGTATTCTTATTAAAAAAAGATGATATGAATTTAGCTTCAAAACTAGAAAAAAATTTATCTAAAGATGATAATGGAGTGTTTTATTATTCTTCGCCGATTATTTTATTGGATAAATTAGAAATAAATAATATAGATGATATTAATAAATTGATTACTGCGCTTAAACAAATGGAGTTTGATTATATTATTATTGATCGAAATATTGATTTTTCTATAGTTGAAAAAACTATCTTTGATTTAAGCGATAGTTTAAGGTTTGTTGTAGATGGCACTAAAATAGGTAATTATAAGTTTTTAAAATTGATTAATTCATTATCTTTAGTAGACAAAAGAGAAAATAGTAGTATATGTCAAAAAATTGGGATTATTTATAATAAGATGAGTTCGTCTTTTAATAATACTATTCAAAATAAAGAAATACCAGTTCTAGCTATAGTAAATAAATATAATGCATCTGATGATAAGATGTTGATTGATGAAATAGTATCTAAAAATGTTTTAACTAATTTATAGATATATGGATGAAGAATATAAAAATGAAGTAATAGCAAGAACTAAAGATATTTTATTAAAAGAGTATTCACTTAATGAATTTACAGATGATTTATTACAAGAAAAGATTAGTGAGATTATCTTACAAATTACAAAGGGAGTATATATATCAATTAAAGAACAAGTAGATTTGATAAATCGTGTTTATAGTTCAATTAGGGGACTAGATATTTTAGACTCTATTATTAATGATGACAATATTACTGAAATAATGATAAATGGACATGAAAATATTTTTATCGAAAAAAGTGGGAAATTGACAAAGCTGGCAGAAAAGTTTGAATCAGAGGAACGGCTAGAAGATATAATTCAAAAAATTGTAGGATTAGCAGGAAGAGAGGTAAATCAGGCAAATCCGATTGTAGATACACGTTTACCTAATGGCTCACGTGTTAATGTTGTTTTACCACCAATCTCATTAAATGGCCCAATTGTTACAATTCGTAAATTTTCTAAAACACCAATGACAATGGAACAATTAATTAAATTTGGTTCAATTACACCTAAAATAGCAGAGATTTTAAAATGTTTAGTGAAAGCTAAATACAATATTTTTGTTTCTGGAGGAACAGGATCAGGGAAGACAACTTTTTTAAATGCTTTATCCAATTATATTCCCAAAGAAGAAAGAATTATAACTATTGAAGATTCAGCTGAATTACAGCTTGTAGGAATTGAAAATTTAGTCAGTTTGGAAACTAGAAATGCTAATACGACAGGCGCAGGAGCTATAAGTATTAGAGATTTAATAAAATCATCGTTAAGAATGCGTCCAGAAAGAATAATAGTTGGGGAAGTAAGAGGGGGTGAAGCATTAGATATGCTTCAAGCCATGAATACAGGTCATGATGGTTCTTTATCTACAGGTCATGCTAATTCCACT
Source organism: Thomasclavelia cocleata (assembly GCF_900102365.1). Lineage (GTDB taxonomy): Bacteria > Bacillota_I > Bacilli_A > Erysipelotrichales > Coprobacillaceae > Thomasclavelia > Thomasclavelia cocleata. The sequence continues at coordinate 43,991 of NZ_FOIN01000008.1, read as the reverse complement.
AAAGATATGTTAAGTCGTTTAGAAACAATGGTTTTAACAGGTTCAGAGGGATTGCCATTAGAGGCAGTAAGACAGCAAATTGCTTCATCTTTAGATATTATTATTCATTTATCAAGATTGCGAGATCATTCAAGAAAGACTATGGAAATAAGTGAAGTATTAGGATATGAAAATGGAGAAATAATTCTTAATCCAATTTATCAATTTATTGAAGATGAAAATACTACATTGGAAAAGGTATCAGGAAGCTTATCAAGAACCTCTAATGAATTTAAAAATACGTATAAATTAAAATTAGCAGGATTTAATATCGAAATTTAGAGGAAAAGAACAATGTTTAAAAAAGAAAAATATGAATTAATTGAGGGAATTTATACTGATGCAATAGATTATGATTATATCAATATTGGTATTAAAGAAAAGCTTATTGGTTTTTTTATTGGCTTTATAATTGCTTTTCTAGCAATTCAGATATTCTTTGGGATTGTTATTATCAGTTTTGTTATTGCAATATTTTTTGGCTTTAAAGCAATACCAGTATACAGAAAATATCTTATTGATAAAAGAAAGAAAAAATTGTTATTGGAATTTAGGGATTTATTGGATTCATTAAATAATTCATTAGCAGCAGGAGATAACGTTAATGATGCATTTAATAATGCTTTAGAAGATATGATTAGTCAACATGGTGAAAATGCGTATATAACTAAGGAAGTTAATATTATTATAGGTGGTTTATACAATAATATTGTAATTGAAAATTTATTAATGAATTTTGCTGATAGAAGTCATTTAGAGGATATAAAGGATTTTTGTGATACCTTTTGTACTTGTATTAGATTAGGTGGAAATTTAAAAGTAATTATTAATGATTGTAAAGAAATAATTACTCAAAAAATTGATATTGAATTAGAGATCAACACAATTATTGCTGGTAATAAAAATCAGTTAAATATAATTATTTTAATGCCGTTTATTATTATTGCAATGATGCAGACAATGGGGTTTGATGCTATTATGGCACTTAATTTTACAACTATTACTACTAAAATAATTGCACTGATAATTTTTATTCTTGCATATCGATTAGGATTAAAAATTATCAAGATAGAGGTATAAAATGACATTAAGAATAAAAATTGTAATATTAATAATAGGTTTGTTATTTACTTTATTTTGGCTTTATTTAATGATTGTTTCTAAAGAAAAATATGAAGAACAAATTGCAGATATTGATAGTGATGAATATTTTTTACCAGGATTGTTTCAAATCGGTTTTTGTGCAATTGAGAAATTTAATTTAGATTTACATAACTCTTATTTTCAAAAGAAATTAAAAAACTTAATTGAAATTAAAGGACAAGAAGATGCAGAATATTTTTTATATGTTAATGTTGCAGGGCAAATTTCATATGTTCTTACAATTATTCCAATAGGTATGATGTTTGCACTAATAGTAGATAGTATTGAGATTGTTGTTTTGTCTTTTGTATGTGGATTAATACTAGCATATTACATTGATTATACAGTTTTACAAGCAGTAAATAATCGTCATGAAAATTTATTAAAAGATTTACCTACAGTATTATCTAAGATGGCTTTATTAATCAATACTGGGCTTATTTTAAAAGAGGCATGGGCAAAAATAGCTTTTAATAGTAATCATGAACTTTATTTAGAAATGCAGAAAGCTGAAGACGAAATGAATAATGGATTTTCAACCCATGAAGCTTTGATGAATTTTTCAAAGCAATGTAATGTAAAGGAAATTAAAAAATTTATTTCTGTTATTGAACAAAATTTAGAAAAAGGAAGTGGCGAACTAGCGAAATCATTAAGAGAGTTATCAGAAGAAAGCTGGAATGAAAAAAAACAGCGCACTATTCAAAAAGGAGCAGCTGCTGATTCAAAATTACTGATTCCAACTGGAATAATTTTTATGGGAATTTTAATTGTAATTATAGTTCCATTGTTTACAAATATGTTTTAGAAAAGGAGAAAGAGAAAATGTTAGCATACTTACAAGTGAAAAAATTTTTATTAAAAGAAAGATTAAATGATTTTTTAAATGAAGAAAGAGGGGCAGCTGATATTGTAGCAGTAATTTTAATTGTTGTTATTGCAGTAGCAATAGCATGGTTATTTAAAGATAGGATTATGGAGTTGATTAATAATTTATTCGATCAAATTGGGGATACTAGTGGATTAGGTTCACACGGGTAGGTTCATGTTGGACAGGTAAATATTTATAGGTGAGCTTTTATGAAAGTAGTTGAACAATTAAAAAAAGAAAAAGGAGCAGCTACAATCGTAGAAGCTTCTATTATAATGCCGATTGTTTTTATTATTGTATGTTTTTTATTTATCATGGGCTATTATCAACTAGAATTGGCAACTCTACAATCTCGAGCAGATCGTGTAGCTGATGTTGCAAGTAGGATAATGATACAATCTGGTTATCCTAAATATGGAGAAATTGAAACTAATAAAATTGATTTTGAAGGGGTAAATAGTTTTGATGCTGGATTAATTAAAGAAATTTATCATGATTTAAATCCATATCGTTATTGGGGAATAGGAGAACGAAAATTTGATGGTGTGGCTAGTACCAAATTAAAAAGGGTAATGGATGTTAAAGCTTATTTTGATATTAATTCTAGTATAACAAATGTTGAAATTAAATCTAAATCAAACATATTATCTAATAAAGTTGAAGTTATTGTTAATAGCAAAGTTAAATTACCACGTTTCTTTAATTTTTTAGGTTTACCGACTGAGATAAATAAACAATTTAGTACAGTAGCTTTTGTTAGTGATAGTTCTGAATTTCTTAGAAATACTGATATTGTATTTGATTTAGGAGAATATTTAGCCAAAAAATGTAAAATATCAGATAATGCAAAAGATGTAATAAACAAAATCACAAAACAATTTTCATTTTTAAAATTTAAATAAGGGAGGTGAAAAATACGTGGATTTTTTACTCAAAAAATGTCGAGGTGGAGTAACTGTATTTTTAATTATTATCATGCTGCCCTCATTTGTATTTGGCGGTTATGTATTTGATGCTGCTAGATTAGATGCTGCTAAAACAATAGTTACTAGTTCAGGTGATCTAGTTTTTAATGCTTTATTATCTGAATTTCATGATGAACTTTATGATAATTATGGTTTGTTAGCTACTCAAGATGATCCAAATAGTTTTGTAAATCAGGCAGAAATGTATTTTAATAATAATTTAGAAAGTTCTTCAATGATTCAAGGTAGTGATGCCATATCACTAAATATTATTAATAGTTTTAAAAATTTTATGAATGATTCTAATACACAGCAATTTGATAATCTAGTAAAAATAAGTGCTATAAATAATTTAAGTATTGCTGGTGCAAACGAATCACAAATAACAAATCCTGATGTAATGAAAAATCAAATCATTGAATATATGAAATATCGGGGACCTGTTAGTCTTGCAACAGGATTAATTACTAAATTAAAAACATTAGGTGATGTTGATAAACAAGCTGAAGCAGTAAATAAAAAAATTGAATATGAAGACAAGATATCAGAGATAGGAAAGAAATGTCAAGAAGCATATGATACGATAAATGAATATAATGATTTACTTGGAACATCAATTGATGATATGTTGAATACTTTAAGAGATATAAATGGTTCTCAAATAGATTATATTTGTAAAGTTTTAAGTCTTCATAATAAAAAAGATAATATAGTTAATAAATATAAAAAAGCTAAATTAAGTGATAATGATAAAAAGAAATTAACGAAGTATTCTCAAGAGGATTTATATAGTTATATAGAAAAATATCTTGATGATTCAAATCAAAAAGAGAGTAGTGATTTAAAGAAAATTAAAAGTGCTTTAACAAATGCATTAGCATTAAAAAATGTAAATTCTGATGATTATCCAGAAACAATATATAATGCGGTTAAAGCTTTAGAAGAAAAATATCCTTCATATAATAAGTTATATTATTACTGTAAACAATATTGTGATAATTATGACAAAGAAATGAAAGAAAAATATAAAGATAAAAATTATGTAGAAAGTGAAGAGGACAAGAAATATAAGGAAAAGTATGAGAAGATAAAAAGTTTTAAGCAAAATTTTGAGGATAAAAATGCTATTATTTATCAAGTTCAAAATAATAATAAGATTACTGATTATTCATCTAAGATAAATGAAAAGTTTGAAGTTGTTTCAAAAGCTGTTAGGGCAATAGAAGGACAGCTTACTATTATTAAATCTAAATTAAATGGGATAGATAAAAAATTAAATGCTGTAAAAAAGGCAATTGATAAAGCTGAATCAGCAAAGAAAAATTATAAAAATGCTATTGATGATTTAGCTCAAAGTGAATACAAAGCATCAATGAAAGCAGAGTTTGAAAGTAGTGCTAGAGATTTAGATAAAAATAAATTAAAAACTTTGCAAAACACAGTAACTGAATATAAGGAATATATTGATAGTTTTATAAAATCATTTAGAGATGATAAGAATGTTGGAACACTTTATGGTAAAAAGCTATACAAGTCATTAAAGACTAAAAATTTTGACATTGAACCTAATACAGAAAAAGAAAAAATTAAAGAAAATTTTTCTGAATATAAAACAAGTGGTTTTTCTGGAACAAAACCAATAGTAATTGATGAAGAAGATAAATTCTATAAGTATTTAAAGAGTATTTGTAAAAATATTACTGGTGATGAAAGTAAGAAAGACAAGCTGGATCATGTTTTAAGCAGTGCTAAACCATCAGCAGAAAATAAGTCGCTTAGTAATGCTGATAGTTCAATCAGCTCTGCTAGTGGTTATATAGAAAAAACTGATAGTAGTGAAAAGGTTAATAATTTTGAATCAGGTAAATATGATAAAAATAAAACAGCTGAAAAATTTATGAATTATTTTAATAGTATGGGCTCATTTTTAAAATCAATTACAAATCTTAGATATATTTTTGATGGTGAAAATAGTCGAGATACTTTATATATATCAGAATACATGACAGAAATGTTTAGTCATTATACAAGTGAATCAGGTGAAAATGATGTTACTTTAGCTGGTAAAAGCACAAGTACTAATCCGTTTTATCAAAGTGAAGTTGAATATATTCTATGTGGAATGGATACCCCACAAGCAAATATTGAGGCAATGAAGTCTAAACTATATACAACGAGATTTGTACTTAATTTATTATATGCTATGACTGATACTCAAATTACTTCTACTGCAAGAACTACGGCAGCTAGTATTGCAGGCTCTATGCCTTTTATGATACCAGTGATAAAAACGATTATAGTTTGCGGCTTTGCATTAGGTGAAAGTACGATTGATGTTAAAGCATTAATGGATGGTAAAGATGTTGCTTTTATAAAAACCAAGGATACTTTTGTATTTAAACCTAATAGATTTATTGAAGAGGTCGTAAATTTTGCAGAAGAAGAAGTAACAAATGCAGTAGTTGGTGGAATAGATGGTATTACTGATAAAATTTTAGGAATCACTGATAATGCAATTAACAGTGTTAATGATAATTTAAATGAGTATATTAACAAAGTTAGTAGCGATATGGTTCAAAATATTGAAAGTATAATTTCTTCAGCTATATTTGAAAAGGCAGAACAAATTATTTGTAATGATCTGGAATTATCAGAAACAGATATAGAACAGGAATTAAAAAGTATTTTAAATAAAATTAAGAATAATAGTTTTGGTGGAAAAATCAGTGAACAGATTAAAAATAAAATTTTTGAGTTGATCCCTATTAAAAATATTGCAAAAGAAATATTAAATTTAAAAAATAAATATATTAATGAAAAAATTGGATTGACCAAAGTGTTAGAAGAAATGAATAAAAATTTAGAGTTGGAAATTATTGATATTCATGGGAAGATTAATTCTTTAGTTAATGAAAGTATATCAGGAGTAGGCAATGAATTAAAGAATAGTATACAAGAAATTGCTGGTAATTATAGTGAGGATTTGAAATCAGAAGCAACAGAAGAAATAAATAAAACTTTTGATAAATTTAATCAATCAATTTCATCAAATACTACTGATACATCAGAAAAAGGGAATAGTTCAGCTGGCGCAGGTTTTACAATGAATTATAAAGAATATTTGAAATTATTTGTTTTATTACAAAATTTTGATAATAGTAATAAGAACTCTCAACGTGATGCGATGTTACAACGAACTGCTAATTTAATTGGGATTAATCTGAAAAGTAAAGATAAAAATATTGATCTTTCAAAGATGTATACAATTATTACAATTAATGGGGATGTTGATGTAGAAACAACATTTTTAGATATACCAATTATTGAAAATGAAAAAGGACAAAAAGATTTTGATTTTAGAAGTATAAATAAAAAATCAAGAAAATTAAATTATGAAAGTGTACGAGGATATTAAGATGAAAAAGAGGTTTAAGTTATTAATTTGTTTAAGCTGTTTATTAATGTTTACAGCTTGTAGTAGTGATGATAAAGAAACTGCTGATAATAAAAATAATGAAACTGAGGAAATAAAAGATACTGATAAAAAAGATAGTACTAAAATTAGTAGTAAATATTTTAAAGGGTATGAAGAAGAATATGTGTTGAGGGCAAGTAGGTATAAGATGAAATTACCTATTGATTATGAAAACACTAATAGTAGTATACGCTCAAATTCTGTCAAAATGATTACTAAAGATGGCGAGAAATTAGGAACGTTAATTACAATAACAAAAATTAATGAGGAATTAAATCCTAATTTTATGATAACTGACATTCGTGAAGACTTAAAAAACGATCGAAGTTCAAATTTGCGATTAATATATCCAAATGGTGGAGATGTTGTTTATAATGATCAATTTGAAGAAACAACAGTGGGAGATAAAAAAGCATTACTAGATAAGGGAGTAGCTGTTGATTCAGGTGGTGAAGTATGTAAGTATGCTGTATATCACTTATTTTTAGATGATGAAAATAAGATACCATGTGAATTCTTTGTAGGTTCAACAGAAATAGAACCTGATGAATTAGCAAAAATAGCTGAAGAGATGATTGGAATGATCGAAGAGAATGATTAAATAAGTGGGGAAAAAGTGGATGAAGACTAGAAGGGAATTAGGTTCAGTTACAATTGAAGCAACTATTGCTTTAACAATCTTTATGTTTGCTTTTCTAGGAATTACTTCGCTTTCAACATTGGTTAGAGCAGAAAGTAAAGTTCAATATGCATTGAATCAAACCGCTAAAGAACTATCTCAATACATGTATATTTTTCATCGTGGAGATACCATAGAAAATCCAACTAAACCAGTTGATGAGTTGATTAAAGAAACTGGGGATTTTACAAATATGATAAAAAACGCATCTAAGGATGTAACTTCTAGTGGCAGTTTGTTTTCTAAAGACCAGACAGTTAGTGATTTAAAAGAAACAATTAGTACAGTTAAAGATGATGCTCAAAGTATTTTAGAAGCTGGAAAATCATTAGCTAATAAATATAAATCTGTAGCTGAAGATCCTACAGAAGTATTAAATGCAATTTATTCTATTATTAAAGGAGAAATTAAAAATACTGTTAACTCTAAAATAATTGCTCCTGTTGTAGCCAATATTCTGATGCCTAAATATTTAGAATCAGGTGATAAAAGTGCTGATGAGTTTTTAAGAGATATGGGTGTAGAAAATGGTATGAGTGGTTTAAATTTTTCCCTTTCAAGTATTATGGAAGATGGTAGAACTATTAATTTAACTGCAATTTATACTGTTGATTATAAAATACCTTTAATTGGTGATCGTAAGTTTACATTTAAACAAACAGCTAGTACAGCTGCCTGGTCAAAAGAAACAAAACTAGAAGAAGTAAAATCAAATATATGGGACAAACCACAATTACAAAGAGGAAAAGAAATAGTTAGAAAAATTAAAGACGAAAATTCAGCTTTAGCTGTAAATACAAATAAAACACATGGTTTTGATTTATATGATAAAAATACTAATACATTTACTCAAATTATTTCTATAAATACAAATGATCCTTCTTATGTTGTAAATGGTGAAGGAAATAGTATTTCATTAAATGAAGTTAATTTTAAAAAACGACTGAAAGATGAAGCAAAATCATTAGTTGATTATATGGAAAAAACCGAAACAGTAAATATGGAAAACGGGAAGGTTTTAAATATAGATAGTAAAAATAAAAATGGTGTAATTGATATTTATATTCCTAAAGATAGTAAATTTATCAAAGAAGCTCAAAAATATGCTAATGAAGTTGCAAAGGAATATGAAGGAATAACAATAAGAGTTAATTATTATGAAGAATAGGTAGGATAAAAATGATGAGATTGTTAATTTTTATATTAGTTATGTTGTTTTTATATATATTTTCTTCAAGTTATCTCCAATATGATGAATTAAAGGATAAATTTAATTTTAATATTAAAGATTGTTTTAAAATAAGTAAACAAAATATTTTGTTAGCTGTTCAAATATTGTTATTAGGGATATTTGGATATTGTATGTTTGTGGATTTAGACTTAGATTTTATCGGTTTATATAAATATTTGATTGTTATAACGATTATATTTGTTGCTGTTTGTATTGATGTTAAAAAGCAAATTATTCCTAATATGTTATGTATTATTCTATTAATAGTAGTTGCTTTATTTGATTGCTATCAAATACTTTTACAAATTGATAATGCAAAAGCATTTGCTTTATCATTTCTAATTGGTGGAGGAGCAGCATTTATTATTTTCTTTATCTCCATGCTCGTTTCTCGTGGGGGAATAGGAGCAGGTGATGTTAAATTAATTACAATTATTGGATTATGTGTGGGTAGTGCAAATATTTTAAATGTAATCTTTTATACATTATTAGCATCATTTGTATATTCTATTGTAATGTTGATACTAAGAAAGGTTAAGCTTAAGGATTTTATTGCGATGGCACCATTTATTTATATTGGAATGCTGGTAAATTTTATCATTAACTTAATGTAGGGGGAAAATCATGAATAAGGATATGAGATATATTACAATTTTAATAATTGGAATATCTTTAATTGGAACAATCAGTTTTGTAAACAACTTTGATAATATTGATACAGCATTTAATGAAAATGTAACTCTTGGCGATAAAGCATATAAAAAAGAAATATATATTGATGCAATAGAATACTATGGTGAAGCTTCAAAAAGTAATCCCTCTAATATAGATGTAAAAATAAAACTTGCTGATTCTTATCTTAAATTAGGAAATAATAGTCAGTTTGAATCAATTTTAAAAAATATTATAAATTCTAATGAAGAAAATGAAACAGCATATTTAAAGTTAGCTCAATATTATGAAAGAAACGGAAATTTTCAACAAGCATATAAAACAATTTTAGATGCTAAAGGAGTAATAAATAGCAAAAAAATAAATACTCTTTTTGAATCATATAAATCATTTTATCAAGTGGTTGGGGCATATGTAGAAGATGTAACTCAATGGCGTGGTGGTTATTTACCAATTAGAAAAGGAGAAACCTGGGGCTTGATGAATAATACTGGCAGCATAATAGTAGACAGTATTTATAAAGAGATAGGATGCTTTAGTTATGAAGAAAGAGTAACTCCTGTTTTTGATGGGAGTTTGTGGCATTACATAGATGAAAGTGGCTATAAAAAACTAGTAGGGGATCATGTATATAGTTATTTAGGTAATTTTACAAGTGGATATGCTCCTGCTTGTTATAACGATAAATATGGCTGGATAGACCGTAGTTTTAATGAATATAGGATGGAATATGATTATACCACACCATTTTGCAATGGTGTAGCAGCTGTTAAAAGAGGTGAAAAGTGGGCTTTGGTTAATGAAGAACTAAAGCAGATTACAAAGTTTAAGTTTGATGAAATAGTATTAGATGAAAATGGTTTTTGTGCTAATACAAAAAGTATTTTTGTAAAAGAAAAGGGAAAGTATTATTTGATTGGTATTGATGGTAAAAGAATTGGAAAATTAAAATTTGATGATGTTAGAGCATTTAATGGAAATCAATATGCAGCAGTGAAAAAAGGGGATAAATGGGGATATATTGATACTGCTGGGAAATTAGCAATTAAATATCAGTATGAAGATGCTCGTTCTTTTGCAAATGGTGTTGCAGGTTATAAAGATAATGGTGTTTGGGGAGTAATTGATCAAAATAATGATGTTATTTTAGAACCAATGTTTGATGATGTTAAAACAATGAATAGTAATGGCATTTTAATTATTAAAAATGGAGAAATTTGGCAGTGTATCCAATTGTATGCGTTTATGAATTATGACTAGGAGGGATTAGATGATTAATACAAGAAATAAGTTAAATGTTAATTGTAATTTTTTAGAATATGAAATTAATATTGATGATAGTATTGATTTCTTTTGTGAAGGGATGATAAAGAATAATCATATAAAAGGAATTTTACCAATTTCATTTCAACAAGTAGATACAAATAGATATTATAGTTTTGATGTTTCAGGATTGATTTCTTTAGATGAAATATTGAATAATCCTGTTGATAAAAAACAATTAATCAATATTTTAATTAGTATTATAGATACATTAGAAATTGCTGGTGAATACATGATTGAAGAAAAGTATTTTCTTTTAAACATCAATAATGTATATGTGGATAGAAAAAGTGATGAAGCATATTTAGTTTGTTTACCAATAGAAAATACAGAAGATATCATGAATTTCGATGAATTTCTAAAATATGTTTTAGTTATGGCTAAATATGTAAATGAAGCAGATACAGATTTTCAAATAAAAATATTTAATTTTTTAAATAGTAATTATAATTGTTCATTAAAAGATATCAAATCATTATTATTAAGCTTAAAAAATAATTATTACAACAAACCAAATCCAGTACCAAAAGAAATCAAGCTAAGTCAACCAATTAAAGAAATTAGACCTAGAGAAGTAACTATTCCTGCATATCAAGAAATATTACCAAAACCAAGTATTCCTATATATCAAGAAATACCAAGAAAAGAACAAAAACCAATTGCGGTTAAGAAAAATATGGAAGTAGAAACCTTTCAAAGTAAAAGAACTGATGGAATACCCACATTAAAAAGAAATAAAACTATAAATGTTGATAAAGATAGTATAAAGAAAAAAAAGAAAGAAAAATCTTTCTCAAAAAATAAATCTAAAAAAAGTTCTATACCAACTTTATCAAAACGAAAAGAAGCAAAAATTAATAATGATAAAACAAATAGAAATATAGATTTACCATATGAAAGAAATATTGAACCAGGGAATTTTGCAGGTACAACAGTTTTAGGACAAAATGATGGAACAACAGTATTGTCTGAAGGAACAACAGTTTTATCTGCTAATCAAGCAAATATCAAATATGCAACAATTACTAGGATGATAAATAATCAAAAAATGGAAATAAACAAAATGATTTTTAATATTGGTAAAGATGAGCAGTTTAATGATTTTGTAATTAATGACAACACAGCAGTAAGTAGAAAACACGCAGAAATTCATTATGAAAATGGCAAATATTTTATTTTAGACTTAAATTCTACTAATAAAACGATAGTAGATGGAACTATAGTTAGACCTGGATATAAATTAGAATTATTTTCAGGTAGTAGAATAAAGATTGCTGATGAAGATTTTATATTTGAAATATAAGGAGAAATAGTTATGGATAATTTTGTAAGAACAGGTTTTATGGAGGCGGTTAGCTATATTTTTTCACATTTTTTGGAATATTTTAAATTATTTTTAATGACAATACTAAATATATTTATTATTTATTTGCTTAGTAAAATTCCTTATCTTGGTTTTATTATAGCTTTTATATTAAATATTATAACGATTGCTTTTATACCTTATGGTGTTACATTAATTGTTTGTGATATTAAGATAGACTTTAGTATTTATCAAAAGTTTTTCAATTTTTTAAGGATTGCTTCAATGAAAGAAGTAATCAAACAATATCTCAAATTAATTTTAGTATTTGTATTAATAATTTTAGCAGTTGTTTTTGTATCAGGAACAATCATACATGAAAATGGTAATTCTTTAAGTAGTTTGTGGATTATAATGTTAATAGCAATATTAACAGTTCCTATATTTGGTATCGTGAGTGTAAAAATGATGACAACATTGCAGTTAAAACTAATAAGTACGATTTATGAAGATGATGATTTAGAATTTTATCATAATGAAGCAGGTAAATATAATTGTATATTTTTATGGAAGTTTGTGCCAATTATTAATCTTATTAGTTCATATGTAATATGTACAGTATTTGCAAGAGATATAAAAAGATATTTTGATTTATAGTATTTTTATTTAATTAAAATTAGGACTTGTGGTATATGCTTAGTTACGATTAGTCCTGGAGGGAATATGAAATTTATATATGATTATTATAGTGATGTAGGAATTGAAAAGCAAATAAATGAAGATAGTTTATTAATTAAATGTGCTAATACTACAAAAGGAAGAATTATTTTAGCATTAGTATGTGATGGAATGGGTGGTTTATCTAGTGGTGAGATAGCTAGTGCGACAGTAATTAAATTTTTTTCTAACTGGTTTGATAATGATTTACAAGTATTTTTAAAAGATAAACAGTTTACCTTGAAGAGTTTACAAAATGTTATCAATAGTGTTTTAAAAGAGCTTAATCAGCGAATTTTGTCATATGGTTATCAAAATAGGATAAACTTAGGAACAACAGCAACAGGAATAATTATTTTAAATAACCAATATTTTATTTTTCATGTCGGAGATACTAGAATTTATCAAATAAATAATGAAATAACACAAATAACAGAGGATCAAACATGGATTAATGAAGTTGTTAAAAAAAATGTTATTAGTGAAGAAGAAGCAAATAAAGATCCACGAAAAAATGCTTTGTTACAATGTATAGGAGCTTCTAAAACAGTAATTCCCGTTTTCTATTATGGTGAAACTAAACCTGGTGATATTTATTTAATTTGTTCAGATGGGTTTAGACATATGATTAGTAAAGATGAGTTATTTGAGCAATTTAATAGTTCATTTTTATTAACTAAAAAATATATTAAAGAAAAATTATTTGATTTTGTTGAATTAAATAAAAAAAGAAATGAAACAGATAATATTACAGCATTGTTACTTCAATGTTATAGGGAGGAATAACTTTGGCTAAAATAGGAAGTTTTATAGATAATAAATATGAAATATTAAAAAAGATTGGTCAAGGCGGGATGTCAGTTGTTTATTTAGCGATGGATAAACGTTTAAATAAACAATGGGCAGTAAAGGAATTACAGAAATATACAAAAAATGCTAATAATGAAGTTGTTATTCAAAGTGCTATTGCTGAAGCGAATATGATAAAAAAACTAGATCACCCAGCATTACCAAGGATTGTTGATATTATTGAAGAAGATAAAGTAATTTATGTTGTAATGGATTATATTGAAGGTGAAACATTAGAGTATGTAGTGAATAATCAGGGTGCTCAAAGTCAAGATTTAGTTATTGATTGGGCAAAACAGCTAACAGAGGTGCTTCATTATTTACATACAAGAACACCAGCAATAATTTATCGTGATATGAAGCCAAGTAATGTAATGTTAAAGCCAGATGGAAATATTAAAGTTATAGATTTTGGGATTGCTAGAGAATATAAAGAAAGTAACTTAAATGATACTACATATTTAGGAACTAGGGGTTATGCAGCTCCTGAACAATTTGGTGGTAAAGGACAAACTGATGCTCGTACTGATATATATTGTTTAGGGATGACTTTGTATCATCTGATTACTGGAAAAAATCCGATGGAACCACCTTATGAAATATATCCAATTAGATATTGGAATCCTTCATTATCAGGAGGGTTAGAAAATATTATTGAAAAATGTGTTCAATTAAATCCAAAAGATCGCTATCAGTCGTGTGCTGAATTATTATATGCCTTAGAACATTACGAAGAAGAGGATGATGCTTTTAAAACAGCTCAAAAGAAAAAACTAAATAAATTTATAATGGCTAGTATTTCTACAATGATATTTTTAAGTGCTGGCTTAGGAAGTATATTTGCTAAAAACAGCCTAAATAAATCAGATTATAACAATAATTTATTACAAGCAGAAAAAGCTACTAATGGTACAGATAAACGTAATCATTGTATTAAAGCAATAAGTATTTTACCACAAAATAGTGAAGCTTATGAAAAATTGATTGAAACATATAAAGATAATAATATTTTTAGTGTTGAAGAAGCAATAGAATTTAAAGAACAGGTTGTTCAATATTTACCAGATCTTCAAAAATCTCGTGATTATGGGCAAGTGGCTTATGATATAGGGCGGTTATATTGGTATTATTATGAATATGGTGATAATGATCCTGAAAATACCCAAATAACTAAAATGATTAATTCAATTACCTGGTTTAATGATGCTGTTAATAATAGTTCTAAAGACGATGATTATCATGATACAGCTTTGATTTATAAAAAGATTGGTACTTTTTATAAGGAGTTACAAACTAGAGTAAATGAAGGTGCTTCAGTAAAAGGATTATATAAATCGTATTTTGAAGATTTAGTGGAACTTGTTGAGATTGTTAGTGATAAAAAAGAAAGTGAAATTGTAAAATTAGAAACATATAAGTTAGTATTTAATTCTTTTGAAAATTATGGATATGATTTTAAAGCTGATGATATAAAAAAGGATCAAGTAATTGCTTTGTTTAATAATGTAAAAAAAGAAGTTGAAACAATAAAAACTTCTTCAACTAAAACTACAGCCATGAAAGATTATGTAAATAGTCGTAAAGAAGCAGTTGATAAAGCAATTGAAAATGCATATTTATTTAAAGAAATGGAGGTAGATTAATGCAAGCATCTACATTTCAAATCATTGCAATAATTTGTTTTGTTCTAGCAGCAATCTCATTTCTAATAACAATATATTTATTTTTTCATTATGATATAAAGAAGATCTATAACTTTTTAACAGGTAAAACTGCTTTAAATGAAATAAAACAAATTAGTAAAGAGAGTAATACTCATAAGAAAAATAATTTTACAGTTATAAAAGATAAAAATAAAACCAAAGAAATAACAGATGATTTTAATAATCATTCAATAAATGAAAATACTATGATTTTAACTGGAAATGAAACAACAGTTTTAGATAATTCAATAAATGAAGAAATTAATTTTGTTTTAGAAGATGAAATAATTGTAATTCATACTAATAAAATAATTAAGGAGGTAGTGTAATGAAAAATATAAAAAAATTTTTAGTGATCATGTTAGTAGTTACAAATATATTTTTTAGTACAGGATTTATTAATGTAATAAAACAAGAAACAGATTTAGAAATAGGTGATATTGAACCAAAAGTAAGTATTGAAGATAATAGGTTAATTGTAACTATTGGTGAAGAGATAAAAGATGTTGAATATGCATTAGTTTTAAAAGATAGTGAAGATGAAATCAATTATCAAGAAGCTAATGAATTTGATGTTGAAAAGGGTAAAGATTATATTTTATTTGTCAAGATAGCAGATAATGATCCGATCCAATTAGAGGTGGATACAATTTCTCCTAAGCTTGATAATTTAAAGATAAAATATGATAGATATAATGAAGAGAAAAGATATTATGAATATGTTAATGTATCATTTAATATTAGTGACGACACATGTAAATATGAAGTTTTAAATTCATTAGATAAGAGGATTATTGAAAGTAATATTACTAGTAATAGAGTAAGTTTTAATTTAGAGACTAATGATAACTATATTATAAAAATATTTGATAAATTTAATAATACTTCTAGTGTTGATATTAATATTTCAGGGATTAAACAAAGTATTCCTGAAATAGCATGTAATATTGAACCAGTTGGTAATTCATACAGTGAAAATTCTAGTGTATGGGCTAAAGAATTTAGGATTACATTAAATTGTGATAACTCAGAAGATTATGCATTTTCACTTGTTAAAAAAGATAGTCCTGATTTTTTTAACGAAGAAGAAAAATCCTTTACAATTACAGAAAATGGTACATATATTTATAAAATAATAAATAAGAAAAGTGGAGTTATGTCTATTAGTGAAGAATTGGTGATAGATAAAATTGACAATGAAATACCACAATTTGATAAAGATAATCCTTTTACATTTTCTGAAGACAGAAATACGATAACAATTAATGCAAGTGATGATGGTTGTGGTATTGGACATTATGAATTGACATATATTGATGATAATGGTGAAAATAAATCTATAATATCTGATGTTAATGTGTTTAATGATGTGCCTAGAAAAGAATTTAAAATAAAAGTAGTTGATCATTTAAATAATGAAAGCGAATTAATTATTGATAATGAACGACCAATTATTAGTGAAATAAATTTAAATTATTTAGAATCTGTTACTAATTCAGAAAATAAGGAATATGGTAAAAGTGCAAAGGTAGCAGTCAATGCTAGCGATAAACAAGGTGATAAATTGGTTTATGCTTGGTATGAAGAAGATAATATTGTAGATGATCCTAATGATTTAACATTTGTTGAAGATAATATTTTTGAGTTTGAAAGTAATGGCTTATATTATTTTTTTGCCAAAGATACAAATGGTAATATTAGTGAAGCTAAAGAATTAAATATAAATAATATAGATAAAGTTGTACCTGAGATTAATGGTATTGAAATAATTAATAATTATAAAGAAAATGAAAAATACTCTAATGCAACTGTTGGTTTTACAATAAAGGTAAAAGCAAGTGATGCTGGTGTTGGAGATATGAGCTTTGCTATATATAAAGAAGGTGAAACACCAATTTATACAAATATAAAGGGCGAAGAATCAGAATTTGGAAAAACAGTTACAGAAAATGGGATATATCATATTGCAGTAATAGATGCATTAGGAAATGCAACTACTAAGGATGTGGAAATTAATTATATTGATGATCATAAACCAACTGTAAAGGATGCAGTTTTAGAAACAGATGGAGTTTATTTTGATAAATTTGGTACATATACAAATTCAAATATTACTATTTCAATTCCAATAACAGATGATGTAACTGATTTAAGTGCTGTGTCTATAAATGATGCTTCTGGAATTAAAGATGCAATTTTAGAAATTAAAGATGGTAATAATGTAATTTCTAGTGTTGAAGGTGAAAAATCAAAAGATGAAGATATTTATACATTTGAAATTAATAAAAGAGATGTTTTTTTCACAATGTCTTTAAGTGTAACTGATCAAGTAGGTAATATTGAAGAGATAGAAGCTTTAGAATATTTATGTGGTGAAGAAAAATTAAAACTACCAATATTAATTGAATCTAATGAGCCTAAATGTGAATTAAGTGTCAATGAAAATGATATTATTAAATATGATGGTAAAATGTGGTTTACTGATGATATAGATATAAATTATAGTGTAAGTGATTTGATTGAGAAAAAAGGCGAAAATGTAGCTGGAATAAAAGAAATTTGTATTGAGGTAAATGGTAAAGAATATCAAAAATGGGCATATTTTGATGAAAAGGTTAATGAAATTAATGAGATTATAAGTACTATTATGTTGTCAAGATGTCATAATGCAAATTCAGGTGAATTAGTAATTAAAATTAAAGCTATTGATAAGGCAGGAAATTCATCAGAATCAGAACCTTTAACATTATATCGGGATTCTCGTGCTCCTGAAATCAAAGATGTTAGAATTGAAACTGCTTCAAATTTATTAGATAAAATAGTATCATTTTTTGCACCAGATAAATTTTTTGGATCAAATGATGAAAAAATAAATTTAAAAGTTGAATTAAATGATACATATCAATGTAATTCAAGTTCAGGTATTAATAGTGATAAAACAAAGTTAAATATTGTTGTTGATGGAAAAAAAGAACGTATTATTAAACCTATGTCAGTAGAAGATAATATTTATACTTTTGAAATTAGTGATTTGGAAGATAAATTTTTTGAGGTATATATAGAAACTGAAGATAATTTAGGACAAAAGATTAGTTTGGATGAATTTGGTCAAAAGATTGTTAAGGCAAATGAAGAAGAATTTGAAAAAATAATTTTAGATATAAAAAATCCAGTAATCAGTGATATGGAAATTAATGGAGATACAAAAACGATTGATGATAAAATATGGATAAATAAAGATGTCCTAGTTAAATGGGAAATTAGTGATATTGTTGAAGATAAAGATTGTTCAGGATTATCATCTATTAGTGTTAAAGTAAATGATATAGAAATTGAAAATCAGGATTTTTCACAAAATAAAAAAGATGAAGTGAGTGTTGAATTTAATACTAATATATTACAAAGTAATGATGATGGAAGTATTGTTATTAGAATAATTGCTATAGATAATACTGGTAATAGAGATGAAAAAACACATGTGATTTATCGTGATTTGGATCGTCCAGAATTGACTGTAGAATATGATAATAATACACCAGATAGTGTTTTTAATGAGTTTTATAAAGAAGATAGGATATTAACATTAAAAATTAAAGAAATGAATTTTGATCCTAGTTTAATAAATGTAATGATTAGTAAAAATGGTTCATTTATGAATCCAAATTTACAATGGCAATTAGTTTCAGGAATTAGTGGAACAATTAATGCTGTTTATCAAACAAAATTAATGTTTAATGAAGATGCTGATTATGAAATATATGTTAGTGGTAAAGATATGTTAGATTTTGATTTAAATAATTTTTATGATAAATTTGTATTAGATAAAACAAAACCAACTTTAAATGTTTCATATGATAATAATAATGCAAAAAATAATAATTATTTCAATCAATCAAGAACAGCAACAATTACAATAGATGAACATAATTTTGATTCTAGTCGAGTTAAAATCATTGGTAGTGCTATAGATGGAGGAACTACTAAAACATTCCCAGCTAATAATGGTTGGACTAGAAATGGTGATAGTAATATAACTGTTATTAAATATAATGAAGATGCATTGTATACTTTTGATATTGAATATGTTGATAAAGCAGGAAATATTATGGATAATTACAATAAAGAAGAATTCTTTATTGATAAAACAGTACCAGAACTTATTATAAGTGGTGTTGAAGCATATTCAGCAAATGCTAAAAAAGTTATGCCAGTTGTTTCAGCAAAGGATACAAATTATGATGCTAATGAATTAAGTATTAGTCTGACTGGAGATCATCGAGGATCTATTGATATTGAAGGAACAAAATCACCCCAATCAAATGGTGAGGTGTTTGCTTTTAATGACATGAAATATGAAAAAGAAAATGATGATGTTTATACTATTCATGCTATGTTAAATGACAAAGCTGGTAATAAGTCAGAAGCTAATATTGTGTATTCTGTTAATCGTTTTGGATCAACATATATGTTTTCAGATTCATTGTCTAAAATGGTAAACAAACAGTATAATAAAAAAGGTCAAGAAGTAATATTTAATGAATTAAATGTAAATCAATTAGTTGAATCATTTGTTAAATTAAGTATTAATGGTCAAATTAGAGAATTAAGAAAAGATATTGATTATTCAGTTACAGAAACAAGAGAAAAAGCATGGTACAATTATACATATAAATTAAAATCATCACTTTTTGAAAAAGATGGAATTTATAGAATAATAATAACTTCTAAAGATGCTGCTGGAAATATTAATGAAAATATTATTGAAGATAAACAAGCAAGTATTAATTTTGTTATTGATAAAACTGCACCAGCTATAGCAATAAATAATCTAAAATCTAATAATATTTATGATGAAGCTATAAAAAAGGTAGAAATATCAGTTGAAGATAATCTAATGTTAGATAGTACAGAAGTTTTATTAAATGATAAAAAGATTGAGGTACAAAGTATTGATGAAAATAATTTAGTATGTTCAGTTCCAGAAAAAAACACTGTACAAAACTTAAAAGTTATTGTCTTAGATAAAGCTGGAAATAAAAGTGTTAAAGAAGTTAATAATTTTACTGTTTCTAGTAATATTTTTGTACGTTGGTATTTGAATAAACCTTTATTTATTGGTAGTTTAGCAATAATTTGTTTTGTTATTTCGATTATTGTTTTGATGTATTTGAAAAGAAATAAAGTAACAGAAAATTAAAATAATCATGTGAAAATGTTTAGAATTGGTAAATGATTTTTACTTGATAATAAATAATTAAGAAGGGATTTAAAAAAAATCTCTTTTTATATGAATCTAAAATAAGTTGATTATTTATATTGATGATATGATTGATTTTGTTTATAAAAACATGAGTTGATATTTGAAAATAGAAGAAAATTAGTTTCATCTATAAAGCATTAAAAGGAATGATTTAGGGCTTAAAATTATAAAAAAACAGTAAAAATATGCTTATAATCAATGTTTTTTTTAGTTTTTTATATTGACATAAATCGGGTTGAAATGTATTATTATTACATAAGGATTGTTACTATTCAATTAGGCGAGACCGATAATACTTTTGTATTTTCGAGCTCGCTTTTTTATGTTATGAAAGAATAGTAAAACTTATAGAAAGGAAGAGAAAGATGAAAAAAGCATTAAAGGTATTGATGTGTATGATGATGGTCATATCATTATTCACAATTGCGAGTGCTTCTGTTATGGCAAAAGAAAGTTCTATGATTTTTGTCGATGGGAAAAATGGAAATGACAATAATCCTGGAACCCTTGACAAACCAGTTCAAACACTTGCAAAAGCACAAGAACTTGCTAGAGCAAAAACAAATAATATGAATGAAGATTTAAAGGTGTATTTGCGTGAAGGAACATATGTGTTAGATGAAACACTTGTTTTTGATAGTCGAGATAGTGGTCAAAATGGACACAATGTTGTATGGAGTGCTTACGAAGATGAAAAAGTGACTATCTCAGGAGGAACAACTCTTAGTGAATGGACAAAAGTTGATGAAGAGAAAAATATTTGGAAAGCTCCTGCTAAGGGTATAGAAAGCCGTGAATTATATGTTAATGGCAAACGTGCGATTTTGGCTCGTGAAAGAGCTGAAGCACTTGATGACACAAGTATTAATAAAGAAGTGTATATTAAGCGTGATAATTTACCTGAAAGTTTTGCAAAAGTTGAAGATTTAGAGGTTGTTTTTGGGCGTAAATGGAAATGGGCGATTTTACGTGTAAGTGGTATAAAAACATTGACTGATGATGAGGATTATGGCAATTCATTTAGATTGAGATATACAAGTGAATCTAAAGCTGCTTTTAAAGCTAATCTTACAGGTGCTGCTATAGAAAATGATTCTGTAGCAATGAAAGAAGCTATTCTTTATATACAAAATGCTTATGAACTATTAAATGAACCTGGAGAATTTTATTTAAATGCTGAAGAAGATCAAGTATATTATATTCCTCAAGATGGTGAGGATATGAATAATATCAATGCTGTACTAGGAAGATTAGAAAACTTAATTGTATTTGACGGAACAGCAGATAATGTTGTCAAAAATATAACGATTCAAGGATTGAATTTTAAATATTCTACTTTCCTTAGACCAAATCTTCCAGATGGACTACAGACATTCCAAGCAAGTGCAATGACAAATCCAGAAGATGAATGGAATCGTGAATGGATTCCTACAACTGGAAGTGCTATCTATGGGGAATATTTAGATAACATTAATATCATGAAAAATCATTTTGAATTACTTGCTAATACAGGGGTTCACTTAGGTATTGCTACAAAAAATTCTTCTATTACATATAATGAATTTGAAAAATTAGGTGGTGCTGGAATTATTCTTGGCGGTACTGAGTCACAGCATCATAAACCAGAAAAAGCAGATTTAACAGAAAATAATGCTGTTACAGATAACTATGTTACAAATGTTGCTAATACATACAAAGGATGCACAGGAATTCTTATTGGTTATACATATGGTACTAACGTTTCATATAATACTGTAACAAATCTTCCATATACTGGAATCAGTGTAGGATGGGGATGGGGTTATGGAGAAAATACAAGACCAGATGAAGGTAAAACAGATCAATTTGTTCTTGGGGATTTTGTTCTTGGTAAAAATACGATCTCATATAACCGTGTTGAAAATGTATTGACTGAACCTGCTTTGATTGATGGTGGTGGTATCTATACACTTGGTAGACAAGATGGTTCTGTTATGACAGATAACTATATTGATGGTGTTCATAATGAATATGGTGGTATTTATTTAGATGAAGGTTCTGTAGGTTTTGATATTACAAATAATGTTATTACAAATTGTGTACGTAACTGGTTATTTAAAGGAGATTATAATTATATTTACGATAATTACGCAACAGAAGCTAAAGAGCCTAATCGTGATGAACGTATGCCAATTGGTGATGTTCTGCAATATAGATTTGATAATAATGATTTATGGGATGATGAAGCTGTTGCAAAAATTAAAGCTGCTTCAGGTGTAAGAACTGTTGTTTTACCTGAAGAACCAGGTAAAGATGATCCTAAAGATCCGCCAATCGTTGATGTTCCAGATCCAGATCCAGATCCAGAACCAGAAACACCTAATGTTTCTGATAATCCTCCTGTTAATTCAATTCCAAAAACATCTGATAATAGTATGATTGGAACATGGATAATTATTACTGGATTATCTGCAGTGAATTTGTTTGTTATTTCAAAAAGAAGAAAAAATATTTCTAATTAGTAAATAAAGAGGCCATAATGAAATAAAATAATGTATTAATTAAATATCATATTTATTAAAATAATTGGTTAAAAATATTGAGAGTTGAAAATGTTTCCTGTTCAATAATAGGCAATTAAAAAGAGATTTCAAAGATTACTAATAAAATAAGAAATCTCTTTTTATATTTACTTAAAGTAAGATAGAGTAAATTTTTAATTTAATGGCATTAAATGTAAAGTGTTTTTAATATTTTAGTAAGGGATGCATGAATATGGATAAGATTAATATTAATGATTTTCCTAAGTTAGATAGTGTATCGCTAATTACTATAAAAACATTATAACTTATTATATTATTTAGTTAGTAATGATAATATACGAGATTAAAAATTATTATTTAAAATTAATATAAAAAACAGTAAAACTTTGATATGATAGTTATTACTGCTTTTTATCTATGATTACATCATTATAATACATTTACGAGGACATTTTTCTTTACAAATACCACAATTAGTACATTTGCTATAATCTATATGTGCTAATGAGTTTTCAATTATAATTGCATTATTAGGACAATTACGAGCACATAAACCACAGCCAATACAACTTACATTACAATCTTTTCGAGCCCTTAATGCAGGTGTTTTAGAGTTACATTTAACGATAGCTTGTTTTTGATAAGGAACTAAACTAATAACGTTATTTGGACAGACTTTAATACATTTACCACAAGCTTGACATAAGTCAGTATCAATAACAGCTACTCCATCAACAATTTTAATAGCATTATACTCACATTCACGAACGCAGCTGCCATAACCCATACAACCATTAGAACATTGTTTTTCACCGCCACCTGGAATAATAGACACATTGTTACAATCTTTAATTCCATGATATATATATTGAGTCGTAACATTTTTACAAGTTCCATTACAATGAACAAAAGCAACTTTGCGGGTTGTTTTTTCATTTTCAACACCCATAATTTCAGCAATAGCATCAGCAACTATTTGTCCCCCAACAGGACATTGATTTACTTTAGCCTCATTTTCAGCAATAGCTTTTGCTAAACCATCACATCCAGGATAACCACAACCACCACAATTATTTCCAGGTAATTGTTCACGGATTTGGATTTCTTTTTCATTAACAGCAACAGATAGTTTTTCACTTGCAATAGTGAGGAGAATTCCAATTATTAAACCGATTGCACCAACAATTATTGTAGCAATTATTATTTCATTCATCTTATTAACTCCTTTCTATATTAACCCTGAAAAACCAATAAAAGCAATAGCCATTAATCCTGCAGTAATAAGAACAATAGGAGAACCCTGGAATGATACTGGAATATCATTGTTGGCAATTTTTTCTCTAATTCCAGCCATTATCACAATTGCAATTGTAAATCCTAAAGCAGTTCCTAAACTACAAATAAGACTTGTTAAAACATCATAACTATTTTGAACATTAGTAATAGCTACTCCTAAAACAGCACAATTAGTAGTTATTAACGGAAGATATACACCTAAAGAATTATATAATCCAGAACTATATTTTTTTAAAAACATTTCAACTAATTGAACAAGAGCAGCAATTACAAGAATGAAAGTAACAGTATTTAAATATTCAAGATGAAAAATTACTAATACTTTATAAAGTAGGCTTGTTGCTATTGAAGCAATTGACATAACAAAGATGACAGCACCACCCATACCAGCAGCTGTTTCAATTTTTTTAGAAACTCCTAAAAAAGGACATAATCCAAGAAATTGACTTAAAACAACATTATTTACTAAAGCTACACTGATTAATAATAAAATCATTCCTGTCATCTATTTTTCCTCCTTTAATTCACATGATTTTTCACTAACATGATTATGACAATGAAGACAATCATGATCACAGTCACTATTTTTAGAGGTATTAGTAGCACTTGGTAGTTTTAAACGATTTTGAATTGCAGTTAATCCTGCCAAAACAAAGAATGCACCTGGTGCCATAACAAAAATAGTAGCTGGTTCTAATTGACTAAAGAAACCATAGATGTTAGATCCTACTAAATCTTTAAATAGTGGCGCAAATTCAATTCCAAAGAAAGTACCACTACCTAGTATTTCTCTAACTAAACCAATACATGTTAATGCTAAAGTGAAACCTAATCCCATCCCAATTCCATCAAATAATGAAAGAATGCAATTATGTTTAGAAGCATATGCCTCAGCCCGTCCTAAAATAATACAATTCACTACTATTAAAGGAATATAAATTCCTAAAGTATTATATAGAGAAGGAAGATATGCCTGAAGTAATAATTGAACGATTGTAACCATTGAAGCAACAATAACAATATATGAAGGAATACGCATTCTATTAGGGATAATTTTTCTTAATAAAGATATTATAAAGTTGGATGCCATAAGAACAATAGTCGTTGTTAATCCCATTCCTAAACCATTAATGGAAGATGTTGTTACAGCTAAAGTAGGGCACATTCCTAACATTAAAATCAAGGTTGGGTTTTCTTTGAAAATTCCATTATAAAGGCGTTCTACATATTTATTCATAAGCAATCTCCTTGATTTCCTGATTAATAGCTAAAGCACTATTAACAGCATTATTAAAAGCAGTTGACGTTATTGTTGCACCGCTAAGAGCGTCAATTTCCTGATCTTTTTGTTTACCAGTTTTAGTAATAGTAAAATTGTTAATTTGTTTATTATAATACTGTTCTTTAAAATTTTCATTTTTAGCATTCATTCCTAAACCAACTGTTTCATCAATTGAAAGAACTTCGATCCCAGTAATCGTATCTTTTGTATCAATTCCTATAACTAATGTGATATCTCCACCATAACCATCTTTAGTAGTAACTTTGATTATATGACCAATTAAATTATCGGTTTTATCAGTGACCATTAATATATCATCAATTACTATTCCATTTTCTCCAAAATTATAGTTTTTATTTTTTATGGTTTCAGGAAATTTATCAACAATTTCATCAATTTCTTTATTGTTTGCAAATACTTTTCCTTGTTTAAAAACACTACGATAAGAATCTTGAATGATTTTTTCATTTTGAATGGCAATAGGTTCTTTAGTAAGTGAATTAACAAGAGCTAATGATAAACCAGCTGCTAATGTAATAATTGCAAAGATGATAATGTCTTTAAAGATATTTTTTTTCATTATTATTTCCCCCCTTTGCCTTTTATTTTAGGAATAGTTACTTTTTCAATTAGTGGAACTAACAAGTTAGAGATGATAATTGCAAATGACATTCCTTCAGGTGTATTACCATACAGTCTAAAAACTGCAGCTAAAATTCCAATAATTAAACCATAAATTATTTTACCATTAGGTGTAATAGGGCTAGTTACATAATCAGTAGCCATAAAGAAAGCTCCAATAATCAGACCACCACCACATATTTGTTTTAATAAATAATCTAAACTAAAATCCCCACTAATAAAGATAATTACACTAAATGAAACAAAAACAGCTAGAGGAATTTTAGGACTAATAACTTTTTTATAAATAAGATATAAAGCACCTATTAGTAAAGCAATTGTTGAGGTTTCTCCAATTGTACCACTAATATTTCCCATAAACATATTAAATAAATTTACATCTTCACCATTTCTTAATAGAGCCAAAGCAGTAGCACTACTTGTAGCATCAATATTAACAAATGAATTCATTTTTCCTGCAAATGATATTAATAAAAAACATCTAGCTGCCAAAGCAGGATTCATAAAATTTTGACCAAGACCGCCAAATAATTGTTTAACAACAATAATAGCAAAGACACTTCCAAGTGCAACCATCCATAATGGCATTGAACTAGATAGACATAAAGCTAATAATAGACCAGTAAGGATAGCAGAACCATCATATATAGTTATAGGAAGCTTCATGAAACGCTGATATAAATATTCACTTAATAAAGAAGTGATAATTGCAACGCTAATAACAAGAAAAGCATCTATTCCAAATTGATAAATACCAAATATTGTAGCTGGTATTAAAGCAAGAATTACATCATACATGATGTTTTTAGTAGTGATTGAATCTCGGATATGGGGAGCTGTAGATACGTGAAATAAATTATCCATTATTTGCTCCTTTCTTGCGATTATTAATCGCTCTTTTTATTTTTTTAAATGATTGCGTTAAATTTTGTTTAGCAGGACACGAATAAGTGCAGCAGCCACATTCCATACAATCCATACCATGTACTTTTATAAAATTTTCTTGATCATTAATTTTTGCATAGTGGTATAAAAGCTGAGGAACTAATCCAA
Source organism: Thomasclavelia cocleata (assembly GCF_900102365.1). GTDB lineage: Bacteria > Bacillota_I > Bacilli_A > Erysipelotrichales > Coprobacillaceae > Thomasclavelia > Thomasclavelia cocleata. The sequence goes on along the minus strand of NZ_FOIN01000008.1, from coordinate 16,966 downwards.
TTGGACAAGCATTTACACATCGACCACAATGGATACAAGGGGTCGGAGTGTTTTTTGAAACAGCATCTTCACTTAGGCAAACAAGAGCTGAAGAAGTTTTGGTAACGGGAATATCAAGATTGAATAAAGCTGTTCCCATCATTGGACCACCAGAAATAATTTTTTTAGGTGGTACTTTAAATCCACCACAGGCATCAACTAAAGTTTGATATTTAGTTCCTATTCTAACTTTAAAATTGTTAGGTTCATTAATAGCATCACCTGTGACAGTGACTATTTTTTCAATTAAAGGAATATTAAGGGCTACTGCTTCATAAATAGCAATAACAGAAGCCACGTTATTAACAATACAGCCAACATCGGCAGGTAACATACCACTAGTAACTACTTGATTAGTTAAAACTTTGATTAATACCCGTTCACTTCCTTGAGGATATTTTGTTTGTAGTGGAGCTATTTCAATCTTAGACTCATTTATAGTCGCTTTTTTTAAATGATTTAAAGCATCTGGTTTATTGTCTTCAATAGCAATAATTGCTTTAGCATTTTTAAATAATTGCAGTTGTATTTTTATGCCTGCAATCAGTTCATCACTTTTTTCTAACATTAAACGATAATCTGAGGTTAAATAGGGTTCACACTCAGCTCCATTGATTATAATATATTTAATAGAATCAGGATCTTTAGGAGTGTTTTTTACAGCACTAGGAAATCCAGCTCCTCCTAATCCTACGATTCCAGCTTGACTAATCAGCTCACGAATTTTTTCATCAGTATAATTTTGATAATCATTTATACTATTATATTCATTAACGGTTTGATATTGATGATCATTAGCTATAACAATACAATCAACATAAGCACCTGTTGCATCAAGGCGAGAATCAATAGCTTTTACAGTACCAGAAACTGAACTAATAACGTTAGCTGAAATCATTGCCTTTTTACATGCAATAATTTGTCCAGCTAGGACATGCTCTCCTTTACTCACAACTGGCTTGGCTGGAGCTCCAATATGTTGGGATAAAGGGAAAATTAATTCATCTCCAGGTAAAATAGTTTTAATCGAACAATTTTCGGAGATGAATTTATTATCATGGGGGTGAATTCCCCCTTTAAAACTAAATTTTTTCATTTTATAATGACTCCTTTGAAGTTTATAAATTAATTATAGTATTTTTTGTCTAAATATGAAATAGAAAAATATTGAAAATAACAACAAAAAAGCAATAGTTTTAACTATTGCCTAAAGATGGAATTGAGTTTCATCTAAACGAAGTGCATATCCTTGTGGATGTTTACAAACTGGACACACAGAAACTGCTTCATTGCCTTCATAAATAAATCCACAATTTAAACACATCCATTTAATACTACTATTTTCTTTAAATAATTTACCACTAGTTAATAAATCGTGATATTTTTTAAACCGTTCATGATGATAATGTTCTATTTCACTAATCATGAAAAATGAGGTTGCTATTTCAATATAACCCTCTTCTTTAGCTTCTTCACCAAATTGTTTATAAATTGAAGTAGCTTCATCATATTCGTGTTTTGAAGCAGCTTCTAATAATGAACTTAAATCTTGTTGTAAATCAACAGGATAATTTGCCATCATTGAAACGTTTTCATCTTTAAATACATCTTTTAAATAATTATAGAAAATTATAGCATGTTCCTTTTCTTGATTAGCAGTAAAATATAGCATATCTTGAAGAATTGCTAGACCACTATTTCCTGCTACTTTAGCAGCCATTTCATAACGCATTCGAGCTTGGCACTCACCAGCAAAAGCTCGAAGTAAATTTGTTTTTGTTTTTGCATCCATATAAATTACCTCCAGCCTTATTTTTAACAAAATAAAAGAAGATTAAACTCAATCTTCTAATATTTTAATTCTTTTGTTATTAGTTTATTTTATCTTTATTCATACCAGTTAATTCAAAATATTCATTCTTAACATTATTTAATAATTGCATAAAAGTCCAATTTACATTAGTTTGAGTTACTATTGCTTTTAGAGGAATAAAGGGAATATTAGCTTCTTTAAATATTTGTAATAAAATATCAATTTGTTTATCTTCAAATCCTGCCATTACTAACATATCATCATTAGGAATTGTAGTTAAAGCTTCAGTTCCTCTTTCAAATCCTTTTTCACCTAAAATATAACCAATCGGATTCATTAAATCACTTGATTTAACAATGATTATTTTAACATTTAATTTTTCTAAAATAGAAATAATTGCTTTACCAGCTTCACTTTTATCAATATTATACAACAATACAGTTTCTTGCATAAATTTGCCTCACTTTCCATTAATAGATTATCATATTTACTTTTGCCAATCAACTAACTTGCTAATTAAATAATCTAGGTATTATTATGCTACTGCTTACAGTTTCTAAAAAATTAATAACATTTTTATCAGTAAATTAAATGTATAATATAATTTATGTTTAAGTGTGAATACTAATATTATTGTTATAAATTATAATTTTATAACAATATTTTCATAGAATATCCGCATACGCATAAATGAAAAGTAATTTAATTGAAATAATTCGTGTGATTTGGCAGTTATTTTTGATATTTGATGTTGTATTAATTATTAATAAAGATGACAATATAAATAGAAATAAGAGTAGAATATAATACTTAAAGTTACTATCCACAGTATAAGAAGAAAAAAGATATTCACAAATTTTAAAAAGTAAAATACCTAATAATAGTAATATAAGAGCTGTTTATCATAATAGTTCTTTTTTGTGACATTTGTTTGACATAGGGACGATTGATGTTAGAATTAAAGATGAGCAAATTGATTATATATCAATGACAGCAGTTTAAACTAAAAGTTTCAATTATTTGTGCTTGAAAGAATGACAATAATTTATAATTATATAGAAGATGCTTAAGTCAAAAGGATAAAAACTATTAACTCACTCTTACATATTTTGGAGTAAAATGCTTTTATATTACAACAATGATGTAAAGGGAAATATTGGATAAAATCTACTATCTTTCAAGAAATATTTGTGTCACATAGCGAAGTGTGGAGAATGGAGAAAATTATGAAAAATAAAGTATTTAAATTAATTTTTGGCGGTATTGCAATTATAATAATTATCGTGATACTATTTTTTATTTTTCTAGTTCATAATGAAGTAGATTCAATAGTTGCTACTATCAAAGAAAATAATGATAATATTGAAATAACTTGTGATTGTATTGATAGTGCACAGAAATATTATTCACACTCAATTTCAAACGAAGATGGGATTATTTCTATTAAAATTAAAGTTTCTTCAGTTTTAGGTAAAAGTTGGCCGCAAAAAATAATAATTGATGAAAAACCTGAAGATATTAAAGCAATTGAAATAATTGATGGTTCAAATTCAAAAGTTATCTATCCATAAGATAATATAATAGACCAAATATATTTTATTTGAATTGGTTCTTATATTTTATAAAAATAGTCATTATTTAGTCAGATTATGAATTATTTGATTTATATAAGATGAACCAGATATTAGTAATAAGTGTGAAATTTTAAAAATTCATACTTATTTTTTAAGTTTTATTGGCATGTTGTTATTTAAATAGTATGAAATAGATTTCTAGATCTTGATAAATCATTATATTTATAGTTAGTACTAAACTTTTAAATAGTGAAATTTAATTTTTTTAAAGTGTCTTACAAAAGATCAGTTTTTATATATAGAAAATTTTAATTGTTTACATATACTTGGATGAAAAAATGAAATTCAAATAATAAAAATATTGACGTAAAGGAAAAAAAAGTGTATATTTAATAGGCAATGAATGATAGCAGCACATAGAGTTTTGAAACGAGCGTTTATAACTTATGTTTGTAGAGTAGCTGGCTGCAAAGTGAAATACTTAATATAAACACAATTCAAATAATCTATGCAATGTTATTGTTTTATGCAAATAAAACAATAAATGGAGGAAAAACAAATGTCACGTTATACTGGACCACAATGGAAACTTTCTCGTCGTTTAGGATTCTCAATTCTAGAAAACGGTAAAGAATTAAACAGAAGAGCATATGCTCCTGGTCAACATGGTCAAAAAAGAAAAAAACAAACAGAATATGGATTACAATTAGCTGAAAAGCAAAAAGTAAGACATATGTATGGAGTTAATGAAAAACAATTCCACAACACATTCAAACAAGCAGGTAAAATGAGTGGGATTCATGGTTATAACTTTTTCTGCTTATTAGAACAAAGATTAGACAATGTAGTTTATAGATTAGGATTTGCACCTACAAGAAGAGCTGCAAGACAATTAGTAAACCATGGTCATTTCTTAGTAAATGGTGTTAAGACTGATATCCCATCATTCCGTGTTAAAGTTGGGGATGTTATTGAAGTTAAAGAAAAATCTAAAAATTTAGCAATTATCAAATCTTCTTTAGAAAATAGAGTACATACTCCTGCATTCGTAGAAGTTGATGATACTAAATTAACTGGAAAATTTACTCGTTTACCAGAAAGATCTGAATTAAATCAAGAAATTAATGAATCATTAATCGTTGAATATTATAACCGTATGGGTTAGTAAATTAATTAAATTTAGGTATATCATAACTATATTGCAGCTATGGTATACCTTTTTTCTTTGTTTCATAAAAAAACACTAACTATGCAATAGGTGTGTCATAGTTATGTATTTGTTTGACTGCTAAATTCCTGCTAAAAATTTATTAGTTAATATATATTGGTGTGCTTTGCTAGATTAATTGTGCCAAAATAATTATTCGTCATCAGGAGAAAAATTTTTCATCCCCAAAATATAGTTGGAATCCACAAATTTATCAACAATTTCATCCATATCTCCTTTTTCATAAAGCTCTCTATTTTCTTCAAGAAATGAATCTGTAACATTTTCACCCTCTTCAGTGTAAATACTAACACCATATTCGTTTTCGTTAAAAGCATTATTGAGGTATGAATGAAGTTTAGGATAAGAAGTTGGTTCTCCTTCTTTGATGGCGCTAACTATAATTAATAGTATTGATAGTGCAAAAATTATTGTAATAATGGCTCCTTTTGATATTTTCATTAATAGTTACCGTCCTATGGATTAAAATTTGATATTTTATATTTAAATGATGATTGATAAAATAAAGAGTTCTTCAATATTAAGGTAGCAAGATAGTGTATAGATGTCAAGATGCATAGTTGTTTAGTATAAAATATTAGATGAGGATCTCAGGTAATACAAAGCGAGTAAGATAAAACCGAATTATTATCATAAGAAATCTATATTTTTTTAAGAGTTTGATTAAAATATCATGGACTATAAATAATTATTTGATATAATTAAGACAATATGGAGGTAAGTATGACAGATAGTAGAATTTGTATTGCTTTAGATTTTAAAAGTAAAGTAGAGGTAAAAGAATTTTTAGAAAAATTTAATGATGAAAAATTATATGTTAAAGTTGGAATGGAACTATTTTATGGTGAAGGAATTGAAATAGTTAAAATGATCAAAGAAATGGGTCATAATATTTTCTTGGATTTAAAATTACATGATATTCCTAATACAGTAAAGAGTGCAATGAAACAGTTAGCAAAATTAGATGTTGATATGATCAATGTTCATGCCTCTGGTAGTAAAGCGATGATGAAAGCTGCTCTTGAAGGATTAGAAGAGGGAAAAATTGGAGATAAAAGACCTTTATGTATTGCTGTAACATGTTTAACTTCACTTGATCAAGTGATTTTAGATGATGAATTATTGATTCATGAACCATTAGAAGAAGTTGTTTTAAAATGGGCAAGTAATGCTAAAGATGCTGGATTAGATGGGGTTGTATGTTCTCCACTTGAATCAAAAATTATTCATGATAATTTAGGACAAGACTTCTTGACTGTAACACCTGGAATACGTTTGGCAGATGATAATGTAAATGATCAAAAACGAGTTACTACTCCAGCGATGGCTCGAGAACTAACATCAAGTTATATCGTTGTAGGAAGAACAATTACTGGTTCAAATGATCCATATACAACATATAAAAAGGTATATCAAGATTTTCAAGGATAAGGAGAAAGATGATGAAAGAATTAATTGCAAAAGATTTATTAGATATTCAAGCTGTTTTTTTAAGACCAAATGAACCATTTACATGGGCAAGTGGAATTAAATCACCAATCTATTGTGATAATCGTTTAACACTATCATATCCAAATGTTCGTAAAGATGTTGAAACTGGTTTAGCTAAGTTGGTTAAAGAAAGTTTTCCAGAAGCTGACTGTTTAATGGGAACAGCAACAGCAGGGATAGCTCATGCTGCTTTAGTTGCAGATATTTTAGAGTTACCAATGGGATATGTTCGTGGCGGTGCTAAAAGTCATGGTCGTAATAACCGAATTGAGGGTAAAGTAGAGCCAGGAATGAAAGTGGTAGTAGTAGAGGATTTGATTTCAACAGGAGGAAGTTCTTTAGAATGTGTTGAAGCTTTAAGGGAAGCTGGTTGTGAAGTAATTGGATTAATTGCTATCTTTACATATGGTCTACCTAAAGCAACTGTTAATTTTGAAGGGGCTGATTGTAAGTTTGCGACTTTAACTGATTATGATACTTTAATTCAAGTGGCTAAAGAAAATAATTATATCAAAGAAGAGGATATGGAAAAATTAAAAGCTTGGAAAAAAGATCCAAGTGATGAATCTTGGATGACTAAGTAATAGATATTGAGCTGATTAATCAGCTCTTTTTTAAGCCAAAATTATTAAAAATATTGAGAATAAGACATAAATTAGAGATAATTGATAAAAAATATAGATATTTTAATTGCAATATGATTGTGGTATAATTATAATGCTATTGTTGTAAATAAAAGTAGCTTTGGAGGTAGAAAATGCTAAAAAGTATTAAATATGTTCTAAAAGAAAATTTTTCTAATCTGTTTAGAATATATTCAATTTCTAAATATGAATTATTATCTGATATGCGTGATTCACGATTAGGAATCTTTTGGAATTTTGCTAATCCAGCAATTCAAATTTTGACATATTATTTTGTTTTTGGGGTTGTTATGGATCGTAAAGCAGTTAATGGAATACCATTTATTCAATGGATGTTAGCAGGGATGGTTGTTTGGTTTTTTATTAATCCATGTATTACACAAGGGGCTAATGCTATTTTTTCGAAAACTAGTGTAATTACAAAAATGAAATTTCCTGTTAGTGTCTTGCCGGCTACTGTAGTTTTAAAAGAGTTGTTTAATCATGTTTGTATTTTATTGTTGATGATTATTTTTTATTGTACTCAAGGTGTTTATCCTGCAATTGAGTGGCTGGGAATAATTTATTATTGTTTTGCTGCCTGTTGTTTTGCAGTAAGTTTAGCGATGATAACATCAGTATTAAATATGATTGCTCGAGATACTCGGAAGTTGATTTTAGCATGTATGCGATTGATTTTGTATTTAACACCAATTTTATGGCCGATTTCAACGCTAGCTAAAGATGGGGCATTTTTTACTTTTATTCGTTTTATTATGAAAGTTAATCCTATTTATTATATTGTTTGTGGATATCGTGACTGCTTTTTATATCATTATGGATTTATGCATTATTGGAAACAAATGTTAGCATTTTGGGGAATAACAGGAGTGTTGTTTGTTGTTGGATGTTATATGATGTATAAATTTAAACATAAATTTATTGATATGATCTAGGTGGTAAAGATGGAAAATTATGCTATTAAATTTGAAAATGTTTCAAAAATATATAAACTAAAAAAGAAAAATGATGGTAAAAATAAAAGTAGTGTAACAAAAAGGTTTTATGCTTTAAAAGATATTAGTTTTGAAATTCCTAAGGGTGAGGTTGTTGGAATATTAGGTACTAATGGTTCAGGAAAGTCTACTTTATCACTTATTTTAGCAGGGATTAGTGAGATAGATGAAGGAACTATGTTTGTTAATGGAGAACAGTCATTAGTAGCTATTAATACAGGATTAAATAAACAATTAACAGGTTTAGAAAATATTAATGTTAAAGGTGCTTTGTTGGGTTTATCAAAAAAGCGAATTCAGGAAATTGTTGATGGGGTAATTGAGTTTGCTGAACTAGGAGACTTTTTATATCAGCCAGTTAAAAAGTATTCTAGTGGGATGAAGTCGCGTTTAGGTTTTTCTATTTCTCTTTATTTAAATCCAGATATTATTATTGTTGATGAGGCTTTATCAGTAGGGGATAAAGGTTTTGCTCAAAAATGTCTTAATAAGATGAATGAATTGAAAGATGAAGGCAAAACAATTATTTTTATTTCACATTCATTACCACAAGTGCGTAAATTTTGTCAGACTGCAATGTGGATTGAAGGTGGGATGTTAAAAGAATATGGGGATGTTAATGAGGTATGTGATCATTATGGTGAATATGTAGATTACTATAATAGTCTTTCAGGTAAAGAGAAGACGAAGATTAGGGAACGGAAGTTTGAAAAAAGAATTGTTCAAAATCCTCAAATTGGTTTTTGGGAAAAAGTAATAGATCGCATAAAAGGATAGGTGAAATTAATGAAGAAGGTTATTACATATGGAACATTTGACTTATTTCATGTAGGTCATTTGAATATTATTAAAAGAGCAAAAGCATTGGGTGACTATTTAATTGTTGCGGTTAGTAGTGATGCCTTTAATGCTCAAAAAGGTAAAAAAGCGTATCATAGTGATCAAGATCGTAAAATGATTCTTGAAGCTATTAAATATGTTGATGAAGTAATTTTTGAAGAGTCATGGGATCAAAAGATTAAAGATGTAAAAGAGCATGATATTGATGTTTTTGTTATGGGCGATGATTGGGAAGGTAAATTTGATTTTCTAAAAGATTATTGTGAAGTAGTGTATTTACCACGCACAGAGGGTATTTCAACTACAAAAATTAAAGACGATTTACATAATTAAATGAAACTTAGTATAATAATCCCTTATGATCGCTATAAAAATTATTTACATGACTGTTTGGAAAGTATTAGTCAGCAGCAAATAACGGACTATGAAACTTTATTGATCGTTAATGATGAAAATGATCTTGATGAAGATTTAAAAGCATATGATATAAATATGAAAGTAATTTCAGCAGGATTAAATTCTAATGTTGCTAAAAAGAGAAATATTGGAATTAATAATGCAAGAGGTGAATATATATATTTTATTGATTGTGATGATTATTTAATGAATCATACTTTGCTTTTATTAATTGAAAAAGCAGACCAGGAAAATTTAGATTTAGTTACAGGGATACGGAAATTCACATGGTTTAAAAAGAAAGTATTTGAAACTATGGGTGATGAAAAAAATGATGAATTAAATTTAAAGGACAAAGATCATGATCGTGATAATAAGTTTATCAATAAAATTTATGATGAAAACAATTTTGATGAATATAAAACTGATATATTAATTAGAACTCGTCATGCACTTAGAAATATTTCAGTTTTAAACATTTTAATTAGAAGTAAGCTGATAAAAGAACATGAGATTAGATTTAATGAAGAATTCTTTTATTATACTGATGCACCATTTGTAGTTCAATTATTAAATTATGCAAAGAGTTTTGATCGTATAGATGAAGCTGTTTTTGTAAAAAGGAAACACAATGATCCAATCAATAGTCCTGCTTTGTCACAAATAAAAGATCCTGATAATAAATTTAACGAATTTATTAAGGCGCATAATTATTGTACAATGTTAGTAGCACCAGATAGTTATATCCGTTACTATTTGGATGCTAAGATTGTTTCTTATTATACTAAATTTTTTGTTAAAAAACTTCGTCGCAGTAAGGATGATATTTGGCGTGAAGAACGTTTTAAAGTAATGTCTAATGTACTTCAAAATATTCGACCTGAATTATTAAATAAAAGTTCACGTTATAGATGCAAGTTAATTAAAGCAGCAATTAATAATGATATCGAATTAGCTAAAAAAACTGTTAGTCGACATTTAGCAAAAATAAAATTAAAAAAGATTTTAAAGAATAAAAACGAGATGAATAAATATTTATATCGTCATAGATATATAAATGAGCCTATTAAAGAAAATACGATCATGTTTGAAACTTTTATGGGTAAAAGTTATGCTGATTCACCAAAGTATATTTATGAATATTTAGCTAAAAATTATCCTGATAAATATCAGTTTATATGGGTTTTAAATGACCCGAAAGAAAAATTGCCATATGGTGGAATCGTTGTTAAAAGATTTACTCGTAAGTATGCTTATTATTTAGCTAGATCAAAATATTTTGTTTTCAATGTTCGTCAGCCGTTATGGTTTAGAAAACGTGAAGGACAGATTTTTCTAGAAACATGGCATGGAACACCATTAAAGCGCTTAGCATTTGATCAAGAAGAAGTTACAGCTGCTTCACCAACATATAAAGCCCAGTTTTATCGTCAAAAGCAAGAATGGGATTACTTGATTGCACCTAATAAGTTTTCAAGTGATATTTTTAAAAGTTGTTTTATGTATGATGGAAATATGTTAGAAACAGGGTATCCACGAAATGATTTATTATCTGCTTCTAATCGTGATGAAATTGCAATTAAATTGAAGCAAAAATTAAATATTCCATTAGATAAAAAAACAATTTTATATGCACCAACCTGGCGTGATGATGAGTATTATGGTAATGGTAAATATAAATTTAAATTAAAATTAGATCTTGAACTTTTAAAAAGAGAACTAGGTGAAGAGTATATTGTTTTATTAAGAACACATCACTATATTGCAGATGCATTGGATGTTACGGGATTAGAAGATTTTGCATATAATTTAAGTAAATATGATGATATTACTGAAATATATTTAATTAGTGATATTTGTATTACTGATTATTCAAGTGTTTTCTTTGATTTTGCGAATCTAAAAAGACCAATGTTATTTTATACCTATGATCTTGATAAATACCGAGATGTTCTAAGAGGTTTTTATATTGACATGGAAACGGAACTACCAGGACCTTTGGTTTATACGACTGAAGAAGTTATTGATAAGATTAAAAATCTTGATTTATTAAATGAGCAATACCATGAACGTTATGAACAATTTTATCAAAGATTTTGTTCATGGGAAGATGGTAATGCTTCAAAACGTGTTATTGAAAAAGTGTTTAAATAAGGGGATTCATCCCTTTATTTTTATAAGGGGGTTAAACAGTGAAATTGATTAAAAAGTTTTTAGGAAAACTAATTAGATTTCTATATCGTTTAGTATATCGTTTTATTCCTTGTCAAAAAGAAACAATCTTATTTATTTCTTTTCATGGTCGAGGTTATTCTGATAATCCTATGGCATTACACCAGTATATAACAACGCACTCTAGATATCATAATTATCGTTGTATTTATGCAATTAAGAATCATAAACAGAAAAATTTAAAGATCGATAATGCTAAGATTATTGAGTATTTTAGTATTCCTTATTTTTTTTATTTAGCTAGATCCAAGTATTGGATTTCTAACTGTAAATTACCTAAATATGTTTTAAAAAAACCAACTCAAGTTTATCTGCAAACATGGCATGGAACACCATTAAAAAAATTAGCTCATGATATTGAAGTACCTGATGGAACTACTTTTTATCGTAGTGGAATGTCAATTGAAGAAATGCGTTCAACCTATGATAATGATGTTAGTAAATATAATTATATGATTTCACCAAGTAGTTTTACAACTGAAGTGTTTCAAAGTGCTTTTGCTATTAATAAAGAGCGTTTGATTGAAACTGGATATCCACGTAATGATATTTTATCTAATTATCAAGATGAAGATATTGATAGAATCAAAGCAGAACTTAAATTACCTAAAGATAAAAAAATTATTTTATATGCTCCAACCTGGCGTGATAATTCATTTAATTTGAAGGGTTATACATTTAAATTAGAAGTTGATTTTAAAAAATGGCAAAATGAGCTAGGTGATGAATATATTGTGCTTTTTAAACCGCATTATTTAATAATTAATGATTTTGATTTAGAAAGTGTAAAGGATTTTGTATATTTTATTGATCCTAAAGAAGATATCAGCAGACTATATTTAATTGGGGATATTTTGATAACTGATTATTCTAGTGTGTTTTTTGACTATGCAATATTAAAAAGACCAATATATTTTTATATGTATGATCTAGAAAGTTATCGTGATGAACTAAGAGGTTTTTATTTGGATGTATATAAAGATTTACCAGGACAAATAATTGAAGATGAAAACTTATTGCTTGAAGAAATTAAACAAAATAATTTTGATTATGATAAATTAGAATTATTTAATCTTCGTTTTAATAATCATGAAGATGGTAGGGCGAGTAAGAGAGTTTTAGAAATATTATTGAAGTAGGTGAGATAATGGGATTAAAGAAAATAGTCATTAATCTTATTTTAAGATTTGTAAATGTCTTTGTACGTTTCTGTTCAATAAAGAGTAATCAAGTTGCATTTGTTTCTTTAGAATCAAATCGATTAGAAAGTGATTTGAAATTAATTTATGATGAGTTAAATAAGAATGGAAATTACACTTTAAAAACTGTATTGATAAATTATAATAAAAAAAGTTTACTTAATAATTTTTTATATATGCTTAATTGTATTAAGCAAATCTATATTATTAATACCTCAAAAATAGTTTTAATAACTGATAATAACTATGTTATTAGTAATTTTAAACGTGATGGAGTAAAAGTAATTCAGGTTTGGCATGCAACTGGAGCAATTAAAAAGTTTGGTAATGCAATTAAAAGAGAATATCCAATTAAAAATTATGATTATGTTCTAGCAAATAGTGATTATTGGAAGGAACCTTATCAAGAGGCTTTTAATGTTTCTAAAGATAATGTGATTATCACAGGAATGCCACGAGTAGATCATTTAGTTGATCATGATTATTTAATAAAAACTAAAACAAGGCTGCAAGATAAATACCCAGTTCTAAAAAATAAAAAAGTTATTTTATATGCTCCGACATTTAGAGGAAATATTTATCAAGGTTTTAAAAGGATTGGTTTTAATGGGAAAAAACTGCTTGATAGTTTAGGTGAAGATTATGTTTTAATATATAAATTTCATCCACTATTATTAAATGATTCAATTGTTGATTGTGATCGGATTTTAAATTTAAATAATGAGGAGACTCATGATTTATTTACTGTTAGTGATATGTTAGTGTCTGATTTTTCATCCATTATTTTTGATTATGCCTTTTTAAATAAACCATTATATTTTTTTGTTCCTGATTTAAATGAATATTTAGAAACATTGGGATGTTTTGTAGATTATCGTGAAATTATGCCAGGTGCAATATGTTTAGATGAAGAAGAATTATCAAAAGCAATTTTAAAAAATAAAAACTATGATATTAATTGTTTTTTACAAACTTTTTTTAAATACCAGGATGGTAATAACACTAAAAGAGTTATTGAATTTATTAAAAGCTTTAACAAGCATCAAGAATAATCTTGATGTTTTTGTATTATTTTTAATATATTTGCCTAGAAATAAGATAACAGCTTGAATAGGTTAAAGTAGGAGGGATGTACATGTACGAAGATTACATGGATAATTTATTTGATCGCCGCCCTATGCCAGTTGTAGCGCCTAAGGTTGGAGATATATTCTTATATACGGTAAATCGTGGAGATAACGTATATGCAATAGCTAGAAGATTTAATACACGAGTAGATTATATTAAAAATATGAATGAATTGGATAATCGAATGATGATTTATCCAGGACAACAATTATTGATTCCGGTACTATTTGAAAAAATACCCCCAGTAAAACCACACCCTTTACCACAGCCAGTACCACGGCCACAACCTCGGCAGTCATATGAACTATATTTTTAAAATAACTAGATTTTTTAGATGAAAGAGTTTATTATATTGTTAAATATGTACAAGGAGAAAGATATGAAATTGCATGCAGGAAGTAAGCGTAATTTAACATTGGTAATGGACTTATATGAATTAACAATGTCATATAATTATTTTAAGCAAGGGAATAAAGATCAATATGTTTATTTTGACATGTATTATCGTAAAAACCCTGATAATGGAGGATACTCTATTTTTGCAGGATTACAGCAGTTGATTGAATGTATTGATCATTTGCATTTTAGTGAGGGAGATATTGAATATCTCCGCTCACTAAACAAATTTGATGAAGAGTTTTTTGATTATTTAAGAGATTTTCATTTTACTGGTTCAATTTATTCAGTTAAAGAAGGAACGCCAGTGTTTCCTAATGAACCTTTAATTACAGTACGAGCGAAGTTTATTGAAGCTCAGTTAATTGAAACATTATTATTAGTTACAGTAAATCATCAGTCATTGATTGCTACTAAAGCTAATCGAATAGTAAAAGAAGCCAAAGGACGGCCAGTTTTGGAGTTTGGGGCTAGAAGAGCTCAAGGTTATGATAGCGCTACATATGGAGCACGAGCAGCTTATATTGGAGGGGTTACAGGAACTGCTACTGTGTCAGCAGGGATGATGTTTAATATTCCAGTAGTAGGAACAATGGCACATTCATTTGTACAGTCATTTGATAGCGAGTATGAAGCGTTTAAGGCTTATGCTCTTACTTATCCTGATGATTGTGTTTTGTTAGTTGATACATATGATACTTTAAAGAGTGGTGTGCCTAATGCTATTAGAATCGCTCAAGAGATATTAGCACCATTAGGTAAAAAATTAAAAGGAATTCGTTTAGATAGTGGAGATATCGCTTATTTATCAAAAAGAGCCAGGGTCATGTTAGATGTTGCAGGTTTACTTGATACTCAGATTACAGCATCTAATTCTTTAGATGAATATTTGATTCGTTCTTTGTTAGATCAAGGGGCAAAGCTAGATTCTTTTGGTGTTGGTGAAAATTTAATCGTTTCTAAAAATGCTCCAGTTTTTGGTGGGGTATACAAACTAGTTGCAATTGAAAAAAATAATGAGATTATTCCTAAAATCAAGATATCAGAAAATACTGAAAAAATAACTAATCCTGGATATAAAAAAGTTTATCGTATCTTTGAAAACGAAACAGGTAAAGCAATTGGTGATGTAATTGCATTTCATGATGAAAAAGTCTCTAGTGATCATGATTTAACTATTTATCATCAATCTAATATTTGGAAATTTAAAACACTTTTAGCAAATACTTATACTATTGAAGAATTACAAGTACCAATTTTTATTGATGGTAAAAAAGTGTATCCAGATTTGACAGTTGATGAAATTCGTGAATATTCAAAACAAGAAAAAAATCGTATTTGGGATGAAGTATTTCGTTTAGAATATCCTCATGATTATTATGTTGATTTAACGAAAGAATTATTGGATTACAAAATTAAGATGTTGGAAGAAAAAAGAAAGTAGTAAGTTGAGGATGTAAAAATGTCAAGATTTGATCGTAAAGTTGAAAGACAAAAAAGTGAGTTTATATTTTCTAAGAAAGTAATACCAGAAAAAACTAAAGGGGAAATGATTAAGGAGAATTTTAGTTTTAAATGGATAAAGATAAATTTTAAAACAGTTATTTATTTGATTATTGATTTTATATTTGTAAGTATTGTTTTTATTCCTTTTTTAATGCAGTTTTATAATGCTAAATTATCATTTATTCTTGGACATGCTTTATTGACTGGTTTTTTAGTAGTATTAACGTTTTATTTTATTGATAAAGAGAAACCTTCATTATTTGAGTTATTAGTTAGGTATTGTTTTATGGCAGTGATATTAGCGATAACTTCATTCATTGCAGGGTTATTAGTATAAAGGTGCAATTATGATAATAACAGTAGTTGGTCTTGGGGTAGTGGGTGGAAGCTTTGTTAAAGCTTTAAAAGGACACGGACATCAGGTATATGGGATTGATATTGATGAAAATACGTTAAAAAGAGCTGAAGATGAAGGTTGTATTATAAAGGGTTACCAGGATGGTAGAGAGATTATATCTAAGTCGGATTTAACGATCATATGTTTGTATCCTTCACTGGTCTTAGATTTTATTAAAAATAATCAATTTAAAAAAGGAAGTATTATAACTGATGCAGTAGGAATTAAATCATACTTTTTACAAGAGGCAATGAATATAATTGATCCAGATGTTGAGTTTGTAAGTGGTCATCCAATGGCTGGAAGAGAGAAAAAAGGTTTTGAATATGCTAGTAAGGATGTATTTAAAAATGCGAATTATATATTAATCGAACATCCTGTCAATAAAAAAGAATGTATTGAATTTATGGAGAAATTTGTAGGAACTCTAGGATTTAAAAGTGTTAAAATTATGTCACCACAGGCTCATGATGAGATAATTTCTTTTACTTCACAGCTTCCTCATGCAATTGCTGTAGCTTTGATAAATAGTGATAATGAAAAATATGACACTGGAAAATACATTGGTGATTCTTATCGTGATTTAACAAGAATTGCTAATATTAATGAAGCTTTGTGGTCAGAGTTATTTTTAAGGAATCGTGAAAATTTGTTAAAATCTATTGAGGCTTTTGAATTACAGCTGGATTTAATTAAACAGGGATTAGTTGAAAATGATGAGCAGATATTAAAAAAATTATTTATTAATTCATCAAAAAGAAGAGAAAATTTAGAGAAGTAACAGGTTGAAAACCAATGTCATTAAGTTAAGAAGATAAGAAAGAAGTCATAAGTATAGAATATAAAAAATCTATGCTTATGGCTTTATTTTATGTACACAAAAAAGTACAGTCTTGAAACTGCTTTTCCAAAGGTATATAATAGTCGTGTGTTAGTCAAACCTATAGTTGAAACATACGACTTTTTTGGCAGAAACATGACGTGTGCTTGTTCTTCCTGGTCGGACAGGAAGTATTTCTTTGGCTATCAGGTTCTCAACGGGTGATTTTTTACCCGTTTTTTTGTTTAGAAACCTTCTTATGATATGC
>NZ_FOIN01000057.1 GCF_900102365.1 Thomasclavelia cocleata | reverse complement strand
AAGTCCATCCTCTACCAGTGCCTTGCAGCACTTTTAATACGGTCACCATGCAGTGTCCCTACCTATGCGGTCTTAGCTACCGTTTCCAGCAGTTATCCCCCTGTAAAGGCCAGGTTACTTATGTATTACTCACCCGTTCGCCACTCGGGCACAAGTGCCCGCGTTCGACTTGCATGTATTAGGCACGCCGCCAGCGTTCATCCTGAGCCAGGATCAAACTCTCCATTGTTTTATCTTTCAAACAACTCTTCGTTTGTTTAGCTCTTCTTTTTCTTTTCTATCCTTCCGGATATTGACGTGTGTTTCTTAATTCTGTTTAGTTTTCAATGATCTCGCTTTCCTCAAGCGCATACACATTCTAACACTTATATTCCCGCTTGTAAAGAATTTTATACATTTTTTTTGATTTTTTATCAAATTTTATAAAAGTAATAAAATAATCAGCTTTTTTGCAAATAAATAAAAAAGCAGAAGAAAAATCCTCTGCTCTTTAAATACTAATTATAACATTCTATCTAATCTTGCTCTACGCTTTTTAGCATCTGCTAAACATTTTTCCATCAATTCTTCAACATGCTCAGGATTAATCTTAGATAATTGAGCAAAACGGTTTTCAGATAACAAGAAATCTTTAAATTTATTAAAATCAGGTTCTTTAGAATCTAATTGTAATGGATTTTTGCCTGCATCTTCTAAACGTGGATCATATCTCAATAAATTGAAATATCCACAAGCAACAGCATCTTTTTGCTGTTTTTGATGATTAGATAAGCCACCCTTAATACCATGTTCCATACATGGTGAGTATGCAATAATCAATGATGGTCCATTATATGACTCTGCTTCTTTAAATGCTTTAATTGTTTGCATTGGATTAGCTCCCATAGCAACTTGTGCTACATATACATGTCCATATGCCATAGCAATTTGTGCTAAATCCTTTTTAGCAACTGTTTTTCCACCTGCTGTAAATTTAGCAATTGAACCAGCTTGAGATGATTTAGATGATTGACCACCAGTATTTGAATATACTTCAGTATCCAATACTAATATATTAACATTTTGATCACTAGCTAAAACATGATCAACACCGCCATAACCGATATCATATGCCCAACCATCTCCACCAATAATCCATTGAGATTTACTTACTAAATCTCCTTCTTGACCTAGTAATTCTTTAATTCCTTCATTTTTAGAAGCGATAATCAACGGTAACATCTTATCAACAATTGTTCTTTCTTGTTCACGGTTACCTTTACTTGCGATATATTCTTCTAACAACTCTTTTAATTCAGGTTCACAATCAGCTTTATTAGCGTCAATAACACTTAATAGATGATTAGCTTTATAGTTTTCAGCAAGTTTCATACCAAAACCAAACTCAGCATTATCTTCAAATAATGAATTTGCCCAAGCAGGTCCTTGCCCATCTTTATCTATATTACATGGTGTTGAAGGAGTTGATCCACTATAAATTGAACTACATCCAGTAGCATTAGCAATCATCATATCTTTACCAAATAATTGTGATGCTAGACGGTAATATGGAGTTTCTCCACATCCACCACATGCTCCTGAAACTTCGAAATAAGGTCTCATAAATCCAACACCTTTTACAGTAGTTAAAGGATACTTATCTGTTTTATAGCTTACATGTTCATACATGTAGTCTGCTAATTTAGCATGTTTTAATTCTTCTTTTACTGGTACCATTTCAAGTGCCTTTTCACCTTTTTTACCTGGACATTCAGTTACACATAAACCACATCCAACACAGTTATCTGGTGAAACTTGAATACGATATACCAATCCACCCATATCTTTACCCATTGGAACTAAGATATCATCACCAATATTTTCTGGTAAATTAGCCATTTCTTCTTCATCTAACAAGAATGCTCTAATAGTAGCATGTGGACATACCATTACACAGTTATTACATTGGATACAGTTTTCTTTCTTCCAACGAGGCACTTCAGTTGCAATTGCACGTTTTTCTTTAATCGCTATTCCTGATTGCATCGAACCATCTAGTTTATCCATGAAAGCAGAAACTGGTAAATCATAACCATCTAAACTATTAATCACAGAAACAAACTCATCAAAATGCTCATCTCCAGTGACACTTCTAGTTGTAGTTACTGTTAAATCAGACCAAGAAGCATCAACTGCTACTTCTTCAATAGCATCCTTACCAGCATCAATAGCCTTATAATTCAGTTGAACAATTGCATCACCTTTTTTACTATAAGTCTTTTTAGCCATTTCTTTCATATATTCAACTGCTTTATCAATTGGTAAAATTTGTGGGTTTAAAGCAAAGAAAGCAGATTGAAGAATTGTATTTGTTCTTCTACCCATACCAATTTCACCAGCTATTTTATTAGCATTGATAATATAGAATTTAGCTTTTTTATCAGCTAATTGTTTTTTTACACGATTTGGTAAATAATCAACTATTTCCTCTTTAGAAAACTCAGTATTTAATAAGAATGTTCCAGCATCTTTAAGATTTTTTAACATATCATATTTAATTACGTAGTTATCTAATGAACAAGAAATAAAATCAGCATTATTTACATAATAAGTTGCTCTAATTGGTGTATTTCCAAAACGTAGATTTGAACGTGTTGCTCCACCTGCTTTTTTAGAGTCATAAGCAAAATATGCTTGAGAATATAAATCAGTATGATCACCAATAATCTTAATTGAAGATTTATTTGCTGATACAGTACCATCAGACCCTAAACCATAGAATAAACAAGCTGTATAATCAGCATCTACATGGAATGTTGGATCTTCTTTTAATGATAAATGAGTTACATCATCATTAATACCAATCGTAAATGAAGTAAATGGATCATCTTCTAATAAATGATCATAAACTGCTTTAATTTGACGAGGTGTAGTATCTTTAGATCCCATACCATAACGTCCGCCAATTATAGTCTTTACATGATCAACATCTTTTAGAACACTAACTACATCTAAATATAAAGGTTCTCCAGTTGCTCCCATTTCTTTAGTACGATCTAAAACAGCAACTTTTTCTACTGTACTTGGTAATACATTTAACAAATATTTAGCAGAGAAAGGTCGATATAAGTGTACTTTAATTAAACCAACACAATCTCCTCGACGATTCATTTCATCAATTGTTTCTTTAATTGTTTCTGTAACAGATCCCATTGCTACTATTACTCTAGATGCATCAGCTGCCCCATAATATGTAAATGGTGCATACTCTCTTCCAGTAATTTCAGAAATCTTATTCATATAATCAGCAACAACATCTACTACAGCATCATAATGTTTATTTTGAGCTTCACGACCTTGGAAATAGATATCATCATTTTCAGCTCCACCACGTTCAATTGGATTTGTATGTGGATTCATTGCATTTTTTTTGTATCTAGCCAATGCCTCTTTATCAAGCAAACTTTCTAATACATCATAGTCCATTACTTCAACTTTTTGAATTTCATGAGATGTTCTAAACCCATCAAAGAAATGCATTACTGGAACAGAAGATTTAATCGCAGTTAAATGCGCAATTCCTCCTAAATCCATTACTTCTTGAACTGAATGCGAACAAATCATTGGCATTCCAACCTGACGACAAGCATAAATATCTTGATGATCTCCAAAAATATTTAATGCTCTAGTTGCAAGAGCTCTTGCAGATACATGAAATACTCCTGGTAATAATTCCCCAGCTATTTTATATAAATTTGGAATCATCAATAATAACCCTTGTGATGCCGTAAAAGTAGTTGCAAGGGCACCACCTTGTAAAGCACCATGGACTGCACCAGCAGCTCCAGCTTCTGACTGCATTTCAATTACATTGACTGGTGAACCAAAGATATTTTTCTTACCTTGGGCAGACCATGCCTCAGCATTTTCAGCCATTGGAGATGAAGGTGTAATAGGATAGATACTTGCTACTTCTGTAAATGCATAAGCCACATGCGCAGCAGCAGTATTACCATCCATAGATAAAAACTTTTTAGCCATTTTTAAAAATCCTCCTTTTGCATAACTATATTATACTACGACACTTATTTATTTGCTAGTTATAAATACTAAAAGAAGAGTATAAAAAACAATTTTTTATACAATTACTCTTATCCTAAAATAAATTCTATATTTAACCACTTTTATGCCTTCACACTAAATAAATATTAAAACTTTTAGTATTAATAATTTTAAAAATCCAAATACTACATCTATTAATTCCATAAATAAAAAACTTACTTAAAATCAATTTAAATAAGCTTTTTAAACTTTCTAATCTTTTAATGCCATATAAGCAGCTGCCGCTCCTAACAAATAAATAATGGTATCTAAAAAATCTCCTACAATCATAAATTTAAAATATGTTTTAAACACTTCAAAAAACAATCCAATACTAAAGTATGGTAATGATATAGCTGCATACAAAGTTTGTGCAACAATTACCCCTAATAGATATGTTACCACTGAAATAATAGCTAACTGCACGCCACTTTTTCTTAATACTTTCTTTATTGCAGTTGCCTGCAAAACTCCCACAAGAATAGTGAAGTAAGAAAAATTAAAACCTATTTTAAATGTAACCCATTCCATAATAAAACCTAAAACTATTGAAACACCTGTTCCAGCCCCAAAAGCAATAACATAATCTTTACTACAGACCTTCTCATTATTATTTTTATTAAAAAAATCTCTTGCTTCCTTCCTTTGTTTATATTCACTATATCTATCCTGAAAACTCATCATTTACCACCCTTTACAATTGATTCTATATATTTTTGAACCTCATCTTTTAAATCATCTCGATTTAAAGCAAAATCAATCGTTGCCTTAATAAATCCAAATTTATCTCCCACATCATATCTAATACCTTCAAAATCATAAGCATAGACTGCCTGAATATCCATCAAACGTTTAATCGCATCTGTTAATTGAATTTCACCACCTGCACCCTTTTCCTGATTTTCTAATAACTCAAATATTTTAGGAGTTAAGACATACCGTCCAAGTACAGCCATATCACTTGGAGCCTCATCAACATTTGGTTTTTCAACCATATCATTTAATTTAACTAAACGTCCACCACATTCACGTTGATAAGACTTAGATGGACTGACGATTCCATACTTGTCAACCTCACTATGCTCTACTGTCTGTACACCAACAACTGATGCTTCTTTATATACATATGCATCAATCAACTGTTTTAATGCTGGTTTAGCATCATTAACAACAACATCATCTCCTAATAATACAGCAAAAGGCTCATCACCAATAAATGACTTAGCACATAAAACAGCATGTCCCAATCCTTTAGGCTCTTTTTGACGAATATAATAAATATTTGCCATATCAGCAATATCCTGAATCATTTTAACTTGTTCCATTTTCCCAGATTCACTCAAACGAGCTTCTAGTTCATATGACCTATCAAAATGATTTTCCATTGCGTGTTTATTAGAATTTGTAATTATTAAAATTTCTTCAATTCCACTATCAACCGCTTCTTGAATAATATATTGAATTGTTGGAGTATCAACAATTGGTAACATTTCTTTTGCTAATGCTTTTGTTGCAGGTAAAAATCTCGTCCCCAACCCTGCAGCTGGAATTATTGCCTTTTTTACTTTTTCTTTCATACTTTCCTCCATTTCTATGCCTATTCATATTTTAACACATTATATAAATTAATTAACCAGTTTCATAATATGTAGTACACTCAAATAGAAATGGTATACCACAAAATACGAAAAAGTGAAGAAACAATCCTATCCATAATAATATCATAATTTTATAAGTTAGCATCAACTTTCCCAGCATAAGTAATTGATACTTTTTTGCTAAACCCTTATGATTGTACAAACACTTTTATCTATATTGCTAATTAACAGTCAATTCACTTCCTTTTTTAAGATTCGTTTAATTCATTAAATTATTATAACTTGATGTTTCTTTATTATTTTGCCAAATAGTTAAAGGCATTAATTTTATTATCAATATCATTGCTATAAAACCACCAATCATTCCTGCAATATGTCCTGTTAAAGATATTGAAGGAACCAAAACTGAAATTAATAACATCAATAATATACTTGATGAAATTTGTTTAAATAAATAAGCATATACATTTTTAAACTTTATCGCCAAAGCTAATAGTGCCCCCATCAATCCAAAAATAGCTCCTGAGATTCCTCCCATCACACTATATGCCCCGCTTTCATTAACAAAAAAAAGTAAACATGGTAACAAAGTTGTCGCTATCATCGAAGCTCCTAACACAATTGCATAACGCTTTTGTCCTAATAAATGTTCCATAACTGAACCTAAATTCACAAGTGAATAACAGTTACAAAAAATATGCATTAAACCAAAATGAATAAAATTAGCAGTAATCAATCGATAATATTCATTAAAATAAACTACTAAAATTGGATTAAATCCACCAGTTTCCAATCCCTCATTAGCATTCATATCTACTCCATATCTAATTGTTGTATAAATATACACCAATATACACACTCCAATTACCCCTATCGTAATTGGATACTTTTTATAATCATATTTCATCTTATTCTCCTATAAACTCAAATATTGACATCTGATCAATATTTACCTCAGCATCTACCAATGATTTTTTATTTTTTTCATATATCCGATCAAATGAGTTATCTGATATAATATCTTTTATATATATTGGTGTAACTCCGATATCTAGTAAACGATCATTTCCCAAATACAAACCTTCAATTGCCATTGGAATAGTCCAATTATTATGAAGATTCTGTAAAGCAGTAAACCATGTGGCACCATTATTAATACTTGTCGAAACAATAATTTGATATTTCGAAAGCGCACATACATAACTATTACGATCTATTGCACTAGTAATATCAAAATAACTATTTGGATCTTCTGCACTCAACATCAATAATTGACCAGATTTTAAATATTTACGATAATCACTTTGCTTTGCAGTCAATCGTTCACATACAAAGTTAACACACTTACACCCTTGATGCAAAGCATATTTAAACGCTATCTCATCAACACCTTTACTATCATTAGATATATATATTAAACCATCTCCAATTATTTTATCAAGTAAACGTTTTGTATAAGCACGATCTTTCTTATTTACTTTAGTCAAACCAGCCAACGATATTCCAACTTTAAGGATATCAATATTTCCGCAATAAAACAAATATAATGGTGCCCTTTTCTTTAAATATTTAACTAATCTTTGAGGGTAGTTATTCTCATATTTAGTAGTAATATTTATTCCATTTTGTTCTAAATTATTTAAAATACTTAAAAATACATTTAATGTGGCTAAACGCTTAATCATTTTATAAGCTATAAACTCATCAAGCTCTAAAATATTTTCCAACTCATCCTTAGTCATTGAAAGTAAACCAGCAGGACCAGATAGTTCTTTCTTCTTAATAATTTTTTCAATCATTAACCATTCATCAGTAGTTAAAGGAGCTTCTTTATATGCTTTTAAACGAGCACAAAACAACATCATTGCAATGCTATCTAAATTCAGTTTAATCCGTTCCATAATATTTCTCCTTTAATATTCATCAAATATTTTTTTTATTTCATTAATATTAGTCGTTTTGCTTAATGCTAACATCAATAAAACTCTAGCTTTTTGCCCAGAAAGTGTATTAGATGGAATACATATATTTAGAGGATCAAAAATTGAATTTTCATAAACTATTCCCTGATTAACACGTGAAGCACGTACAAAAATAATTCCCTCATTACTTAATCTTTGAATTTCTTCTAACCATAATTTACTATAATTCCCACTTCCACTACCAATAATCACTATACCCTGATGAATTTTTGCCATCATTGTTAAAAGTTGCACATTAGCTCCAGCATAATAATATACAATTCCCACAGAAGGTAATTCAGCTGGTAAACTCTCACTAAACATAGATAAAATCGTATGTTTTTTAAACGTTCTTGAAAACATTTGTACTTTATCATCATACATATATCCTAAACAACCAAAATGATTTTGATCAAATGCATCAATTCTAAAATTACTAACTTTTTGAATATCCCTACCAGAATAAATCGTACTTGAAAACAGTGCCATTACCCCATGACCCAAAGCTTCATCGTTTGAAGCCAAACAAACTGCTTGATATAAATTCATTGGTCCATCAGCACTCGTTGCGCTTGCTGGCCTCATCGCTCCTGTTAAAACAACTGGCTTGTATGTACAAACTGTTAAATTTAAAAAATATGCTGTTTCATCTAATGTATCAGTTCCATGCGTAACCACAAATCCATCAATATTATCCTGATTTGCTAAATCATTAATTTTTTTAGTTAGACACAACCAATATTGTTCATTCATTTCATTACTATCAATATTGAAAAGCTGAATAGCTGTTAAATTAGCAATCTCATTAATCATTGGAATAGAATCAATAATTTCTTTAATATCTATTTTCCCAGCTTGATAATTAGTCGCTTTACCAATTTTACCACTTCCAGCAATTGTTCCACCAGTAGCTATAATCACTATGTTTTTCATTCTATCACCGATATAATTATAACAAATTTATTATCGTATAAAAAGAAAAAACATCCCTTTAATATAAAGAGACGTTTTTTATTACTATTTATCAGCTACTAGTACTTTATCAGTAGTATGTTCTAGTATAATTTCTTCAGCAGCAGCTTGTGCAGCAGCTAAACGAGCAATTAATACACGATATGGTGAGCAAGAAACATATGATAAACCTGTTTTATGACAGAATTTAATTGATTCAGGATCTCCACCATGTTCACCGCAAATACCTAATTTAATATTAGGACGAACACTACGACCTTTTGAAGCAGCCATTTCAACTAATTGTCCAACACCACTTTGATCTAATGATACAAATGGATCTACTTGAATTACTTTACGATTAATATATTCAGGTAAGAAACTTCCAACATCATCACGTGAGAATCCAAATGTCATTTGAGTTAAATCGTTTGTACCAAATGAGAAGAATTCTGCATGTTTAGCAATTTCATCAGCTGTTAAAGCAGCTCTTGGAATTTCAATCATTGTACCAATCTTATATTCGATTTTAGCATTTTTAGCCATAATCGCAGCATCAATTGCTTTTGTAACGTTTTCTTTTACATAAACAATCTCAGATTCACTTCCAATTAAAGGTAACATGATTTCTGGTACAATTGTACATCCTAATTCTCTTTCAACATCAATAGCAGCATCAATAATTGCTCTAACTTGCATATTGTAAATTTCTGGATAAGTAACTGCCAAACGTGAACCACGATGTCCTAACATTGGATTAGTTTCTTTCAATGTAGCACCTTTAGTTTTCACATCTTCTAATGTCTTACCTAATTTATCAGCAACTGCTTGATATTCTTCATCAGTATGTGGTAAGAATTCATGAAGAGGTGGATCTAATAAACGTACAGTTACTGGTAATCCTACCATTGCACGGTAAATTCCTCTAAAGTCTTCAACTTGGAAATTATATAATTCATCTAATGCTTTTATTCTTTCTTCAACAGTATCAGATAAAATCATTTGTCTTACATATTCAATACGATCCCCTTCAAAGAACATATGTTCTGTACGACATAGACCAATACCTTCTGCTCCAAATTTAATAGCTACAGCAGCATCACGAGGACTATCAGCATTAGCACGAACTTGTAATTTCTTAATTTCATCAGCCCAAGACATTAATTCAGCAAAGTCACCTGTTAATTCAGATTCTTCAGAATCTAAAATTCCCATATAAACTTTACCACTTGTACCATCTAATGAAATTTCTGTTCCTTCTGGATAAGTTTTTCCATCAATTGTAAAAGTTCCTGCATCATAATCAATTGATAAAGCTTTTGCACCTACGATACAGCATTTACCCATACCACGAGCAACAACAGCCGCATGGCTTGTCATTCCTCCAGTAGAAGTTAGGATACCTTCACAATCAACCATACCTTGAATATCTTCAGGAGAAGTTTCATGTCTTACTAAAATAACCTTTTCACCAGCTACAGCTTGTTCATGAACTTTTTCAGCTGTTAAATAAACTTTACCAGCACCAGCTCCTGGTGAAGCAGGTAACCCTTCAATCAATACTTCAGCAGCAGCTAATGCAGCAGAAGTGAAGTTTGGATGCAATAATTGTGAAATTTGATCAGGCTCAACTCTTGTCATAGCTTCATACTTATTGATTAAACCTTCATGTACCAAATCTACAGCAATTTTTAATGCTGCTTTACCAGTACGTTTACCATTACGAGTTTGTAAAATATATAATTTACCATTTTCAACTGTAAATTCACAGTCTTGCATATCTTTATAATGTTTTTCTAATCCTTTAACAATTGTAACTAATTGTTTATAGATTTCTGGCATATCTTCTTCTAATTTAGCAATTTTTTGTGGTGTACGAATACCTGCAACAACATCTTCACCTTGAGCATTGATTAAGTACTCACCATAGATATGATTATCTCCATTAGCAGCATTACGAGTAAACAATACACCTGTACCAGAGTCATCACCCATATTACCAAATACCATTTGTTGAACATTTACTGCAGTTCCTAAATCATGAGGAATTCCGTTTAAATTACGATAAATAATTGCACGATCATTATTCCAAGATCTAAATACAGCAAGAATAGCTCCCATTAATTGTTCTTTAGCTTCTTGTGGGAAATCTCTACCTAATTGAGTTTTAAAAATCTCTTTATATTGAGGAATGATTGTATTTTCAAAATCATCAGCTGTGATATCTAAATCACTTTCATATCCTTTTGCTGTTTTTAATTCAGTTAATTTAGCTTCAAATAATTCTTTATCAACTTCACAAACAACATCAGAGTACATTTGAATAAATCTACGATAACTATCAAAAGCAAAACGACGATTACCTGTTTGTTTAGCTATAACCTCAACAGTTTCATCATTTAAACCTAAGTTAAGAATTGTATCCATCATCCCAGGCATTGAGAATTTTGCCCCAGAACGAACTGAAACTAATAAAGGATTATCTAATCCACCTAGTTTTTTATCAGCTAGTTTTTCTAATCTTTCTAGACAATCATCAATTTGTTTTTTCATTTCATCATTGATGATTTTACCATCAGCATAATATTCATTACATGCTTCTGTAGTAACAGTAAAACCTTGTGGTACTGGTAAACCTAAATTGACCATAGCAGCTAGGTTAGCCCCTTTACCACCAAGAAGGTCACGCATCATTTCGTTCCCTTCACTAAACATATAAACATATTTTTTCATTTAATATAATCCTCCTTAGAATTAATCCATGAGTATATTATACACATCTTCACCCATTCATTCAAGTGAAAGCGCTTTGAAAATATCATATTTTGTTACAAAAAAAAGATTGTATCACTAAAATACAATCTAAATCTATAAATAACTACTTCCTATTAGCAATTTCTATTTCAATTTTACGATTATTTATCTTTTGTTTATTACAATTTTTAACAACTTTATTAACCACTTTCTTTTTGATGTCAATAAATGTAAACTTGCGTTTAATATCAATTTCACCAATATCTTCTTTTTTAATTCCAGCTTTACTTACAAAGAAATTAATAACTTGTGGAACTTTAATTCGATCCATTGAACCAGCAGTAACAAAGATCCTTGTAAAATCTTTATTATTACGTTTACTTTTACCACCTTCATTACCACTAGCTTCTTGAATTTTATCACGTGTGTAATTATACCCTAATTGATCTTGATAATTCATATATAATAAGGCAGCAGTAAAATCAGCTAATAATGTTGGATCAATTTCATTAACTAATTGTTTAAACTTTTTATGATTGCCTGCTAAAATAACATCTTCCACATCACTAACAAGCGCACCTATTTTTGCTTCAGAAATTTCCTGAAGTGTTGGAATAACAGCTTTAGTAATTGTTGACTTAGTAACTCTTTCAATCTGTCTTAAAAAATTCTTTTCTTTTGGTGTAATAATAGAATATGCTAAACCTTCTTTATCTGCACGACCAGTACGACCGATTCTATGAACATATGATTCAATATCCTGTGGTAACTCATAATTAATTACATGAGTTACATTTTCAACATCAATTCCTCTTGCAGCAACATCGGTTGCAATTAAAAAATTAATTGTTCCCTTTTTAAATTTACGAAGTGTATTCATACGATGATTTTGACTTAAATCACCATGCATCGCTTCAACATTATAATTAGCTTGTTGCATTTGTTCAGTAACTTCATCAACACTTCTTTTAGTTCGACAGAAAATTATTCCTGTTTTTACATTTGCAACATCAATCAAACGACATAATGTTTCAAAACGATCTTTCTGTCTTACTTCATAATAAAATTGTTTTACAGAAGTTGCAGTTGTTTGTTTTGATAAAACTGCAACATGCCGAAAATCATCATGCATATAGTTTTGAGCAATCTTCTTGATTCCTGCAGGCATTGTAGCAGAAAAAAGAATTGTTTGACGACTATCATCTACCTTTTCTAAAATTGTTTCAATATCTTCAACAAATCCCATATTCAACATTTCATCTGCTTCATCTAAAACAACAAATTTAACATTAGTAAGTTTTAAAACTTTACGTCTCATTAAATCCATTACTCTACCAGGTGTTCCTACAACAATATCAATTCCTTTTTTTATTGTACGAATTTGTTTTTCAATATCACTTCCACCATATACACAAGTAATTTTACTGCCATTATATTTTCCAATTCTATTCATTTCCTCATGAATCTGCATTGCTAACTCTCTAGTTGGCGAAAGAATTATCGCTTGTGGTAATTTATCATTAGAGGGATTTATTTTAGATAAAAGAACACTCCCAAATGCTAATGTTTTACCTGTTCCTGTTTGTGCTTGACCTATTACATCAACTCCAGTAAGTAAAACTGGAATTGCTTCTTCTTGAATTTGTGAGGGTTTTGAAAATCCCATATCTTCAATTGCTTTTAATACTTCATTACTTAATCCTAATTGTTCAAATTTATTTTCAATCATCATTTATACCTTTCTAGACACCTTGCGAGTATAGCATAATTATATACAATATACAAACTTATTTTCAGAATTTATACTATTTTTTATACAAAATGTCATTATTGTTATTATACTAGCATTTATTTGATATTATTGATATAATTATTAACAATAATATTTATCAAAAGATAAAATGGAGGTATTTTTATGGATAACAAAGTTATTTGGCAGGATCGAAAACATTTTATGTGGTTTCCTTTCAGTTTTACAAAATATCAAATAAAAAATGAGCGTCTATATCAAGAAACTGGTTTAATTAGCACCCATTATGATGAATTACTACTATATCGTATTACTGATTTATGTTTACAAAGAAATCTTGCACAAAAAATCTTTGGTACTGGTACTATTATTTTATATACAAAAGCTGATAGCAGTAAAGAAATTCACTTAAAAAACATTAAAAATGCTAATGAAGTAAAAGATCTAATTTCTTCATTAGTAGAAGAAGCTCGTGATAAAAAGAAAATAGTAGGAAAAGAATTTTTTGATGATTCTTATTCTTTAAATGATTAAATTGATTAAAGTAAAAACCATCATAAAAATGATGGTTTTTGGCTATTCAAATAATTTAGGGGGCACAAGTTTAGGGGACAACTTTGGGGGTCAACTTTAGGGGGATGACCTTACAAAAAAGGCATTAAAAAACAACAGCTGGAATTAACTAGTTGTTGTTTCTTTTTATAGTTCTTTTATCATTGATATTGTCTAGATACTATGAAAGGAACTATATGATTAATGATATCATGAATTTTTTAAACATTGAAGATAAAGATATAATTATTACCAAAATTTTAACTGATGGAAATATTAAAGAGGTTCATCTGGAAAAATCTCTTAAAGCTGAATATTGCCCTGCCTGTTCTTCGAGAATGTATTCAAAAGGCAAATACTTTAGAAAAAT
>NZ_FOIN01000001.1:40063-239444 GCF_900102365.1 Thomasclavelia cocleata | reverse complement strand
GACATATTTAATGTCTTTCCAAATCTTCTAGGTCTTGTATAAAGCATAACAGCATTACTAAATACATCAGCTATTAATTGAGTTTTATCCACATAATAATAATCATTATCTATAACAGTCTTAAAATCTTCTATTCCTGTACTGATTTGTTTCATACTCATCATTCCTTTCCTGGTTTCATTATTATAACATGTTTAACGATGAAAGTCATTTTTACAATTTTTAATCCGACACATATTATATTGTAATCTTTTAAATAGTTCTTAATTGTTGAGTCTTAATGTAAAAGAGATATTTGCACCAAATAAGTAGAAAAACTATTATATAGTTGTTTGCTAAGGCTGATAGTAATATCATAGACATATTTAATATTATTGTAAACTTATAAAATGTTTTTTATCTAATTATTTATTGTTGATTGTGTACTAATAAATAAAATGCCAGGTAATTAAGAGTGTAACAAGAATGTTATTGAGATAAGCTATTTTAACATTAATATTATACTAAATAATATGTCTATTGTCTTTGATTGGTGTCAAGGATTAAAATAGTAATAAGTTTATTAAAAGATTAAAAAAGAATTGAGGAGATATAATATTTAAATGTGAATAAAGATAAATTATTTATTTTAAATGAAACAGAGTATTAAAATGTCACTAAATATTCTTGCTTTTTAAAAAAATATTATATATAATCTTTTTAATCCAAAGAACAAGCTTAAACAATTATATCTTTTTTTAGAGAGAATACGGGTGGTGAAAGTATTTAAAAGAAGATTGTGGGACACTTGGGAGGAGTTGCTTTGAAGTAAGTAGGAGTAAACGTATGTCGCGTTAAGACAAAAGAGCGTGTTGTAAAACACGAATTAAGGTGGTACCGCGTTGATTAACGTCCTTATTTTAAGGACGTTTTTATATTATAAAGGAGGAAAATAGAGATGATGTATAAAGCTGCTCGAGGAACAGTAGATATTTTGCCAGAACAAAGTGCTAAATGGCAAACATTAGAACAATTAATTAGAACTATTTGTGCTAATTATAATGTTAAAGAGGTAAGAACACCTGTTTTTGAACATACTGAATTATTTTGTCGTGCTGTTGGTGATACAACAGATGTAGTTAGTAAGGAAATGTATACTTTTGCTGATAAGAAAGGACGTTCAATGACTTTACGTCCTGAAGGGACAGCAGGTGTTGCTAGAGCATATGTAGAAAATAAAATGTTTTCTAATCCTGATAAAATTAGTAAACTTTATTATATTGGACCAATGTTTAGATATGAACGCCCGCAAAATGGACGACAACGACAATTTCACCAGTTTGGTGTAGAAATGATTGGTTATGAATCACCATATTTAGATGTTGAATGTATGACAATGGCAGTTACCCTTGTTGAAGCATTAGGATTAAAAGGAGTTAAGTTACATATCAATACACTTGGTGATAATGAAAGTCGTGATGCTTATCGTGAGGCTTTAAAAGCTCATTTTGAACCATATTTAGATGAATTATGTGGTGATTGTAAAAGTCGTTTTGAAACTAATCCATTAAGAATTTTAGATTGTAAAGTTGATCATGATCATCCAGCTATGACCAAGGCACCAAAAACAATCGACTATTTAAGTGGTTCAGCAAAACAGCATTTTGCTAAAGTGTGTGAATTGTTAGATGATTTGGAAATCGAATATGTAGTCGATACAAATTTAGTTCGTGGATTAGATTACTATTGTCATACAGTATTTGAGGTTATTTCTGATGATCCACGTTTAGGAGCTGGTTCAACAGTTGGCGGTGGTGGTCGCTACAATGGTTTAGTTCAAGAATTAGGTGGACCTGAAGCTCCTGGAGTTGGATTTGCCTTTGGAATGGAACGATTGTTAATTGCAATGGATGATGATTTAGAAGAAGCTGATGGATTGGATGTATATGTAATGCCTTTGGGTGATCAGGCTAAAGATTTAGCGGTTCAGATTACAGCAATGCTTCGTGCTAATGGATTTAGTGTTGATATGGATTATCAGGGGCGTTCTTTAAAAGCTCAATTTAAAACGGTTGATCGAATGAATAGTCATTTTGCAATGATTATTGGTGATCAGGAAGTAGTGGATGAAGTAGTTAATATTAAATGTACTCATTCTAAAACACAAGATGTGGTACCAATTGAAAATATTGTTGCTTATATTGAAAATCATATGGAGGGACATGTTCATGAATAGAACTCATAATAATGGTGAATTAAGAATTAATGATGTTAATAAAGTTGTTGAACTAAAAGGCTGGGTAGCTAAAAAAAGAAATCTAGGATCTTTAATTTTTATTGATTTAAGAGATCGTTATGGAATTACCCAAATTGTTTTAAATGAAGAAATGGAAGCTATAGGTAGAGAAATAAAAAATGAATATGTGTTACATGTAACTGGTAAAGTAATTGAACGTAGCTCTAAAAATCCTAATATGCCAACAGGAGATATAGAAATTGAAGCTATGCAAATTGATATTATTAATACTGCTAAAGTAACACCTATTTATACAACTGACGATACTGATGCAAGTGAAGATGCTAGAATGCAATATCGTTATTTAGATTTAAGAAGACCAGTAATGCAAAATAAAATTATTACACGTCATAAAATTACAAGCAGTATTCGTAATTTTTTAGATAAGCATGATTTTATTGATGTAGAGACTCCTTATTTGAATCGTTCAACACCTGAAGGAGCAAGAGATTTTTTAGTTCCTTCACGAGTTCATAATGGTTCTTTCTATGCTTTACCTCAATCACCACAATTGTTTAAACAACTATTGATGGTTTCTGGATTTGAACGTTATTATCAAATTGCTCGTTGTTTTAGAGATGAGGATCTACGTTTAGATAGACAGCCTGAATTCACTCAAGTCGATGTTGAAATGAGTTTTATGACAACTGATGAAATCATCACTATAGGAGAAGAATTATTAGCTCAAGTGATGAAAGATGTTAAAGGGATTGATCTTCAATTACCATTACCACGTATGACTTGGCATGAAGCAATGGAAAAATATGGTATTGATAAGCCAGATATTCGTTTTGGATTAGAATTAGTGAATTTGAATGAAATAGTAAAAGATGTTGAATTTATGGTTTTTAAAAGTGCATTAGAGGCTAATGGACATGTTAAGGGAATCAATGTTAAAGGAGAAGCTGATAATTTTTCTCGTAAAGCAATTGATAAATTAACAGATGTAGTTAAAACATATAAAGCTAAGGGATTAGCCTGGTTAAAAGTTAAAGATAGCAAAGGTGAAGGACCAATTGCAAAATTCTTTAATGATGAACAAATGACACGTTTATTGACTGCTATGGATGCTAGTGATAATGATTTATTATTATTTGTTAGTGATGCTAAATATAATGTTGTGTGTGATGCTTTAGCAGCATTGCGTAATTATTTGGGAAAAGAGTTAAAATTATTTAATAATGATGAATTTGCATTTTTATGGGTTGTTGATTTTCCAATGTTTGAATATGATGATGAAACAGAGCGTTATTATGCAGTACATCATCCATTTACTCGACCTAAAGACAGCGATATTGATAAAATAGAAAATGATCCAGCTAATTGTTTGGCAGATGCATATGATATTGTTTTAAATGGTTTTGAATTAGGTGGTGGATCACAAAGAATTTATGAACAAGACTTACAAGAACGAGCTTTTAAAGCATTAGGATTTACTCAAGAAAGAATAGATAGTCAATTTGGCTGGTTTGTTGAAGCTTTTCAATATGGAACACCACCACATGGAGGATTTGCATTGGGTCTTGATCGTCTAGCAATGTTACTTACTGGTAGTGAAAATATTCGTGAAGTCATTGCTTTTCCTAAAAATGCAAGTGCTGTTTGTCCAATGTCTAAAGCTCCAAGTAATGTTGATAATGCTCAATTAGAAGAATTAGGGATTGCGGTAATCGAAGATGAACAAAAGTAGAATTGATAAAGTAGTTGCTAATATGAAGGAAGCTAATTTAGATTATTTATTAATTAGTGAACCTTCATCTATTGATTACTTAATTGATTATGTTAATCATCCTGGTGAAAGATTATATGTTTTAATGATAGCTAGAAATGGACAGCATAAATTATTTTTTAATAAATTGTTTTTTGTTGAAAATGATTTAGGGATTGATATTATCTGGCATAGTGATACTGATGATGCAATACAAACGATTGTAGATAATCTTAATAATCCAAAGATGATCGGTGTTGATAAACATTGGACTGCTAATTTTTTACTTAGTTTAATGGATAAAATGCCAAATGTTAGATTTGTTAATGGTTCAAAATGTATTGATTATGTTCGAATGATAAAAGATGAAACAGAGCAGGCTTTGATGATTGAAGCAAGTCGAATTAATGACAAAGCTATGGATGAGGTAATTAATCAAGTGTCTTTAGGATTATCAGAGCTTGAAGCAGCAGATAAGTTAGGCAAAATTTATACACAATTAGGTGGTGATGGCAATAGCTTTGATGCAATCATTGCCTATGGTGCCAATGGAGCTAATCCTCATCATGAAAATGATAATAGCTGTTTATTACCTGGTGATAGTGTTATTATTGACATGGGATGTAAATATAAGGGTTATTGTTCTGATATGACTAGAACAGTTTTTTATCAGGAAGTTAGTGATGAAGCAAGGAATGTTTATGAATTAGTAAAAGCAGCTAATGAAGCAGCGGAAGCAATGATAAGACCTGGAGTTAAATTATGTGATATAGATAAAACTGCTCGTGATTTAATTACTGAAGCAGGTTATGGTAAAGAATTTAATCATCGTTTAGGTCATTTTATTGGAAAAGATGTTCATGAGTATGGAGATGTTTCAATAAATTTTGATTTGGAAGTTGAAGAAGGAATGATTTTTTCAATTGAACCAGGTATTTATCTACCAGGTAAATTTGGAGTAAGAATCGAAGATCTAGTAATGGTTACTAAGGATGGGTGTAAAGTATTAAATAGTTATCCTAAAGATTTAAAAGTAATTTAATGATTAAGAGAATAAATCTTAATCATTTTAATTGTCGATAAAAAATTATACTTTTTAAAATACGTTAAATACTTTTATCTTAATTTATGCTAAAATGGTGGAGTGAGGTGACAAAAATGTATTATTTTATAGGTATTAAGGGGTCAGGAATGGCACCGTTAGCGGAAATCCTTTATGAACTTGGTAATGAAGTATGTGGTAGTGATATAGATAAATATATTTTTATAGAAGAAGAATTAAGAAAAAGAAATATTCCAATTTATTCTTTTGATGCTGATAATATTAAGGATGGTTATACTGTTATTATAGGTAACGCTTTTAATGATGAACATGTAGAGGTTAAAGCTGCGTTAGCTAATCCAAATGTCAAGTGTTATCGATATTTTGAGTTTTTAGGTCAATTTATGGAAAAATTTGTTTCTATCAGTATTGCAGGTACTCATGGTAAAACCACAACAACAGGAATGGCTTATCATTTGTTTGAGGATTTTGATAAAACATCAGTTTTGATTGGTGATGGAACTGGTCATGCGGTTAAAGATAGTAAGTATTTTATTGCAGAGTCATGTGAATTTCAGGATCATTTTCTATATTATTATCCTAAATATGCTATTATTAATAATATTGAATTAGATCATGTTGATTATTTTGAGACATTAGAACGATATATTGAGTCATTTGAAAAATTTGCAAATCAAGTAAAAGATACAGTTATTGTTTGGGGCGATGATCCAAATATTAAAAAAATTAATTTTGAAAAAAGAGTTATGAGATTTGGTCTAAATGACTATAATGACGTTAGGGCGGTAAATATAATAGAAAATAATTTAGGTTTTTCTTTTGATGTTTATATTCATAATGAATTATTTGGACATTTCAATTTGCCATTCTTTGGTATGCATATGTTATATAATTCACTAGCTATTATTACACTTGGTTATTTAGAAAACATGAGTAGTGAATATATTCAAAATAGATTGGCAACTTTTGAAGGTACAAAACGCCGCTATAGTGTTACTGAAGTGGGTAATAATGTTTACGTTGATGATTATGCGCATCATCCAACTGCAATTAAATATGTAATAGAGGCCACTAGGGTCAAATATCCTAGCAAAAAAATTGTTGCAATATTTAAACCAGATCGTTTTTCTCGAGGCGCTCGATTTGCAGTTCAATTTGCACAGGCGATGGATTTAGCTGATTATCCATATTTTTGTCCTTTCCCTGAAAATGCTGTAAAAGAAGACGGTATTGATATTGATATATATGATATTGCTAAAAATTTACCGAGAGCAAAAGTTATTGGAGAAGATCAAGAAGCAGCTGAAGAGTTAGCCAAATATGATGATGTAGTTTTCTTATTTATGTCAAGTAAAGATATATATAAACTTGAAGAAAAAGTTATCACGATAAAAAAATCTATATAAGTATTAAAAGTTGTGATATAATATTTTTTAGAAAGTCGAGGTAAAATTATGACTGCTATAGATGTTTGTTACTGTGTTTTGATTTTATCAGGAGCTTTTGCATTAGTTTGTTTAGGAATTCTTTTGCTTCGTAGCTCAACAACAGTAAAACAAGTTGGTAACACAGTAGAAATGGCTCAAAGTACAATTGATAAAGCAGAAAAAATTATGGATGATGTAACTTATAAATTGGATCTTTTAAATGCACCAGTTGAATCAATTGCTCGTTTTTTTGATCCGAATCGACCTAAGTTTAATCCGATTAGTGCTATTATTAGTTTGTTTAGAAAGAAATTTTAGAAAGGTGAAATTGTTATGAAAATTGGAAGATTTATAGCTGGTATTGGTATTGGTACAGTAATTGGGATGTTGTTAGCTCCTAAAAAAGGTAGCGAATTAAGAGATGATCTTAAGGAAAAATCTCAAGAATTATATGATAAGGCTCAAAATATGACCAAAGAAGATTTTGAGGATTTAATCAATAATACGATTGAAGACATTAAACTTGCAATCGATGAATTTGATGTTGAGGAATTTAAAGAATCAACAGGTACAAAATTAACAGAGGTAAAAGCGAAATTAGAACAATTAGCCAACTCTGTTAAATCAAGTGATGAATATGCAAACTTTAAGGCATCGGTTGTTAAAGTTGGCAGTGATTTAACAAATAAGTTAGATGAAATTAAAATGAAAATTCAAGACAAAGATTTTGATGCAATAAAAGAATTAGATGATGCAATGGATGATATTGAAGATGAGCTGGATGTCATCATTGAAGATTTAAAAGATTAATGAAGAAAGTTACTATTTATGATGTTGCAAGAGAAGCAGGTGTTTCTCTTGCAACAGTTTCTCGAGTAATCAACGGTTCAAATGTTGTTCGGGAAAAAACTAAACAAAAAGTCTTGGATGTTATTGAACGCTTGGATTTTAAACCAAATGATATTGCTAGAGGATTGGCGACTAGTAAAACTACTACTATTGCAATTGTATTTCCACAGTCATTATTTGCTCATGTAAAGGATATGATTGGTGGGATTGGAGATACTGGTAGACACTTAGATTATAATATCAATATGTATACCACTGATGATATCGGTGATGAAAATACGGTTGCTGATGTTACTGAGCGTTTAGTTAAATCACGAGTAGATGGAGTTATCTTATTTAATAATGATAATATTGATGAAACTATCGATTCAATTGTTAAATATAATTTGCCAATTGTAGTTATTGGTAAGAAGATTTCTGGTGAAAATATCGGTTCTATATATATTGATGTTAAAAAAGCAGCTGAAGAAATTGTTGATAAATATTTAGCAAATGGAAAAGATGATATTGTTTATATTTTGCCAAAGCAAAATTTAATTAAAAGTGATGAGATTATTGAAGGTATTAAAGATACATATAAAAAATATGATAAAGTTTTTACAACAAATCAGATTTTAACTAGCTCAAGCCATTATGAGAATACTTATCCTAATTTTGTTGAATATTTCAAAAAACATCGACATGATTTAGTGTTTTGTGGATATGATAAAGATGGTGTAGCAGTGATTAATGCAGCTCAGGAAAATGGAATCAGTATTCCAGAAGAAATGGAAGTTGTGGGAATGTTAAATACTAGTTATTCAATAATGTGTAAACCAACATTATCTTCAATGAATGTGCCTGTTTATGATATGGGAGCGCTTGCAGTGCGTTTATTAACAAAGTTTTTACATGATGAAAAAATTGATTCTAAAGAAATTGCTGTACAATATATGTTTATTAAACGAGATTCTACTAATGAATAGATATTATTTTCTATTCATTTTATTATATTGATAAAATGTCTATTATTTATAGTGAAAAAGAATAATATGAGGTAATTAAGATAAAGTTGTTTTCTGGTATGTTGACTTATTAAAAAATATAGCATATAATTCTATTACGACGTTGAAAGAAAATAGTAATCAAAATAGGCATTTAAGAGACCTTGTGGCTGGTGAAAACAAGGATGTACTACTGATGAATACACTCTGGAGTTTCTAGATGAAAAGTCTAGACGGGTAATTCCGTTATTGGTTTTATGAGAGCATGTGCAAACATGAATAAAGGTGGTACCGCGAGATTTCGTCCTTTTAGGATGGAGTCTCTTTTTATTTTATAGATGGAGGATAAGAGATGAAAATTTATGATGAATTAGTATGGCGTGGATTAATTAAGGATGTTAGTTCACCTGATTTAGAAGAAAAGTTAAATGATGGGGGAATGACCTTCTATATTGGAACTGATCCAACTGGTGATAGTTTGCATATTGGGCATTTTTCATCATTTTTAATATCAAAACGATTAAAAGAAGCAGGTCATAATCCTATTTTATTAGTTGGTGGTGCAACAGGATTAATTGGAGACCCTAAACCTGATACAGAAAGACCAATGATTACTAAAGAAACAGTAGAGCATAATTTTGCATGTTTAAAAAAACAAGCTCAAGATTTATTCGGTTTTGAAGTAGTAAATAACTACGATTGGTCAAAAGATTTAAATTTTATTGATTTTTTAAGAGATTATGGTAAGTATTTTAATGTTAATTATATGTTAAATAAAGATATTGTTAAACGTCGTTTAGATGCTGGAATTACATATACAGAATTTTCTTATATGATTATGCAGGCAATGGATTTTGAATGGCTATATAACAATAAAAACTGTGTGATGCAGGTTGCTGGTCAAGATCAGTGGGGGAATATTACTGCTGGTATTGAGTTGATTCGGAAAAAAGATGGTAAAGAAGCTTATGGGTTTACAATGCCTTTATTGACAAAGAGTGATGGTACAAAATTTGGTAAAACTAATGGTAAAGCTATCTGGTTAGATAAAGAAAAAACATCTCCATATGAGATGTATCAGTTCTTTATTAATTCTGAAGATGATAAAGTAATTGATTATTTAAAGTTCTTAACATTCTTAACACCTGAAGAAATTATGGAATTAGAAGAAAAGAATAAAACACAGCCACATTTAAGAGAAGCTCATCAAGCTTTAGCACGTGAAGTAATTACATTTTTACATGGTAAAGAAGCTTATGATGAAGCAGTGAATATTTCAAAAATGTTATTTTCCGGGCAAATTCAATCTTTAACTTTAGAGCAGGTTAAAGTATGTTTTGAAGGAGTACCTAGTGTAGAAGTAAAAGAAGATTTAAATATTTTAGATGCTTTAATTACTTGTGGAGGTGCTAAAAGTAAACGTGAGGCGAGAGAATTTGTGAATGGTGGTTCTATTTTAATTAACGGTGAAAGAATTAAAGATGTTGAGTTTATAGTAAGTAAAGCAAATGCTTTTGGGAGTGAAGCAACAGTAATTCGTCGTGGTAAGAAAAATTATTTTGTTATTAAACATGTTTAAAGTGGACATATGTCCACTTTTTTCACAGTTTATTCACATTTGTGAATTTATTTTTCTTTAGGTGTTTTTTTCCAAAGCATCGTATTTTTTTCATTAGTTAAACTAGTTAAAAGGTTACTTTTAGCTTGTGGATATTTTTTGTATAAATCATTTAACAAATGCTTGAATTCCTCACGTTTAGTGTGCTTATCAGCGGGGCAAGTAGAAGTTACAACAGGAACGCTAGCTTCTAGTACTGCTGAAACTATATCTGATTCATAAGCATAAACAAAAGGACGGATAAAATTCATTTCTGTTCTACTTAAATACATCTTAGGAGTAAAAGTTGCAATTTTGCCACCATAAACCATATTCATAAATAATGTTTCAACAGCATCATCACCATGATGTGCAAAAGCAACTTTATTACAACCATATTTTTTTGCTCCATCAATAACTAATGCTTTTTTAAATTTTGAACAAAGCGAACACTGTAATCTTCCATCATCAGTTTTATTTAGCTTGAGAATTTCATAAACATCACTAGGTTCATGATATAGTTCTATATTATTCTTTTTACAAAAGGTATCAACTTCACTAAAATCCATATTTGGAAAGCCCATCTCAATATGAACGCCAACTACATCAAACTTTACTCGAGCAAATTTTTTATAAAGTGATAAACAGTATAAAAGCAAGGTTGAGTCTTTCCCTCCAGATACACCAACACAAATTTTATCACCATCTTGAATTAAATCAAATTCTTCATCGGCTTTTCGAATACAGCCTAATACTTTTTTCATTGTCATTTTAATCACCATATTCTATTCTATCAAATTTATTAATATATGCAAAGATATTTGCATTTTATTGCAATCCTCTGTAAAATGATAAACGGTGATAAAAAATGGATGGAATAATATTAGTAAATAAGCCTAAAGGAATGACTAGCCATGATGTGGTTAATAAATTACGAAAAATCTTACATACTAAAAAAGTTGGTCATTGTGGAACATTAGATCCTGATGCAAGTGGTGTACTAGTGGTATGTATTAATAAAGCAACAAAAGTTCTTCAATTTTTGACAAGTGAAAATAAGGAGTATATCACAACATTAAATTTAGGAACTAGTACAGATACATATGATGCTAGTGGAGTAGTATTAGAAATTAAGGAATATCAGTCAATTGATAATGATAAAATAATTAATTGTATAAAAAGTTTCGTAGGTGAACAGGTTCAAAAACCACCAATGTATTCAGCTATTAAGGTTAATGGCAAAAAGTTATATGAGTATGCTCGAGCTGGAGAAGCTGTGGAAATACCTGAAAGAACAATTAATATTGATTATATTGATGTTCTAGAAATTAAAAATAATTTGATTAAGTTTAAAGTTGGATGTTCTAAAGGAACATATATTCGCTCATTATGTTTTGATATTGCAGCAGCATTAGGTTATCCTGGACATATGCAGGAGCTGGTTAGAACGAAATCAGGTAAGTTTTCTTTAAGTGAATGTTATACACTGGAACAGATAGCTGATGGACAATATAATTGTTTAAATTTAGAAACTGCTTTAAGTGATTATCAGTGGTTAGAAGTTGAAGATGAAAATATTGTTTATCATGGTAAAAAGATTAAGTCTGATATGAATGAACAGGTTGTTATTGTAAATAAGGATAAAAAGGTTTTGGCAATGTATGGGCCTGATGGTAAAGGGTATTTGAAGAATATAAGAGGATTATGGTAATGAAGATCATATATTTAAATGAACAAGATAATTTGTTTTTAAAACCAAGTTGTGTAGCATTAGGTTTTTTTGATGGTTTTCATCTAGGACATTTGAAATTAGTTAAAGAAGTTATAAGTGTTGCCAAAAAGAATGATTTAAAAAAAGGATTATTAACTTTTGATGTTCAACCAAAATCTTTTTTAACTAATCAATCATTTAAGTATTTAATGAGTTTAGAAGATAAGATTGAATTATTAAAGAAATATAATTTTGATTATCTTTTTGTGTTGCAATTTAACGAAGCCTTAGCCAAATTAGAACCTGAAGAGTTTATTAAAGAATATATTATAGAAGCAAAAATTAAACATGTAGTATGTGGTTTTGATTTTCATTTTGGAAATCATGGTTTAGGTGACAGTAATGTTTTAATCAAAAATAGTAATAATAATTATCAAGTAACAATAATTGAAAAATTAGAATATGAAAATCATAAAATATCATCTAGTTATCTTAGAGAATTATTAAATAATGGAGATGTAGAAACTGTTACTAAATTATTAAATCGTCCATATAGTGTAAGTGGAGAGGTTATTTATGGGCGCCAAAATGGTCATAAAATTGGATTTCCAACTGCTAATATTGATGTTAAAGATTATGTATTACCCCAAAATGGAGTTTATGGTGCGAAGGTTTTTATTGATGATAAAGTTTATTTGGGAATGGCAAATTTAGGTTTTAATCCAACTTTTAAAACTTTATCTAAAGTTTCATTAGAAGTTAATATATTTGATTTTGATGAAGATGTTTATGGCAAAGTAATTACTATTGCATTTATAAAGAAAATAAGAGCTGAAAAAAAATTTGAAAGTGTTAATAAGTTAATTGAGCAATTAAACAATGATAAGCAATATATTACAACACATGTAAAATAAATATATGTAAGAGTCAATTGTAAAAAGTATATTGTGTTTGATAAAGAGGCTGAAGAAGTTGAATCCAATAGAAAATTATTTATTGATGAATAAAAACTAGTAAAATAGTTTTTTCTCAATAAATAGATGCATATATAAATGGTAGCATATAATTATATGTGACTATGATATTGGGGTATATTCCTTTTCATGTTATATAGATTAAAAACAGTTATTAAGATGACTGTAATGGGATAGATTTAAGTTAGTTACCTTTATATCAGAAATTAAATTGCTAATTATAAAACTTAGAAAAAAGTTGAGTGAATATAGTTTTAGTTTAATAAAAATATCAAAGCAGTGAAAATCACTTTTTATAATCGTGATCTCACTGCTTTTTGTATGCATGGCATATATCTATGTGGTGAAAGTCCATTTTATGGACGATGTCGCAACTACATATAAAAGATTAATATCATTATATTATTTTATCTTTTTCTTTTATAAGGCTTTTTCTCATTTGTTAAATTTAGAATATAATCGATACTTGTATTAAAGAATAATGCCATTTTAATTAAAATATCAAGTGGTATGTTAATATCACCACGTTCATATCTCGAATAAGTGGTTTGATTGACATTCAATGTTTTTGCAATATCAGCCTGGGTCAAGTTCT
Source organism: Thomasclavelia cocleata (assembly GCF_900102365.1). Lineage (GTDB taxonomy): Bacteria > Bacillota_I > Bacilli_A > Erysipelotrichales > Coprobacillaceae > Thomasclavelia > Thomasclavelia cocleata. The sequence continues at coordinate 226,262 of NZ_FOIN01000001.1, read as the reverse complement.
TATCTTCTCTTAAATCAAGCAATTTATTTGCTTTCATTTTCATAGTCCTCCAACTAATTTTAACTTATGCATATTGCGCATATTGACATTTATGCATATTTTGCATAAAATAAATATGTAGTTAACTACAAATACAAAATGAAATAGGCAAAGTCTAGATAGTCTATCCTTTTTCAACTGTGCCAATATTTTTCAATATATATGGTTGTTTCATTTATAAATGAGTTCTTGCTTAGTTATTTATTATAAGAACAAAAACTTTCCAATTTCATTAGAAATTTATAACAACTTATTCAGATTAGTATTTTTTGAAATAGAAATTAGGAACTGTTTCTTTTTTACAATGGATGACTCATTACAAGATATTTATCTACGATAAAAAAAAATAAACTACCTGAACATTAGTGTTAAACTGTCTGTTTATATTCAACTTTTCTTATTTCGAATATATAGTTTAGATACAATAGAGGGCTACTTATATGCATCATAAATCCATTAAACCTAAATTTAATTCGAAAAAATTTGTCATATATGGCCTAGATTACTTGTTATGTATTCTAAAAAACTAGTCTTGCTTCTATTGGTATACTTCCTCCTTTCCCTATTTAACTTTCATTACATTAGATCACATTATAGGAACAATGATTTCAAAATTGAAATATATATTAAGTCCAAAAATGTGCACAAAAGAAAGGGAATGAAAATAGAAAACAGCAAGAGTTTAGGAAAATTATTATTATTAATGTTATAATAAAGGTAGTTTAATATGTGAAATAATCAAATTATTTTTGCTCACTTTGGTGGAAGTAGCGAAAGATTGTATTAAAAAATGCGATTTTATTATTTTATTTAGAATATTTTACTAAGTGGTTAAAGATATGTCCAATAATCATGGGTGAAGCAAATACGGGTTATTATCAAGTAATTGATGAATAATTAACAAAACAATTGAAAAAATCAATAAAGATTCACTATCAATGAGAAAGAAAAGTTTACTTTATTCAACTATTTTGTGATAAAATGATTCATTATCTGTAATTATTATTTTAATAAAAATTTATATAAATCTTTATAAATTATATTAATATAATTTAGCATTTACGTTAAAGTATATAAAATCTCACTATTTTTTATTTATTTGAATTATTGATTGGTAATTTTATTCTAACTTAGGAAAAACTAATTCATTTAAGTCTAGATTTGAAATTAATGATTGCCTGTTGTATAATTAGTTTGATTGCAAGGAATTTAAGTTTTTTATATGATTTAAGTAGGTAGGCTAATCAAAGTACAGGATTAAAAAATATAAAATTCTTGATATAGAGGGATTGTAGTATAATTGAATATAAAGTAGCTTATTTATTAGAGTTTAATAACAACATAGAATGTATTGAAATTTTATCATTACCTCGATTGGGCTATGATATTATGGTTAATAACAACATAAGATGTATAAAAACCAGTATAAACTAGCTTTAGGTTATATTGTTTTTTTTAGTTTTAAAGTAATTTAACTGGTAATACTAAAACTGGTGATATAATGTATGGCTGGTTGATTTTCGCAAGTTTTCTATGGGGTAGTAATGTATTAGTTATGAAATATATGTTAGAACATGTATCAACGTATTATTTAGCAGCTTTAAAAGTTTTTCTTTCTGTTTTAGCTATTTTATTTGTGATGAGATATAAAAAAATAAAGTTAAAAAGAAGACGTGATTTTTTAGGGTTAAGAGTAGCAGTATTTTCTATAACGATAAATTTTATTTTAACATTTGAGGGATTAAATATAATTAGTGGTAGTTCTAATGCTATTATTAATTCATTAGCACCATTAATTACAATTCTTTTGTCTTGGTTTTTATATAAAAATAAAGTAAATAAAAATCAATTAATTGCGATGAGTGTTGCTTGCATAGGTTTTTTGATTTCAATAAACTTTAAATTTCAAGAACTTTCTTTAGGACATTTGATGCTGGTTGGAGGAATAATTTTTTATAGTTATGGAAACTTATTGATTCAACATAATTGTAAAAAGGAAGATAGTTTAACTTTTACATTGGAATATTTAAGTTATGGTTTTATACAATTATTAATAATATCTATTTTATTTCCACAAACAAACAATTTTAAAGATATTTCAATTATGTTGTGGATTTTATTTGTTCTCTTTTCAGGAATAGGATTTGCAATTATTCAGTTGATTTATTTTAAGGCAGTTCATGAAATAGGGAGTGTTAAAACCAGTTTTTTATTAGGGTTAAATCCAGTGTTTACATATATAGGTTCATTATTGTTACAAGAACAATTTGATTTTAGTAAAATGCTGGCAATGATTTTAATGGTGGGGGCAATGTTTCTTGCTAATAGAAATAATCTTATAGATAAAGAAAAAAGATAGTCAGGACTATCTTTGGTAATATTTAATTATTGCTTGGGTTCCTAAATCGTCATCTCCATTAGATTGCATAGTTTCAAACATTTTTAAAACTGTATTTAAAACTTCAAGGTCAAGGTTATTAGTTTTGTTTACATCCTTGGCTATTTTCATGTCCTTAATATAATGTTTGATAAAAAAACCAGGATCAAAATCACCAGATAACATTTTAGGACCATTATTGTTCATTTGCCATGATCCAGCTGCTCCACTAGAGATACATTGAAGCATTTTTTGAGGATCGAGGTCAACACTTTTTGCGTAAGTGATAGCTTCACATACACTAGCTAATGCCCCAGCTAAAGCAATCTGGTTAGCCATTTTTGTATGTTGTCCATAACCTGGTAAACCAACATAATTAATATTAGTTCCTAAAACTTCTAAGATAGGTTTTACTTGTTCAAAAATTTCTTTGTCACCACCTACCATAATAGAAAGTGTTCCGTTAGCTGCTCCAATATCCCCACCAGAAACTGGACAATCTAAACTGAATAATTTTTTTATTTTAGCCTGATTGTAGATTTTATTTGCTAAAAGTGGACTTGAGGTTGTAAAATCAATTAAAACTGTATTTGGTTGAGCACTATTTATAATCCCTTTTTCACCAAAATAAACTTCCTCAACATCATTTGGAAAACCTACCATGGTCATAATTATATCTTTATCTTTACAACATTGTTCAATATCATCACACCATTTTATTTTTTCATCTAAAAGATCTTTAATCTTATCTTTACTACGGGTATAAATAGAAATATCGTAATTAGTCTTACTTAAATTTAAAACCATTCCTCTACCCATTACTCCAACACCAATAAATCCAATTTTTTTCATTTATTTTTCCTCCAACAAATCTTTGAATAAATTTAAAAGCCTTTGTTGTATTTTATCATTATTTTTTTCTGGATGCCACTGTACACCAATAATATTATCCTTTTCTATACCTTCAATAATGTTATCTTCGCTTTTAGCACTAATCATAAAATCTTTAGCTAAGTGATTGATTGCCTGGTGATGAAAAGAATTGGTCATAAATTCTTCACCTAAATATTTTTTTAAAAGAGAATTATTTGTGGTTTTTACTAAATGCTGATAACTTGTTATTTCTTTTTGCATATGAAAATCTGATTCAAGATCTTGAATTAATGTTCCCCCAAAAGCAACATTAATTGTCTGTATGCCACGACAGATTCCTAGAATTGGTTTGTTTTGCTGAGTGAACATTTTAATCAAAGAAAATTCTAATGCTTCTAATTCAAATAGTTCTTTTTTTGTTTTAGGATGTATTTTTTCCTGGTAATAAATTGGGTCAATATCAAATCCTCCTGTAAGTAAAAGCCCATCACAATTGTCAACAAGAAATTGTTGAGTATCTTGGCTTGTTGAACCGATTGTAATTATATCTAGATGTGCTTGTTTGAACATTTCAAGATATTCATTATAAATATATAAAACACGTCTAGTACTGTATGAACGAAGTGGTGCTAATATTTTTTTGTTCATTAATAAATTCCTCCTTATATCTATATATTAAGATAAACGAAAATAATGTAAAGTATTGTAAAAATTATTAGATTCCACTTAGACATGACTTGTATGTTGTGGTATACTACTATAGGTAAGCTGTATATAAAGAGGGATGCGTAAATGAAATTTTTAGATAATATATTAGAAAAATTTGGTAGACAAAATGTTATTATTGTATGTGTAAGCATATTAGTGATTATTATAGGTATAATTGTTTATCGTGCCATAAAATTAAAAATGTATCGTAAAGAAATAGTAGAGCTTGAGAATCAAATGAATGCAATAAAAACTTTGCCAATCCAATATCGTTTAGGAAGAGTAAAAGGTATTGGTAAAAACATGCCAGAAGTACTTGAAAAATATGAGATATATGAAACTGAGTTTAATGAATTGAATATTTATCAAAATAATGATATTGCCCCATTGATTAACGAGGTAGATGAACAGCTTTTTTATCGTAAATTATCTGGGGTTCATGGTAAATTAGTGAAGTTAAGAAAAGAAATTATTGAATATGAAAAAAGAGCACAAGATTTATTAAAAAAGATTGAAGTTATTACAGAAATTGAGAATGTTCAACGAGTAGCGATTATTAAGATCAAAGAAAAATATCGTGCTGCTAGTGACAATTTTGCTGCAGTACGGTTTAAAATTGAGGATTTTGTTCCAGCAATTCCTGCTATTTTTAATGATATTGACAGTCGTTTTGTTTCATTGGAAGATATGATGAATAATCAGCGCTTTGATGAAGCAAAAACATTTGCTTCTAAAATAGAAAAGGATGTTGATTTGTTAGCTGCTAATCTTCGAGATTTACCTACATATATTTCGATTGTTCGTAAATACATTCCTAAACGTTTAGAAGAATTATATGAGATTTTAGAAGTGATGAAAGAAAAAGATTTTTCAATCGAAAAATTAAATGCTTCTGTACGTTATAATAAAATTTATTCTGATTTAGAAAATACGATTCAAGCAATCAAAGATTTAATGTTAGAAAATGTTGGTGCTTCTATTGAAGTAATGACTGAAGAACTAAATACTTTAGGAGCTGATTTAGAAAAAGAACAGACTGCCTATAATCAATATGAAGAAGCTCGTAATAATTGTTATCGTCATATTGAACGTTTAGATGAAGGGTTGAAACGTACAGTAAGTTCATTTGATGAATTACAACATAATTATTTACTTACTGATTATGATATTACAATCAATGATGATTATAAAAAATTTAAGTTAGTTGTGGATGATTTAGCAAAATTAACTAATATTATAGAATCAAAGGATTTTTCATATAGTGCTTTAATTGAACAGTTTGGTGAATTGGTGACACGTTGTCAACCATTTGATGATGCTTTAACTAAGTACAATGAATTAGAGAATTCATTACGTCTTCAGGAAAAAAGAGCTCTAGATGAGTTGGATAATATAAATATTGTTTTATTAGAAATAAAATCTGAGATAAAAAATAAACATTTACCAATGATTAATGAATCATATAAAGATTATATTGATGACTCATATTTAAAAGCGGATGAAATTTTAAAGTTTATACGTCATCGACCAATTGATTTAGAAAGATTATCGGTTCAAGTTGATGCAGCACGTGATGTAATATATAAATTATATGATAATGTTCATAATTTGATTGTGACAGCAGAGATGGTAGAAGAAGCAATTATTTATGGTAATCGTTTCCGTAGTTCTTTTTTAGAGGTTAATACAGAATTGACTAAAGCGGAATTATTGTTTAGAAATGGAGAGTATACTAAAGCACTTTCTACAGCTGTTGATATTATTGAAAAAATAAATCCAGGTTCTTATGAGATGTTGATTAATAAAAACACAAAGTCAGTGTAGGACTTTGTGTTTTAATTGCATATAATAAAATAGGGGGTTATTATGATATATTTAGATTATGTAGCAACAACGCCGTTAAATTCAGAAGTTTTAACGACATACCATAATTTATTAGAAAATTATTTTTATAATGCTGATTCAGCATATGATAAAGGTATTGAAATTAATCGTTTGATGGAACATTCACGAAAACTATTAAGTGAGACATTTAAAGTTAAAGAAGATGAATTGATTTTTACTAGTTGTGGCAGTGAAGCAAATAATTTAGCTATTAAAGGTACTGCTTTTCAATATCAAAATCGTGGTAAACACATTATTACTACAGCTATTGAGCATTCATCAGTTTATGAAAGTTGTAAAGAATTAGAAAAAGTTTTTGGATTTGAAGTTACTTATTTAAAAGTTGATAAAAAAGGTCGTATATCTTTACAAGAATTGCAGGATAGCATAAGGGATGATACTATTTTAGTATCTATTATGTATGTAAATAATGAAATTGGTGTTATTAATCCAATTGAAGATATTAAAAGAATTGTTAAAAAACACGATAAGATAAAGTTGCATTTTGATATGGTTCAAGCTTTAGGAAAATTGCCAATTGATTTAAATGATGTTGATCTAGCATCTTTTTCAGCTCACAAAATATATGGATTAAAAGGCAGTGGTTTATTATTTAAACGACGTTCAACTACACTTGTACCATTAATAAATGGAGGTCAACAAGAATTTGGTCTGCGAGGAGGAACATCTAATGCTTGTACTAATATTGTTTTTGCAAAAACTCTACGTTTAGCATTAGAAGATTTTGATAATAAAGTACAACATATAAAAAAGATCAATGAGTATGCAAGACATTGTTTAAAACAAATTCCTGGAATAGTAATTAATAGTGATGAGTCTTGCTGTATTACAACAATTTTGAATTTTTCATGTCCTGGTTATAAACCAGAAGTTATTTTACATGATTTAGAAACTAAAGAAATTTATCTTTCAACACGTAGTGCATGTTCTTCTAAAACAAGCAATGTTTCAAGAGTTATGGCACAATTACACCTGGATGATGCAGTTGCTTCAAGTGCGCTTAGAATTAGCTTTGGTGAGCATACTAGTAAAGAAGATATTGATCAGTTTTGTTACTATTTAGAAGAAAGTTTGGTAAAATTAAAGAAGCAGAGGTAGAAAATGGAAGCAAATTATATATTAGTTCGCTTTGGTGAGCTTACAACAAAGGGAAAAAATCGTAAACTATTTACAAATCGTCTTTTAAAAAATACAAAAGAAATCTTAAGTGATTTTAAACAATTAAATTATGATTTACAACATGATCGTATGTATATTATTTTAAATGGTAGTGATCATCAAGCTGTAAGTGATAAATTAAAAACAGTTTTTGGTATTTATTCTTTTTCAGTTGCTTATAAGTTAGAAAAAAATCTTGAACTAGCCAAACAAGCAGTTTTACAAATAATTGAGAATAATGAAGGAAATACTTTTAAAATTAATACTAAGAGATCTGATAAAAATTTTCCAGGCTCTTCTCAAGAGATAAATCGAGAAATTGCAGGATATATTTTTCATCATACAACAAAAAAATTAAAAGTAGATGTTCATAATCCTGCAATTCTAGCAACAGTTGAAATTCGTTATGATGCAATCTATGTTATGGATAATATTATTAAAGGAGCAGGTGGTTATCCAGTTGGTGTTGGAGGAAAAGCTTTACTAATGATGTCAGGAGGAATTGACTCACCAGTAGCTGGTTATTTGACATTAAAACGTGGAGTTGATCTTGAATGTATTCATTTTGCTGCTCCACCATATACTAATCAATTAGCACAAGAAAAAGTTTTTGATTTGGTTGATAAATTACGTCATTATGCCCATGGTCAAATTAAAGTTCATGTTATTAATTTTACTAAACTGCAGCTAGCTGTTTATGATCATTGTGATGAAAGCTATGCAATGACAGTAATGCGACGAATGATGTATCGTATTAGTGAAAGAATTGCTCATAAAAATAATTGTTTGGCTTTGGTTAATGGAGAAAGCATAGGTCAAGTAGCTTCACAAACACTAAATAGTATGCAGGTAATCAATGAAGTTGTAACAATTCCAGTATTAAGACCTGTTTTATGTCTAGACAAATTAGAAATTATTGATATTGCAAATAAAATAGATACTTATGAAATATCTATTCGTCCTCATGAAGATTGTTGTACAATTTTTACACCTAAAGCTCCTGCTACAAAACCCAAAAGTTATAAAGCAGAAGCTTTTGAAAAAGAATTTGATTTTGAAAAATTGATTGAAGAATGTATTGAAAATGATGAAGAAATTGTAGTAAATAATACTTATAAGCAAAATATTGAATTTTTTTAAAAAAATGATGCATAAGTTTTTAACTTTGACACAAGATATATGTGTCAGGAGGTGAAACTATATGTCACAAAATAACTCTAGTAGAAACAAATTAGTTGTTCCCGGAGCTCAAAATGCAATTGATCAAATGAAATACGAAATTGCAAACGAATTTGGCGTTAATTTAGGTCCTGATACAACTGCTCGTGAAAACGGTTCTGTCGGTGGCGAAATTACAAAAAGATTAGTTGAGATGGGACAAAAACAAATGACTTCATCAAGTCGTTATAATCAATCTAAATAGATGATAAAACCCCAGAATTATCTGGGGTTTTAATGTGTTTATGCTAATTATAATAAAAGGTGATATTTGATTTTTTACTCCGTTTTAACTCCCATAGGGTTTTACTTCTTCATAACATTAGTTATTTGTTCGTATTTATCTTTGAATAATTATCAATAACCGCTATCAGATATTTGATTGTAACATAAACTGGCTGTAGTTTGAACCTAAAGTGAACTAGTTTTTTTGTGTTTTGTATAATAAAAAGGCTAAGACATTAATTGCCTTAACCCTATTTTAATATTTTATGTTAAAATCACTCTTCATCTGAATTTCTTTCAACTGATAAATGACAATGTTTTTGATTAAAATTTTCCATAATTGTATCCCAATCTCCATTTTCATAAAGTTCTTTATTTTCTGAAATAAAAGAATCTGTTATGTCTTCTCCTTTATTTGAATCTATAATTTTTACACCATATTCATTTTTATTAAAAGCATCTTCAAGGTATTTGATTGTATTAGGATAAGGGTTTGAATCCCCGTCAATAATTGCGCATACTATAACTGATATTATTGCAAGTGCGAAAATGATTGTAATAATAGCCCCTTTTGATATTTTCATAAATAACTACTTTTTAGTTAAAAGTTAAAGTATCTGGAATTGAGAATTTATCATAATATAGACCCATTCCGCTATTATTACCATATTGTTCATCATAAACTAGAAATGAGAACTTGCTATAAGTGACTTTTCTTTTATTAGTTGCAACAGTTTTACTATATGTTAATTTAATATCACTTACGTTTCCAGAGGTAAGTGATCCTTTATATATATATGGATTACCAATGTTAGTATATTGTCCAATTGCATCGTTAAATGTACAAACAGCTTTTACTTTTCCACCAAACTCATTTGATGTTTTTCTACCATTATATTCTAAAATTTTATAAATCCAATCAGTTTCTTTGGAAACTGATTGAGAAACATATGGTGTTGGCACAGATATTTCTGGTTCATCAGTCTTGCTAACTTTTAACAGATAACCTCCACTAGCGTAATTTTCCATAACTGATTCCCAGGCTTTATTCTGGTTATCTAATATAAACTGTTCAGTGATATCAACACATGAATCATCAAAGATATGAACATCATGGACATTTTCATTAAAAGCATCTTTAAGATATTTATTTGTATTAGGATATGTTTTAGCATAATATCCTACACTTTCTGTTGCACTAACACTACTTATTGATAGCAATAAAACCACTAAAACTAATAATGCACTGCAAAAATTCCTATTCACTTGTTTTAAAATTTTCATTTTTTCTCCATCCCGCGACTCTCACTTGCCACTGTTTTATTATTTTGCAAAATAAATAATAATGATAAAGAAAGCGCTCTCTATTATCAGAGTACCAATATGAGGTACAAAAGTCAAGCAATATTATATTTTAATAATTCCTGATATTTTGTAATAGATATCGTTGTTTCTGTTTTTTTATCCTTTAAACCTGTTTTACAGTCCCTATCAGTTTACAAAAATCTGTCAGAATACTTTATAATTTGTATATATAATTATATTCATGAGAGAAGAAAAATGGTGAAACTACATGAAATTATGGATAAATTAAAGAATAAATAAAAAAAGCACCTGATGATTGGATGCTTTATTCTTATTATATAATGAGTTTTTTGCAAAAAAAGCATAGTTATGGATGCCATTGAGAGAGGACCTAACTATGCATAAAGATATTATCATAAAAATTTATAAAAATGAAGTAATTTTATAGGATAAAATATACAACAAGAGATACAAATTAGAAACTAGCAATAAGAAAAAATATATTAATCTTAAAATCTTTAAATATTAGTTCATTATTTAAATAAGATGCTAATAAATCTCTTAGAAAATCATTTGTTTTTTTTGGTGAAATTGAACGTATGATATTTAATTATATGTTCTGCTTCTCGTACAAAAGAATAGACATAGTAATTTCCATTGTACCTTGAACACTTGAGTATAATTTCGTAGCACTCGTATGAAGATAACTCAAAATCAAGCGATCCTTTATAGATGGTAAAACCTAGAATTATCTGGGGTTTTAATCATTAGTGATGGTAGTAAAAAAATTTTAAATATTTTTTACTAATATGTATAATTTAAAATTTATAACACAAAATATATGTGTCAGGAGGTGAAACTATATGTCACAAAATAACTCTAGCAGAAACAAATTAGTTGTTCCTGGAGCTCAAAATGCAATTGATCAAATGAAATACGAAATTGCAAACGAATTTGGCGTTAATTTAGGTCCTGATGCAACATCTCGTGCGAATGGTTCTGTAGGTGGCGAAATCACTAAAAGATTAGTAGCTATGGGACAATCTCAAATGAGTTCATCTAATTATAATCAATCAAAATAATTATTTTAAAACCCTAGTTTAACTAGGGTTTTAAATTTCAAATAAATTAGATTTTTTTAAGGATAAATCATAAAAATAACAATAAAATTTGGAAGTGCTTTCAAAAAATGTTGAGTTTAGTTGATATTTTAGGTACAATTAATATATGACAGAAATAAGGAGGAATTATAAATGGTAAAAGTAATGGCTATAAATGCAGGAAGTTCTTCTTTGAAATTCCAGTTAATCAATATGCCAAGTGAAGAAGTTATAACTTCTGGACTAGTAGAAAGAATTGGTTTAGAGCAAGGTAACTTTGAAATGAAATATAATGGTGAGAAGTTTACTAAACAATGTCCAATTGTAGATCATAGTGTAGCAGTACAACTATTATTAGATGCTTTAATTGATCAAAAAGTAGTAAGCAGTTTAAGTGAGATTGAAGCTTGTGGACATAGAATTGTTCATGGTGGAGAATATTTTAATGATTCAGTTAAAGCAGATGAGGAAGTTGTTGCTAGAGTTGAAGAGTTAGCTGAATTAGCACCACTTCATAACCCTGCTCATATTGTTGGTTATAATGCTTTTAAAGAAGCGTTACCAGGTGTTGAACATGTATTTGTTTTTGATACTGCTTTCCATCAAACATTAGATCGTGAAAGATATCTATATCCATTGCCATTAGAATATTATACAGATTTAAAAGTACGTAAATATGGTGCACATGGAACAAGTCATAAATATGTATCACAAGTCGCATTAGAAATGTTAGGAAATCCAAAACATTCTAGAATTGTTGTTTGTCATTTAGGAAATGGGGCAAGTATTTCAGCGGTTCAAGATGGTGTATGTATTGATACTTCAATGGGCTTTACACCACTAGCAGGAGTAATGATGGGAACACGTTGTGGTGATGTGGATCCTTCAATTATGCCTTATTTATGTAAAAAACTAGATAAGACACCAGATGAAATATTAGATATTTACAATAAAAAGTCTGGAATGTTAGGGATTTCTGGAATTTCTTCAGATTCACGTGATATTGAAAATGCCTTATTTAAAACTGGAGATGAGCGAGCTTTATTGACTGGGCTATTATATGCACGAATCGTATCTAAGTTTATTGGTAGTTATTTTGTTGAAATGGGTGGTATTGATGCTATCGCATTTACTGCTGGAGTTGGTGAAAATGCATCTTATTTACGTCGTTTAATTATTGATAATGTTTCTCGAGCATTAGGGGTTTTCTTAAATGAAGAAGCTAATGAGACAAGAAGCAAAGAAAACAGATTGATTTCGCACCAATATTCAAAAGTTGATGTTTATGTAATTCCAACTAATGAAGAAGTAATGATTGCTCGTGATACTATAAGAGTATTGGGATTATAAAGAGTTAAGAAGTTATTGAATATTTATTTCAATAGCTTTTTCTTTATGTCATTTTTGTTTATATTTATAATAAAATATGTTATAGTTGATTGTATTATAAGGAGTGAGAAAATGGATCAAAATATTATTGCAAAAATTGAAGCATATGACTACATTGCAGTTTACCGTCATATTAATCCGGATTTTGATGCTTTTGGTAGTCAATTTGGGATGTATGATATCATAAAAACAACATACCCTAATAAAAAAGTTTATCTTTGTGGTGATTTTAGCTCAGAATTAGTAGGAAAATATACAGTAGATTTTAATGATGATACAGTTGATTATAACAATGAAGTATTAGGAATTGTATTAGATACTGCTAATAGGGAAAGAATTGATGATGACAGTTATACAAAATGTAAAGAAATTATTAAAATTGACCATCATATTGTTATAGATAGTTATGGAGATTTAAATTATGAAGATAGTACAGCTAGTTCTGTAAGTCAATTAGTTACTCAGTTTTTTAAAGATAATTCTACTTTAAAGATAACTAAAGATGGTGCTGCTGCTTTATATTTAGGTATTATTGGTGATACTTCCAGATTTTTGTTTAAAAGTACAGATGTTAGAACATTTGATGCTGCAAGTACTTTATTAAAGACAGGAATTGATATAGTTGACATATATAATCGTATCTATCTAAGAAAAGCTAAGGATTTAGAAGTTAATAAGTTTATTTTAAATAATTATAAATTTGATGGTGGTGTAGCTTATTATGTTTTAAGAGATGAAGATTTAAAAAATCTAAAAATAAGCAGAGAACGAGGATCAGATTTTGTTAATATTCTTTCAGGTATTGAAGAATATAAAATTTGGGTAGCAGTAACAGAAAATGTAGTAGATAATAATTGGCGTATCAGTATTCGATCACGTGATATAACAATTAATGGGATTGCACAAAAATATAATGGTGGTGGACATGCTCTAGCAAGTGGTGCAAAATTGGATGATTTTGAAATGTTGCCAAAATTAATTGAAGATTTAAAGGAGCTAATAAATGAATAAAATTAATGAAATATTTGCAAATTTTGTTGAAGGATTTACCTTTCGTAAATATCAAAACAATGTGGTTAATAAATCAGAAAAAGGGGCTTTTGTTAAAGCTTTTATACTTACTTTAGTTATAGCTTTAATTAGTGAATATGCATTATTGATACCATTAAATATTAAGGCTCCACAATTTATTATATATGTTTGTTTTTTATTAATTATTTTTGATTTTTTATATTTTAGTTTTAATCGTGGATTTAATAAGATCATGAAATATAGTCTGATTATTATTGGATTGTTAGTTATTTATGTGGCAGGAGGAACATTTGCCAGCTCAACGATATTTAATGCTAAAAGTTATCAAAAACAGTTAACATTAGACAAAAAAGCAGATTTCTTTGAAGATAATAAGACTATCTCTTATCAGTCAATTCCAGTTGTTGATCGTGACAGTGCAATTAAACTAGGAGATCGTAAAATGGGTGAAATGGTTGATTATGTTTCTCAATTTGAAGTTGATGAATCATATGAACAAATCAATTATAATGATAACCCATATCGTGTAACACCGCTTGAATATAGTGATTTGATTAAATGGTTTACTAATCGTGGAGATGGATTACCTGCTTATATTCGGGTAAATATGGTAACTCAGGAATCAGAAGTTGTTAAATTAAAAGAGGGAATGAAGTATTCTAAATCGGAGCATTTTGGAAGAAAAATTGAACGGCATTTACGAGCTAATTATCCAACTTTGATGTTTGATACTCTTGCCTTTGAAGTTGATGAAAAAGGGACACCATACTGGATTGCTCCTGTTTATGATTATAAGATTGGTATTTTTGGTGGTAAAGATATAACTGGTGCTGTGCTGGTTAATGCGATTAACGGTGATCATCAGTATTATGATATTAAAAAAGTTCCACAATGGGTTGATCGGGCATATCCGGCAGAATTAGTTTTAAGTCAGTTGGAAAATTATGGGAAATTTACAAATGGATATATTAATACTTTACTTTCACAAAAAGGTGTATTACGTCCAACTGATGGTTATAACTATGTTGCTATTAATGATGATGTATATTTATACACTGGTTTAACATCAGTTTCTAAAGATGCTTCTAATGTCGGTTTTGCAATGATCAATTTACGAACTAAGGAAGGGAAATATTATAATATTTCTGGGGCAGAAGAGTATTCAGCAATGTCTTCTGCTGAAGGACAAGTTCAAAATCTTAAATATAGGGCAACTTTCCCGATTTTAATTAATGCAGGGGGACAACCTACTTATTTCTTATCTTTAAAAGATGATGCTAATCTTGTGAAAAAATATGCTTTTGTTAGTGTCGAGAATTATCAAATTGTTGCTACAGGTGATAGTGTAGCTCAAGCTGAACAGGCATATTATGCTTTGCTTGAATCAAATGGTAAAAAGATGGATGCTGGTGATTTTAAGACAAATAAATTGACAGGTGCAATAACTGCGATTAATGAAGCTGTAATTGATGGGAATAGTACTTATTATTTTAAAATCGAAGGTAATGAAACTGTATTTATTGGTGATATTAGTTTAAGTAATCGTTTCCCATTGGCTAAAGTGGGTGATAATGTAACAATTGAGTTTGTTAATAGTAAAGATGACAGTGAGGTAATTACTTCAATTAAATTTAACTAGCAGAAAACTGTAGTTTTCTGCTTTTTTACTTGGGGTTTGACTATATTTACAAAATAAATTATGTTATAATCTTACAATGAATTGAGGTGTTTATATGAAACCAAAGGTATTGGTAGTTGATGATGAAAAGGATATTAGAGAATTGATTGGGTTTTATTTAAATAAAGAGGGTTTTGAAATGTTAGAAGCTAGTAATGGTGAAGAAGCATTAGAAATCTTTGAAAACGAATATGTTGATTTAGGAATCATTGATGTTATGATGCCAGTAATGGATGGATTTGAGCTAGTTGAAAATTTAAAGGAGTTCAAAGATGTTCCAGTAATCATGCTGACAGCTAAAGGTGAAAGTAAAGATAAACTCCGTGGTTTTTCAGTAGGGGCAGATGATTATGTAGTAAAGCCGTTTGATCCTACTGAGTTAATGGCTCGTGTAAGAGCAGTGTTAAAAAGATATAGTGTAAATACATCAAACATCATCAAATTAAATGAAGTTGAATTTGATGGTGAAAAATATGAGATTCGCTATAAGGATGAAATGATTCATCTGCCATTAAAACAATTTGAGCTAGTATTTGAGTTAGCTAAACATCCTGAACAAATTTTTAGTCGTGAGCAGTTAATTGAAAAAATATGGGGAATGGATTATGATGGTTTTGATCGTACTGTTGATGTACATATAAAAAGAATTCGTGAAAATTTAGGTCATTTACCAGGATTTAAGGTTGTTACGGTAAGAGGGCTTGGATATAAGGTAGAAGTTGAATGATGAAATCTATTTATGGTAAATTAATTTGTGGTTTTTTAATTACCATAGTTTTTAGTTTTTCAGTTGCAGGATATGTAGCTTTAAGAAGCAATTATGATCAGATTGCAGATATGGCACAAAATGAATTGAGTGCGACAAGTGAATATGTTGTGGGAATTTTAAATAGTTTAGAAGATACTAATATTAATGATATCATGGATCAGTATGCAATTAGCTCAGAAATTAATATTACGCTATATTCACCAAATTATGGATATTATACATATGGTGGTAATAAATATGCACCATCTAAAGAGATGATGAAAAGATATTATTATGATGATAGTAAAAATGGCTGTTATGCTGAACAGAAAAGTATCCAGTCATATGGTAGTAAGACAAATATAAGAGATATGGATGTATATGTTTATGTTCAAAAAGATACTAGTTATGAAAAAAGTATTTTTGCCAATTCAGCTGTATTAATTCTAGGATGTGTATTTTTATCAGGAAATTTAGTATTTATTGCGATTGCTGATATTATTGTCAAACCAATCACCCGTTTGACAAATGCAACTAAAGAGTTATCTAAAGGAAACTATAGTGTTCGAGTGAATTATGTTGGTGATGATGAGATATCAAGATTAAATCAGGGGTTTAATCAAATGGCACAGCAGTTAGCTAAACAGGAGGAAACTAGACAGAAATTTATTTCTGATATTTCGCATGAATTTCAAACGCCATTAACTGCGATACAAGGATTTGCTAATATATTAAAAGAAGAAGATTTGCCAAAAGAACAGCGTCAAAAATATGCTGATATTATTTTGTTTCATTCTAAACGTTTATCAACATTATCTAAAAATATGTTACAATTGACTCTTTTAGAGCGGGAAGAAGTTGAGTTAGAGTTTACGACTTTTTCTATTGTTGAACAGTTATTAAGGGTTATTTCGACTCAAGAAAATCAGGCGATTTTAAAGGATATTGAAATTGAATTTGAAAGACCTCGAAAAGATGCCATGGTATATGGTGATGAACAAAGATTAGAACAAGTATGGATAAATATTATTTCTAATGCAATCAAGTATACTGATAAAGGTGGATTGATTACAATAAGAGTTAAAAAGACTTCTAGAGAAGTTGAAGTTTCAATAGAAGATACTGGACATGGAATGTCAAAAGAAGTTATTTCACATATATTTGAACGATTTTATCGTGAAGATAAGGCTCGTTCAGTTGAAGGTAATGGACTAGGGTTATCAATTGTTAAGTCTATTATTGATTTACATCATGGAAATATTGATGTTATTTCACAAGTTGATGTGGGATCAACCTTTATTATAAAGTTACCAAGTGAACGAAAATCTTTTGATTTAAAAGAGAAATTATCATTAAATAGAAAGGATTAATACATGGAATTATTAAAACAAAGAATTTTGAGAGATGGTATTGTAATTATGCCTAATATACTTAGAGTTGATAGTTTTTTAAACCATCAAATCGACTGTTCGTTATATCGTGAAATTGCTAAAGAATTTAAAGAACGTTATAAAGATACCAATATTAATAAAATATTAACTATTGAAGCTTCAGGAATAGGAATTGCTTTAGCGACAGCTTTTGAATTTGGAGATATACCAGTGGTTTTTGCAAAAAAAGGTACTGCTAAAACAACTAGTACTCATTTATATACATCGAAAGTTCATTCTTTTACAAAAGGAATTGATTATGATGCAATAGTAAGTAAAAAATATTTGAATGAAAATGATAATATTTTAATCATAGATGATTTTTTGGCTAATGGTCAAGCTGTTTTAGGAATGATTGATATTGTGAATCAAGCTAAAGCAACAGTTGCTGGGGTTGGAATTGTAGTAGAAAAAGGTTTCCAAGATGGACGAAAACTGATTGAAAATCAAGGATATCGTGTAGAATCATTAGCGATTGTTGATGATTTTAAAGATGGAACAGTAATTTTAAGATAACGAAAAGGGGATATAAATGTATTTAAAAAGAATTGAATTACATGGTTTTAAATCATTTGCCGATAAAGTTAATGTTGAGTTCCAACCTGGAATTACAGGGATTGTTGGACCTAATGGTTGTGGTAAATCGAATATCTCTGATGCTGTTAGATGGGTACTTGGAGAACAATCAGTAAAATCATTACGTGGTGCTAATATGTCTGATGTCATTTTTGCAGGAAGTGAAGATCGTCGTGCTCAAAATTTAGCTGAAGTTACTCTTGTTTTTGATAATAGTGATCGTTTTATGAAATATGATTATAATGAAGTAGAGATTACAAGAAGGCTTTATCGCCAAAATAATGAAGCTGAGTATTTGATTAATAAGCAGCAGTGTCGTTTGAAAGATATTGTGGATTTGATTATGGATACTGGTTTAGGGCGAGATTCTTTATCAATTATTTCGCAAGGTAATATTTCTAGTTTTGCTGATAGTAAGCCAGAAGAACGAAGAGGAATCTTTGAAGAAGCAGCAGGAGTTTCTAAATATAAAAAACGTAAATTAGAATCAATTCGTAAATTGGAAAGAACTAAGGAAAATCTGGAACGGATTGGAGATATTGTTGCAGAGTTAGAGAAGCAGGTTGGTCCTTTAAAAAGGCAGAAAGATAAAGCTGAAAAGTATTTAGCTTTGAAAGATAAGTTAACTGCAATTGAAGTTAATGTTTTAATTAGTGAAATAAGTGAAGCTAAAAAAACACTTGATGGGCTAAGTAAGACAATGAAAGATTTAAATGAACAACAGGTATCATTAGAAACTGATATTCAGTTAAAAGAAAATAGTAATGATGAGATAAAGAAAAAAATGTTTTCATTAGATCAGCAAGTTAATGCACTGCAAACCAAACTATTAGAAGCAGTTTCCAATGTTTCTAAATTAGAAACAGCTAAAGTAGAGGTTGATCAAAAAAGAAAACATGCTTTAGAAACACTAAGTAAAGAAAATTTACAAGAAAATATTGCTAATATGAAAGCAATTTTAAGTGATATTGTTAATGAATATAATGATCGTGTAGAACGTTTAGAAAATACTGAAAAAGAGTTAAATGAGGTAATTGAAAGTCAGGGAAATAGAAATAAACGTTTAGCTAAATTGAAAGAAGAAATTGAATATTTAGCTAGCGAAATTAATAAAAATAAATCACGAAAAGAAATTTTAATTGATGCAGTTGAAAATAAATCAAATTATCATCATGGAATTAAAACAGTTTTATCACTTGCAAAAAGTAATAAAAATATTATTGGAGTTTTAGGTGATTTGATTTCTACAAAGGAAGGCTATGAGCTGGCAATATCTTCAGCATTAGCTGGGGCTTTAGAGTTTATTGTTACAACTGATGATTTAACAGCACGTGAGACAATTAAATTTTTACGTGATAATAAAGCTGGTAGGGCAACTTTTCTACCAGTTAGTACAATGAAGCCGCGTGACGTTCGTGAAGAACATCTGATGGTAAGTAAGACAATGGAAGGTTATCTTGGATTGGCTAGTGATTTTGTTAGTTATGATGATAAAATCAGTAGTATTGTGCTAAATCAGTTAGGAAATATTATTGTTGCTCAAAATATTGATGCTGCTAATGAAATAAGTAAGGCAACATTTTCACGTTATAAGATCGTTTCTTTAGACGGAGATGTTGTAAATGTTGGAGGTTCTTTGACAGGGGGAAGCTTTAATCGTAGAAAATCATCTTTGGTTCAAAAAAGAGAACTTGAAGAAGTGGCTATTACTCTAGAAAATCAGGAAAAAGAATATGCAATTAAGCGTAATGAATATAATGTATTGGATAATGAAATTAAAGAAGTTTCACATGCTTTATTACAAAAACAGATGGCCTATGCAAAATTAGAGGTTGTTGTTCAAGGCAAAAGAGAGGAATTAATTAAAGCAAAATCTGAATATGAATCTTTATCAGACCAAAATATAGAATTAGAGGATTTTGCAAGTGGTAAAACTGAAAGTAAATTGATAAATCAATTGAATGAAGCAATTAAATATCGAGATAATTTAACTGAAGAAATTAAATCTAAACGAGAACTTAGAATGTCTTATGTTAATCAAAATGAAGCTTTAGATGTAGAATTAAGAGAATGTCGTAAAGATTTAAAAGATATTCAAAATGAAGTTAATAGCAGTGCTATTAAAGCAACTAAATTAGAAACAATGTTAAATAATCACTTAACTCGTTTAAATGATGAATATCGAATGACTTATGAATATGCTGTAGAACAATATCAAGAAGAAATTGATGTTGAACAGGCTAAACTAGAAGTCTATGAATTGCGAACTAAAATAACAAGATTGGGAAATGTTAATGTTGATGCTATTGAAGAATATAAAACAGTTAGTGAACGGTTTGAAAATATGAATCGCCAACGAATTGATTTGATTCAAGCTCAAGATAGTATTTTAGAGGCGATTAGGGAAATGGATGAAATTATGGTTGAACGTTTCTCTAATACTTTTGAAAAAATAAATTTGGAATTTAATACAGTGTTTAGAAGTTTATTTGGCGGTGGGAAGGCTAAAATAAAATATACTGATCCAACAAATATTTTAGAGACTGGTATAGATATTGATGTTCAGCCCCCAGGTAAAGCAGTACAAAATATTACTTTGTTTTCAGGTGGAGAAAAAGCATTAATTGCTATTTCCTGCTTATTTGCAATATTAAGAGTTAGACCGATTCCAATGTGTATTTTAGATGAGGTTGAAGCAGCTCTGGATATCGCAAATGTTGAAAGATTTGCCAAATATCTAAAAGAGTTTTCAGGAACGACACAATTTATTGTAGTTACACATCGTGAAGGAACAATGGAAGAATGTGATCTGCTTTATGGAGCGACAATGCAACAAAAAGGAGTTACTAAATTAGTTAGTGTTAAATTAGAAGAGGCAATTGATTTAAGTGATCCAAGTTAGGAGGAATTTTAAATGGGATTTTTTAGTAAAGTTAAGGAGAAGTTTGTTGGTAAGTCGGCTAAACAAAATGATAAGTATGTAGCAGGGTTAGATCGTTCAAATACAACTTTTTCTGATCGAATCAATGAATTAGCTGCTAGATTTAGAGAAATCAATGATGAGTATTTTGAAGAATTAGAAAATATTTTGATTATGTCAGATGTTGGGGTTTCAATGGTGATGAAGATTGTTGCTGAAATCAAAAATGAAGTACGTTTACAAAATATTACTAATCCTAAAGAAATTAATGAAATAATTGTTGATAAAATGTTTGTGATTTATGCAAATGATAGTGTTATGACAACTAAGATAAATTATGCTGATGAAGGTTTAACAGTAATTTTGATGGTTGGGGTTAATGGCGCTGGTAAAACAACTACAATTGGTAAATTAGCTAATCGTATTACCAAAGATGAGGGTAAAAAGGTTATGGTTGCTGCTGGAGATACTTTTAGGGCTGGAGCAATCGATCAATTAGCTGTTTGGGCAAATAGAGTTGGTGTTGAAATTGTTAAAGGTAATGAAGGTGGTGATCCATCTGCTGTGGTTTTTGATGCTTTAAAACAAGCAAAGGAAAAGAATGTCGATGTTTTGATCTGTGATACGGCAGGTCGTTTGCAAAACAAAGTTAATTTAATGAAAGAATTGGAGAAAATGAATCGTATCATTAAACGTGAAGTACCTGATGCACCACATGAAACTTTATTAGTTATTGATGCGACAACTGGTCAAAATGGAGTTAGTCAGGCTGTTGAATTTTCAAAAATCACTGATGTAACAGGCTTGGTTCTAACAAAAATGGATGGAACTGCAAAGGGTGGAATTGTATTATCAATTAAGGATCAATTAAATTTACCAGTTAAATTTATTGGGCTAGGTGAACAGGTTGATGATTTACAAGAATTTGATTTAGACCAATATATTTATGGTTTATGTAAGAATTTAGTAGAGGAATAACATGGAGTCTAGTTTAGAAAAGAAACAGCGAGTCAATTTATTGATGGATTGTTATGGTGATTTATTGACGGAAAAACAACAAGTGTATTTGGATTATTATTATCATGAGGATTATTCGCTTTCTGAAATTGCAGAAATATTAGATGTTAGTCGAAATGCAGTTTTTGATAATTTGAAAAAAGCTGTGCATTTATTGGAAAATTACGAAGAAAAGTTAGAATTAATGAAAAAACATCAAGAAAGACTTGACTTAATTCAAAGAATTGAAGAAGATATATCTAGTGAACATAAAGAAATAGAAGAATACTTAGATTTACTAAGGAAGATATAGGAAGGGGTAATTATGGCTTTTGATTCATTATCGGAACGTCTGCAGGGGACATTAAAGAAGGTCTCTGGTCAAGGACGTTTAACAGAAAAAAATATGGAAGAAATGCTAACTGAGATTCGTTTAGCATTATTAGAAGCAGATGTAAACTTTCAAGTTGTAAAAGAATTTATTGCTTCAACTAAGGAAAAGGCTTTAGGACAAGATGTTTTAGGGTCATTAAAACCAGGTCAAGTAGTAGTAAAGATAGTTCATGATGAATTGGTTGAATTATTAGGAACTAGCGTTGCCACAATTGATTATGATAAGAAACCTACTGTTATTATGATGGTTGGTTTACAAGGGTCAGGTAAAACTACTACTGCTGGTAAGATTGCCAATTTAATTAGTAAAAAACATGCTAAGAAACCATTATTGGTAGCGGCCGATATTTATCGTCCTGCTGCAGTTGATCAGTTAAAAACATTAGGTGAACAATTAAATGTCCCTGTTTATGAAAAAGGAACTTCACAATCAGCTGAATCAATTGTTGAAGAAGCGATGCGTTTTGCTCGTGAAAATAATAATGATGTAATTATTATCGATACCGCTGGTCGTTTACATATTGATGAACCTTTGATGAAAGAGTTATCAAATATTAAACAAATTGCACATCCACATGAAATATTATTAGTAGTTGATGCTCTTACAGGACAGGATATTGTTAATGTTGCAAGTTCATTTAATGAACAATTAAGCATTACAGGAGCGGTTTTAACGAAATTAGATGGTGACTCTCGTGGTGGTGGAGCTTTATCTATTCGACACATTACTCATGTTCCAATTAAATTTATTGGGACTGGTGAAAAATTAGATGCTATTGATTTATTTTATCCAGATCGTATGGCAGATCGTATTCTTGGAATGGGGGATGTTGTATCTTTAGTAGAAAAAGTTCAAGATGTCTATGATGAAAAAGATACAATGAAAACTTATAAACGGATGCAGTCAGGACAATTTGGTCTTGATGATATGCTTTCACAAATGCAACAGTTAAGAAAATTAGGACCTCTTTCTGGAATATTAAAAATGATTCCTGGAATGCCTAAAATTCCTAAACTTAATGATGAGGATTCGGATCGTAAGTTAAAAGAAACTGAATCAATTATTTTTTCGATGACAAAAGAAGAACGCCGAGATCCTAGCATAATTAATCTTGCTCGTAAAGAAAGAATTGCAAAGGGATGTGGAAAAGATATTGCGGCAATTAATCGTTTATTAAAACAATTTGAAGAATCTAAAAAGATGATGAAAATGTTAGGTAATTTTGATCCAGAAATAGGAATGCCAACACAAAAACCTAAAAATAATAAATCATTTGATCCAAATCGTAAAAAAGTACGTCATAAAAAGAAAAAGAAAAAATAAATTTGAGATATCAGTAAATATCTGATATCTTTTCTATTTTTAAGATAGAATATAACTAGTATATTTTTTAAATCAATAATTAAGGAATGATTATTATTGTTATTTTTATTATTGATTGTATAAGTAATAAAGACTAAATTACTTGAGAAGATTAAATATATTAGGGTGTCAAGTTTTTTTGCTTGACACCTTAGAAGCATTATGTTAAAGTATACACGTAAATTAATTAGGAGGAAATATAAATGGCAGTAAAATTAAGATTAATCAGAATGGGTGCTAAAAAAGCTCCTTTCTATAGAATTGTAGCAGCTGATTCTAGAGCTCCAAGAGATGGGCGCTTTATTGAAATGTTAGGAACTTATAATCCTTGTACTAATCCTGCACAAGTTACAATCAAAGAAGAAGAAGTATTAAAATGGTTAAACAATGGTGCACAACCATCAGATACAGTTAAAAGCTTATTATCTAAACAAGGAATTATGAAAAAATTTGCTGATTCAAAATTAGGTAAATAATTATGGATTATGCTAAGATTCTTAAAGATATCGCAATTGAATTAGTTGAAGACAAAGAGCATTTAGAAGTGCGTGAAATGCCTTCTTTAGAAGAAAATGTAGTTGTTTTGTATGTATATTCGGCTCAATCTGATATTGCTAGATTAATTGGTCGTAAAGGAATGATGGCTAATTCAATTAGACAATTAATGTCAGTAGCTGGTCGCAAGACTAATAAGAAACTAGATATTAAGTTTGAATCGTATGAATAATTATAGATGTGCATAGCACATCTATTTTTTTGGAGGAAAAATGGATAAAATTAAAATTGGTAAAATTGTGGGGACCCATGGTTTAAAAGGCGAAGTGAAAATTAGATCTAGTAGTGATTTTGGTGAGGAAAGGTTTAAAAATGGAAATTTTATAATTGTTAGCTATCAAGGAAATGAGCTTGAATTAGAAATTGTTTCATCTAGAGTTCATAAGAGTAATTATTTAGTTTCGTTTAAAGATAATCAAGATATTAATTTAGTAGAAAAATTTATCGGGTCTTTTGTTTATGGTTTTAAGGATAAAGGTTTATTGGATGATGATGAATATTTTTATGATGATTTGGTTGGATTGGAAGTTAGTAGTATTAAGGGTAAAAAGATTGGGATAGTTACATCAATTTATAATAATGGACGTCATGATATCTTAAATATTGATTATAATGGTAAAAATGTTGCTATTCCTTATGTGGATGCCTTTATTAAGGATGTTGATATTGATAATAAAGTAATTATAGTAGAATTAATCAAGGGGTTAATTGATGAAGATTGATATTTTGACGTTATTTCCAGAAATGTTTACTGGTTTTTTAAATACTTCAATTATAAAAAGAACAATTGATAAAGAACTTGTAGATGTTAGATTGCATGATTTTAGAGAGTTTTCTAAAGATAAACATAAGCATGTAGATGATTATCCATATGGTGGTGGACAAGGTATGGTATTGATGTGTGAACCAATTATAGAATGTTTAAAGACACTTACCACTGATGATAGTATTGTTATATTAATGTCTCCTCAGGGTTTAACATTGAATCATGGTCTAGCAGTTGAATTATCTAATAAAAAACATCTAATTATTATATGTGGACATTATGAGGGATTTGATGAAAGAATTAGAGATTATGTTGATATGGAGTTGTCAATAGGTGATTATGTATTGACTGGCGGGGAGTTAGGCAGTATGGTTGTTAGTGATGCTATAATTCGTTTGCTTGAAGGTGCAATAAAAGAAGATAGTCATCAGGATGATTCTTTTAGTCATGGTTTATTGGAATATCCTCAATATACTCGACCAAAGTGTTATGATGGAAATGAGGTACCAGAAGTGTTATTAAGTGGACATCACGAAAATATTCGTAAATGGCGGAAGTATCAATCATTGAAAAAAACCTATTTAAAAAGACCCGATTTATTACAATCGTATCAATTTGATAAAGAAAGTTTAGAAATGATGAAAAAAATCAAAGAAAATGATTGATTTTTACTGTGTATTTCTTTATAATGAAAAAGTCGCAAGACTGCAGATGTTCCGCTGGTTAATCGAATGAACATTTAAGACAAATTTGTTAAAGGAGAATAAGGATGAATTTACAATTAGTAGAACAAATTACTAAAAAACAATTAAGAAATGATGTTCCTCAATTTAAAGCTGGGGATACATTAAAAGTATTTGTAAAAATTAAAGAAGGTGACAAATTCCGTGTTCAGTTATTTGAAGGGGTTTGTATTGCGAGAAAAGGTAGCGGTATTTCAGAAACATTTACAGTAAGAAAGATTTCATATCAAGTAGGTGTTGAAAGAACTTTCCCTATTCATACACCAATTATTGACCATATTGAAGTAGTTAAAGTTGGTAAAGTGCGTCGTGCTAAACTTCACTATTTACGTGGTTTATCTGGTAAAGCTGCTAGAATTAAAGAAATTAGAAAATAAGAAACGGATTCCCGTTTCTTTTTTATTAAAAATGTATTGGTATGATTTATAAAATTTTATTTAGTAAATGATTATTTATTATATTTTAGATTAAAATTGTTGTTTGGATTATAATCGTAAAAAATTGATGTTTTTATAATCTTAATATAATGAATATAAGAATAAAATTGTTTACAAACATTAAAAAAGCAGATATTATTTTAGTAGTAGAAAAATTATTTTATTAAGTTAATCTAGGCGATATATCTTTTTCTATTTTGATAATAATTTTGTAGGAGGCTTTCTAATGGCAAAGAATAAGGGACTAATCAAGTTTTCTCTTGAAATGATAGTGGTTGTAGTTATTGCTGCTATAGTTTTTACTAAAATTGTAATTCCTATACGTATTGATGGGGAAAGTATGTATCCTACTTTACACGATAAAGATACTGCTATTATAAATGCCTTATATCTAAGTAAAAGTGATATAAAACGATTTGATATTATTGTTTTAAGATGTGATAAATTAGATAAAGATATTGTAAAACGGGTAATTGGGTTACCAGGAGATACTATTATTTTTAAGGATGATAGATTATATATTAATGGTACATATTATTCAGAAGATTATTTAGATAAAAAATATATTGAAGAAGCAAAGGTAAAATATAGTGTTGAATTATTTACTAATGATTTTGAAATTGCTTTAAAAGATGATGAGATTTTTGTACTTGGAGATAATAGACTTCGTTCTGCTGATTCAAGAACTCTTGGAACATTTAAATATAGTGATATTATTGGTAAAAAAGGGATTATAATATATCCATTTAGTAATATGGAATTTATTAGTTAGGGAGGTAGAGTATGTCAAAACAAATTCAATGGTTTCCAGGACATATGGCCAAAGCACGAAGAGAAATTAGTGAAAAAATAAAATTAATTGATATTGTTATTGAATTGGTGGATGCAAGGGCTCCACTTTCTTCTAAAAATCCAATGTTTGATCAGATTTGTAATAATAAACCAAGATTAATTGTAATGACCAAAAAGGATTTGGCTGATGAAAGAGTTACAAATAAATGGATTGAGTACTTTAAAAAGAAAAATATAGATGCAATATGTGTTAATTTAAAGAATTTTAATGAGTATCAGTTAGTTATTAATATCAGTAAAGAAATTTTAAAAGAAAAGATGGAACGTGAAGCAAAACGGGGGTTAAAACCACGAGCGATGCGGGCAATGGTGTTAGGAATTCCAAATGTTGGAAAATCTACTTTCATTAATCGTTTAGCCAAGCGTAAAGCAACAGTTACGGGTAATCGTCCAGGAGTGACTAAAGCACAACAGATTATTCGCGTTGATAAGGATTTTGAATTATTTGATACGCCAGGAGTGTTATGGCCGCGGTTTGAAGATATCAATATAGCTCGTAATATTGCTTTAATTGGTTCTATTAAACAAGATATTTTACCATTAGATGAGTTATTTATATATGCGGTTAAATATTTAGAGGCTGTATATCCTAAAAGAGTAATGGATCGTTATGATATTGAAATTGATTTTAATGATGACTGGGTAGAAAAAGCATATGATGATATTGCTAAAAATCGAAAAATTAAACCAGTTCGTGGGTATACTGATTATGATCGTGTAATGGAAGTTTTTTTTAATGATATATTTGATGGCAGTATGGGGAAGATTACGTGGGAGAGACCAGATGATACGTTATGAATATGAAACTAAATATTATCAAGAAGGTTATGATTATATAATTGGTTTAGATGAAGCAGGCCGAGGACCAATGGCTGGTGAGTTAGTTGTGGCAGGAGTTATTTTTCCTAAAGGTTTTTATGATGAAAGAATCAATGACTCTAAACAGCTTTCAAAGAAAAAACGTGAAGAATTATATGCTTTAGTGATTGATAATGCTTTAGCTTATGATATAGAAATTATAAGTGTTGAAGATGTTGATAAGTTAAATGTATATCAAGCAAGTAAACAGGGAATGGAAAAATGTTTAGAGAACTTAAAACGTGATAATATGTTTGCATTAAGTGATGCTATGCCCTTAAATTATATAAATCATGAAGCAATTATTAAAGGTGATGCGAAGAGTATTTCAATTGGTGCGGCCAGTATTCTAGCTAAAGTAACACGAGATAGATTAATGGAGGAATATGCAAGAGTATATCCAGAATATGGTTTTGATAAGCATAAGGGTTATGTTACCAAAATGCATAAAGAAGCGATTGAAAAGTATGGAATTTGTCCAATTCATCGTAAATCTTTTGCACCTGTTCAAAGAATTCTAAATAAACAAATGTCATTTAATTTGTGAAAATGATATTTGTTTATTTTTTTTGTAGTAATGATATATTTGTTGGGGTAAAAGATAATGAGGTGATAAATAGTGGAGGAAATTCTATTATATTTTTCGTTAAAATATCAAGGAGACTTTGATAAAATATATCAAGCTTTAAAGTGTAAAGAAAAAGTAGATGTTTTATTGAAAGAAAGGTTATTAAAAAGTTTAAAATCACAATATACAACCATAATATCAAAAGACTATCCAAGTGCATTAAAAGAAATTAGTTGCCCACCATTTGTTTTATTCTATTATGGTGATTTAACGTTGACTGCTACTAAGTGTATTGGAGTTATTGGAATGCGTCATCCTAGTGATTATGGAACTGAAGTAACAAAGGCAATGGTTGCTAGTTTGGTTAAAGAAAATTACACAATTGTAAGTGGTTTGGCTTTGGGAATTGATGTGATTGCACATAAAAGCGCAATGAATAATTTAGGTAAAACAATTGCAGTTTTAGGTAGTGGTATTGATTATTGTTATCCACTGAAAAATAAGTCAGTATATCAGGCAATGAAAAATAATCAGTTGATTATTAGTGAATATCCTGGTAATTTAGTACCAAAGAAATTTAATTTTCCCCGGAGGAATCGCATAATTTCAGGGTTGAGTGAATCTATATTAGTAACTGAGGCAAATAAGCGAAGTGGGACAATGATTACAGTTGGCCATGCTTTAGAGCAAGGAAAAGATATTTATTGTATTCCAGGTAGAGTAGGTGATGCTTTGGGGTGTAATCATTTGATTCAACAAGGTGCAAAATTAGTTATGGATATTAATGATATTATTGATGATTAAACACTTTTTTTAAATTTGTATTGACAAAAGAATAAAAAACACTAATAATTGTGTTATTCGTGTGGAGGAAATGAAATGAGCAAAAAAATAGTTATTGTCGAATCGCCATCAAAATCCAAAACAATTGAAAAATATTTGGGAAGTGATTATATTGTTACTTCATCAAAAGGTCATGTTAGGGATTTGGCTACTTCTGGAAAAGAGGGATTAGGTGTAGATGTTGAAAACAAATTTATACCTAAATATGTAATAAATAAAGATAAGCGTGATGTTGTTAAAGAATTAAAACAATTAGTAAAAGAGTCAGATGATATATATTTGGCAACTGACCCTGATCGTGAAGGAGAAGCGATATCATGGCATTTAGCACAGGTGCTGAATGTTGATATGGATAAAGAAAATCGAGTTGTTTTTAATGAGGTAACTAAAGATGCAGTAGTTGATGCTTTGAGTCATCCTCGTAAAATTGATCAAAATTTAGTTAAATCACAGGAAACAAGAAGAGTTCTTGATCGAATCATTGGATTTAAATTATCAAAATTATTACAAAAAAAGATTAAATCTAAAAGTGCTGGACGTGTTCAGTCTGTTGCTTTGCGTTTGATTGTTGAAAAAGAACGTGAGATTGAAGCTTTTGTTCCTCAGGAATATTGGAAGATCAAAGCTGAGTTTGAAAAAGATGAAATTGAATTTACTGGTGAGCTTGCTAAATATAATAATAAGAAATTAGAAATTAAAAATGGTGAAGAAGCAAGTGCGATTTATGAATCTTTAAATAAAGAATTTGAAATTGCAAATGTAAAAAAGACTACCAAAAAAAGAGAATCTAAACCTCCTTTTATTACATCTACTTTACAACAGGAAGCTTCATCTAAACTTGGTTATAAAGCAAGAAGAACAATGTCAATTGCTCAAAAACTTTATGAGGGGATAACATTAGAAGATGAAACTGTTGGTTTAATTACGTATATGCGTACTGATTCAACACGATTATCTGATTCATTTGTAAGTAGTGCTCAAGAATATATTAATGAAAAATATGGTAAAGATTACATTGGAAAAGTTAAAGTTAGTAAAAAAACTGAAAATGTTCAAGATGCTCATGAAGGGATTCGTCCTACCAGTGCACTTAGAACACCAGAAAGTGTAAAAGAGTTTTTAAAGCCAGAAGAGTATAAATTATATGCTTTGATCTATTCTCGGGCTATGGCTTCGCTAATGGCACCTGCTAAATTTGATGCAACTTCAGTTTCAATGATGAATAATGGTTATGAATTCAAGGCTAGTGGTTCGGTAATTAAATTTGATGGTTATCTAAGAGTTTATGGGGCTTACGAAAAACAAAATAATGAATTATTACCAATTCTTACAGAAAAAGAGATTTTAGAAAGTAAAAAGATTGAAAAGAGTCAGCATTTTACTAAACCACCTGCTCGTTATAGTGAAGCTAAATTAATAAAGGAAATGGAAGAATTAGGAATTGGACGTCCAAGTACGTATGCAATGATTATTGATACGATTCAAACTAGAGGATATGTTGAATTGATTGAAAAGACTTTCAAACCAACTGAATCTGGTATTTTAACAAGTGATCGTTTAACTCAATATTTCAATGATATTATCAATGTTGAATATACTGCTAAAATGGAACATGAATTAGATGATATCGCTGAAGGTGAAGATGATTATGTTAGTGCTTTACAAAGTTTTATGGATATCTTCCAGCCATTGTTAGATAATGCATATGATAAGATGGAAGTAATTGCTCCAAAGAAAACAGGTGAAAAGTGTCCTGAATGTGGTCATGATCTAGTTGAACGTAAAGGTCGTTATGGAACTTTTGTGGCTTGTGAAAACTATCCAGAATGCAAGTATGTAAAAAAAGATCCTGTAGAAATTGAGTATACTGGTGAAGATTGTCCTAAGTGTGGCAGTAAGATGGTTTTTAAGAATGGTCGTTTTGGTCGTTTTGAAGCATGTTCAAATTATCCAGAATGTAAATATATTAAAAATTCAAAGAAAAAAGAACCTGTTATGACTGATGAAACATGTCCAAATTGTGGGTCGCCAGTTGTAATTAAACAGGGACGCTGGGGTGAATTCAAAGCTTGCTCGAATTACCCAAAATGTAAAACAATTATCAAGTAGGACGTAAAGTTCTACTTTTGTTTTCAAATTAGAAATGATAAACTATAGAAGGTGATATAAAATGGAGAAAATAGTAAATATAATTGGGGCAGGATTAGCTGGTGTAGAAGCTTGTCATCAATTAGTGAAAAGAGGATATAGGGTGCGTTTATATGAAATGCGTCCTAAAAAAATGACACCAGCACATCATAGTGAAAATTTTGCCGAATTAGTTTGTTCAAATTCTTTACGAGCTGATGGAACTGGTAATGCTGTAGGGGTTTTAAAAGCAGAAATGGAAATGATGGATAGTATCATTATTAAATTTGCAAGAATACATCAAGTTCCAGCTGGGGGAGCTTTGGCAGTGGATCGTGATAATTTTTCAAAGGCGATAACAGATTATATTGTTAATCATCCTTTGGTAGAAGTAATTCATGAAGAGGTAACAGAATTTCCAAAGGGAAAGACAATTATTGCTTCTGGTCCCTTAACTAGTGATAGTTTATCTAATGCAATTAAAGATAAATTAGGTGAAGATTATTTTTATTTTTTTGATGCTGCAGCACCAATCGTTACTAAGGAAAGTATTAACTTTGATATTGCTTATTATAAATCACGTTATGATAAGGGGGATAATGAGTATATAAATTGTCCAATGAATGAAGAACAGTTTGAATCTTTTTATGATGCATTGATTAATGCAAAAGTGGTAAAACCAAAAGATTTTGAAGAAAAATTTTTTGAAGGCTGTATGCCTTTTGAAGAGATGGCTAGACGAGGAAAACAGACTTTATTATTTGGGCCCATGAAACCTGTTGGATTAACTGCTCCTGATGGAACTCGACCATATGCTGTAGTACAATTACGACAAGATAATGTGCAAGCAAGTTTATACAATATTGTTGGTTTTCAGACACATCTTACCTGGCCTGAACAAAAAAGAATAATACAAATGATTCCAGGACTTGAAAATGCTAATTTTGTTCGTTATGGAGTAATGCACAGAAATAGTTTTATTTGTTCACCTAAGCATTTATTGAATACATATCAGCTAAAGACTTATCCAGATATATTTATGGCAGGTCAAATTACAGGTGTTGAAGGATATGTAGAATCTGCTCAAAGTGGAATGGTAGCAGGAATAAATATGGCAAGAATGCTAGAAGGTAAAGAAATGTTAGTTTTTCCTAATGAAACAGTTATGGGCTCTCTAGCTAATTATGTTATTAATGCTTCAAAAGAGAATTTTCAGCCAATGAAAGCAAATTTTGGAATATTACCAGATTTTTCGATTCGTATAAAAAAGAAAGAACGAAAAGCAGCTTATGCCACTCGAGCATTGGATACAATGAAAAAATTTGTGAATGAAAATGAACTTGGATAAACTAGCAGGTCAATATCTTGAGTACCTTCAATATCAACGACATTATTCGATTAAAACAATTGAATCATATAATCGTCAAATCAAGCATTTTATTTATTTTTTAAATCAAGAAGCAATTACTGATTATAATGACGTTAATTATTTGATGCTACGTGGTTATTTAACAAAATTGTATGAAGAAAATTTAGCTAAAACATCAATCAATCATAAGTTAAGTGCGTTACGTAGTTTTTTTAACTATTTATTGAAAGAGGAATTAATTTTAGATAATCCATTTTTATTAGTTGAGTCTCAAAAAACTACTCAGCGTAATCCAGATTTTCTTTTTTTAGAAGAGATGCTTGATTTATTGGAGAGTATTGAAACAAAAGATGATTTAGGGGTTCGTAATAAAGCAATGTTGGAATTGATGTATGCTTCAGGTTTACGATGTTCAGAAGTTGTTAATTTACAAATATTCGATATTGATCTTGGTCAAATGATTTTATTGATTCATGGAAAAGGAAATAAAGATCGTTATGTTCCATTTCATGAATATGCCCGTGATTGGCTGATAAATTATATTGAAGAGGCTAGAACAAGTTTAATGATTAAAAATGAAGGTCATAACTTTGTTTTTGTTAATAAATTTGGTAATCCTCTAACAAATCGTGGGGTTGAAGATATAGTTGATCGAGTAACACGACATTACGATCCAACTAAAAAAATTCATCCACATACTATTCGTCATTCTTTTGCAACACATTTATTAAATGCTGGAGCTGATATTAGAACTGTGCAAGAACTCTTAGGGCATGAAAATTTAGCTACAACACAAATATATACTCATATTACAAAAGATCATTTAAAAGAAGTATATTTGTGTGCACATCCACGAAGTAGATAAAATAAAGAAAATTAAAAAAATATGCTTGTATGGCTAGGTTTTTTATGATAGAATATGTCAGGTATGAAAATACACACATTATGAATTCACTTATCTAGTGCCTGATTAGGTGATAAGTGTTCGAAATAATGGAGGAAAAACAAAAAGGAGGAAGTTACAATGTCAGTAATTTCAATGAAAAAATTATTAGAAGTAGGTGTTCATTTTGGACATCAAACAAAAAGATGGAATCCTAAAATGGCTCCATACATCTTTACAGCAAGAAATGGAATTTATATTATTGATTTACAAAAATCATCTAAAAAAATTGATGAAGCTTATAAAGCAATGAATGAAATCGCTGCTAAAGGTGGAAAAGTATTATTTGTTGGTACTAAAAAACAAGCTCAAGAAGCTGTAAAAGAAGAAGCTATCCGTTCAGAAAGTTTTTATGTTAATTCTCGCTGGTTAGGGGGAACTTTAACAAACTTTAAGACAATTCAAAAAAGAATTAGAAGATTAATTGAATTAGAAAAAATGGAAGCTGATGGTACTTTTGAATTATTACCAAAAAAAGAAGTTATATTGCTTAAAAAAGAAGCTGCTAAGTTAGAAAAGAACTTAGGTGGTATCAAAGAAATGAGAAGATTACCTAATGCTTTATTCGTTGTTGATCCAAAAGCTGAACATAATGCAGTTGCTGAAGCAAGAATTTTAGGAATCCCAGTATTTGGTATTGTTGATACTAACTGTGATCCTGATGAAGTTGATTATGTTATCCCAGCTAATGATGATGCTATTAGAGCAGTTAAATTAATTGTTGCTGCAATGGCTGATGCAATTTGTGAAGCAAAAAATGAACCTTTAACTGTAGCGTACATTAAAGATGAAGATGATAAAGAAGTATCTATGAATGATGCAATCACTTCAGTTGAAAACAATCAAAGAAGAGCTCCTAGAAATAAAGGTGGAAGACCTAATCCTAGAAGAAATAATGCTCCAAGACCAAATAAAGATAACGCAGCTGGAACTGAAAAATAATTCTGTAGAATAAGGGAAAGCATGGCTTTTCCTTTTTAAATAAAAATATATAATAAAGGAGATAATAAAATGGCAATTAGTGCAAAATTAGTAAAAGAATTACGTGAAAAAACTGGTGCTGGAATGATGGACTGTAAAAAAGCTTTAGAAGCTTGTGAAGGTGATATTGAAAAATCATTTGACTGGTTAAGAGAAAAAGGTATTGCTAAGGCTGCTAAAAAAGCTGATCGTATTGCAGCAGAAGGTTTATCAGCTTTTGTAGTAGATGGAAATACTGCAGCAATCGTTGAAGTTAACTCTGAAACAGATTTCGTAGCTAAAAACGCAGAATTCCAAGGGTTAGTTAAGTTGATTTGTGAAACTGTTGCAGCTAACAAACCAGCTGATTTAACTGCAGCATTAAATGTTGAATTGGATGGTAAAAATTTAGAAACAGTTATTGCTGAAGCTAGTGGAAAAATTGGTGAAAAATTAAGTTTTAGAAGATTTGAAGTATTAACTAAAGAAGATGATGAAGTATTTGGTGCTTATTCTCATATGGGTGGAAAAATGACAGCGATCGTTAAAGTTGCTAACTCTACTGCAGAAAAAGCTCGTGATGTTGCTATGCATGTGGCTGCTTCAAATCCTCAATATATTGATAGAACTGCTATTCCTCAAGAAGTATTAGATCATGAATTAGCAGTATTAAAAGCTCAAGCAATGGAAGAAAATGCTCAAGCTGCTAAACCTAAACCAGAAAATATTGTTGAAAAAATGGTTGAGGGTAGATTAAACAAAAATTTAAAAGAAATGTGTTTAGTTGATCAAGAATTTATTAAAAATCCTGACGAAACTGTAGCTAAATTCTTAGGTGAAGGTAAAGTTTTAAGTATGGTAAGATTCCAAGTTGGTGAAGGAATGGAAAAAAGAGAAGAAAACTTTGCTGAAGAAGTAGCTGCTCAAATGGGAAAATAATTTTATTTTTGTAAATATTAAATAAGAACCTTGAAAATTTAGTGTTTTCAAGGTTCTTACTTTGTATTCTGGGCATGACATATGTTTTGATTGATTCAGTGAAATTATCCATTCTTGTTTTTGTAACTATTACCATAAAACAGATGTGGAATTTTAGTTGGAGTTTGGTATTGGAATGACTTACAGAATAAAAAAACATATACTGAGGGATTTTGGATTCTATTTTACGCAATTGTAATATATCAAGTGAAAAACAAAAGATTCAAGCCTTCTCTTGAAACTGAGAAAGAGTAATGACAATGATGAAATTCAAGTAATTACAAAACGATTCATGTCAAGCGAATTTGAAAATATCCAAAATTTATTCCAATTTCCTTATTGACAATGAGCCTCGATTCCTAAGAACCTAATAAATCATCAAAAAGGTAAAAAACAAGGAACGATATACCTTTTTTTGATGAAATAGTATAACTTAGAAATGCTCATTATCAATAAGTTTTCTCAACATAAATGGGACAAAGTCATTTTTGATAAGTTGAGACAAATTTATTTTCGAATCACAGTGTACTCTTTTACCTGCCTATTGTACCTTGACTAAAGGAAGAAAATATGATAAATTTTTTAGAGAAAAAGTAATCATTATTGTTGATGATAAATGCAAAATTATGCATAAATCTTTTTAAAGAAATTATAAAAAAGGAGATTAATATGAAGTATAAGCGGGTATTATTGAAATTAAGTGGTGAGGCTTTAGCTGGTGAAGAAAAGACAGGAATAAGTGCTTTAACTGTAGCTGATATTGCACGTCAAATTAAAGACGCCAAGAACTTGGGTGTTGAAATTGCAATTGTATGTGGCGGAGGAAACTTATGGCGTGGTAAAACTGGTGCTGATATGGGAATGGATCGTTCTAGTGCTGATTACATGGGAATGTTGGCAACAGTAATGAATGGTTTAGCAGTACAAAATGCTTTAGAGGCTATAGATGTTCCAACTAGGGTTCTTTCTGCAATTGAAATGCGTCAGGTAGCAGAACCTTATATTAGAAGAAGAGCTATCCGTCATTTAGAAAAAGGAAGAATCGTAATATTTGGAGCTGGTACAGGGAGTCCTTTTTTTACAACCGACACAACTGC
Source organism: Thomasclavelia cocleata (assembly GCF_900102365.1). Taxonomy (GTDB): domain Bacteria; phylum Bacillota_I; class Bacilli_A; order Erysipelotrichales; family Coprobacillaceae; genus Thomasclavelia; species Thomasclavelia cocleata. The sequence goes on along the minus strand of NZ_FOIN01000001.1, from coordinate 189,733 downwards.
AGCTTTAAGAGCAGCAGAAATTAACGCTGATGTGATTTTAATGGCAAAAAATGGAGTTGATGGTGTATATTCTGCTGATCCTAAAGTGGATTCTAGTGCTATACGTTTTGAAGAAATTTCATATTTTGATGTCTTACAAAAAGATTTGAAAATTATGGATCAAACAGCTATTACTTTATGTAAAGATAATAATATTGATTTATGCGTATTTAATATGTCTGAAGATGGAAATATTGCTAAAGCATGTAATGGCGATAAAATTGGAACAACTATTACAGGAGGAAAATAAAATGATAGATATGATTTTAGAAGATACAACTGAAAGAATGAATAAAACTATTGAGTCTTTCCAACGTGATTTAACTACTGTTAGAACAGGTCGTGCTAATCCAGCAATGCTTGATCGAGTTATGGTTAGTTATTATGGTTCACCAACACCAGTTAATCAAATAGCAGGTATTTCAGTAGTTGAAGGTCGTCAATTGGTTATTAAGCCATATGATAAATCTAGCATTAAGGATATTGAACATGGTATTTATGAAGCTGAATTAGGATTGACTCCTCAAAATGATGGTGAAATTATTAGAATCATGGTACCAGCTTTGACAGAAGAACGTCGTAAAGAGTTTGCTAAACAAGTTTGGAAATTTGCTGAAAATGCTAAGGTATCAATTCGTAATATTCGTCGTGATGGTAATGATGAAATAAAAAAAATTGATGGAAGTGAAGATGAGATAAAGGCTGGACAAGAAAAAATACAAAAATTAACTGATAAATTTGTTAAAGAAATTGATGAAATTGCTAAGGTTAAAGAAAAAGAGATTTTGACAGTATAATAATGAGGATGCTAAAGTAAAATTTAGCACCTTTTTAATTTGCTTGAAAGAGAAATTTTGAAAGCCTTTTTTTTATGAGGAATTTATGGTATAATCTCGAGTAGTTAAACAGGAGGTCAACAAATGTTTTTTAAAAAAGATAAAGTAGAAGGTAATGATTATCATAATCTTGATTTAGATAATATACCTAAACATATAGCATTTATTATGGATGGAAATGGGCGCTGGGCTAAAAAACGAAAAATGCCACGTACTTATGGTCATCATGAAGGAACCAAGACAATTCGTAATATTGCTTTAAAGTGTAATGAGTTGAAGGTTGAAGCGATGACAGTATATGCTTTTTCAACAGAAAATTTTGCTCGTCCTGAAAAAGAAGTACAATATATTTTTAAGTTACCAAAGGATTTTTTTGAGGCTTATATGAAAGAATTGATGGAAAATAACGTTAAAATTTGTACAATTGGTCATTTAGATATGGCCCCTCAAGAAACACAGGATATCATTAATACAGCAATTGAAAAGACTAAAGATAATACTGGTTTAAAATTATGTTTTGCTTTTATATATGGTGGACGTGATGAAATTGTTCATGCTAGTAAAAATATTGCTATCAAATTAAAAGAGGGATTAATTAAAGAGGATGATATTAATGAACAATTATTTTGTAATGAATTAATGACTAAGGATCTTCCTGATGTAGATTTGATGATTAGAACAAGTGGAGAACAGCGTTTATCAAATTTCTTATTATGGCAGTTGGCCTATGCTGAATTTGTATTTACTAATGTCTTATGGCCAGATTTTAATGATGAAGAATTATATAAAGCAATTTGGCTGTATCAAAATCGTGATCGACGCTTTGGAGGTTTGAAATAATGAAACAAAGAATAATTACTGCTATTTTACTTATGGCAGTGGCCTTGCCTTGTGTTATTTTAGGGGGATATTATTTCAAAGGTTTAATAGGGGTGATCTTAGCACTTTCTGTTTATGAGATGTTGCATATTTGTACACGTCCTAAAATTAAATTATATGTTTATCCAATTGTATTTCTATTTTTTAGTTATGGATTTTTATTTGACCAAAATGATTTGTTTTTGGCTTCGTATGGAATTTTAGTTTATTTGATTACTTTGTTTGCAGCAACAATTTTTGATGAAACACTAACAATTGAAAGAACAAGTTATATTTTTACTATGGGTGTATTAGTATGCGCTGGTCTGCATTCATTGATGTCGCTTCGTGATGTGTATGGATTTCAATATTTGTTATTATTGGCATTAGCTACTTATGGCAGCGATACTGGAGCATATTTTGCTGGTGTGTTTTTAGGTAAGCATAAATTAATACCAAGACTTTCACCAAAGAAAACAATTGAGGGTTCGATTGGAGGAATTGTCTTAGGAACTGTTTTAGCAATTAGTTATGCAGGATATCTTGGACTTGTTGAAATAAATCCGGTTTTAATAATAGCTTGTTTTGTATTAACATTTACTAGTCAAATTGGTGATTTGGTTTTTAGTGCTGTAAAGCGTCATTTTGGAGTTAAAGATTATTCTAGTTTATTACCTGGTCATGGTGGTATTTTAGATAGGATAGATAGTATTTTATTTAATGCAATTGTATTTAGTTTCTTTTTAGTGATGGTGAGGTTATAAGATGAAAAAGATTACAGTATTAGGGGTAACTGGTTCAATTGGCATGCAAACTGTTGATGTTGTTAAAAATCATCCTGATAAATTTAAGATCGTTGCAATGTCAGCTGGATATAATATAGAAAAAGTTGAAGAAATTTTAAAAATAATCGATGTTAAATATATTTGTGTAGTTAATGAGGAAGATGCTGATTATTTACAAGCTAAGTATCCTAATAAATATATTTATCATGGAACAGATGGTTTAGTTAAAATTGCAGTATTAAATGAAGTTGATATTGTATTGAATGCAATTGTTGGATTTGCTGGTTTAGTACCAACAATAGAGGCAATTAAAGCTAAAAAAGATATTGCTTTGGCTAATAAGGAAACTTTAGTTGTTGCAGGGCATATAATTACTAAGCTTGTAAAAGAATATGATGTTGCTCTTTTACCAGTTGATAGTGAACATTCAGCAATTTTTCAATCATTAAATGGTGAAAATAAAAAACAGATAAAGAAAATTATTTTAACAGCTAGTGGTGGAAGTTTTCGTAATAAGACTCGTGAAGAGCTTATAGGTGTAAGTGTTGAGGAAGCTTTAAATCATCCTAATTGGTCAATGGGGGCTAAAATTACGATTGATAGTGCAACTCTTTTTAATAAAGGATTAGAGGTTATCGAAGCAAAGTGGCTTTTTGATGTTAGTTATGATCAAATAGAGGTTTTAATTCATCCTGAGAGTATTATTCATTCAATGGTTGAATTTGTTGATACTTCAATTATTGGTCAATTAGGAAATCCAGATATGCGTTTACCAATTCAGTATGCTTTGACATATCCGCAACGTGATATTTTATTTGGTGGAGAGAGTTTAGATTTGGCTAAAGTTGCTACTTTAACATTTAAGAAACCAGATTTTAAACGCTTTAAAGCTTTAGCTTTAGCGTATCAAGCTGGACGAGATGGTGGTAGCAAACCTTGTGTCTTAAATGGTGCTAATGAACAGGCAAATGAATTATTTAGAAGAGGTAAAATAGAGTTTTTGCAAATCGAAGAGTTAGTTGAAAAGGCTTTGAATAGTCATCGATTTATCAAGGATCCAACTTTACAACAATTAATCGAAATTGATGCTTGGGCACGTAATTTTGTGTTAAAAGAGATAGGAGAAAATTAATGCAGACGTTAATAAATATAGTAGTTTTTATTTTAATTTTAGGAATTGTTGTTTTGGTACATGAGCTAGGGCATTTTTTAACAGCAAAATCTTTTGGTGTTTTTTGTAGTGAGTTTTCAATTGGAATGGGACCAAAATTATTTTCTCGGAAAATTGGTGAAACTGAATATGAAATTAGAGCATTACCAATTGGAGGCTTTGTCAGTATGGCTGGTGAAGCAGATAATGATATTGAGGAGTTTAAAGATGTTCCTATTGAAAGAACTTTAAAAGGGATTAGCTGTTGGAAAAAGTGTGTTGTTTTTTTAGCAGGTGTCTTCATGAATTTTGTATTATCATTAGTTATTTTAATTGGTGTTTATTGTTTTATCAATGTTCAGACAAATACTTCAGAAATTGGTACTGTTAATCAAAATAGTCCTGCGATGATGGCTGGTTTAGAAGCTGGAGATACAATTTCTAAAGTAACATATAATGGACAAGAGAATATTATTGCTTCTTTTAGTGATCTTCAAGATGTGTTAAATAATTCAAATTTGAAATTAAATAGTGATCAACTTACTTTAGAAGTTGAAATTGTTCGTGATGGCAAAACGATGACTAAAAATGTAAATGCTAAATATGATAAAGATAGTGATTCTTATGTTATGGGAATTAAAGCGGCCACAAGACATTTAAGTTTTTTTGAAGCAGTCAATTATGGTTTGGATCAATTTAAAACAATGTCGTTATTAATATTTACAACTTTAGGTAAATTAATTACTGATTCTGCTAATACAATTGGTCAATTATCTGGACCTGCAGGGATATATAATGTTACTTCAGAAATAACTCAGAGTGGTTCAATTAGTCAATTATTGATTTTATTATCACTATTATCTACTAATATTGGAATGTTTAATTTATTGCCAATTCCTGGATTGGATGGATGCCAAGTGCTTTTTGCTGTAGTGGAGAAGGTAATTGGTCGTGAGTTACCAACTAAATTAAAATATACTCTTCAAGTAATTGGATTGTTATTAGTGTTTGGTTTAATGATTTTTGTTACTGTTAATGATATTTCTAAAATATTTGGCTAAAGGGAATTAAATTCCCTTTTCTTGTGTTATAATAGCATTTATGGATTTTAAGTTTAAATGAGAGGTGAAAGAATGGAAGATAAATTATTAATATTATTAAAGAACTTGAAAATTGATGAGCAGGTTTATAATTTAAAAGAGGGAAAAATAACCAAGGTAGTAGTAGGAAAAGATGATAACTATATATTTCATTTATCATTTAAACAACTAATTCCCTTTGCTGAATATCAGTTATTGTTACAAGGTAGAGAAAATTTTCCTTATCCGATAAAATATCAAATCACTTATGAAGAAACAAGTTTTAATGTTAAAGATCTATTACCATATGTTGGATATCTTTTAGAAAAGTTAAAATTAGATTATCCTGTTTGTTCTACTCTAACTGTAAATAACTTTAAAATTGGTTCAACTATAAAGATTGAGACTTGTAATGAGATACAATTAGAACAATTATCACAATTAAAAACAGTGATTGAAGCATTATTTAATAGTGTTGGTATTAATAAAACAATTGATTTTTATATTGATGAAAATAATGATGTATTTAAAGATATTAAAGAAGAAATGGAAGCTTATGAGCCTGTTGAAATTGATATATCATTATTACAAAAGTCAGAAAAATCACCAGTCCAGGAAAATAATTATAAAAATAATTATCGTTCTAAAGGAACTGCTATAGATATGAAAATTGAAGAAATCACAAATCAAACAATGGAAAATAATATTGTTATTAAAGGTTATGTCTTTAAAGCTGATATGGTTAAAACAAGAGCTGGAAAACATATTCAAAGTCTTTGGGTTACTGATTATACTGATTCAATCATCGTTAAAAGATTTGAAAATAATTCAAATAATTCACTTGAAGAATTAAAAGTTATTGGTAAAGGGAATATTTGGATCAAGGTACGTGGTGAAGCACGATTCGATAGTTTTGCTCATGAAACTGTATTGATGGCTCGAGAGGTAGAAGTAATTAAAAGTCCTGCACCAAGAAAAGATACTTGTGAAGCTAAAAGGGTTGAGTTACATACACATTCAAAAATGTCTGCAATGGATGGAATTGGTACTATTTCTCAATATATTAATGCTGTAGCTTCATGGGGGCATAAAGCTATTGCTGTAACTGATCATGGAAATGTTCAGTCTTTTCCAGAAGCCCAAATGGCAAGTGGAAAGGCAGGAATTAAGATGATTTATGGAGTTGAATTTAACATGGTTGATCCTGTTTTAAATATTGTATATAACCCTATTGATACATCAATCGAACATGCAACTTATGTTTCTTTTGACTTAGAAACAACAGGTCTTTCAGTAATTCATGATGGAATAACAGAGTTTGGGGCAGTTAAGATTCGTAATGGGGAAGTAATTGATAGAATGCAAAAATTTATTAATCCTGGTAAAACAATTTCCTCTAGAATCACTAATCTTACTAGTATTACTAATGATATGGTTAAAAACGAGCCAACGATTGATGCTGTTTTATCAGAAATAATAGAATTCTTTGATGACTGTATTTTAGTTGCTCATAATGCTAATTTTGATATTGGATTCTTAAATGAGAATCTAAGACGTAATAATTTACCAGAAATTACTAATCCAGTAATTGATTCTCTTGCTTTAGCTAGGGCAATCTTAAAACCAATGAAATCATATCGTTTAGGAAATGTTTGTCGTACATATCGAGTTAATTATGATGATGAAGTCGCTCATAGAGCTGATTATGATGCACAAGTACTAGGAGAAGTTTTTAATTTAATGATTCATCAAATTATGCAAACTGGCAAATATAACTTATTAGATTTATGTGAGTTGACTGGTGACGATATATATAAAATCGTCTACCCTTATCACATGACAGCGTTAGCTTTAAATAAAACAGGTTTAAAAAATATGTTTAAGTTAGTCAGTGAAGCAAACACAAAATATTTTCATGGAGAAACACGTATTCCTAAGGAGCGACTTGAATATTATCGTGAAGGCTTATTATATGGGAGCAGTTGTTATAATAGTGATGTTTTTGAAGCTGCACTAAATCTTTCTGATAAAAAGCTTGAACAAGCAATGAAATTTTATGATTATATTGAAATTCAGCCAATTGAAGATTACTACCATTTAATTGAACGTGGTAAATTACAAGATCGTGATGAATTGATCAAGTCATTACATCGGATTGTTGATTGTGCTAAGAAATTGGATAAGCTGATTGTAGCTACTGGTGATGTTCATTTTCTTGATGTAAAAGATAAAATATTTAGGGATGTTTTTATCTCAAATCCAACTATTGGAATTGGTCATAAAGCTCATCCATTATGTGATCGTCGTAATCCCAAGGCTAAAAATCCTTGTCAATATTTAAGAACTACAAATGAAATGCTGGAATGTTATCCATATTTATCTCAAGAAGAAGCTTTTGAGTATGTGGTTACTAATACTAATAAAATTGCTGATATGATTGAAGAAATTAAACCTGTTCATGATAAACTTTTTACACCTAAAATCGAAGGTGCTGATGATAACTTAAAAAAATTATGTTATGAAACAGCTTATAAGACGTATGGTAAACCTTTACCATCGATTGTTGAAAAAAGATTAGAAAAAGAATTAAGTAATATTATTAAACATGGTTTTGGAGTAATTTATTATATTTCTCATTTATTAGTTAAAAAATCAAATGATGATGGTTATTTAGTTGGTTCGAGAGGATCAGTTGGTTCTTCATTTGTTGCAACAATGTCGGGGATAACTGAGGTTAATCCTTTACCACCTCATTATGTTTGTCTTAAATGTTCACATAGTGAATTTTTAGAAGAAGGGGTTATTGCTGATGGTTATGATTTGGAGGATAAAGTTTGTCCTAAATGTGGTGCAATAATGAAAGGAGAGGGTCATAATATTCCATTTGAAACCTTCTTAGGATTTAATGCTGATAAAGTTCCAGATATTGATCTTAACTTTTCTGGAGAGTATCAAGCTAATGCACATGCTTTTACAAAAGAGATTTTTGGTGAAGATCACGTGTTTAGAGCAGGAACTATTTCTACTGTAGCAGAAAAAACAGCTTATGGTTACGCTAAAGGATATGCTGAATTAATGGGAACTGATCAGAGTATTAGGAGTGCTGAGTTAGAAAGAATTGCTGCTGGTTGTGGTGGGGTAAAAAGAACAACGGGTCAACATCCAGGAGGAATTATTGTAATCCCTGGAGATATGGATGTGTTTGATTTTACACCGTATCAATATCCAGCTGATGATTTATCAGCAGCATGGAAAACTACTCATTTTGATTTCCATGCAATTCATGATAATGTGTTAAAATTTGATATTTTAGGACATGTAGATCCAACCGTTACTAGAGCATTGCAGGATTTGACGGGAGTTGATCCTAAAACAATTCCTACTAATGATAAAAAAGTTATGTCACTTTTTACAAGTAGTGAAGCATTAGGATGTAATTTGGATTTTATTGGATGTAAAAATGGTGCATTGGGATTACCAGAGTTTGGTACTACCTTTGTTCGAGGAATGTTAGATCAGACTCAACCTAAATCTTTTAGTGATTTAGTTATTATTTCGGGATTATCTCATGGTACAGATGTTTATTTAGGGAATGCTGAAAGTTTAATTAAAGCTGGTACTTGTACACTTTCTGAAGTAATTGGGTGTCGTGATGATATCATGGTTTATTTAATTGAAAAAGGTTTACCGAACAAAGACGCATTTGATATTATGGAGTGTGTACGTAAGGGTAAATCACCAGCTGTTTTTCCTGAAAAAAAATATGAAGAATTAATGAAAAAACATAATGTACCACAATGGTATATTGATTCTTGTAAAAAAATCAAGTACATGTTCCCTAAAGCTCATGCTGTAGCTTATGTTCTTTCGGCGATTCGAGTTGCTTGGTGGAAAGTTTATTATCCTCGTGAATATTATGCGGTATACTTCTCAACACGTTGTGATTTCTATGAAATTGAAACTTTAATTCAAGGAAAAGATGCTATCATGGCAAGACGTGAGGAAATCACTCAGCTTAGATCAGAGAGAAGTGCGTCAAATAAAGATGAAGGATTGTGGGATGTTTTTGAAATTGCTTTGGAAATGATTGAACGAGGATTTCGCTTTAGTCCAGTTAGTTTAGAATATTCACAAGCAAGTAAGTTTATTTTAGACCCTAATGATAAATATGCTTTAATTCCTCCTTTTAGTGCAATTGATGCTTTAGGGGAGGCAGTTGCTTCTACGGTAGTAGAAGCTCGTAAAAACGGCCCATTTTTATCAAAAGAGGATGTAATTAAGCGAACTAAGTTAAATAACTCACATATCAAGACATTAACTAAGATGGGCGTTTTTAATGGGATGCAGGAAAGAAATCAGTTATCGTTATTTTAAAAGGTTGCAATTCTAACTGATATATGCTAATATATGATCAGTTTCATAGAGAAGCGAGTGGGGCAACCCACTCTTTATTATTGAATAGAGGTGAAATAATGGAACTTTTGGATAAAATTAAAATAATGATTGAACCAATTTTAAAAAGTAATAATGTTTATCTTGATGATCTTGAATATGTTCAAGATCGTGGAGAATGGTATCTTAGGATATTTGTTGAAAAAAATGAGGGTTTCTTAGATATGGATACTTGTGTTGCAGTAAGTGAAGCAATTAGCCAAAAAATGGATGAAGAGGATCCAATTGAGGGAGAATATTATTTGGAAGTTTCTTCACCAGGTGTAGAAAAACCATTGAAAACATTTGAACAAGTTAAATCTTCTCTTGGTAAATATGTTTATGCTAAATTTTATAATCCTGTAGCAGGATTAGATGAAGTTGAAGGTTTTATTAAAAGAATTGAAGATGAAACGATTGAATTTGAATATTTAGTTAAGAATATTAAGAAAAAGATTAAAATTGACTATAACAATATTAAATTTATTAGACTAGCTGTGAAATTTTAGGAGGATAAAAAAGTGGCAAGTAAAAAATTCATGGAAGCATTAAATTTGTTGATTGAAGAAAAAGGAATTGAAAAAGATGTTTTCCTGGAGATGTTAAAAGAGTCTATTGCAAAGGCATATAAGAAAAATTATTTAAATCCTGATGCTAATGTTCGTGTTGAGATTAATGAAAAAACTGGAAAGTTTAGATTATTTGAAATCAGAACAGTTGTTGATGATCTTGATGATGAAGATATTGAATTATCGTTAGAAGAAGCTCAAGCTATTAATCCTTTTTATAAAGTTGGAGATGTTGTAGAAACAGAAGCTGATGTTGAACATATTGGGCGTTTAGCTGCAATACAAACAAAGCAATTATTTAGACAAAAAATTCGGGAAACTGAAAAAGAAACACTTTATAATGAATTTGCAGATAAAAAAGATGATATCATTACCGGTATTGTTGATCGTGTTGAAGATAAATTTGCAATCGTTAATATTGGTAAAACTGGGGCTTTTTTAGCTATAAATCAACAAATTCCTGGTGAAAAAATTAAAGAAGGACAACATTTAAAAGTATATGTTAGTGATGTTGATCGTGGAACAAAAGGTACTCATATTGTTGTTAGTAGAACTGAACCAAATTTTGTCAAAAGATTATTTGAATTAGAAGTGCCTGAAGTATACGATGGAACAGTTGAAATTAAAGCTGTCTCTCGTGAGCCAGGAGAAAGAAGTAAAGTAGCTGTTTATACAAGTAACGAAAGTATTGATCCAATAGGGTCTTGTGTAGGCCCTAAGGGAAGTCGTGTAAAAAATGTTGTTGATGAATTAAATGGTGAAATGATTGATATTATTATTTGGAGTAGTGATCCAGTTGTATTTATTTCAAATGCTTTAAGTCCTTCAGAAGTTAAATATGTTGCAATTAATGAAACTGATCATAGTGCATTAGTTGTAGTACCTGATGATCAGTTATCTTTAGCAATTGGTAAACGTGGACAGAATGCTCGTTTAGCAGTAAGACTTACTGGATGGAAAATTGATATTAAATCTGTTAGTGAAGCTTTAGAACTTGGTTTAATTACTGTAGACGATATTACTGCTTCAGTAGAGAATTCACCAGTTGATTCTAATTTTGAAGAAGAATTTGCACAAGAAATGTTAGAAAAAACTTTGGATGAAGATATTGATGATACCGAAGAAGAAAATATCGAAGAAGAGGAAACTGTACCAGTTAAAAAAGTAATTGAATATGAAGATTTTGAAGATTTAGATGATGAATATAGTAAGTATGATGAAGAAATTGATTATGATGAATATGATAAATATTATGATGCTGATTAAGGAGTGATGATATTGCGTAAAATACCATTAAGGAAATGTTTAGCTACTGGTGAACAATTGCCAAAAATGGAACTGATAAGAGTTGTTCGAAATAAAGAGGGCGAAGTGCATGTTGATCCAACTGGTAAAATGAATGGACGGGGAGCTTATCTAAAAAGAGATAGAAAAGCATTTGAGATCGCAAAAAAGAAAAAAGTTTTAGCTCGTGCTTTGCAAGTTGAGATTCCTGATCAAATTTTTGAAGAATTGGAAAAATTTGTTAATGAGTAATTTTTTAAACACACTTGGTTTGGCTAGTCGTGCTCGCAAAATTGTTACTGGAGAAACATTAATTAATAAAATTCGGTCTAATGAGGTACATTTTGTTATTATTGCAACTGATGCAAGTGATAATACAAAAAAGAAACTTACTGATAAATGTACTAGTTATAATGTTGATTATATTATTACTAGTAATATTGATGAACTTTCTAAAGCGGTTGGTAAAAATAATCGTGTTGCATTAGGTATCCAGGATGCTGGATTTGCTAAAAATTTAAAAGAAAAGATAGGAGGGTGAAATTATGGCAAAACAAAACATGAATAATAAAAAAGGGGCTCCAAAAAAGAAGCAGCTTAAATCTAATTTTCCAAATAAAAAGGAAGAAAATACAATTAAAGATGGTGTAATTGTATATGAAGAAGGGATTACAGTTGGACAATTAGCAGAAAAGGTGGGGCAAACTCCTGCAAATGTTATCAAAGTATTATTCTTACTTGGTACGATGGTTACAATTAATTCTTCATTAACTGATGAACAAGTAGAGCTAATTTGTTTAGAGTATGGCTTCGAAGTAGAAAAACATATTGAAGTTAGTGAAGTTAATTTTGAAGAAATAGATATTGTTGATGATGAAAAAGATTTAGTTCTTCGCTGTCCAGTTGTAACTATAATGGGACATGTTGATCATGGTAAGACAACATTATTAGATACAATTAGAAAATCGGCTGTAGTTGAAGGAGAATTTGGTGGTATTACACAACATATTGGTGCTTATCAAGTTGATGTAAATGATAAAAAGGTTACTTTTTTAGATACACCTGGCCATGAAGCTTTTACAGCTATGCGTGCTCGTGGAGCTCAAGTAACAGATATTGTTATTATTGTTGTTGCAGCTGATGATGGTGTTATGCCACAAACTAAAGAGGCAATCGATCATGCTAAAGCAGCAGGAGTTCCAATCGTTGTAGCTATCAATAAAATTGATAAAGATGGTGCTGATCCTGAAAGAATTAAGGGTGAAATGTCTGAATATGGATTATTACCTGAAGATTGGGGTGGGGATACTGTTTATTGTGAAATCTCTGCCAAACAGGGAATTGGAATTGAAGAGTTGTTAGAAACATTGACTGTTGTTGCTGAATTAGCAGATTTAAAAGCTAATCCAAATCGTTATGCATATGGTAGTGTTGTTGAAGGCAAACTAGATAAGGGACGTGGTCCTGTTGCAACTCTATTAGTAGAAAACGGAACTTTAAGAGCAGGTGATCCAATTGTTGTTGGTACTGCTTATGGTAAAGTTCGTCAAATGTTAGATGATCATGGTAAAATAATCAAGGAAGCTCTTCCTGCCACTCCAGTAGAAATTACAGGTTTAAATGATGTGCCTGCAGCTGGTGATAAATTTATGGTTTTTGAAAGTGAAAAACAAGCTCGTAGTGTTGGTGAAGCACGATTAAAGGCAAAACAAGATAAAGAACGTGCCACTGGAGCTGCTTTATCACTTGATGATCTATTTTCACAAATCAAAGATGGAGAAATTATTGATTTAAATATTATTGTTAAGGCAGATGTTCAAGGAACTGCTGAAGCTGTTAAGGCATCGCTTGAAAAAATTGATGTAGATGGAGTTAGAGTAAATGTAATTCGTTCTACTGCAGGTGGAATTACAGAAGCTGATGTTTTATTAGCGACTGCATCAAAAGCAATTATTTATGGATTTAATGTGCGTCCAAATGCTAAAGTACGCCAAAAAGCAGAAGAAGAAGGAATTGAAATTCGTCTTCATAACATTATTTATAAGATGGTTGAAGAAATAGAAACAGCTATGAAAGGAATGCTTGCTCCTGAAGTTAAAGAAGTAGTAACTGGTCAAGCTGAAATTCGTCAAGTTATTAAAGTTTCTAAAGTTGGGAATATCGCTGGATGCTATGTAACAGATGGGTTTATTCGTCGTAATTGTGGGATTCGTTTACTTCGTGATAGTGTTGTTGTATATGAAGGTAAATTAGGTTCATTGAAGAGATTCCAGGATGATGTTAAAGAAGTTGCAAGTGGTTTTGAATGTGGTTTAAGTATTGAAAACTTTAATGATATTAAAGAAGGGGATATTGTTGAAGGATATATTATGGAGGAAGTAGAAGTTAAGTAGGTGATTGAATGGTTCTTAAAAAAGACAAATTAAGTGGTATTATTCAACGTGAATTATCACATATTCTTCAAGTTGAAGTACGTGATCCTAAAATTGGTTTTTGTACTATTACTGCAGTTGATTTAACAAATGATTTATCAATTGCTAAGATTTATGTTACGTTTTTAGGCAAGGATTATAATGTTCGTAAAGGTATGGAAGCATTAGAGCGTTCTAAGGGATTTATCCGTTCATTATTAGCTAAACGTTTAACTATTCGTAAAGTACCAGAGTTACATTTTGTTCATGATACTTCATTAGAGTATGGTAATAAAATTGAAAAAATTATTGATGATATCAATCATCATGATAAATAATTTTAAATTATATTTATTAGGTCTTTTGGCTTACAGTATAAATCTGTTAGTCAAAAGACTTTTTATTTTTTAGTAATAATAAATTGCTAATGCCTTATTCGTATAATTTAAATATGAAAGTGTCATAATATGTTAATGATAAAGGAGATTGAAAAAAATGAGACAATGTATTATAAATGGACAAGTAATTTTAAAGGATAAAGTTATTAATGCTAATGTTTATGTAGAAGATGATCATATTTGTGAAATTTCAAAGCGTTTGCCTGATAACGAAAAAATAATTGATGCTAAAGGACGTTATGTTTCACCAGGATTTATCGAATCCCATAGCCATGGACGTAATGGTAGTGATTTTATGTATCCTTCTTTTGAAGATTTAAACACAATTACTAGTAGTTTTATTAAGAGTGGTGTGACTGGAATTTTAGCTACAACTATGACTATGTCAAAAGAAGATATCTATACAGCAGTAAAAAATATTGCTGAAAACAAAGATAAAGTTAGTGGAAGCAAAATTTTAGGTATTCATTTGGAGGGACCTTTTTTTAACCACAAATATAAAGGAGCTCAGCCTGAAGAATACATGCTTGCTCCGACAATTTCTAACTACAAAAGCCTAATTGGGAAATTTAGTTATTTGATTAAAAAAATAAGTTTAGCACCTGAATTGGAAAATGCTAATAAGTTAATTGAATATTTAGTAAAAGAAGGTGTAGTTGTAAGTTTAGGACATACAGATGCAACATATCAGCAGGCAATTGAAGGAATTAGAGTAGGAGCTACTTCAGGAACACATACTTTTAATGCTATGACACCACTTACCCATCGTAATCCTGGTGTTGTTGGTGCAATCATGGAAAGTGATGAGGTATATGCAGAATTAATACTTGACGGTATTCATGTAAATTATCCAGCTGCCAAAGTGCTATTAAAAGCTAAAGGGATAGATAAAGTAATGTTGATTACTGATTCAATGGAAGCTTCAGGACTTGAAGATGGGCAGTATAAAATTGGTAATCAAGCTGTATATGTTAAAGATAATTCAGCACGTTTAGAAAGTGGAACTTTAGCGGGAAGTGTTTTAGCAATGAATAAAGCAGTTAAAAATGCACATCATCATTTAGGTTTAACTATTTATGAAGCTGTTAGATTAGCTAGTTATAATCCTGCTAAAAATTTGAATTTAATTGATTTAGGAGAATTGGCAATTAATAAAAAAGCTGATATAATTATGTTTGATGAAGATATAAATGTTGACTTTGTTATGATTGATGGAAAGGTTTTAATTGGTGAAGGAAATGATAACATTAAAAAATGAATTTTTAGAAGTAACACTTGAAAATAAAGGTGCTGAAATTATTAAAATAGTTGGTCAAAATGATAGAATTAATTATATGTGGCGACGTGATCCTATTCAATGGGGAAGCAGTGCACCAGTTTTATTTCCAATTGTTGGAGCTTTACAAAATAATGAATGTCGTATTGATGGGAAAACTTATAATATGAATCAACATGGTTTTTCCCGTCATAATGAGTATAATGCAAATCAAATTAGTGATCAGGAAGTAATTTTTACTTTGACTTCAAATGAAGAAATTATTAAACAGTATCCATATTTATTTAAATTAGAGGTTACGTATCGTTTAGTTAAAAATGTTGTTGAATGTAATTTTAAAGTTACTAATGTGGATGAAAAAGAAATATATTTTCAAATTGGTGGTCATCCTGCTTTTGCTTGTCCTTTTATGGATAATGAATCAAGTAATGATTATTATCTTGAATTTAGTGAAAATGAGACTTTAGATAGAAAAGTAATTAATCTTGAAAAAAAGGGAGTTACTCATGAAACTGTACCATTTTTAGATAATGAAAAAAGATTTTTTATTCGGCAGGAATTATTTAGTAATGATACAATTATTTTACAAGATTTTAAATCAAATAAAATAGCTTTAAAATCTTTAAATCATGATAAATCTTTAATTGTTCATATGGATAAGTTTACACATTTAGGAATATGGGCAGCTAAACATGTTGGTGGATTAATTGCAATTGAACCTTGGTTTGGTCATAGTGATTATGATGATTTTAAAGGTGAATTAAAGGATAAAGAAGGAGTCATTACTTTAAAACCAAATGAGGTATTTGAAGCTGTATTAAAAATCGAAATCAACCAATAATGACAAATATTTTGTAATTATAGTTTTATAATTTAATCATGAAAGTAAAAATTATTGAAAAAACGCATGAATTAGATTTAGAAGATGAAATCAATGAATTTATTGCTAAAAAAAATCCTAATATTTTAGCAATGCATTATCAAGTAGCGATGACTTTTTCTAGTGAATTAGAATATAGTTTTAGCTGTTTGATTGAGTATGAGGATAAATAAGTTTATTTATCCTTTTTTTGTATAGTTTTTGAAAAATATGTTAAAAATAACTATGGAGGTGATACCATGGCAAAAGATGTATGTTGTCATGTTGACAGTTGTGTATACAATCGTGATTGTAAGTGCGATGCCCAAGAAATTACAGTATGTAATTGTAAATGTAATGAAGCAAAAGATGTTAAAGAAACTGCTTGTGATACTTTTAGATGTAAATAGGAACTTCGGTTCCTATTTATTTTATTGTACAATAAAACGTGTTATAATAATGTGGGTGATTACATGAAAAAAATTATTTTTGTTATCATTTGTATATTATTGACTGGCTGTTCTAATGAGAATATAGTTGATGATAGTAATAGATTATATGAGCAGTATCTCGAATATGAAAAAAAACTTGTTAAGCAACAAGATTATCAAGTGACTAGTGATGAGTTTATGATCAGGCTTGTTGTTAATAAAATAGATGATAATAATAATCGATATGATATTATTATTGACAATCCCAAGATTAATATGTATCATTTACAAGCAATTGCTAAAGTTAGTCAAGATGAAAATGAAAGTCTTCCTAGTTTAGGAATTCTAGAAAATGATGTTTTTTCACTTATTCCAAATCTTGTTGACAAAGCAAACGGGATTTATAAAGGTGTAAATTTATCAGGGATAACGAAAGAAAATAAGTTTGATGTTTTAATATATCTAACATTTTATAGTGATGAAGAGTGTAAAAAAAAGGAAGAAAGGTATTTAAAATTATATGGTGATGCGACTAGATAAGCTGCTTTCAAATTATGGAATTGGGACACGTAAAGAAGTTAAAGCTTATATTAGAAAAGGTTTTGTAGAAGTAAATGGTAAAGTAATAAAAAAGGATGATTCCAAAGTTGATTATCAAAAGGATATCATTATTTTCGATGGTGAAGTAGTAGAATATCGTCCCTATGTATACTTAATGCTTAATAAACCACAAGGTTATGTTAGTGCTACTAAAGATAATGTTCATCCTACTGTAATTGATTTAATTATTGGCTACGAAAATTATGATTTATTTCCTGTAGGAAGGTTAGATATAGATACAGAAGGGTTACTTTTAATAACTAATGATGGGGATTTTTCACATAAATTAATGGCTCCTAGTAGAAATCATTCTAAGCTCTATTGGGCTGAAATTGAAGGAGTTATGGATGAAAAAGATATAGATTCTTTTAAAAAAGGGATTGTTTTAGATACTGGATATTGTTGTAAAAGTGCTAATTTAAAAGTAATTGAAGTAGATGATAATTGTTGTGAAGTTGAAATAGAGATTTTTGAAGGAAAGTTTCATCAAGTTAAAAAGATGGTTGAATCTTGTGGGAAACATGTTACTTTTTTGAAGCGTTTAAAAATTAAAAATTTATTATTAGATCGTAGTTTAGAACTAGGAGACTTTCGTGAGCTTACAGATAAGGAATTAGTCGACTTGATGAATGATTTATGATAGAATATGCATATATGTAAAGGGGAGTAGTAATGCGACTTAGAAATAATCCAAAGGCTTATGAGATAATGAATGAAAATAGTGATTTTGTTGTTATTGAGCCTGAAAATTTAAAAAACAATTGGAAAGATATTTTTGATAATGATAGACCAATATATATTGAAATTGGGATGGGAAAAGGTGATTTTATATTTCAGAATGCTTGTAATTATCCAGATATCAATTTTATTGGAATTGAAAAATATCCAAGTGTATTAGCAGCAGCAATTAATAAGATTAAACAAAAAGAAAAAAAAGTGACAAATCTTAGATTGATGCATTATGATGCAATTGAATTAGAGAAAGTATTTAGTGAAAATGAAGTTGATAAAATCTTTTTAAATTTTAGTGATCCATGGCCTAAAAGCCGTCATGCTAAAAGAAGATTGACATCTAATAAATTTTTAGATGTTTATCGTAAAATATTAGTAGATGATGGAGTAATTGAATTTAAAACTGATAATCGAAGTTTGTTTGAATATTCGTTGATTTCATTAAATCAATATCCTATGGATTTAGAATATGTAAGTTTAGATTTACATAACAGTCCAGAAAATGAAAGTAATATTATGACTGAATATGAACGTAAATTTTGTACGAAAGGACCAATTTATAAATTGGTAGCTAGGTATCGAAAGAATGGATAAGTTAATAGAAATTAAGACTATTGAAGAATTTGACAAGATTCGCACTGGTAAAACGATTATAATGTTTACAGCTGATTGGTGTCCTGATTGCATGTTTGTAAAACCTTTTATAGGTGATATTGTAAGTGCTAATCCTGAATTTAAATTTTATTTAGTAAACAGGGATAATTTATTAGATCTATGTAAAGATTTAGATGTTTTAGGAATTCCTTCGTTTATTGCTTATGAAGATAGTGAAGAAATAGGACGTTTTGTAAGTAAATTACGTAAAACTAAAGATGAGATACAAGCATTTATTGATGGTTTAAAATAAGAGGTGTAGAGATGATATTTCATGGATTTTATAATTATAACTATGTTGGCGATATCGTGTTAGCTAGATGTGGTGAAGGTAAAACATTTGATTATGATAAGTATGATGATTTAGTTGTTTTAAAAGATAAAAAAGATAGTATAATTGGTTTTAATTTACTAAATGCAAGTAAATATTTAGGAAAAATCAATGATGGCTTAATAAATTTTAGTGATTCACAAATAGAGATTTTTAATGAATTATTAGCTAAATATAATTTAGCTCCAGTAGTTATAGATAAAACACCACGTTTTATTGTAGGCGAAATTATTTCTATGAGTGAACATCCTGATTCTGATCATTTACATGTATGTCAGGTTGATTTAAAGAACGAACAGACACAAATTGTATGTGGTGCTCCCAATGTAGAGGCTGGTCAAAGAGTAGTTGTTGCAACAGTTGGTGCAGTTATGCCAAGTGGTTTAATAATAAAACCATCAAAACTACGTAAAATAGATTCTAATGGTATGATTTGTTCAGCACGTGAATTAGGGTTACCTAATGCACCTCAAGTTCGAGGAATTTTAGTGTTAGATAAAAACAAGTATAATGTAGGAGATTCATTTTTTTAGAAAGGGTGATAAATATGTTTAGAAGCTTATTTAAAAAACATGAGCAGGATGATGATATTTTTGAAGTTGATCCTGTAGTTGAACAACGTCGTAAAGAAAAGTTCAGTACACCTTTAATTTATGATGAAGAGTTTAAAGAGGAAGAGGCTAGTGAACCTGATGAAAAGGTAATAAGTAAGCCTAAAACAAAACCAAAGGTTAATGAGGTTAAACCAGTAGTTGAAGAAAAGCCCAAATCAGTTTATCAAATGAGTGAAGTTATTTCACCAATGCATGGTATTTCTAGACGAAAAGAAGCTGAAAAAACTGAAAAAAGAAAAAAAATTTCAAAACCTAAAAAGAAGAAAAATAACGATCAGCTAGTACCAGTAATAAGTCCATATTTTGGCAACTATGAAGAAAAACCGATAATTGAGTCAGAAGCTAAATTAACTTCTATAAATGAAGAAAAAGAAGCCGAAAAATTAGCTAAAGAAATTGAAAAATTACCTACTGTTGAAGAAAATCTTCGTAATATTGCTAAAATAGTTGAGGAAGAAAAGGATCAGTTAAAAATTATTGAAGAAAGAACTGGTGAATTCAAATTAGATTTTGGAACTAAAGAAATTGAAAAACAAAATTCATTAATTGATGAAATTGATGATGATATGTCATTAGATGAATTAATGAGTTTATATGAGAAAAAATTTAAGGATTAGAAATGATTAAAGGTATTGGTTGTGATATTGTAGATTTAAGTCGTTTAGATATTAATAATGATAGCTTAGCGTTAAAAATTTTAACTGCTAAAGAGTTTGAAATTTATAAAAATAAAAAAACTTTTAAACAAAAAAAAGAATTTTTAGGTGGGCGTTTTGCTGGAAAAGAAGCTTTTTTTAAGGCGATTGGAATTGAAAAAGGGTTAAATTCATTTCAAGATATAGAAATATTAAATGATATTAATGGTAAACCATATCTTAATTATTCTAAATCATTTATTTCTTTAGCTCATGAAAATAATTATGCAGTTGCATATGTGATTATAGAAGTCTAAAATGACTTCTTTTTTTGTGTACTGGTCACTTTTTTTCGCCATTTTTCAATAGACATGATTGGACTATTTTATCATATTTGGTTGATATTTAAACAAAAGTGAGAAAATAGTAGTCATCTGTGACTAATTTTAATTTTTTTAAGAAATAAAGGTAAAAATGGTGAGCTTGCAAAAAAATATTTTTATGTCTATAATTGCTTCTGCAAAGGAGGGGATTAAGATGTTGAATCAAGTAATGTTAGTAGGCCGTCTTATAGATATTCCAATAATGAAGACGACAAAAGGAGGTGTTAAAGTAGCTAATGCTACACTTCAAGTCGAACAAGGATTTAAAAATGGTTTAGGTGCTTATGAGAGTGATTATGTTACAGTTTCATTGTGGCGTGGTATTGCTCCTGCGTAGTGAAGTTCAAACATGTTTACAACCTCCTGAAAACGTTGATATAAAGCCATTTTTTAATGTTATATAGTTTTATAACACTGTAAAAAAATACAAAATTTCTTATAATTTCTTATAAATTTTTAACAAATTGGTACAGAAATGGTACAGAACTCAAAAAAAATTGGTACAGAGTGGTACGGAAAAAGAAAGAACTCTTCTACGAATTTAATTGGATAAGTGAAATATTAAGAATATTTAAATGTTCTTTTTTTTATAAAAAATAATAAGATGTATCTAAGATATTGTAACAAATCTTGAATAAAAAAACTAAATTTTGTACTATTTTAATGACATGTATATGAAAATGTGTTAGGATTTAGTAAAGTAGCACGAATTATATGTGAATATATTTTATTTACAAGACGAATGTGGAACAAATTGTTTAGATTATAATACATTGTAGGAGGGGGGATTATATGGGAAAAGTGTTATTAGTTAAACAAAAAGAAAGTGCTAATTGAGGTATTACTGCTTTACAATAGGAGTCAATTTTTAGGTTTTTAAAATTCATAAAAATATACCTTTAAATATTATAGTTTTATCCTAAATAAATTGTTAGGAAACAGTTAAAAGCTGTTCCTTTTTACTATGTTATGCCCAAGATACATTTTGGACATAAAAAAAATCTAGCCCAACAAATAGGAATTATATATAAATTATTTTGCGAAAGAAGAGTGTTTGATTTTTTTTGATATTATTACTCAGAGGGATGATAAATGGAATTAAAAGTTGAAAATATACGAAACGTTTTATTGGCTATTGAAAAATTATCTTTTGTAAATGACCAAGGTGTGTTTAATTACATACATATACAAGATTTATTAAACTGTTCATATTTAAAACATTTTAATAAAAATGATTTAATATACACATTAAAAAAATTGATAGATGCAAATTATATAGTAGGTGTATTAAAGTTTTCAAGAGGCGGTTTGGTTAGTACATCATATATTACTGAGTTGACTTTTGAGGGACATCAGTTTTTAGATACAATTAGAAGTCAAAAAGTGTTTAGTATGGTTATGGATAAAATAAACGATATTAGCTCAAGTGTGACACTTGATATAGTTAAAGCGATAGCATTAAAAATACTGCAACAAAAACTAGGGTTGTAAAAAAATATCATTTACAACATGATGATAATTATAACACTAGTAAAGTGAATACTATTTTTATTATATAATAGCAGGTGATAAAAATGAAAGATAGAGAATTGATAGCAAGAAATATAATTAACATAATAGATATTACAAATTGTCATAATTGGATTATGTTTATGAATGATGATATGTACAAGCAGATTTATGATTATATGATGGTTATTTCCAAAGGTAATAAAGCAGCTAATAAATATATTGAAGAAATAATGCTGAATAATAAAGAAGTAATAGACAAAATAGTACAAGATGTTGATATTTCTACCTTGGAATTCAACACACTGATGGAATCGTTTAGAGAGTATAAAAGAGAATTTATGCTAAAATAATTTAGTATTTAAATTTAAATGTAGTACAAGGTACAGATAGTACATGTAGAATCCAGTAATACTTGGAATTGTTGAACTATAATGTAGTACTATATAATTAAAGTACAAACAAAAATGTTCATGGGGGGATAAAGAAATGAATCTAGAAGAAAGAATAAATAGAGCTGAAGAAGTAAAAAATAAATATTGTGAAATAATAAAAAAACTTCCAATATTGGAAGGAAGTGAAAAACAAATTTTATGGGCTAATGACATAAGAAAAACTTATGTTGAGTTAGTAAATGAATTTGTAGCCTACAAATTTGACAAAAAAAGATTAACACCCATAATCGTTAACTTGGTAGTAATTAATTATATGTTAGAAAACATTAAAGAAGCTAGGTTTTACATAAATAATAGAGTGTTGTTAAAATGTGGATATGAGGCAATGGCAGAACGGTTCGCTCTTAATAAAATAAAAAGACCTAGTGATTTTGATAGCTCGATTGATTATTTAGTTAGTCTTGTAAGAGATGGAATGGATATTGATAATATTATAAAAATGTTAAATGAAAAAATAAAGGAGAAATGATATGGAGCTAACTGTAAAAGAATTGAAAGAAAATATATTTAATTATTTAGAAAGTACAATAAAAAATACACCACAAAATTTTAAAGATTTAATAGAAGCTATTATTTTGTTTAAAGAAAAATGCAACACAAATCTTTCTGTGTTTGCTGGATTAGAATTTAATGCATGGGGAGATTTTCGTGGAGGGGTTATTAGAATAGGTGAAGGATATGCCAATGAAGACGAGCGTATTTTAATAGATAGTGATGATTTCGAACATTTTCAAAAATATGATAGTGTTAAAGATTATATTTTTGACTACATTTGCAAAGCTTTTCCTTTCTTCGATGAAGACAGTGATAGTTATGATGAAAAATCGTCTGATGATTTGTATGAAGAATTACACAAATCATTTAAAAAAGATGAAAAATTTGCAGAGTATGAAAAAAAATACTTATATATGAGAATGGCTGAAAGAATGAAAAAAAGATTTGAAACAATTTTAGTTGGTTCAGGGTTGACTGATAAAGCAGAGCAAACATATCCTTTAAAGGTGTATCATAACAATAGGTTGATAATTTCTTTTGGTATTAAATATAAAATTGACTAAATTAAGATAAATAAAAGGATGATCGCTAATTTAGATTGTCTTTTTATTATTACGCTTGACTCGCTCTATTATTTTACCTTTGTTATCTTCGTAATAATTTTTAAAATATTTTTTCTTTTTTTCTTTAGTTGCTATTTCTCTACATTCTACAGAACAATATATAAGATGTTTTTTTTCAATATAAAAAATTTTTTTACATACAGGACATTTTTTTGTTTTTTTCTGTCCACTGTATCGAGTAAAATTTCCTCTAGCATAATGTTCTCTTTTTCTTACTAAATAACATTCGTGTGAGCAAGTAATAACACCATTTTTGGAATTAAAAATCTTTCCACAAACTATGCATTTTTTTTGCATGATAAACTCTCCTTTAATATACATAAAGAAAAAGAACTTAATTTAAAGTTCTTTTTCAATACACCTTGTGTTGATATTAAAGTTATAGCTATCGATCGAGGTAATAATAAAATTTCAATACACCATGTGTTGATATTAAATTATTAAAATAAAGATATAAAATTATATCTAAATTTCAATACACCTCGTGTTGCTATTAACTATTAATATTATAGCAAATAAATATAGTTATGTAAATAAAAATATGAATTAAATATAAATAAAAAAACATAGTCGTAGATGATATTTAGAGAGGACTCGACTATGTATAAGAATATTATCATAAAAAATTAAAAAGATAAAGTATTTTATAGGCGGATAATAGAAGATGAAAAAAATGATTGTTTATAATATATTAAAAATGTCTTTACAACCCAAAAAAGTTTTACGCAAATATCATATATAACGCTTGTTAATTGAACATTTTCAACAAAAAGATACAGTGTAATAAAATGCATGTTTAAAAATTAGTTTTGTGGTTTTGAAAAAATAATATTTGGATAGAGCTAATCTTGAAAATCTTATGATAGTATTAGATTTAAATGTCAAAATGTTTGAATCATAAATTTTTCAATTAGCTAGTTTAAAAGTGTTCGTGGGTTATAATATAGGTGCTAAGGGAACAGCCAATAAATGGTTATACCTTGGATTTACTAAGAGAAATAACTATCCCGTAGCTTCCAAAACATATGAGGTAGTTATTTTTTTATTTGATTATATTATCTCTTGTTTAACACAAAATGTATAATATACAAAGTGTTTTTTTATTTAATTTTATTAAAATGCAAAAAAATAGGGCTGGGATATACTAATTAGATTTACTTTTAAATAAGTAATAATCTACCAATGTATCCCAGCCCTATTTTTTTTTAGTACTGTTCTTTAAATTTTTTCATTATGTATTCAAACCTTGCATCCAAATACCCATTATCAAAATCATATTTATCAATTAAACTGTGATAATCTTTATTTGCATCAATTAGATGCTCGTATTTTTCTTTAGAGAACACTGCTCCATTTTCTAATTCGTCAGCGGCAGTTAATATTTGGTGGCGAAGATTCTTCATCTCTTTTTTATCTGATTCTTTTATATGATATTCCAATCTTTCTCTTATATCTGCGTTGATTAAATTGCCAATCCATCTTAATGGATACAATTTTATCGGAGATACCTCAACAACTATACCAAAAGCTCCTAAAAATCCGATTATACTTGGCAAGTTTTCTTCAATAAAATTTAACATTTATTCAAATAATTCCTTTCACTACAAATTGTATAATGGTTTAATCTTTTACATTATCTTGCTTGATAAGAAATTGATTCTTAAACCAATATTCACTTTTCCTATTGCTAACTCTTGAAAATTCTTTGCCTTCTACAATTAGTTCAAATTCATCATCGTAATCTCCTATCTTTTCTAAGGCATCATGGTCAATATCTTTTGCTCCACGAACTATTTTTACTTTCATATAATTCTCCTTTAACATACTTGGTTAATAAATCCCAAACTGCTCGTCCATATTCTGTTTGACAGTTTCTAATTCATTAATTTTATTATTCTTAATCTCTATAATGTCCTCTTGGATTTTAATCTTGGCTTCCAAATTTCTATTTCTAGTCAATATATCAGATAATAAAATTAATAGGAATGCCACTAAAATAATCAGCATTCCTATAATCTTATTTTTAGTAAAATATCTCATATTACAAATTTAATAACTTTTTCCATGTATTGGTTCCAACTATACCATCAGGAGTTAGACTATGTTTTTTTTGGTAGTTGATTACTGCATTTTTAGTATTATCTCCAAAAATACCATCTGCTTTAATACCAAGTTTTTCCTGAAGTAATTTAGTTAGATTACCTCTAGTTCCCTTTTTTAATATTGGACATCCATTTAAAGTATTTTTACCTGGAATACCATCTACTTTTTGTTTACTAAACCCTTGTGTATTGCATTCAGCTTGTAATCTAGCTACCCAATCATTAGAATTATTTCTATTAGCATATACAGAGTTTAATTTGGAAATAGTTTTTTGACCAGCCAAACCATCAACTGTTAAACCATTATCCTTTTGAAATAATTTAACTGCTGATAAAGTATTTTCTCCAAAGTTGCCATCAGCTCCCGATTTGCCACATGTATATCCACATGCAATTAGTTTTGTTTGCATATCTTTTACATCGTTGTTATTATCGCCTTTAGATAAATAATTCTTAGAAGTTTGAGAAGGAGTAGGGGATAACTCGTCTTTAGGTATTGTTGTGTTTGGTATTTCACCAGTAATTCCTTTAACAATTGCATTAGCTATTTCATCTAAATTAAATCTGTTAACATCTTCTTGATTATCACAAAAGAATGCTTCAATAAGCAAAGCTGAATTTGTTGCATTTTTTAAATAATATAAATCTTTACGTGCTTTTACACCACGATTAACATATCCCAATGACGCAATTTCGTTTACGATAGCATTAGCATATTGTTCGGCTTTATTACCTAACTTGTAAATCAATACTTCTGTGCCTTTAGCATTGCCATCATAACAATTTAAATGAATTGAAACATCTAAATCTACTTCATTAGTATTAGCTTTTGAACAAATATCTTTCAAAATCGTTTTGGCCGATCCGCCAAACTCACATGTACAGTCATAAACTACATGTCCCAATACTCTTAGCTTAGAAATAACTTCATCTTTGATTTGTCTGTCAATAACACTTTCGTTTAAAATACCAACAGCACCACTTCCAATCATATTGTATGGTGCATGACCAGCATGAATATTAATTTTCATTTTGTTGCCTCCTGTATTAAAAGTTAAAAAGAGGGGAGTGCCCTCTTAGTTTTTCAAATTTATTTATTTTCAATTTTGTCAAAATCAATTGCATTATCCAATTGAAGTTGAACATATTCTTCAATTTCTTCAAATGTACTTTGTACAATTTCTTCAATCATTGATTTTGTGATAATAGTTTTAATAGCAGTAGGGACTAAAGCATATAATTTGTCTACAACTTCGTTAAATTTTTTACCACCCATTTTAGTTGTATCTTTGTAATTTTCCTCTGCTTCCTTGATATAAATTACTGTTTTTGCAGTTAGTTCGGCGATAACTTCTTGTATTTCTTTAGCCTTTTCTTGTGCTTTTTTAGAAGTTTCTAAGTAAATAGCTAAACCTCCTGTTATTAAGGTAGCGATTGTTGTTAAAATACTATAAATAATTTCTAAATTCATAATAATCTCCTTTATAAAATTAAAAAATGGATATTTCTATCCATAAACTATTTCAATAGAACAAAATATGTTTGCTCTATTTTTTATTAATTAAATTTGCCAATAGATCTTTATTTGGTTTTAATCTTAAATTAACAAATACTTTTACTAATTCTGTGTATTTTCTAGATGCTTCACAATCAACATCTTTCAAGAACTTATTAGCTTCATTTAGCTGTTTTTCAAATATATTCCATGTTTCTTCTTTGTAATTTTCTTTTTTCAAACTCTCATTGCTCTTAACAAATTCTTGTAATTTTTTAATATTATCCATAAATATTTCTCCTGTATATTTTTTTAATTTGTGGGTTTTAATCTAAGCCCTATATAAGCCATTGTCAACGCTGTATCAGCTTCATCAACTTCTTTTTGTGTTGCCCCTGGATATTCCAATATTTCATGTGCTTTTTCTAACGCAACTGCAAAAGGCAGCCATGAACTCTCAATATATTTATCTGATTCTAGATTTTTATATTGATTGTACGTTTTCTGTAAACTTGTTTTGTTACTGGTTACAACAACAATTCTTTGCCATTTTTTAATACCAGTAGGGATGTTTACGTATTTAGATGTAATATCCCACCAGTCACCACCCAATACAATGCTTGGATCAACACTATCCTTTAATCCTATTACTATGCCTATTGGATAAATTTTATCAATCAACTCATTTTTAGCTACAAATAGTGATTTTAATCGAATTAATAAATAGCTTAAAGAGACAGTTCCAACACACTTATTTGAAACTGTCTCTCTTGAAAATAATTTTTTTATAAAATTTGGCATTATGCAAACACTTCATTAATTATATTATCAATATCACTTGTTGTAGCAAAATCAATAGTAATGTTTTCTAAATTATCTAACTTGTCTTTATACTCATTAGTGAAATCATTTGTAGATAACCCTTTACCATCTTCTTTATCTACTTTGCTTGTCACTTTACCATTAACAATAGTTTCAACTTGAGCAGATGTCTGGAATCCAGAATCATTAGTCAATAGAGAAGTTTTGGTTGGCAATTCGCTTTTTAAGGCATAAGAGCTTAAATCTACATTACCACCTAAATTATCCCATTCAGTACCAGTCCAACCAACATTGTCTCCAGCTTTAATATTGTTAGTACTATCAGCTGCTTCAATGTTCCACACATCACCTACAATATTTCCAGAAGTAGGCAAGGCTGCATAATTAGCTTTGCTTCCTTTGTATTTATAAACACTAGCTATATCTGTTTTCTTTGCATAATCGACAAGTTTAGAATCAACATTTTCAGCGGTTTGGAAATCACTATCATTTGTAAACTGACTTAATTTATCAGGTTTTCCAACAACATTCTCCCAATTTACGCTATCTGCTTCTCCGCCACCTGTAGCGCTTAAATTACCATCAGTGTCAATTGTTAAACCAGCTCCAACTTTAACCCCACCAAGGATAGTTGAACTAGCTTTTGGCAATGTATAATTGCTTAAACTTTTTAATTTATTCTTTTCTGCTGTTGTATAGTCTTCAGTAGACAGTTGTTTTCCGTCTACTTTGTCAACTTTGTTATTCAATAAAACATCAATTTGTCTTTTGAAACCAGTTGCAAATTTTCTTAGCAAATCTAATGTTATATGTATTTTATTCATCTGATCATTCCTCCTTATCCAAATAAATCTGAGATTATATTATCTACATCTTCGCTTGTTGCGAACTTGCTGTTATCTCCAGCTATCTCATCAATTTTTTGTTCGACAGATTTAAATGTTCCGTCTTCATTTTCTTCATTCTTATACTGAACTGCAGTAGCATCGACTAATGGAAATTTTCCATTATTTGCTTGTCTCAATCCTGAAATTAGAGTTACACTTCCTTTGTATTCCACTTTGCCTTCATCTCCTTCTATTTCTGTAATATTGTTGTTAATTTTTAATTGTCTTGCTACATTATCAAGAACCTCGTCGTTTGATAACGCTTTGCTGAATACTCTCACTTCTGAAAAATTGGCTCCTACTACTGCTTTATTATGCATTTTTGAATTTCCTATACATATTTTTAAATTGTTTGGCATTCTATCTGTTAAATATTCTTCAAGAATTTTATTTCCATCTAAATAAATAATTATTTGTTGTACCCCTTTATTAAAAACACAAGTTATATTGTTTTGATTAAATGCGTTTTTGATATTAGGAAACTGATTGTAATACTGTTTTGTATAATCACTCTTGCCATTTATATCCCTCTCTAATAACCCTACAAGCATAAGATTATTATCTTTTACTGTTGCCATAAAATCTAATGTGAAAAATTCATCTTCATTATAATTATAAAGAGAAAAAATTCTTCCATTATATTTAAGGTCAATAATGTTTCCAACATAAAACGATACTGTAAAATCTGTTTGGATATGAGGTATTTCTAAATATCCATTAACACTTGTAATATTCAAATTATTATCAATGTCAACGGTATTTAATTTTATATTACTTCCTTCAATAGAGTTTATCCATTCACCATTAGGTGTAAAATTTTCTCTTTCAAATTTACCAACCATACTTGTGTTTTCTTCTTCAATTTTAGCCTCAGTTATGCTATTAACTGTAATAGGTATATTTTTTTTTATTGATCCATCATTGGAAAATACTACCACTTCACATGAGCCTACACTCAATGCAAATAATGTGTTATCTTCACTTATTTGAACTATATTGTTATCTGTGGATTCTATAGTAATATTATTATTATAAATATTATCTGGTAGAAGTTTATATTTGAGTTTATATTTTGAATATAAATCCATAGTAACAGATTCCTCCGCCTGGATTGATTCTGCAAGAATATCAAAACTTTCCATAGTATTATATGTAGAAAAATCAATTCTACCATTCCCGATTTTATATCTATGATATTGTTTTAAAGGATTACATCTTCTAACTATCTCGTCTATCACTTCATCTTTAGTTGGCTTTTTACCATGTTTTTTAGTAAGTAACACTTGTATAATTCCTGCATATCCTGCCACTAGAGGAACAGAATAAGATGTTCCATTAAAATATCGATATATAAAATTTTTTGTACTGTTTGAAAATTCTGGAGCGTAACCAAATGCCCTTTCTGCTAAATCAACACCTTGGCACCAGGTTGATATTTGATATATGGTATTGTTGTTCCCTAGTCCAGCAAC
The DNA here is from genome assembly GCF_900102365.1 of Thomasclavelia cocleata. GTDB lineage: Bacteria > Bacillota_I > Bacilli_A > Erysipelotrichales > Coprobacillaceae > Thomasclavelia > Thomasclavelia cocleata. Next base: position 159,518 of record NZ_FOIN01000001.1, on the reverse strand, counting down.
ATAATGCATAAACCCGCCATCCTCAATCAAATGAGAACCTGGATATTCGGTTAAAGTATGATCATCAGTGTTTAACGCACCATCACCATCATTCCCAACACTGGAAATTACAAGTCTCTTTTTATTATTTGATAATGATGCAGCAATTTTAGTGGCAAGTTCTAAATTGGTGAATGATTGAGCTAGATATATTATATCTATAGTATCATCATAAAAATCACGAATCAAATTAAAGTAAGCATCAGTCTTATAACTATCATTGTTCATTGAGTCTAATAATTTAAACTTACATCTAGGCAATACTCCATATATTTTATTTGAAGCTCCAATAACAGATAAAGTTTTAGTACCATGAGATTGAAAATCGCCTTGAGCAATAGAAGCGTTTGTTTTGTCAATTAAAGAAGTAGGATTGGTTGCAGTATTAAATTGTTTATGCTCAAGTATTCTGTTACTTTCAATTTCTGGATGATTTAGTGCATAGCCATTTTCTTTAGAACTAACTACTAACCCCTCACCATATTCAGCAGATTCCCAAACATCAGTAACATGAGATTCTTTTATGTTCATACATTTTGCATATTCTTCTTCATTGTAAATAATTGCACTTCCAAAGTACCAGTCTTTAGGAATAGATGTTTTTTCTAATTTTTTGCGCACATCTCTTTCATATAGTTGATCCATTGTCATATTTTCGAACTCTCTAGGAGGTACAAAATCATACATAATAATGGAACCAAACGCCTTGTTATTCCTATCTGGAAGGGAATTGATCATATTTGTCATAGCACTTTCATTTGTACACATTGGATTGTTTTGAATATGTACATATTGCAAAGCGTTAGAGTTAGTAAATTCTAATTTGTTAATATTGTTATTGTACGCTACAAATTTCTTTAATAAGGTACATAAATATAAATTAATATTGTTAATTCCATTGTTCGAAATATCTATTTCAGTAATATTTTGAGCATTATTTATAACAATATAATGAGAATCAGTATTTCCGAAATCATGTTCAACAACAATTTCATTTTTACTTAAATTATAATTTTCAGTTTCTGTTCCAAATTTGACAGAAACTGAATTAACTCCTTTTAATTTTACTATTATCCTTTGTTTGCTGGAAACAAAGGATAATGATCCTATAATATTTGCCACGTCAAACCTCCTTATTTACAAGTTACAGTCTGTGTACCCAAATTTGCGTTGTCGGACTTGTAAATATCATAGTTCTCTGTATATCCAGACGCATTTGTAAATTCAATAGTGGCAACTTTAGTAAATCCTCCATCGAATCCACCAACATTGAAATTGACAGCACCATAACGAGCTGGCACAGCATAGAATAGATATTCATTTTCTCCAGCAGTAGCTGTAAATGTTTTGTTTTTATTGGCTTGCAATCCTTTTGTTAATGTTAATACAAATGTACTATCGTATGTACTAGGCACTGCTTTGGCGCCCCAATACACACCGTTTAAAAAAGTGATGGCAGTAGTTTTAGTTGTGCTTGCATCTTTTTCATCTACTGCTCTTAATGTAAATGTTTTATTTGTTGTAATATTTTGACCTGTCAAGGTCTTAGAAGTGTCAGTTGCAGAAACATTTGTACCATCTAAAGTTAATGTTTTAGCCTTTTTGTTTAATGTCCAGTTTAAGACAACATCTGTGATTGTTGTACCCATTTCCTGAGTGTTTTTGTTATTTGTGAATGAATTAATAGCTATGGGTTTGTAATTAAACTCATCCTGAGTAACGAAATTTGCATTAATATATTCTAATGCATGCTTTAGTCCGTTAGTCCCTACAACTTTTTCCGCTGTTTGTTCGTCAATTAAAGCGTTTAGTGCTTTAGCACTTAATTTTGTTTTTACCATTTTACTTCCTCCTTTTATTTAAAATCGTAATTTTATTCTTGTTAGAAAAAGTCAATTATTGTTAAGATAATTGACTTTAATCATTACATATACCAGATATGATGAATTATTTCTTTTGGGTAAATACTTCGTCACATAATTTATCTACCTCTTGATTATTAATAAAATCAATAATACAATTGCAGTTTTTATTTGAATTAAACACATCATTGCATATATCATCTATTTCTTTAAATGTAGCAAAATCTATAGTTGGATTTTCATTTATTTTTAGATTTGGAGTAATTATTTCACTGTCCTTATTTTTTATAATCAGTCTAAAAGAATCTTCTGTATCCTCATAGATTGATATAGTAGGGGAGAAGCCATTAAACCATCCGCTTTCTATTTTGTTAATCAGATCATCTTTTAAATCTAATAATTCATCATATAAAAACTTTATATTTGGATCTAATCCCTCTACCTCATCGTCTTCATCAAAAATAGAACGCATTGTTTTTAGATAAAACTTGTTAGATACTTTGATAAAGCTGTTTTCATTAATTGATTCACCAGGCTTAATTTTTTTATTTCTAAAAGCAACTTGACATAAGTATTTGCCTGGATATCTAGTCATAAAAGATGGTATTTTAAACTCATTATTTTCAATTAAGATATGCTTAACCTTTTCGTCATGTTCGCTTCTAATAATTACATAATAATAAAAACCAGGTACAAATAAGTCCTGGTTTGTAAATCTTATTACATTAGAATTAATATCATGCTGGTTTCCAACCTTGTACTCATATATTTTAGTTTGTTCACCAAAAGTTAGAATTTTATCAACATAAAAATTATCCATCAGTTGCTCCTTTCTTACTGTTTTATTTACACTGTAACAGGAATAGGTGGCGCTCCAGTGTTCATTAATACAACAGTAACCTTAAATGATGACTTTACTGTTGTGTCAATCCAATCAAGATTGAGCTCATCATTACTCTCTATATAGATGCGTGCTTCTTCTTGTGAGATTAATCTGGTTCTTCCCATAGAAATATCATGAACACTTATAGACAATATGATTGTATTGGTTACATCAAATCCGATAGGTAACGGTTTTGAGAACGATGCATAATCATAATTAACATCAAAATTGAATTCTACAGTTGAAATATTAGGAACTTCATCTTCTAAAGCTAATCTTCTTAGACCATTATTTGAACTAATCCAGTAGGGGACGGAACTGCTTTTAATTCCTACTTTAATAGAACCATCGCCAATTACAACAAAAGGATAGTTCTGTGTTGTATTATTTTCCTGAAATGATTCAGCACCAATTAACTCATATTCCAAATTAGAAATTTTTCCTTTTATTTTTGCTCCATCACTTAAAATTCCTCCCATTGAAGTCATAATATCATATTCATTCGAGTTATTTCCTATTTTACATTTTGGTATACCACTTGAATACAAACACATCTGGTTAGAATTGTTTCCAAGATTAAATTTATTACTTAAATTGTTAAACAGCCTATATGTAGTACCACTTGAGCTAATCCAATAAAATTGAGTGCTGTTATTTTTTAAATAAACATTTCCGTTATTAAAATGCAAACCGCTATTTAACCGAAGCTCACCAGTTAATGTACCTCCATTTATATTGAGTTTGTTATTTAAAAGACCGTTGATTTCAGTTTTATCATAATAGTCTTCCAAACCAAAAGCTGTTGGTAATACAAAATTAAGTACTGGATTATTTTTATCTCCAACTAAAAAAACAGCAGCACTTCCTTGACTAACAGTACCAATAGTAAAATTTGGAGTGAACTCACCATTGTTCAATTTGGTAGTTAAAGTTGAGTGTATACTATTGCAGTTATTTATTGCAGTAGTAGTAGCAGCTTTACGTTCGTTTTCGCTATTTATTCGTTCGTTTTCATTGGTTTTTCTAGTATTCTCATTGCTTATTCTTTTTGTTTCGTTAGCTTTTCTAGTGTTTTCATTAGAATTTCTAGTATTTTCACCAGAAACTCTTTCTTCCTCATTAGATTCACGGGTATCCTCGTTTTGTTCTCTTGTACTTTCATTAGAATTTCTAGTGTTTTCATTAGAATTTCTATTAGATTCAGCGTTTTGTCTAACTGCTTCATTTTGAGAAACTTCGTGTTCTAATTGCAATAATGTCTCAGTTTGTTCTTCTACCAATCTTAAAAGTTCATCAACTTTATTCTTTTGTTCTGTTACAATTTCCTGATGCTGTTTTGCTTGCTCAATTAATTCATTTAAATCATCTCTGAGATATTTGTCTATATATTCTTCAACAATAGAAGTTACTGCTTCTTGCCATAATAAATCATCTTCTGGTAGAATATTTCCACCAGTTGATTTATTAACTCTAAAACTTAATTGATTTGTATTTACTACTTTGTTTTCCTTGTATAAAGAAAAAGCAATGTTGATATAACCATTGCTTTCAAATGCATTTGGTGGAATTGTGAAAATATTATTATTCAGTCCTCTTGGATGAGCTATTGCTTGTCCGTTGTTTATATATCCAACTACTGGAGTAATAATATATAAATCATCAAAAGAAGGGTCTTTTTCAAACTCTATTTCAATATTACCACTATATTGGGATGGAATATTTTTGAAATCTGCAAATAAATTATTTCCATGTTGAACAATTTTCAATGTTTGTTACCATCCTATTTTATTTTTGTCATTAAAAAAGATTGAATGTCTTCAATCTTTTTTTCAATTTCTTCATCCATAACTATAATAGTATGGCGTTCGTTTTCTTTAATCTTTTGTCCATCTTCATTTATTTCTGAATAAGTGAAAGTAAGGTTTTTACCTTCAGCAGTAGTAAGTGAGGTAAATGAAGTTATAACTTTTTTTGTCATTGTTATCCTCCTTGTATCAAATTGTTTAAATAATTTTCATACCAGTATAAATCAATACTATTATTTTCAATTGTATTGATATCTTTTTCATTTTGCATTTTAGATGAAATATCTCCAGACATTTTTGAATTAACAACCATTCTATCAGACTCATATCCTTTTTGTTTAACTTTGACAGACCAATCAAATTCTAAATGCGGAGTTCCTGAAACTATAAAATAGTTTAAAGTTTTTTCTTTAACATAAACATCTCCAATACCACATTTTGTTAAGTTAACATAATATTTACATGCAGTGTTAATTGTTTCAATAAACCTTGAGTCGAATGCAATTATACATTCTCCATTCTCATTCAAGATGCCACTTCCCACATCTTCAAAAAAACATGACGGTGATTCAATTGCATTTAATGCAACACTACCATAATTGTCAGTATTAACTATTCTGTTTTTTGTGCCATGTACATAAAGGTTCCAACAATGAACACCATCACTTCTGATTTCCATTTGTCCAGAACCGCTTTTATTTGACGCAATCCAAATATCATTAGAAGCACGTATAGCTAATTTCGGATCAGGTGAATCATATATTTCAGATTTATTTTTTAAATAAATTGGACAACTAAAATATGAATCTTCTTCAAACATAATAGGAGATATACCGTTTTGTTTGTCAAATTTCATATACCTATAAGAAGTTGAATTGTTTTCTCCCTCGGTAAGAAAGTAGCTTATTGCCAAATAATTATTTTTTGAATTGCACAATGTTAAAAAGTTATTTCCTGAATACATATTTCCAACAAAATTTTCACTATTGTAAGGAAATTTCAATACATTGCAGGAGATATTCTCACTACAAGAACTTTCACTATACACATTATCGCTTGATAAATAATGTGTATTAATTGAACCACCCTCTAATGTAACAATTTTTCCACTATCATCTACTATAAATTTATCGCCGATATTAATCGAACCTTTTTTTATTTCAACTGTTCCATCAGGTGCTACTTTAAAATTATTGTTAATATTAATAGATGATCCCGATTCTATTTCTCCAACTATAAAAGCTTTTTTTGCTGTTAAAGTGCCATCTTTGTCTACTGTAAAATTATCATTAATATTAATCGTAGAACCATATATTGTACCTGTAAATTCACCATTTATCGCTTTTAACTCATTAGCCACCAGGTTTCCATCTCTATCAATATACAACATTGGGGTACCGTCTTTTTGTACCTGAAATATATTTTTAAACTGATTGTTATTATTTAGTACATTTAAAATTAGTCCATTGTTGTCAAACGACATTACAGCATCGCTATCTGAACTGTACAATCTTAAATTTTCTCCAATAATAAATTGTCCAACAACATTTTCTGCCAATACTCCAAATTGTTCTTTTATTTCTCCAGTTATCGGATCTTTTGATGTGAATTTTCCAATTGCAGCTTTAACAGTTTTCCAATTGTCGTTAGTTATTGCAAGTGTAGAGTTTACTAAACGTAACTGAGTATCTTCATATTTTCCAGTTATATCGTCAACATTTCTACATAGCAGCCCATTTCGATCAATAACTATATTATTATCATTAGAGTCAGTTATTTTTTGGGCGGTTGCATTAAATCCATTTTCAATCCAATTAGCAACAATTTTATTAGTCTTATCATTTTGCTCAGCTTGATTGGCAATATAATCATAATTAGTTGACATTGATTTAGCAGAGTCCAAAATACTCTTAATATCTGACATATAGGTTTCATTTTTTTCGAGCGTAGAGAAAGATATCCCTATATTTAATATATTTGAATAATCTAAACTCCAATTGACAAATCTTAATTTAAATATGCGACTATTTATTTCAAGCCTAATCCAATTCCCTAAAACAAATTTTTTTTTAAAAGGGGTAAATTCTTTCATTGTCATAAAATTGCTTAATGTTGCTGAGACGGTATATTGAAGATTTGATGCTTTATATAGTTCTTTTTTTGCAGTTTTTAAAAATTCATCAGCCTTAGAAATCAATTTGGAATTAGATAATCCATCAGAGATGTAATTGCTATTTTCGTATACATCTTCTCTTCTGTAAGCGTTGAATACTTTCCATAACTCAACGCCTAAATAGTTTTTTAAATCTAAAGATTCTTGAACATTAGCTTTAATTTCTTCTACTAGTAATGTAATATCATCAATATATTTTATTTCACTATTTCTTACCTCAATTTCCTCTTTTAACGAATTCAATCTGTTGTAATATGGTAAATAAAAAGTCTTATACAAATCAGCTCCCTCTGAAGCCTGATCAATTTCTATTAAAATATTTAACGCAGACTGATAAGCATCGCAAAATGACGTAAGTCTGTTTAGAGAATAGTAGGAGAGGGCGCTAATAAAATCTGTATCTGACTCAGTATACTTGATAGAGAAAATATCAAATATACTTCCATAATCTTCATCGTTTTTTTTAAGATTTTTTTCTATTTTTTGACTTATGAAAGCTTCATAATTATCGTATATTTTTACTCTAATTAAATCAGTAGTTGCCACATCTTCTTTATCGCCATAATTAGTAATAGTGATAGTTCCACTCCAAATACCATAATGGTATTCTTCGTCATCAGTTCCATAATAGTCCCATGATAATGTATTTACAGTAACATTAAAATTACTATATATTAATACTTTAGCATAATTTTTAATAGTGCTTTCAACAGTATTTGATGAAGTAGAATCGCTAACTTTAACTAATCCAAGTGGACTTAAATTAGACTCGTTTAATTTGGAAATTTCAGTTTTAGATGTGTGTTCCTCATCTAATATTAATGGCATTAAATTTGATTCTAAATATAATTTAAAATCTATCAAGTCATAATACACGTTAATCAACTTGTTATATCCAATTATATTGTCATCAAATTTAATATAAGAATTTCTTAATAACTCTTTTTCTCCATCGTCATTGTATTTGTAACTGGAATATTTTTCATCATTATATTTATCTACCAAACTATTATAATTGTTTACTATTTGTGTATCTGTACCTATATTTGGTTTAAAATTCTTTATACAGTCATCATAATCTCTATCATATTCATTTAATTTATTTATTAAATCAATTGGCATATCATTTTTTGTATCATTTGAAAAATTAAATATATAATCACTGCCATTAGGATTAACTCCCTTAATTGTAGCAGTCATTAATTCATCTCCAGCTTTTAATCTAAAACAGTTTTTTAAATTATCGGAATTTGTTTCAATTGATACTTCTTGTGCTAAATTTTCTGTAGATATAAATATACCAGTATCTTCACCATAACCTTTTTTTATATTGTTAGAACCACAACTAGGACATATATCTGTAAATTCTTCACGTATTTCACAATCATAACAGTATGATAAGGTGTCATATACATTAATTGTTCTTGTAGTAGTATCAAAAAGAAACAAACATTTTATTTCATTTGCTAAATCACCAACTAGAAAATCATAAATACTTGTTCCGTCAACAGAAAAAGTTCTTTGAATATTCCAAAGAGAAACATCAACATATCCTACTTGATAATGTGGTGCCTTTTCTAAAATACGATGAAGTAGCGAATTTGTTATATCGTTAGGTTTATAAAATGTTGTAGGTATCTTATATTCTTCTCTTAAAATATCTGTTTCTGTGTTTATCTCTATGTTATATAACATAATTTGAGATAATTCAGCTTCACATAGAGAAGTAAGAGTGATATTTTTAATTGTTTCAACAGTGTCAGTACATGATATTTTCGCCTGATAATATTCATCTATTTCTGGAACATATACAATCCTCAAATCTTTTAACTCATCCCATCCATTAGCCTTGTTGTTATTGACTTCTTTTCTGATAGTAAAACTAATTTCATTTGCCGAATTGTAGTTTTGGTTTATTGTAATGTCACTAATATTATTTAAAATTGACATTTTATGCAAGCTTCTATCAGCTAAAACAAATGTCAATTCTTTTACAGAACCATCTTTATGAAAAAGTTTGTTTATTGACATAATATTGGAACCTTTCTTAATGGGCGATATTTTATATTAACTTTACACGGTAATGAAAAAGAAAGCGTATTAACAAAATCACTCTTTGTTTTATACAGTTTTAAAAAACAGTAATTGAAATCATCATAAAGATTATGTTTATTCTCACTGGACAACAATATTTTATGTTCGTTATCAAATGTAATAATTTCATCAGCTTCACAGTTTTTTATACATAAATCAAGCTCATCGTTAAGTAGATTTTTTATTAAAAGATCGCCTCTTTTTTTTAATTGAATTTCAACAAGAGAAGGGGAAAGGTGACCAGTTTCATCACTGTCATTAATTATATCATATGTACTATTTTCTGAAAGTATCTCAAAATTAATATTTCTTTCAACTCCATAACCAAAGGAAGAATTAGTTTCAAAAGCAACAATTAACTTATAAATATGTTCACCATGTCTCACAAAATCAATTTTTACAAATGAACCATAAAACACTATGTCATCAAACTCTTCGTCACATGGTTGAAATTCTTCATAATCATTGCCAGACAACCAGTTTATGATATCTTCAAGTTCATACTGGTCAAAATAATTCTTATTATTATCACATGGACGCTTGCATATCCCAAAAATAGCAGACAGGGGAGACTCATGTGAAACGTATGTTTTATTATATTTTTCACTATTTGGCATTTTTATTGTATTAAAAACAAATTTTACTCCTTCAACTGTGTTATTTCCACTATTGTTGTTTGGGTCACACATAATAAGATCAAACTCACTAAGCAATTTATCTTTATATTTAAAGTCTTTTATTTTCACTATTTTCCTCCTTTACTTTAATTATGACAATATAAAAAAAACGCTTATAATGCAGTATTCTCTTTAAAACTAGAATGTTTTTGAGAAAGTACTGCACAAAAAAGCGTTTTAAAAGTCTAATAAACAACGTAAAAATAATAATAAATATTATTGAAACATAAATATAAAAAGATTTAATTTAAATCTGAATTATAAGTGAAATTGTTTGTTGTATTATATTGTTGCATGATCTTTGTTGCGACAAATTTTCATTAATATTTTCAACATTAATTGTTGATAATTATATCTTCTTTTATTAGTAGTATTAAGAAAATAACAAAGTGTTGCTTCATCTATTTTATAGAGGTCGCACATTTTTTTTATTAGACTGTCTGATGGTTGTTTAGCACCACGTTCTATAGCATTTACATGTTGTTGTGTAACATCTAGTCTTTCAGCAACATCATTAACAGTGTAACCATAACAATTTCTTAATATCTTATAAATATTTAGTTCGTTTTTATTCTCAGAATCTTCCATAAGCCCTCCTAGAGAAATAGATTAAAAATAATTAAATTTCAGGTATTTTAAAAAGCACTTTGTTCAGATATTAAAAATTATATTTAATTAATATTATCTAAACTTTTTGATGTATTCTTTTTTCGCTCTCCAGTTTCATTTTCAATTTCAAATATTATTAAGCTATATAATTTTCTAATAGTTTTCATTTTTCTCCTTTCTTGAACAGTAGACAGTCTAAACCCCCTCCTAGAGGGGCGAGAGACAAAGATTGCTAAGATTATTTTAAATGTTTTAAAATAGTTTCGATTATTTTATGTTTAAAAATATTGACAATACCTAATATTAAAATAATCACTAGAACAAATCGAATGATAACAAACTCTAATAAGTAACTTAATAAATTTGGTAAAAATAACTTTACAAGTATTTCGTGTTTATTAATCCATTTCTCGACAATATTGAAGAAATACTCGATTTTTTTTAAACAAACAACCATCCATGTAACAATCTTCACAATAAGTCGTGCTTTGTCTCTCTTTCCCTTTAATTGCATAGGCGAAATTCCTTTCTGTTCTGATCTTTTACAAGTTCTGTTCGCTTTTCTTTACCTGATTTAATTATAACAATAAAACAACTAAAATACAAGTAGGTTTAGATTTAAAATAAATCTTTTTTTCGGCGTAAAAATACGTGTTGTTTAGATTTTGATTTGTTTTTCTTCATTTTATTTTTATCAAGGTCCTTAATTATCTTTAAACCATTTTCATAATTAATTTTAGCACTACGTGATGCTTTTACAGCATCATGCAACTCTTTGTTTCTCTTTTCACAAACTGTCATCAGTTCATAAAATTTTAGTTTTTGTTTTGAAATAAAATTCTCTTTTATTACTAATGCATTTTTCAACAATTCTATCTCTTCATTAGCTCGTTTAAGCTGAAGTTTAAGTTTTTGGTTTTCCTTGTTTAAAGTCTCTATTTTATTTTGTTTCATTATTATTTCCTTTTATTCTGTAAAATAAAAAAGAAGAGGAATCTACAGACTCCTCTTTGCCAGCACCCATAAGCCATTTTTTATTTTTTACGATTACATGTTAATTAATTGCACTTACCTCATAAATCTTCTGTTTGATAAACTGTTACCACCTGTTAGTGTGGTGTTAACCTTAGTTAATATCGCATTATTAAACTTAGTATCAGTAATTAGAGCTGACTTAAATTCCTCGTAATTTGTAACATTTGGCAAAACTATTTCCATGCCATTGAAATTATATGTTGGTGTACCGTTTCCTATTTGATTGTTAACCAAATTGTTTAATGACGGTAATGAGGCTACAAATTTATCAAATTTAGGCATCATGTTTAGCGGAATAATTCCTTCACCTTTTTGAAGAGTGTTGATGGTAATAGAATCATCACCATTACTGCGAGCAATAGTTTTTAAACTTCCGACAATTCCTCCAGTAGAATACCCCATAATATTACGAAAATTGGACAACATCCAACTGTTTTGTCGAGAATTTCCAACATATGTACCAGAACCACCTAATTTGTCGTAATAAATTTTACGCATATTAAATGAAGAATCAAAGTCAAAATATTTGAGGGCATCCACGAGGCTTTGGTATCTATCCAATTTTCCCTTTGGATAGGTATCTTTCTTGTGAACGAAGATACTTTTATCTCCGCCACCACTGCTGCCTCCAGAACCACCAGCACCAGATCCATTTGAACTTGAATTCTGATTTTGATTCTGATTTTGTTGAGCCTGTTGCTGTTTAATGACTTCTTCTTTAGCTTTTTGCTCTGCTTCAATTCTGTCTGCTTCTGCTTTGGATTGAGATGCCATGTAGTCAATTCCGCTCTTAATTGCATCTATAGCACTTTGAAGAGTAGTCATTCTTGAGCTGAAATTACTGTCATAATTATTAATAATATTAGCGATTTCACCATCTTTGGCATTAAAGATAGTGTTAAACGAGTCACTTAAATTATAACCAACTTCATTAGCACTGTTTTTGATGGTTTCGGCTACCTCAGTACTGTTTTCGTTTATTTTGTCTATTATTTCTGAGAATGTTTCGTCAAAACTGTCTAGGCGCTCATTCATCCACAACTCATAGTCGTCAACGAACTTATCCAACAAAGCTTCTTGGTCGCTTATATATTTATCATATTCAGTTTCTTCAAGGTCGTCCTGAGCCTTTTGCAATTCAACTTTCAATTCTTGAACAGTTTTCTTAGCTTCTTCAGAATTGTCAGTTGCGTAAGAACCAAGTTGTTTTTGAATTTGTGATATAGTTTTTGTTTTTTCAGCTATAGCTTTTTGATATTCATATAAATCTTTAGTACTATTTCTTAATTCACTGTTTAATTCAATCAATTCTTTTATGGAATCCAACTGAGTTTCATATCCATCACGTACAAGGTCTTTGATTGCTTCTTTTTCATTTTGAGCATTTGATATCATATCTTGTTGTAACTCAACAAGTTCCTGTCTTCTTTCAAGATAATCTTTGTTTAAACTGTCATCTTTATACTGTTTGTCGAGTTCGCTGATAGATTTAGCATATTCATCTGCTTGAGACATATAGGTATTATAATTAACACCATGAAGTGCCTGAATAGCTTTATTGTACTCTGTCTGATTTCCTTCGTCATCAAACATTTTATTGTTTTCCATTAAACTGATTAGGAAATCTGCTTCAGTTGTTATTTGAGATATTGTATCCTGAAGGTAATCAAAATTGCTCCATTCAATATCTCTAATAGTATTCTGAAAATCAACAATAGACTGATTAACATCAACAATCAGTTCGTTTACATCTTCAATTTTACCTTGCATTTTAAACCAGCTTTCGCTATATTGAACAATACTTTGGTCGTCCAGTGCTTTTTGCAAAGTTTCTGTCAGTGCTTTTTGCTCTGCTTCAAGATTTGCCAGGTTTTCTTCCTGATACTGAAGCATTATTTTATAATATGATGCAGAAGCTAATAAACCTTTTGACTCAGCTAAATTTGATGATTTCTCAACCTGACTGATAAATGATTCAATAAAATCAATCTTGTCATCATATTCTTTTGATACATTGTCAAATGTTTCAGAATAAATATCACTTATAGCTTTTTCAGTTTCCTGAATAGATGATAAAACCTCTCTTGCGCTGTTGTACCAATTCTGATATTCCTCGATTTTTGAAGCAAGAGCTTCATCTGTAATAGTTTCAATACTTAGTGCGCCATTTTGAACCAAGTTTTTATAATGGTCGCTTAAACCTAAAGACTCAGCTTTGTTTATATATGTAGCATAAGCACTCTGTTGCAATTCGAGTTGGTCAACAAGATTAGTTAATTCACTGCTTAATGCGGTATTTCTTTGCGACCATGTTTTATAAACGTTTGAAGCTGTATTTCCCAGTTTTTTAATCTTATCCGATATGTTATCTAAAGCAATAGACAGCCAATCAAAAGTTTTTGAAAACGACTTGTTTTCTTTGTTCTTTTTTTGTTTTTCAGGAGCGTATTTACCTGAACTGTATTTGCTTAATGGGGTATTTTTACCACTGCTGATTAGTGCAAGCTGTGCATCAATCTTACTAATAGCCTGATTGTACTCACTTAAATCTAATTCAATCTTATCAATATAATCAGGCATGTTGAATGAAGAAGATATTATACCTTTTATAGCATTAAAAGGAGTTGACACAACACTAAGAGTAGATTTAGTGGTTTTTGTTTTACTTCCACCAGCACTTGCCTTACCATTATATTCGCCAGTAACTTCCCCGCTTGAAGCAGCCTTTATTTGTTTTGCAAGGGCAGCAAAAGCTTTATTGGCAGCGTTGGCATTTACAATCATACCATCCATATTGGTTTTAGAATTAGTAGCAGCATCAGCTAGGGCGTTAGCTAAATTGTTTGATGTTTCATCAGCAACTTGTCCAACCAGTTTGTTGTAAAGAATCATGTCTCCCTGCATTGCTGCGTTAGCTGCCTGTTCTGCTTCAACTTGAGTAGCACCACACTCAATCAAATAGTCAATTAACTGTTGTCTTCCTTGAGCCATTAATTCAATCTGCTCTCTAGACATCTTTAATTCACCATTAGCAACTGCATTAGCTAATTCAAGTTTTGCTTCAGCTTCAGCTTTCTTACCTTCTAGTTCAGATTTTGCATTTAATAAAACCTGTTCTCTTGCTGTTCCGTCGGCTTTTATCTCAGCTTCTTTTGCAGTGATAAAATTATTGGCTATATCTTCATCTAATTTAATTAAACCATCTCTAGTAATAACCGCATTGTTAAATATTTCAGGGAATACATTGGCAAATTCTCTTGCTTCTTCAATGCCAAGAGTCCATCCACCATTTAATGCATCTTTTAGATCAGCTAATTGAGTTAAACGATCAGCCATATCATCAAGTATTTCAACTGTTTCAGACATACCATCAGCTATGTCAAAACTAAAATCAATTTCATTTTCTGAAGTTATTAATGATTTTAACTCCTGATTAAATATCTCAAGATTGGTTTTTCCTTCAGTTGAAGCGAAATCAATGTCTTTTATTGCCTTGGCTAAAATAGGGTAGTTGCCTAAGTCAACTAACTCTCCAGCTTTTAACAATTCAATTAACTTTTCTTTAGTTAATTCGATTCCTTCAATATCGAATATCTCATCAAATTTAATCTGATTATATGTATTAGGATCAGTTATTTGTAATATTAAATCAGCATATGCCTGAGCGTCTTCATAAACATATAAAATATCTTTTTCATCAGAAGATAGGGGTTGGTTTGATTTTTGCTTTTCTGCAATTTCATTATATATTGGTCTTATGCTGTCAATAACTGTATATTGTTCAGCCAATAATTCTTTTAATCTAGAACTAACAGAAACCATGTCGCTATATTTGTTAGCCCATGCTTCTGTACCTTCTTTTAGTTTTGATAACTCTGCACCCAACTGCTCATAACCTACTAAGAGTGTAGAAATATCAGTGCTTTCATCATCAAAAAGATATCCTGAGTCTACATTATTAAACTTGTATGATTCACGTGTTTGTTTGTAGTCATCTAAAACAGTTGTACCATTATCATTATTTCTATCATGAGAATATGTGTGATATTTACCATATGCATCTGCTTGAGCTAATGCTAATTCTCTTTGCTTATTATCTAATAGGTTATCCTCTAGCGATAACAGTGTCTCTAATTCTTTTCTAGTTTCTTTTAATCTTTCTAATTCGCTTGTTTCAGTAAATGAAAGATGTTCTTTAGAATTAAGCTCATCTATCTTCACTGATACATCATCTAATTGATTCTTTAAATCTTCAATTTTGCTTTCTGAATCAGAAATGCTATTTACTGCATCAGAAACTGCTTTATCTAGTTCTGCTTGAGTAACAACTAATGAATCGACTATTTTAAAAGCAAGCTCAAAACTTTTAGCTATAGCCATCATTGCAACCATATTTCCACCTATAGATAGAATGGTTTTTCCAAAAGAAGCTAATTTAGGAATAAATCCATTTATTCCAATTGTATTTTCCTTAATTGCTTGTCCCCATGACATTTGGTAATTTTTAAAATCTTCTATATCAGTTTTACCACTTTTAACAGTTCTAAGGTATCCTATTATTTTATCGTCTAAGTTTTCAAATTGTTTAGCTAATTCGGTAATTGATTTACTTTCGCTATCATTAAAATAATTAAATATTTTCTGTACTTTATTTAGTTTTAATTCACTATCACTAGCATCTCTTTTGTATTGTAATATTTCTGAAAACAATGAATCTATCTAACTGTTTTTAATTTTAATTATTTTCAAAATATGTTACAATATAAATGTATTGGAGGAAATAATAATGCTAATAGAGTGCCCAGAATGTAATCATAACGTATCAGATAAAGCAAAAATCTGTCCAAATTGTGGGATCGATATTCAAGAATGTTTGCAAAAAAGAATATTTATAGAAATATGTCCCAAATGTGGGTCTACGACCTGGCATAGTGAGGGAAAATGTGAGGTTTGCGACACTGATATCATAAACACTGAGTTTTATTTTTTTACCACAAATCTTGAAAAAGCAGAAATTGCTAGAAATAAAGCTTTTGAAAAATATTGTGTAAACAACCCTGATTTTAGTAAAGAACTTAATGAAAAGTTTAAATCTTTATATCGTAGGGCAAGAACATTTGATTATACAGAAGAAGATGATAAGTTATGGCAAGAGTTTAAACGAGAAACTAGCAAAAAATATGGTCATCAAAAGCTAAAACCTGAACCTAACCCAACACAAGAGAAGTTTGTTGTCAAATGTCCTAACTGTGGTTCAACTAATACAAAACGTGTTACTGCAACAAGTAGAATGGCAGGGGTACTAACTTTAGGGTTGGCAAGTAGCTCTATTGGAAAACAATATATGTGTAAAAGATGCAAATATAAATGGTAGGGGAGAAGCAACTAAAAAAATCTAGTATTATTGTTACTAGATTTTTTAGCTTTTTTGCTAAAATAAAAAATAACTACCACTTCTGTTTTGGACAACGCTGAGGTAGTTATTCTACATTAACAAATTTGATTAACAAGTTATCAAATTTCTTCTTGCCATCATAGGCAAATATATTATAACTTATGGATATTTAAATATCAAGCAATTAAAGAAAAATAGTACTGAGATTACTATATTTAATTTATTTTTGCCCAAAGTAAAACAACTCCCTCATACGTTTTGGAGTGCGTGAGATAAATAAAGTTGTTTTACCTTAATAAGTTTGATTGTTAAATTGTTTTTTTTGTCATTATTGATAAGGATAATCAAACAAAAAATAACCACCTGTAACTTTGATCGAGTAAAATAGTTATTCCAATTTAACAAGTATATTATAACTTATAAACACATGGGTGTCAAGCAACTAGATAAGAGAAGCAATACTAACTGCTAGCTTTTTATTGCTCTGTTAAATTTAAAAGCAAATGTAACTAATACACTCTTCTTACAATCCGTTTACAATCGTAACATTTTAACAAAAATAAAAGACAGAAACTTGTCTGTCTAGATTTAAATTTCAATTATATAAAAACGGTTGCTATACTTATAATAGTAGCTATGACTCCTATAATCCCTATTATATTATTAATAAGAATTTTTCTGTTTTCTTTATTGCTTTTTATAATTGCTTTTTGCTTAAGATTTTCAGCTTTTATTTGTGTATTTTCAAGAATTTTATATATTTCTGAATACTCAAAATATGCATTTTCATACTTAGTATATTGTTCATCCAATGATTTGTTTTCAGCTTCTGATCTCTTTGCTTGAATCATCAAAGAGTTCGCTAAACAAAGTTTGTTAGTAATTTTTATTAAAAATTCGCCATTATCAATTAAAGATAAATCAACATTTTTATATTGATCCATGAATTCATAGTATTTATCAGCATATGCCAAACTGTTATATTTATAACAATCTAAAATTGCTCTTTTTGCATGGCTATATGCTTTAGTTAAGTTATTATTTACATTTTTTTCATCAGTATCAAATGTACATCTGCTTAAATGTGTAAAAATAGAACGTATTTCATTCAATATCTCTATAGGATAATTATCAGCCAAAATTTCATACGTAAATATCATTGGATTTATTTTATTTACATAGACTTCAAAAATACCATTTAGCTCAGAAATTTTACTACAAAGTAACTTACAATCAGTTTTAATCATATTTTCATCATTTTCTTCTAAGGTTTCATTTGAGTTTTGAGATATAGACAACAATGATTCTTTTTCTTTTATTGACATTTTTTAATTAATTCATCCAGTCTTTTATCAATTGATTCTATTGATGTTATTTTTCGTCTTGCTAAAAGTGGATTTCCTCTCCCAAAACTTCTATTACTTATTTTTGTTGAAAAAGCTAGAGGCTTTTTATTTTTTTTTTCAATAAACAACTTTTCATCTTCAAAATCCAAATTATTAATTTGCCGAATAGTCAATTCAGCTAAATTTTCAACTGCTATTTTTGTCTTTCTCATTTTACTCCCCTTCCAATTGTTAAGCGACAATATTGTTCTTATATGCTCACTAATATGGACATTTTCTTCTATAACATATTAATTATATATGTATTTTAAAATGATTTAAATCATCTGTATGAAAATAACATAATTTCACATAATTTTAAATTGATGTAATATTATAGTAAAAATAATTAATTTTGTTTAGATTTTTATCTTAGACAATCTAACCTAATTCTAAGACCAGTCTGGAGTACACATTAATGAATAGGGGAGATATCGTTCTCATATCCATTGAGGTTTATACTCTCTGAACGTTCTCATATACACTGTTATATATGAGATATCGCTGCGGATTATACTATATATCTATTTAGGTTTTCAATATATAGTGTTTTCCCGACTTAGTATGTGTTTATTACATACGATAATGGAATCTTAACCATTACCCAAATTAACCTCTTTTGCCAAAAGCTTCTTGCTAATAATACGATTATTGTTATTAGCTCGTTAAACTCACGTTTAAGCTTTATCTGGGCATAGATTATGTCGGCAACTGTATATGTATAAACATACATTTACCCAACCCAGACCTTTTGCACCTAGAAGTCCTCCACTTATTGCTCCTATAGTGCCAGCACTACCTATAAGTTCAGCAAGATTCTTAATTACCTGAAGTAGGTCTGTTAATAAATCTATACTGACTTTGATAGCACTGCTATCTAACATTGTAGTTGATAAAGATTCCCATGACGCTTCTAATTGCTGAGCTTTAGCCTCAATTGAATCTAACCAACGTTCCTGTTCCTTTAATGCTGAGCCTTCGGAGTTGATAGAAGCCTGAAGTGCTTTTTGCATTTGTCCTGATTGTGCTGATTGAATTAACGCAGCAACCTGGTTCGCTCTTTGTTTCGTTTATGTTTTGAAATACTCGTAAAATATTTCATGTTGTTAATTTGTTTTTTAATATTTTTTCTATTTCGTTAAATTTATAATAAGGAATCCTAATCGCTAAGATTTTTATTAACTAACAACACTCACACTTTCGTGTGAGAGTAGACTATTTCTTCACCCTTTTTAAAAATAAAGGGGTACCTTTTTCGATTTAAGGGAGTTTCACCCACGCCATTTACAATTGCGCCCTACGATTGTTGACTTAGATATTCAGGATTTCCACCTTTATTCTCAAGTCTAAGTCTCGACATGAATCTAGTCGTTGAACGTTTACCCTCGTCTAAAGCACCATATGTTCTATGGAATACGTTAGGGTACTTCGCTGCACGAACGCCCAATCCTTACGTTGTAAAACTATCATAGTTTAGTTTCCTAACTATTGTAGTGTAAGGCTCTAAGGGATTACCTGCAATTAAGTGTATTCATATTATGTATTACTACACAATCAGGCAAACATTTGCCTGCTATAATTTCAAGAAGATCAGCTTGATCAGTTTGTGATATATGATCCCAAACTTTTGCTATTTTTTCAATAATCTCATAGGTACTTTTAAAATTTCTGCTATCATCAAAAATATTAACATTTCCCTTAGTTAGATTAAGTATTTGGGTTTGAATTTTACTTATCGATTCAACATTTTCATATTCTTCGCCTAGTTTTTCTAGATCACCCTTCATCATTTCTGTTACTTTCACCATGACTGGCTACTGACTATAAACTTTATAGCGGTTAGTCATTTCTGGCTAACTCTCACGTTTCATTTTTTTTATTTGGGATTATAGCGTGAGATCGGACTGTATATTACCATTTCTAATATCTATTAGAGAGTGGAACAACTTCAATGTTTATGTTGCCACAAACATCCTGCAGTCTCTACGGATTTTTGTAATATCGTTATTTCTTATATTTAAACTTGTAACCTAATAAACTTTTTCTAATTCCCTCAGCAACTCTCCAAATACTGTAATTGTTTGTATTCAATTCTTTTGATGCTTCTATAATTGCATTAAATGATTTTATATATTTATTATTTTTATCAAACATATCTATTGGTTGCCTAAATTTTTCAAATCTATTGGTTCTAAACTTATATTTATCATAATCATGTAAATAATACCAGTAATATCCAGAAGAATAATTTCTTTTCTTACGTAAACAAGAAGCGATATTAGATGCTTTAACTCCCGACTTTAATTGTGCTTCTGAAATACTTTTATACTTGTTAATAATGTTTCCACTTAAATCTGTCTGCACAACTGGGGAACAATCAGGACGTTGATAATTATTAGGATATATTAATTTTTTTGAATATATAGCATCATAAATTCTGTGTTTATCTATATTTAAAATATTTGCTATCTCTGGAATGTTTTTACCTTTATTTAGCATATTTTGAATGTTTTTAATATTTAATTTATTACTATAATCATAATTTATATAACTTGGCAATTCACTAATATTAAAAAATATTCTACACATTTCTAATACTGTGTAATCTCTTATATCTAATGCATAAAATTTAAAATTCCTAGCAATCCAAAATTCTTTTTTTATTAAATCTTTTTTTTTACTATATTCATTATCGTGATATTCACTCTGTACTTCTATTGCAATTTTTAGTCTATGATTAACAATATCAGTTGGCATTATTTTATTTGTAATTGGATTTCGACAAGAATTATCTTCACAAATAGTATCAGGGTAGTTGTACATAAAAACTTGTTTTAATATTGATGCATGTAGCGATTCTATTCTACCATCACAATTAGGACATAATATAGGGGTTCTATTTATTCCTTTTCTATAAACATTAATCCATTTCTTTTTTACAACTTCTCCACATCTATTGCATCTAAATAGCAACTCTGTTTGATTGTTAATATATTTTTCAGATAAACAAGTAAAATTGTTACCTATTTTTGACTTTAAATAAAAGTTGATATTGTCGATAGTATATTTGTTTGAATTTGAAAATCTTCTAAATTTTGATTTTCTATGTATCAATTTATCTAAGATAACATAAACATAATACCCATCATTGTCAGTGCACAATAATTTTGATTTAGTGATTATAGATGAAATATTCATGTTTTTATTAACCAATTTATAATTATGAAGTTTTAAAGCTTCTTGTATTTTTTCAAATGTATATTTCATATTCCTTCTTTTTTACTTTGTTATGGAAAAATTAAATAGTTATATTTTATTGATATTACAAATCTTTCCTCGGTCTTTAGCATCCCATTGTTTTTTAACCGATATAGTTGTTATCTATGTTTTTTACGAAACATAGCATATAGATTTCTCTATATGGAGGCATGAAAATTTACCTCGCAAACGCATGCTTAATACTTTTATTGCATTAGATTGCTCAGAAGCATTTTGAGTTATTTCTGAACCCCCAGTAATCATAGCCAATGTTTGGTTAATATCATTTCCAGCAAAAGCTAATGCACTAGCTGAATTTTTTAATCCATCACCTAAAGAAGCTGAATCTGTTGCAAATTCGTTTCCAAGTTTGTTAAGTTTATCAACAACAGTAATTGCATTTTTTGCTTCGATATTAAAACTTTTTAATGCAGTTACGATATCTTTAACTGCTGTCTCATCATCTACTTCTCCAACATTTGCATATATAGCCGAAACTTCAGAAAGTTTTGCACTGTCATCTAAACTAAATCCTAATTTTGCCCATGTGGCAGTCATCTCAATAAGAGAACTTAGACTTCTACCTAATTCAACCGCTTTTGAACTAGCGTTAGTTAAAAACTGATTGTATTTTCTATCAGTTTCATCAGTCACCTTATATAGATTTGTCATTGCTGAATCTATTGCAACTACATTTTTAAATAAGTCTTTAGCACTTCTAACAACTTGCATTACAATAGTTCCAGCGCTAATCCACTGACCAAACTTACTCATAGAGTTTTTAAGTTCATCACTAAAACTTCTACCACTGTTTCCAGAGGCTTGGATTTCTGCTGTCAAAGCTGCGAATTGTTTTCTTGCAGTTGTCAATTCTTTGACATTTGTTGCATTTTGCATTTTGTTTCGAGATTCTTCTAATGCAGTACCATATTCTTTTGCAGCTTTAGTATTTTCGTTTATATATTTTTTAACGTTATTAACTGCTTTGGCCTGGTCTGCTAAGAAATTTATGCTTTTACCATTTGCGAGTTCCTTATTATATGTACTGATGTCACTTGATAATATTTTAAAATTACCATCAAGCTTACTTAACGCAATTGATTGTGCTCCTAAATCAGACATTCTTTTAATAGCTTCAAATTGTTTAGTTATTGAAGCAAGTCTTTGTTGAAGTCCACTGTCATCAATGTTTAACTTACCAAGGTTATTTAAGCCTATTGCAAGTTTATTCATTTTATTAATATTAGATACAACACTGTTGATCTGCTTATTAACACCACTAGCATCTATATTGATACTGAATTTTGATGAGTTTAATTGTTTTTTAATGTCACTAATTGCAGATTTAGTTATATTAAACTTACTAATATTTGCAATAATCTTTTGATTGTTTAACTGGTTATTCAGTGCTTTACCAGCATTTTTATCTAATTTAACGCCTAACTGTACTTTAAAGTTTGTCATTTGTTATACCTCAAATTTATCTTTTAAAGCTGATATTTTCTTATTGTTGGGCAATAAATAATGTTTTTTAGTAACTTCAGTCGAAATGTGATTGAGAAGTGTGGAAATATCTTCTAAAGGCATTCCAGATATAGAAAGTTGATTGCTACCTGAATGGCGAAAGTCGTGTGGGTGAAGAGTTGAAATACCAATCATTTGTCCAATTTTTGAACACCAACCTGCTAACGTCCCATTGGAAACGCAGTCGTATTGATTGGTGTATGGAGTTCGCCACAACCATCCAAAATCATCAATATCATAATGTGTTCTATATTCTTTTAACTGTACTAATAATTTTTTTACTTTTTCAGAAAAAAATAAAGTCACATACTTTTGTTCTTTTTCTAACACATCGTTACAAACACGATTTTCTAAATCAATCTGTTCCCATCTAAGATGAGCAATGGCATTAACTCTAGCCATAGTACTTAGTGATAACTCAGCATAAGTTTTTAGTTGTAAATCTCCAAGTTCATCAAGTTTTTTTCTCATCAATTCAATTTGTTCTTTTGACAAATATGTTTGTGTTACAACAGGCAAACCTCTTTTTGGTCTTTCAATATATTCAGTAGGACTGTCTGAATTTAATATTTTCTTACGTTTTAAAAACTTATAAAATGACGAAATACTTGACAATCTTCGTTTAATTCTTTCTGTATTGTTTCCCTGACTTTTAGCAAATGTTACAAACTCTAAAATATCATCTTCACCTAAATCCAAAACAGACTGATTAAACTGTTTGTCTAAAATAAAGATAAACCATTGTGTTAAATCGCTGTTGTAATTATAAATCGTTTTTTCTGACAATTCCTTTACATTCATGTACTGCTGGTATTTTTTCCAGCACTTAAGTGTTTCAGGATTGATCATTTTTAATTTTTCCTTATCATGCAGTTTTACCCGCCTTGACCTTTTTTTACCTATGGCCATTTCATCACTCCTTTATAAAATAGTAAAAAAGAGAGGGGTGCCTCTCTGTAAAATTAAATGAAATCTTGTTTTTATATGACTGTTATATCTATATGACATCTAAGCCTTGTTTAATTAGGGTTTGCTTAAAAGTATCAATAAAGATATTATATTTTTCAATAAATTCAACACTGTCATCCCAGACTTTAGTACCTGGTATATCTCTAGCTGAACCCATCTTTTTCATGGCGTGATATCCACTATTGATCATCTCAATTACCTCTTGTCCAGTGGCACTTTTGTAATCAAGATTGGTATCTATATATACTTCACATACAACAGTTGAACCTCTGGTCTTAATAGAAGTTTTTGTTATACTTTCCATAAACTGATAAGTTCTCTGATAAACAGTAGGGGAGTATTCTGAATAATACTGCTTCACAAAGTTTTCAATACATCTGTGAACTTCTTCTTGAGCTTCAAGGAGTGTTTGCTCTGCAATTTGTTTTAATGCTTTGTTTAAATCAGTCATGTTTTTAATTATCATATTAATTAATCTCTTTTTTGTTGGTAACTGTAATTGACTCGATTAATTCATCTTTTGACAATTTATCGTTATCCATAACCTGCTTAGCGTGCTCAATAAACGTATCTAAGCTAATCTTATTGTTTGTTAAATCCTGAAATTTATCTAAACTGTTTAATACCTTTTCAACATCTAAATTATTGAAATTATTATTCATACCATCAATGAATCCAGTGATAGATTTTTCAATATTTCTCATAAAATCATTTGCATCATATCGTTTTGACTCATAAAATTCAGCTTGCGTCTGATCTAAATATCTATCAATTGACAATTGTAATGTACTATATTGAACATCATTAATTAGACAACGATAATCACAAGTATTAATACCACATACTAATTCATAATCTTCTAGAAAATTATCATTGTCATCAATATTTGGCAGCTCAACATCTAAATAAAATTTTGCAAAAGCAAACTGCATCATGATATCTTGAAGATCATAAGCAATAGTTAGTTCATCTAAATCAATTAATCTACTGCAAACCCAATTTCTAAAATCTAAAAATTCTTGAAGTGACAATGATTGTTTTTTTACTCCATAAATAATTTTATTAAACTCTTTATTTTCTTTCATTTCTATTCTCCTTTTATTCTATAACTTCTTCAATATTTATTTGTCCATTTATATAGACAACTATTTCTGTTCGTGGATTATTTTTATCATAATCACACGCCAAAATTATTTTTTTTAGATGCTTATAATCATCATCAACTAAAAAACCAGATTCTACTAATCCATCGTTGATGAATTTTGGTGTCATATTGTCATTATCTGCACGTCTTTTAGTTGGCATAAAGTATGTATATTCGATGATACAATTACCAATTTTAAAATCCTGATAACCTAAATCATTAATATACCAGATAATAAAATCTTTCCATTTCTGTTTAAGTAGATTCATAGCAGGGCGCATTAAAATCATCCAAACATTAATAGA
The DNA here is from genome assembly GCF_900102365.1 of Thomasclavelia cocleata. Classification (GTDB taxonomy): domain Bacteria; phylum Bacillota_I; class Bacilli_A; order Erysipelotrichales; family Coprobacillaceae; genus Thomasclavelia; species Thomasclavelia cocleata. Next base: position 134,361 of record NZ_FOIN01000001.1, on the reverse strand, counting down.
AGGGTGGATAGGCTTTTCAATAGGGACTTTGCGTGCTCTTGGATGTTTTTTGAAATAATATTTGTTATATTTATCTAATACGTTATTGTCAATGATTAATTTTAACTTCAAGTTTTAACCTCTATAGCAATTAATTTATTTTTTTTCTAAATTATCCTTATATTCTAAAAATAGTTGTCTTAAATAAAACAGGAGAACTTAAATTTCTCCTATATAGATACTTGTTTATTTAAGACAACTATAAGTTATCTTTTTTTATTCTCAATTTTTTATTTTTACAATCATCATAAGCTAAAATATCTGATATGATTTTACTAACATGTGGAAGAAAATCTTTATAACCTGTTAAATCACATTTATTTAGCATATTTTTTGCTTTCTTTTTATTAATAATTCCATTAGTATAATCATCAATAATTAGCCTAATTGAATAATGGTTTGATGTATCAGTTAGTGTTTTCCAAGGTGTAAATGATTTAACGTCATCACATGAATTACATGCATGATAACCTTTCCCACATACTATACACCAATGATTTATTTGTTTTGACATTATAAAGTTAGAGAAGATTATTCTTCTCTAACTCCTATTCATCAATAATAATTGAGAATAAATCTGTGTTTTTAGAACAATACTCTTTATTAAAGTTGATTGTAAATGCATGTCCTGCTTCAGCATTTAATCCAATTTCAACTGTTGATGGATCAATTTCTGCTCTATTAGAAACAATAACACCTGTATAAATTTTGTTCTTATTGCAAGCGTCACGCATTATAACATAAACTCTTGCTTTATATACCCCAGGGAATTTGTCGGACTTATTTGATAATTTGTTTGCAGTAGCTGATTCATATTCATACTCAACGAAATAAGAACCTGTTGAGCCACTAGGTAAGGTAATTTCTTTTTCATTAACAGTAAATGTTTTATCAACTGCTTGTCCTGTACCCAAAGTTAATTTTTCAGCAATTCCATTATTTACTAATTTATAAACATATTTAACAGAATCACTAGCAGGTTTTTTATCTAAGTTTAATTTTCCATCAACCGCATCAATAATTTCATATGTAGGTGTTGCTATCAAAGCATCTTCGGTAGCAACTGTCTTTTCATCTCCAAATTGAGCAGCGCCTAAATCCGCATTGAATAACGCATTTGTTCCTGTTAAAACACCTGTTTTTGCATTATAAAGTGTCATAATTGTAGAACCGATATTATCAGTTACACTTTGTCCCTCTGATGAAGTTTGTAAGTTTCCATCTTTAACATTTGTTAAACGAACAGCTAACGAATCGTCTTCAATGTTATTTAACACAAGAGAATCAATTTTTTCTAACACTAATTCACTAATATTCATTTATTTCTCCTTTTTCTTATAAATAAAAAAACGACTAATCTAAGTCGCTCATCATGTTTAATTCAGTTTCTTTATTTTTTAATTTTGACAAATCAATTCCAAATCCAGAGTAGCCGCTTTGATATAATACCTTAGTATGAAATATTTTGTTAATTCTTTTAACGCTGTCCATAAAAGGGTAATATTTCATATCAAACACAGTTACTTCATCATGCTTAAATCCTTCAGAATTAACCATTGTTGATATAAGATTAAGTAAATATGATTTATCGTTAGTATTGGTTTTAGAATTTTCAAATTTTTCTTTTGACTGATCAATGAGATATTTTCTTGCTCCCTTGTTACCAGGCTTATCTCCGTTCTTTTTGATGTTGAACAGTTTTCTCAAAAAATCTGTAATTCTTGTATAAATATATCGGTCAAAAACAATATCATATTCTTCAGTAAGAATTTTTGGATAGGGCGAGGTTCTTTTTAACCTGAATTTTTGCAACTGATTGACATCTGTAATTTCTTTTTGTTTTATAACATGCTGTTTTAAAACAATTTCATCAGTTCCTCCAAGCTTTTCTAATCTCATTTTTGAAAAATCAATATTATCTCCAAATAACATTTTTGTTTTTTGATTATCAAGAGAAGGTGCGATAAACTTAACAAAAATTTCATATTCATCAGCGGTGACAAAATCAATATTGAAATATTCTTCTAACTGCCATGCTAAATCTGTTGGTGTTGCACATATTGTAAACACAGTTGACATGTACTTTGTCTCATTATCAAACACTTCACCAACAGTAGGGTGATAAATTGTTATATGATCGTTAAGTTTGATATCTTTACCTCTGTAAAGACTGTTTTCAGTTATTACTTGCATAATGAATCGTTAATGTCAATCCCTTCGAAGACTAACCGTCTATAAACAAAATTGTCATCATATACACCAGCAGTGTTAGATTTTAGTGTGATATCCCCATATCCCGCTTTTTTACCATTAAACATTTCATCTAATAAGATTGATATATAATCATTCCTGTTATCTTTAACACCCAAAATATTATCAATACGATTATGCTTATTGTGAGAAACTATCCATATTTCCAAAACTGGATATGCATATATACCATATTTATCTGTTTGAGGTATATTAACTTCCATTGTTATAAAAGTTATTGCATCGGTAATGATATTTTGATTTTGATGTTCTCTAAATATAACAGGCGTAAATCCCATATCAACTGTCTCTTTAGAATTTATCAAATATATAGGTTCCCAGTTTTCTTTATCCATACTTGGACAATCAATTGCTTTAACTATCTCGTCATTGTTTATAACATCTTTAATAACCTTTGATTTTAATTCACTAATTATTTTACTGTTTGCCATTAAAATAACCCTGTAACTTCAAGTATAATGTTGTCATCTTGATAGTTTCCTTCCTTATCTTTTAAACTTAGACTAATTCTTTGACCGATGTAAGAATCATCATTAATTAAAATTGTTATTTTATCCCCATCTTCTTTAATAGTTAATAATTCATTAAATGTTGAATTAATTGACCAGGTAGGGGAGATATTGTTTTGTTTTAAATCCTGATTATAAAATTCAGCACTAAAAGTTGTTCCTTTATCATAACCAGATTTAATTTTTAAAGATTTATATACAATTTTTGCATATAAATCATCTTCATGTGTATCAGAACTGTTGGGAGCTTTATAATCACAAATTCCTAATATTAAATTATCATCTTCATGATAAACGTCTTCTGATACTATTAACTGTAAATAACCATGTCCATTGTAAACATTAGAAGTAGTGTTAATACTTGTTAGTTTATAAGGAGTAGGTTTTTTTTGATTGTTGCTAATAAAAAATCTTTGATCTCTTTCAAGCTCAATTGTATCTTTGTCAAAAGGGATATAAATCATTAACTGATCATATCCAATAGTAATAAGCGCCTTATCTTCGACACCGCTATTATATGCAGTAGCTACTATGTCACGTTCAATGATTTCTCTGCTTTTGTTTTGCCATCTCAATTTAAAATTGCACTGCTGTAAATTTCCATCTATATAAAGCTCATCATCAAAATCAGCATTTGTTACTAACCAAACTGTATCTTTCCAGTAAACAATATCTCCTGGATATATTGTTTCATCAGGCATTGTATGAAATTTTTTATAATATGGTTTTGTTCCACTGTTGATTGCTAATATCATGTTTTTGCCATTAACTTTAACTTTTTTGTAAGATGGATTATCTTTTCCATATTTATTGATATGATATTTTGCTCTATTTAATCTGCTTTCTCTAAGGCTTGCACCCTGAACTTTAAGATGCTGATCGTAACTATCCCAATCAATCATCTTTTAGTTCGTTCATAATGCTATTTAATAATGAAATACATTTAAACACTTCACGTTTGCACTGTTTTGTAGTAAATGTATTATCTTTTAAATAATTTACAGTATTAATGATTTCAATATATTTGCGACTGTACAAATTATTAGTTGTAAAGTCTGTACATGTTTTTCTTGCACCCTCAAGCTGAATAACAAGGCTGTCTAAATATTCATACAAACTAGCATTATCTGACTCTTTTAATGGCAGTATTTTATATATTTTTGAGATGAGATGTTCTATTTGGAGTTTGTTCATTATCTATTTTCTCCTTTAATCAAATCCATTGGATCGAACTCTGACAACGAATACTCATTCATATCAGCATATACTTCACTGTTTGCGTCCTTATATGTATTATTTAAAGTATTTAGTAGATTTGCTGGACTAAAAATAGAATAATCCTTTTCACTCATACAGTTTTTTGTATTTTCTTCTCTATCTCTTTCTCTTTTTAACCATACTACAACCATATTTTCAGCAATTAAATAGATGGCTTTTTTATTTAATTTATAATTAAAACATTTTTTATCTTCATTAATATCATATAAGTCTTCTTTGCAATAGCCATCAAATCGTGCTAGCGCATCATCCAAATATGATCTTAATATTCGTTCTCTTAATTCGATTTTTAAATTTAAAAAAGAGTATATTTCAACTCTTTTTAAAAACCTCTCGTATATTTCCGAAAACTCAGTCATTAAATCACCTAGTTTTCTAAATTTCTTAATTCACAGTTTAAAATTCCTTCAAGTTTTCGAATTAGTGAAAAACTGTCTAACTTTTGAGAGTCAATCATATCATTACATTTAACGGTTACTGATGTTTTAAAAGTGTTACCCATTTTTTCAATATAATAATTGATTTTATCTGGATGATTTAAAATCAAGTCTTCTATATCTAGTTCGCTGTTCTTAATATATTTTTGAAGCATTAAAGCTTCGTAAATATCCTTAGATGTATATTTATCATAACCATCATCAGCAATACTGATTAAACGAACCCAATTTTTTTCAAAAAATCTAATTTGATTAGATTTCATAAAACGAACACTCTCAACTGAGATCTGTTGAATATCGCCTTCATGCATCCACTTAACTTTGTCACCATTCTTACTATTAGCAAAAATTAGAGTTCCAAAAGTTGTTGATTCTACATTTAAAACCATATCATCTATCAATTTAAGTTTTGGCTTAGATTTATTCGTTTTAGATGTATTGTTTTCTTTTAACTCATCAGTTTGATTTTCCTGAATTACTTCGGTTTTTTTTTCACTTGTTTTTTTATTTTCTTTATTTTTTGTAGACTTAGATGTATTGTCATTTTTTGTTTCTTTTGTCATTATTATCTCCTTTTATTCCAATTTTATAATATCAGGGCTAATGAATAACCCTGATATATTTCATTACGCTTGAGTATAGAATCCCATTTTAGCATTAAATGCCAAACCTACTCCATAATCTTGAGCATATGTATAATTATTAGTAAAATCTCCGGTAGTTGGATTTCCTACAGTTTCATCAAAGATGTAACCTACACCCATGTTTACCACTTTAATAGGTTTATCCATTCCAACTGGAATTATATACAATTTCTTATCATCGAACATAAATTCATCAGTTCCAGCCTTATGTCTTTGAGGCATGAATACACATTCGTGTCCAAAGAAATTACCATAATAACCTAAGTTGTATAAATCTGTTTTGGCTTGATCAGAAAGATTAGCAGAAGACAAACCTCTCAATGCTTTCTTAGTTCCTAAAATAACAACTTTTGCCCCATCATTGGCAGCAGAAACGTGTTCAGCTAATTCTAATACTTCTTCCTCGTCGTTTGTTCCTGTAATTACATATTTAGAAGACAAACCTCTCGTACTTGCAGTAACACCAACAAACGCATTATAAATATCTTCATTCAATCTATCTAACATTGCTTTTGCAACTTTTTGAACAAACTTATCGAAATCAACTCGTCCTGCTAAGAAACGTTTGAACTCATCATAAATTTTAATACCTTTTAAACGTGTTTGAATAGTATATGACTCACTTTTACCCAATCTTTGACGTCTAATTCCAGCTGTGCCGTATGATAAATCCGATACAATGAAATCGGTTTTGTCTTCAGTAATAAATTCTAAATCATCACCCAAGGCAATATTTCTATATTCAACTAAATTAGTCCAAAATTCATTACCAGTAAATCCTTCATGAACAATTATAGGGATAATCTCTTGGATAATATCAAAGCAGGCACTACCTTTATAAAAATTCTTATAAGAAAGTTTGTTTGATCCACCATTTGCTTCAATAAACATGTCTCTTAATGCTTTTGAGTTAGTACGTGTATCTGAAAATTCTTCTGGGCAAGTTCCAGTAATCATACCAGTAGCTAATTCAACAATTTTATCTCTGTTATTCACTTAATTAATCCTCCTTACCAAATTCAATTCCATACTTATCGTTGTATAGATCAATAATCTTTCCAAAAACTGTTGAACCACTTGTTGGTGTGTCAACAACTTTTAGTTTTCTTGAGGCTTGTAATTCAACGAATTTTCCTACAACAGGTTCTCCGTCAAATCCTTCTTTAGTCATTGCAACGACATTTCCTTTTTCTAAAATATCTGCATTTCCAATTGTGCCTTTAATATTAATAAAGTCACTCATGTTACGCTTTCTTTCATCTGCCCATACTTCTGGTGATGCTACAAAACCAATCTTTTCAATAGGTGTATTAGCAGCAGGTGTTTTTACAGTAAATAAGTTCATTTCACCTTCAACACGATTATCAATTAATACGACAGATCCGTTTTGCATATTTTCGTCAATTTCAATTGCAATTCTTTTAGAGCCATCCCATTCGGCAGCTACTAACTGTCTATCTACAACAGCATATTTTTCAGCCATTATTTTTCCTCCTGTTTTTTTTAAAATCAAAAAAGAGCCACACGTATGCATGGCTCATTAAAATTATTGTTTTATTTAATTGTTATTTATTGTAATATTTATTCAAATATCCGCCCAAGTAATCATTTTGAGAATCATCTTCAAATTCGGCATCAGCACCAGTGACAACTACTTCAATTTTGTTACCATCGCTGTTTTTACCATTATTGCTTTCATCAAAATTTACACTTGATTCTAATTTAGTTCTACCAAATAACGCAAAACATTTTTCTTCAATTGTTTTCAAATCAAAATCCACATTATTTTTTTTTAACTCAACATACTCTTTAACGTCTTTTAGTGAACTATCAAATTTATCAAACAATACATCCAACTGAGCTTTACGTTGAGCTTTAACAGTGTTTACTTTAAATGCTTTTAATTCATCAAATTCAATATCTTGTTTTTTACGCTCGGTTTCCAATGTGTTCCATTCATCAATAGTTAAAATCTTATTAACTGTTTCTATTTCATCATCACCAATAGTAACTTTACCATCATTCAAAGTATAACTGCGTCTTAAATGGTTTGTTGTATAAACACCATTAATTTTTTGTTCTTTGTTTAAGTACAAATATTTACTATCATAATCATTTAGCCAAATATAACTAGTAGAATTTACACTTAAACCTCTTACCGCATCACATATGGCTTTACGAACTTCGTTTGCTGTTAGTTCGAATTCTATACTGTCTTTAACAGTAATAGTATCAGTAATTTTATTTTCCTGATTTTCATCCGTTTTATTTTTTTCTACTTGCAAGATTTTGTCTCCTCCTTCTTTGCTATTTTTATTATCAAAATCATGAAGACATTGTTTTAATTCATTCATAATAGCAATCATATATTCTTTTTTGTCAATTTTAGAATTGTCAAATTCTATAGTAGCTTGAGCGTTTTTCATTCCTGGATTTCTGTGATTTCCCAATAGTGTAATACCATCGTATTTAAATTTTTTTACAACTTTATAATTAGTTTTTTTATCAATGTAAAAATCCAATATCTGAATCTCAGCAGACAGTTTAATATTTTTATCTCTATTTATAATATCCAAAGCATAATTTGAATACCTTTTCCAAATATATGCTTCAGCATAAACATAATTTCGACCAGATTCCTTTTTTATTTCATAAGTACTACTTTCAGTAATTACTCCAATTGGAATTTCGTCGTAGATTATTCTTACATTTCCCGCATAATCCTTTTCGATATGTTTATCATGAGAAGAAAACTGAGGTTGATTCTTATCGTCAAAAATAACATTAGCTAAAATAGGGGAGTTATATAAGGTGTTTTCAGCTTCTTTTAACGAGTCTGGTAAGAAACTTATTTTATGAGCTGCTTTTCCGTCATGCATTATCCTTAATTTTAATTTTAAAAACTTTTTCGAATCAAAACTCTTATCTACTTCAAATTCTACGTCAAGTAACATATTTTCATTATTATTCATTTTTACAACTCCAATGAAATTGAATTTGTGTATATCACATTGTCGCAAACTAACGAATTATCAAACTCAACTTCACCAGGGTTGTTAATAAAATAACAACCATTATCGTTTTCAAGAAAAACTTCATATGATTGTTTTAATAATTCAATAGTTTGAGGGGTATCACTGTATAAAAATTTTTTACTCATTTTTCAAATCATCCTATTCGTTTCTGTCTCTTTTAACACGAGTGTTTTCTCCTTCAATTTCAAGTTCTCCATCTTTGTTTTTTGGACGACCTTCACTATTAGAATTACTATTACTACTTTGAGTATAAGAACTCTGTAAAGGTTTTAGTCTATTGTGTAAATCCAATACATCATGTTCCAGATAAAGCATATTATCAACATCATTAAACTCGTATCCTAGTAATGCCATCAACTCAGATATGCCAATTCCCAAATTAACAGTTTTCATATATCTTTCAAGTATACTGTCATAAGTAAGCTCAGTTACATTTAATATTTGAACCCTAAACTTATATTCAGTTGGCATTTTTTTCAATCTATAATTTAACCAACGTTCTAGTTGTCTGTATATAGGGAAAAGTAAAGCTGAATCAACCAAAATACTAGATTTTAATGCTGTTGTACCAGATTTATCAGATGAAAATAAAAGAGAACTAACTCCTGATGCGCCCCAATATTGTTCTAATGCTTCAGCCACAGCATTTGTATTGGCTTGTCCAGCTCTCTCAAATGTATGTTCCATTAAATCCATAGGGGTTAATGCAATACCGATATTTTCTGGAAGCCTTGCATCAATCATTTTATAGTATTGAATAACTTTTTTTTCTGGTATTTTAAACTTACCGTTGTCATCAACGGGAATTTTTAATGAAATCAACTTATAATTATTTAATTTTTCTTTATTCTTTTTTAAGTTTTTATAATCCTCCAAATCATATAAACAACTAAATACGCCAGCAAATGGCGGGATACTATAATCGATTGATTCATCAAATTTTATACAAATACCGTCACCGCTTGGAATATCCTGCCATTTCAATTTTCTATTTGAGCGGTATTTTTTATATCCATCTTTAAAAAAAGAACCATACATATTTAACCTGTTTTTATATCTGTCAAAATATGAAAAGTCAAAAGATACTACACGTGTACCATCTTCAACTGCTCTAACATGACAATATCTAACGGGTAATTTTCTTATATAAAAAGAATCTTTGGTTTCATATACATATCCATAAAATATCTCTTCTCTAAATACTACATCTATAAGTTTTAAAAACTCATGTTTTAAATTCATGTTGATTAACATATTACTTGTTTTATTGTAATCACTGCGAACCCTAATAACATTTGCTTTAGCTGTATCTAGACCTCTAGGTTTTAGAACCATTGCAAACATTGCAGTACTACTAAAATATTTTATCAACCTTTTATAATGATTAGATACATTGTAGAGGAACATTGATACACTTCTCAATTGATGTTGAAATCTAGATGGATTTTCCAACCACATTAAAATATCTTTTTTCTTAAACTTAGTGAAAAAAATATGTTCATATCCAGCAGCTTCTATCTCGTTTAAAATTACTTTAGACGTATAAAGTTTTTTTATTTCATTTTCAAACAAAACCTCGTCCGCTTCAATCCGATCACGTTCATCAAATTTGGTCTGAATATAATCGTCTATCATTTTTTGAGTTTTTTCGTCAAATTCGGCAGTTACATTATTTGTTTCCACATGTCCTCCTTTCTTATTAACAATACCCTTCACTTATACCCAAATTGGGCTGTCTAAATGGCAAATCATCAAATTCTATATCTTCTTCAAGTTCAGGTTCTAATCTAAATTCCAGTTGTTTCATTACCCATATATTGTATGCCAAACTGGAATACCTATCTTTTCGCATACCTGATTTTTCTTCTACTTTTACATATACGCCAACTAATTCCCATTCAAGATTTATCATTTCATTGATCATTAACGCAGTCTCGATATATGGTTTTTGATAATTTAATTGAATTTTATCATTTTTGTTTTCAAATCCTGGAACTGTTTCAATTAAATAGTTATAACAGTCATATTCACTTATCAACAGACTAAGTTTGTTGTTTAAAAATCCATTTCTAACATAATTGTTCGCTTCATCATTGAGCTTTGGAGAACCGTTAATTATCCATAAACTCTTGGTGTATGTATCAGATTTACATCTGTTTGCCCACTCGACATCATTTACTGCTTTAAAAGGAATTAGTATTTCTCCAGTATGTCTATCGTGTTGCTCTTTTGTTATATGGTCTATTACACCTTGTCCATTGCCTCGTGCATCAACTACAATATCTGTACATTTGTATTTGTAGTAGTATTCCATTGCTATAGAACCAAGTTCTTCTGTTCTTAATCCTTCAAAAGTCTCTACAAATCTAATATTTGCATTATATGTATAACTATTATCCATTATTGCATCGTTGATAATAATACATGCAGCATCATTATTTTTATTTCCATTTGAAGCCATTAACGCTACATCTAATGATAAAATTCTGCGTTCATTAAATTTAGGCTCTGGAACTTTCGATTTATTTAGCATAACATTATCTGGTATAGGCAAAGAATCATTTAAAATACATCTTGGTTTTATATCTTCATAAGAGAAGAACTCGCTGCCACTTGATCCAAACCATATAGCTTCATACTCCATAGCAAATTTAATTGGATCAAAATTTCTTTTTTTATATACCGCTTTTATTCTACTTGGAGACAAAAGACCGCTTTCTATTGATAATTGATAGGGGAGAGAGCAACTAAAATAACTATCTCCCAATAACATGTTCTCAATATAGTCTTGAACACGCCCGAAGCTCCATTCACTTTGATACCATGCAGAACTTAAATAAAATTCACTATTTTCCTCTACATCATTAGCATATTTAGCGTTGTTAATAAAACCAGGCTGTCTTTTCGAGGTTAAAAACGGTTCAAGAACATCATTGATAATTGTGGGATCCATTTGAACAAATTCGTCATATATATTATCTGTTGACCGTTTTGATCTTGCGTTTTTATTTGCAGCAACAGCATAAATAAAAGAACCATTATGAAAAATTATTTGAGGGTCTTCTCCATTTAATAGTATTTTTTTTATTTCTGCATTAAGCAATTCTGAACCAAAACCTTGTTTGAGACAAAGTTCGTTTGAAATTTTTTTTAAAACTTCTACTGCTTGCTTTAACTTACTGCTTGTAACACACACTTTTGACCCTGGATATAGAATACATTTAATTACTGCATACACAGCAATTAACCAGCTTTTACCCAACCCTCTACAAGCATTGAGGTTCACATGATTGTTATGAAACATTTGATATAAAACTATTTCTTGAAAAGGTCTCAATTCAATGTTTAAATAATATTTTGCAAATAAATGAGGGTATTCTCTAAAATAACTGGTTAAGTCGCCTATAACTTTAAGAAACTTTTCTTCTTTTTCTATTTGAATCTCTAAATCTGTTTTAATTTCAAACTTGTCAACTATCATAATTATTCACTATCCAAACAATTTGTCGTGAATATTCTTTTTAAGCTTGTTTTCTTCAACTGAATTTTCAACTGTATATTTTTTCATATGTTCATCATATTGTTTTACATATACATTTTTGATTCCAACAGATTTAGATAAGTGACCTAACATATAAACTTCAACTAACTCTTTTAAATAACTTTTATCTTTATATTCCTCTATTGGCTTATCCATTTCATATTTTTTTATCCATGTTCCAAAAGTCTCTTTTGATAGACTTTCATTTTTAGTGTCTGGTTTCCAGCCACCAAATTCAATATTTTTTATTAACGATTCTTCATATGTTTTAGTAGGATTTCCTTTTTCTCTAGCTTTAGTTATATTAAAAATATCCCAACAGATATTTTTTATTGTTTCTCTTTGAACGATTGATGATGCTCCAGTTTTCACCATCCAATCATTGTATAAGTATTTTAAAATTTTTGAGTCTTCTAAATTTAAATTAAAAACTCCAAATATGTTTGCAACTTCAGCTATAGTATTTGTATCATCTTCAGTTAACTCATTAGCTGAATTATTTTTTTTTACATCTTCATTTTTTTTATCAATATTTTTTTTTGACAATTCTTCTTTTAGTTTTTGTGCTTTTTCTTCGTCCTTTAAAGTATCATCATATGTTTTATCAAAAAACTGATTTAAATTCATTTTAGACAAATAGCGTGTAACCATTGTCTTTAGATCACAATCTTTTACATTATTAGCAATAGATTCTGTGTAATAAAAATCATACAACTGACAAATGCGCTTAATTGCTTTGTAGTGATCGTTGTATGACTCAAGATATTTTATATATAATTTGTTTAAACAGCTTTTACAGATAGGCAAACGTCCATCTAACCCTTCGTATAGTGGATTTTGCACCTTTGAAAAATCGTCTGCTTTTTTAGTTGTTTTACCACATTTGCAACATCTATATTCTTTTTTGGATACAATTTTGTTATTTTTAGGCATAATAAAAAGCAGTTTTATAACTGCTTAAAGCTCCTTCTCGAAATCATAAATTAATATATTTTCTTCGTTGTTTTCTAGGGCTTTTAAAAATCGAGTAGGGCATGTAGCATCAAATATCGTTAATGTTGCTGATGATAATGTAATTATATTGTCATTTACTGTTGGTTCAACAATGATATTTCCATCATAAGCTATTGTTACTATGCAAAAATCATCTTCTGAATATAATTCATCAACTTCAATATCATATGTTTCCAATAACCATTTTGTAAATTCATTTGTTGTATAAATTGCAACAAACTCATATTTTCTTAAATTATCACATAATTTACTTAACGATATAAGAAAGTCCGCTTTGTTCTCAAATAATATTTCTTGAGTCAATTCTTCGCTTTTAAAATCATAGACATCATTCACTATTGATTTACCTCTGACTTAAATATATTGCTACATTTAAATTTTATTGTGTTAAATGAAGGAACGACAATTTTTTGATTAGTTTTTGGATGAGTTCCAATTCGCTCTTTATAGTTTTTAACTTCAAAAACTCCAAATCCTCTAATTTTTATTTTACCAAATTCAACGATTGTTTCTCTAATGCTTTCAATTACAGCATCAAAAATAATTTTAACCTCGTCTTTTGTGCATCCATCTACTTTGTTGCAAATTTTTGCAATTAAAATTTCTTTATTCAATATTCACTTTTTCTCCTTTTATTCTTTTTTTTCTGGCGTTTTGCCGATATTATTTTTTTTGTGCTTTTTTATGATTGACAGGAAAGTTTTAAAGTATATTCGCAAACTTTACCTTTATTTTCTTCAAAAACTATTAGTTTGGCAGCAGAATCAGAAGATTTTCGCAATGACATAGAATAGGAATCAATCCCTATAATACTAGGTATATTAATTACTTCACTGTTTTTACCAACTTCTTCCACTTTTGTGTGATGTAAATGTCCTCCGATCAAATAATCAATATTAGTATTATATATTTTAGAATAGTCTTTCATAGCTTTTTCCATATTTTTAACTTCTCCATGAATTCCAAAAAGAGTGCTTCCTGCTATGGTCGCATAGATGTATCCTGTTGGATTGGTATGCAGTTTAAAATTTTTGTTATTTTCCAATCTAATTTTGATAAATTCTAATAAAAATTTTGACACATTGTCATTAACAAAGGTTCCTTTAGGCTGAGATAACATTCTTAGCTCAGTATGATTTGCTTGAACTACAGTGTGAAATTCAACTCTTACATAGTTGGTTAATTTTTCCAACCATGTGCAAATAAAATTATTGTATTTAATAGTACTGTCAACTATTCCATATCGAAGTTTCATTAATTGTGATACTCTTAAAATTCCATCACTAAAATCACCCATAGAAAAAATATGAAGAGTGTCTATATTATCTTTTTTAATAATTTCCAAAGTTTGGTTAAATAATTCAATCATTCTATCTTCAAATATTTCTGGACTATAGGAATTGATTATTTCATTGAATAAGCCTCTAATTTCAAATTCTGCACCAAAATGCTCATCACCAAAACATAATAAATAACCTTTGCTGTTATGTTTTGGTTCAATATAATCTGGAACAAAAGATGTTTTTAAGGATTTTACAGATTCAATAAATTTTTCTAATAACAATTCATCTCTAGCTTCTTCTCGTAGCCATTTGTTGTATTCATTTTTTTCAGTCTGTAACTTTACTCTTTCTTTTTGCAGTTCTCTTTTTAAAATATTTAATTCATTAATACTGCTTTCATTTTCTCTGTCACTAAAAATTCCTTCATCATAAAATTTTTTTGCACTTTGATACATCTTGCGATAGGCAGATTCCGAAAGAAATTCATCTTCTGGAACACCCAATTCACGATTAATATCTTCTGATATATGTTTCCAGTGAGGTAAAACCCCACTATCAACATACTGACCTATACGCCAGATGTATTGATATTTGCCCTCATCAGGCTTTTTTCTTAATGATTCTTTCAAAATTTTACTCCTTTTATTCATAAAAGGGCGTAAAAAAGCACTTTTGGGATAGAGTTTCTTACTCCTTACCATACCTCTTCAGAATTTGAAAGTTAAGTTTTTTTCGTAAAATTCCGAGTTTTAAGCACGTATTTTTTTTGCGATTTGTGAAAATATCTCTAAAAATTGCATTTTTTTGAAAAAATATAGCCTAAAATATTTATTTTACCATCTTCGCTTTCATGTAAATCTTCAATAGGAAGCTTGCTTTTTTTTATAGCTTCATAAAAACTTAAATTGGGATAACCAAAAAGAACCTTAAACAATGTTTTATAATATTTTCTATATTCATCGGTGTCAAATTTTTTTAAGATATAAATTATGGTACTTTTATTTAATTTTAGCTGACCAATAAATCTTATTACTTTTTCTCTTTGTATAAGATAATAAGCTGTTTTTATACTATGATCAAAATTTGTTTTTGAAAATAAATATTTGGTTGTTGAATCGAATTTCCTAATTTCTGACATAATTTTAGCTATTTGCTTCCTATTAACCTTACTATTGTCATATGATGACTTGTCAATAATTTCATAAAAATGACAGTATGTTTTCCCATATTCTTTTCTTATGGGTTTCCAGTTGTTTATAGCACATTCCAAATAGTCCATTGAAGTGTCCATTTTTTTATATTTGATTTTTTTACCTATTTTTTTACAATTGTAAAAGCTTTTGTTTTTTACTATTACTCCAAAAAAATACGGTTTAACCGTTTTATTATCCCATGTTTCCTCCTTGTATCTGCTTCGAATACACTCAATTTCTTTGCTCATTGCAACATCAAATTCTTTTTTTGCTGCATCTATTTCTATATTTGACATTACATTTAACTGACATGTATCATGATATATTTGTTGAATTTCATTTATCAGTCCACCATTGTTCAGTTTATTCCAAACTTTTGAATTTAGTTCTTGCGATAAATTAATTATTACTCCGATTTGATTTTTAGAAGTTTTATAATCAAGATCTGATTTTTGCTTCGCTGTATAATATCTTTTGATTTTTTTTGCCTCAACATTATTTATTGATACTTTAAAATTTGAATAATTTTTTCTTCCAGCTTTGATTAATATCGGATTATCAGTAATCATTACTGTGTCTGAATCAAACCATAACACCCTCTGTTACCAGATATTTTAAATTACTTTTCATTGAAAGTAGGGAGTAGACTATCTCATTAGCCCTCGAAATATGCGTTAGGGCTGACTTGCGCTTCCAAATAAGGAATTTCACCTTAAATGTACGTGGTCTAACCAGTTAAGGCTGTTTCCACTAGTCGTTACACCTTCATAAAGATTTCTCTTTATGCTTGGCACGATATTATCCAAACATTTTAATGAATGGAAATTCTTCGTTAGCTTACTATTTTAATAGTAAACACCCTAGATTTCTAGGTTCACAAATCTTTTTACTTGAATATTACTACTCAAGGCGGACTTATTATGGTTAATCCGCACCGCTCAGACGATCAAGTGTTGATTCTTTAATGCTGTTTACATAAACTATTTCATCAGTTGTATTCATATATTTATCAATTTCTTTATTAGAAGAGTTGAGAGGTAGCCAAATATTACATTGGCAAATGTGGGGGCTTCTTGATCCAAGAATTGTTTTATTGTATTTGAATCTAGTTGTGTGTATTTTACCAACACCTATTTGAGATTCACCGTTAAATTTTCCAATTGAATGTTGTAACATTTCAATCGGATTGCCACATATAGTCGAATAGTTACCGTTAACAAATAAATGACCTTCTCTTAGATTATTTTTATAGGAATCTACAATTTGTTTTTTTAAAATTGCGTACATTTCAGTTTCAGTAAACTTATCATTTAATCCCAATAGCTTGTACGTTATATCATTTTGATATATTAGTGGTTCATTGTCGAGATTGATATCGTTAGAATACCTAATATATTGTCTTAACACCGCTGGATCACTTTTTATCAAATCAAGATACTCCAATGATGGTTTAACCAATTCTTCAACTTCTTTTTTTGTCATTTGTAATGAATTTATCAATTGATAATGACACCTTACAACTTTGCCATTTAAATAATGAGTTTTCTTTTCATGTTTAACTACACCAAAAGTAGGCGAGATGGCTCTTAACCATTTTTTTAATGTTCCAAACTTTAAATATTTAATACTGCTTGGCGTAGTAATTAGCTTGATCTGACTAATATCATCAGCGATTGTCTTGCCATTCAATTGGTCTAATGATGTTATTCCGTTATCTTTGAACCATTTTTGAATATTGCAGTTAAAACAGCACGATTTAAAGAACTGGTTTCTTAGCAGTAACATTCCTTTGTTCTCATATTTACCAAACAGCGAGACATCCATCAATGACTGTCCATCCCAAATGCTATTTTTTAATGTGATTCTGTTTGGCTTTGTAACAAGTTCTCCATTAACTAACCTTGTTTCAATAACATCTTCTTCAAATTCACTTTCATAGTCGTTTATTACAAGAATACTCTTGGGATCTATTTCAATAGTATCTATTATAGATGATAAAGTAAGCGCTATATAGGCTTCTAGAGCTGCTAAATCAACTTCATCTCCTTGATTAACTTTAAGTTTACACAATTCCCATTTATGCATTCTAGGGTACAATTGTTCATCAATAAACAAACATTTTCCAACTCTGGCTGAGCCAGATGAACGCTTAAATCTTGTGAATTTAATCCCATCACAGTAAAACCCTTTGCTGTATAATTCATCTCTTAACTGTCTAACATTTTTTATTGTATGAAGTTTGTAATCATAGACTGAATATTTGTTTTTTTGTGGATTATAATGAAACCAGCGACCTAATTCTTTTTTTGATAGGGGATTTTTGACACCTTTTTTGGTATCTATAGCAATAATCTCACCATTTTCAATATAAATATGATCATCTATTTTATTTATAACCTTATTTAAATCATATCCAAATTTAACCCAAACATCCCCATAATAGCGATTATATTCTTTAACTGAGTATTTAAATCTTACATTAATAACTCTCTGAGAGTATAATTTATTGTTTTCCTCGAAAGTTAGCTTGTTATTTCGATATGTTGTTTTATAAACATCAACCAATTTGATTAAATCAAGTGAATAATCAAGCTTATTTAAAAACTTAACTGTGTTTAAATTTCCTGCACTGTTTCTTGGGTTATATCCTATGCAGCCATTATTGTAATTTGCTAGATATATATCCTTCGCATCTAAACCAAGGATATATACCCCATCTTTTATAGATGGCACTAAGAAGCGTCACCACCATTATAAAAATTTTGTCTTATTACGAATCTTTGAATTACTTCAAAAGCTTCTTCAAGTTCATCAACTGTACTATCTTCGTTTAACGAAAATCTGATACAGCTATGAAGGTCGTCTTCAGGCAGTCTTATTGCTTTTAAAACGTGACTTGCTTCTAAATTTTTACTGTTGCAGGCAGAACCACCAGATGCATAGATTTCATATAGATTTAAATACGATAACAGTGATTCTGCTTCGATGCCATGAAAACAGATATTTATATTATTGGATAATCTGTCATTACCATTTGCTCCAATTAGATATGTATTAGGCAATATTAGGAGTTTATTAATAAAATAATCTCTTAAACTTTTTAAATGATTAGATTTTGAATAATTTAACAATTCTACTGCCTTTGAGAGTCCAAGTATATACGGTATGTTTTCTGTGCCACCACGCATACTTTTTTCCTGTTCACCTTGTATTAAAGGGGTTACAGATATACCTTTTTTAACATAAAGAAAACCAATTCCAGAAGGGCATCCGATTTTAGAACCTGATACACTCATTAAATCTATTCCTAGCTCTTTAACATCAATCTTCTTATCGGCAATCAGTTGAACTGCATCAACATGAAATATTATATCGTGTTTATGGCATAGTTTTGAAATTTCTTTAATCGGCTGAATTGTTCCAATTTCATTGTTAGCTCCACATACTGATACAATTTTGTAAGATTGTATGTTATGTGTATTCGCAAGCTTGCTTTCTAATGATTTTAAATTAATAACCCCATTACTATCAACTTCAAGTGACCAATAATAATTGTTTTTGATAACCGATTTATGTGAAGTAGGATCAGCTAAAATAAAATGAGCTTTATTTTCTGAGTTTGTATAGCATCTTAATGCTAAATTATTAGCTTCACTACCGCTTGAAGTAAATATAATTTCTTCAGGACTACAATTAACCCTTTTTGCAATCACTGACCTGGCATCTTCAAGTTTCTTTTTTACCTCCTGGGCAGGATGGTAAAGAGAAGAGGGGTTATACCAGTCTTCGTGTAATGATTTAACGATAACGTCCAAGACCTCTTTTTTAGGCTTACTCTTAGCAGCGTTATCTAAATAAACGGCTATTCCTTATCCTCCTTTAGTTTAATTTTTAATATTGTTAAGCTCATACATTTCCTGTACCAGTTCTTTAACATCGTTCTCATAGAGTTTACATGCGATTTCGTAAAGCTCGGGCAATTTACCCATTACTTTATCAATATAGTCGACTCTATTCTTGCATTTAGGTTTGTTGTGTTTATTGTATGCTTCCATTCTGCTATAAACTCTAATATGGTATTTATTATCAAATTCACGATAAAGAGTATTCCATCGTTTTTGTGCATTAGCTTTATTATGTCTAACAACACGATTAAGAACTTGACGTTTTTCAGCAAGCGAAACATCGTCAACTAAATTGATAATAACTTCTTCCTTATAAGCAATTTCTTCTTTTTGCTTTTGTATGAGTTTATTTTTCTCTTTAATTTGAACTAGTGAATTGACCATAAATTGTTTTGAGGCTTCGTCCATCTCAGGAAAATATGACTCAACAAAAATTTCTTCATTATTAGCATAGCCTCCAGTTTTACGAATAGTAGGCAAAACATCATGAGTTACCCATCTTTTAAATTCACGTAATTTTTCAATACGCTGCTGTATAAGGGGTTCGTTTTGTGACACCCCCTTGGCTTTTTGAGGTTGCATGGCAAATAATAAAGAATACAAACCACTTTCGTTAATAATAACCATGTTTTGTTTGCCTCCAGAAGTATCAACCCTATATGTATCTTTATCATTCTCATCAATTTTTGATAAAGATCTTTTATGGTTAGTATCTCCAAATGCCAAACATACATCTTTTCCAACAAAGTAAGGTTCTCCATTAATTAATAAACTTCTCACTTCGCCAAATTCATTATTTTTAAAAACTTGTAATTCTATTTTAATTTTCCTCCTTTGGTTTAATTTCCTTATTTTTATCTTTTAAAGCATCTATAATTTGTTTAAATAATTCTTTATATTTAGCATCAGCCTCGATTGCGTCTAATGGATAACATTTTGCGAAACTCTTATTTTTACAATATTCTTTTTGAATATCGCTAACAGACATCTTGCTTAAATTGTTAAATATTGTATAGATTTTTCTAAACTGCTGATTTAATGCGATCTGATTTTCCAATGCTAAAAATTTAACATCTTTAAATATGTCCGATTTCCATGCGGTATTAACAGATTTATAGGATAAATCCTTATATCTTGACTTGTTATTTACAGATTCTATTAATCCATCCAAAAATAACTCATCATCTTTATGCACTATAATTTCCTCCTTTCGTTCAGTTTGTTATTTACATACTCAACACCATATTTGAGATTTTCTTCTGCTGAGTATTTAATATCCCGAGAATGGTAATCCGCCACGATGATATACCCCTTGATAAAAAAAGTGGTGTCTGGGATTTTTAATGTTTTTGTTTGATTAGTCTTGATAATTTTAATATCGCTTAAGATTTTAAGCATACGTGATATAGTTCGCATACTTATATTTATCTGTTCTGATAAATCATTTATACGAAAATATGAAATTTCAGGAGCTGTTTCTACTAAGGCGCCATTTCTTTTAATCATCTTTAGGCGATGGTAGGATAAGAATAGGAATATTTTTTTTGCTGATACTGATAATTCAGATTTTTTTTCCTGCTCAATAATTAAATCTATTTCGTCAAAATATATTTTAGCAAATTTAAATACATTTTTTTCAGGATGCAATTCCTTAAATTTTTTTTTACTATCTACAACATTGAGCTTAATGTTAATTAAGTCGTTTAAACTCAAATCAACAATATTAATAATTGCATTGCTGTATTTTTCTAATATATCACCCAAAATAATATCAGCTTGTTTTTTTAATTGTGGCTTTTTTATTCCCATAAACGAATAATACGATTTTTTTGAAAATTCAACACCGTCATTGCCATTTTTTCTATACATAAGATAAATGTAAGTCATTAAGTAAATATTATTTTTGACACCTTCTTGAATAATATGTTTGGGAATGATTATGAAATTATCTTTTTTTGTTTGATCTTTTATTATTGATTTCCTCCTTTTTGACAATAAGTTAATATTTTTTATACTTAAATTAAGACAAAAGGTTAATATTTTTTATACCTCGCTTGGCAAAAAGTAAATATTTTTTATTCAAATGTAATGCCAAATTAAATATACAAATATAATCTTTTTGTTACTTTCAATATAAATGAGATATTCGAGGCGGTTACTGGCGTACCCTTGCCTCTTAAAATAAATGAAATAGATACAAATTGTTATATGGGGGCGCACAGAGAATGCTTTTACCCTTTCAAAAAGAACAGAAAGAGAATCGTTTCGCTGCGCTTCACTTGTCTTACCTTCGCACTAACGTGCTCGGCGCTCGCCAACCCTTATCGTCGTTTACTGACGTAAACTCGATTCGGGATTGGACGTATTATATTTTCTGCTATCTTGTTAATTACTGAGTAGGATGACAGTAGATAACCATATCATAAATTAAGATAGATTGAATTATTGTAATAGATTAACCTGTATTCATAATATTTCTCCTTTCGATTAGATTTAGTAATTATTCATATCAAATATATATGTCATCACCAAAATAGTCATATATCTAAATATGGCTTATATTTTAATTCTAAGAAACATTTAATTGAATAGGTATAAATAGTCACAAATCAATAAAACGTTTCTTAAAATTGATTTAATAAGCTAATATCTACTTTGCTAAGTAACATTATATATTTGAATTTAAACTGGACTGAAAAACAATCCAGCTATCGTTACTACAATCACTATACACTAAATATAAGTTGATGTCAACTAGCAAAGTAAAAAATATATCAAAATTGCAAGTTTGATTTTTTGGGATTTAAAATTTGACTATTTCAGGTTCGGATATACCGATTCGGTAAATTAGGTTTTAATGTTGTTAATAATGCTGAAAAATTTCGCAAATAAGTCAATATATTAATAAGGATAGAAATAGGTATTTTAAAGGTCGGTTTTAAATCAAAATATACAACTTTTTGTTCTTCGGAGATAATACGGATGTTTAGGGGATAAAGTGAAAAGGTGATTTAATGATTAATTGTAAAATACAATAAATTGCTAATTAGATGGTTGGATAGTTATGGTTAGAATATACGAAGATTATGGTAATAAAGTAGGGGTATTTAAGGTAGTTATACCGATAAGTTACCGATAGGTTTGTGGACAAATATGATGCAAAATTGTATTTTTTTGAAAAAGTTAAAATAGGGTGATTTTTATGGTTGTTGGATAGTAAATTTTAATCGGTCGGTGAAATTTGGGGTGATCGTGTGGTAGAAAAATGGGGTAGATAGGCGATTTTAAGCAGTTTTAAATAGCTTGAAAAGTTCGATATACCCCGGGTTATCTAAAATAAAATACCATACTACTTATAGTAGTACAGTATTATTTATTGTATTGTACTGATTTTAATACAATTTATTGAGTTGGTGAGTTGGTCTGGTTGATGATAGGGTTGTTAATTGGTATCAGCTTAGAAACGGTATCGAAAACTACTTTTAGTAGTAATTATATCTATATACCGACTATATTAGTTGACACTATCAACTGTACTACTGTACTATTACATTAATACAGTTATGTCAATTACACTACATATCCAATCCAACCAACCATATCAATCAACCATATCAAGTCAATTAACCAGATTCATCTAACTAACCCACTAACTCTATCTACTATAACTGTAATATTACTATAGCATAGTACTAATATACTATATTGGAGCACTACATTAATATATTACATTAATATGTTATATTGGTACATTGCTATAATATTTTCTGTATATGTAGCTTACATCACTCTATGTTTTTATGTGTATCCTATATCCACATTACTACATTAGCATATCTACTATTACAATTATCATATCTCTACTCACATACTCTATAAATCAAATATTTCCATTCTAAGCCACATTACCTATATACCTTAGCTTACCTACTATAATATCATTTTAGCCTTTATACGTTAAATAAATAGCTTATAGCATGTAAAAGGACTATACTAGCATAGGCTACAACTTCTTATCTTTAATAAAGACTTTCTTCTTAATTAGTTCGTTGGTTTTTCCAAACGATACACCTTTAACCAATAGCGCTCTAGCATTATCTAATATCTTACCATCACTATCAAACAACTTGCTATTTATAATGTAACCGTTATTTTCCAACCAATTATCTACAACGTTTATACCACTGTAGCCATATTTGATTGTATCATTTAGCAATGCCAATATATCATCGTCAACAATATCTGTGTTGATTTCCATATTGTTATTCGTATTTATACTAATTGTATCAGGTAATTTATTTTTGATACTAAAGTTGTCTTTAGGTCTAAATTCTAACACTAAATCATATCCAACTACGTCTAATATCTTTTTAATATCATTAAAGTTAATATTTTTTTTATTTAAAGTATTTGTTAATTGACTATTGCTAATGTTTAGGTTGTTAGCTATACTAGACATTTTAATATCATTATACAAAGCTATTTCTTTAATAGTTTTTTTTAATTGGTTATTGTTGTTATATTTAAAAATAATTTCTTTAGACATAATATAATACCTCCTATAATTAATAATATACTTGTATTATTTAATTGTCAAACCATATTTGATCGTTTTAATAAATTGATTTAATTTAATATATAATAATTCATTAAAATAATTAAATAATTTATAAAAAAGTATTGACTTTTTAGCGTTTGTCATGTATAATATAGTTGTAAGGTAAAGGAAAGGTTAAGTCAAAAGATCAAAAACTTGACTTAGCTAAATGTCAATATCTTACAAATAAAAGCCTTATGAACCATAGCGTTGAATTGTGCTATAATAAATATAGCGAGGTGATATTATGGTGAGTGAAGCTAAAAGAAAAGCCAATGCTAAAAGTGATAAAAAAAATTCTAAAGTTATCACTATCAAATTTTCTAAAAATAAAGATAAAGAAATACTTGATTATCTTGATAATTTAGACAATAAAGCAGGCTATATTAAAAAATTGATTGAGGATGATTTGAAATCTAAGGAAGTTATAAAAAAAAGAAATCCTCAAAAAAATACAAGGAATACTTGACAAATACAAGTAATTCGTGTATAATTAAGTTGTAAGGTAGGAGAGATAAGATTGATCGAATCAATCCTAAACTTACAAATATCACAAGAAATAAAAAAAAAGGGTTAATCGTTGAAAGTCCGCAAAAACTGAAACGATTAACCAACCAGACCCCTAAAGGTCAATTACGATTATATATTATTAATCAATAATTGTCAATGAACTTTGGGAGATTGGGTAATTATTTCTTATTAGTTCATTGACAATTAGATACTTGATATCAAATCTCTACCAATATATTTAGAGAGTTAGAAAGTCGTTAGATTCCTAATACCCTAAACAGTAGTTGCAATGTTGTGATAACATAGCAATAATGATTGGCTTGAGATGGTGAAAATCCTTGATAGTATCGGGTGATTAGATACGCTTGTATTTATTATTTACAAGTACCTACTTAACTAATCAAATTTAAATCATTGCAACCAAGGTTAATTCAATCTTGGTTTTTAACATAAAAATTAAAAATAAACATTTTATTTTTAATACCATAATGCCAATCAAAAAAGCTCTTCTTTGGTTGATGTTTAAAATTTGTTGATAATTAAGAGAAACAAAGATACAATATAATTATCAATAAATGTTTAAACTATACATCAAAAAGTTGTATTTTTCATACATTAAAAGCTAACTGATTGGCGTTATTAATTAAAAATAAAATTAATTTAAGGAGGAAGAATTAATGAAAAATATCTTCAAATTAAAAGGAGAAGAGTTAAAAGAATATCAAAAAAATATAAATTTGATTTCTAAATACTTCAACTATATTGGGTACAAGTGGTTTTTTGATATCGTAACAAAAGAAACTATAAATCTCAATGATATAGAAGGCGTATTGACATTAGATCGCCCTCGTGCATTTGCATTTGGTGAAGAAGATATGTCATATGATGAATGGAGTGCTTATATAGATATATACGAATTTATCACGAACACTTTTTACAATGAATTACCAAAATATTATGAAGTTAGGAATATTGATACATATGATAAACAATTTCCAAACAACCCATATTATTTTGGGTACAAGATTTGTGATGGTGAGCGTAATCTATGTTTTTATGATGGATACACGGGGGTGGCTGGGTGTCATTGGGAGGCGTTGGCCTTTCATTATTGGTTTGAAGAATTAAATTAAATAATTAAAAATGGAGGAAAAACAATGAAAACTTATATAAGTGACGAAGCAGTCGATAAGTTTGAAAAAGATGAACTTATTGACATGTTTAAAAATTGTGATTGTGAATATAATGTAGAACATACAATAAAAAAGTATTACCCAGGAAGTTTATTTTATGAAATGTCAGATATGAGAGACGCTTACATATTTGTCAATGAAGATGATATAGCATTTAGTTTATTAGAAGAACTTTAAAAAGTTCTTTTTTTTCTTGCAAAAAATTATAAAAAAGGAGAAAAAGAAAATGAAAGAATATACGTTATATGTTGGATTAAATGACAAAGACACAAAAAATCAAAAAATTTCTACCATAGAGGCTTATAAGATGGTAGAAAACACATTACTAAACAATGATGTTGAAGGAGCTACTATCTACGAGGGTAGAGGCATCTATAAACATGAAAACGGAATTAAGATTAGAGAAACAACCTTGATTATAAAAACAATCATGTTTGACGAAAAAGCAGAAAATAAATATATTGATAACTTAAAAAGGGTTGTTAGTATATTAAAAACTACTTTAAATCAAGAAAGTGTAGCGGTACAAGTTAAAGACATTAATTCAAATTTATGGTAAGATTAAAAATAAGAGGTGATAAAAATTAAAGCAATATGGAAAAATGGCTATAATGCTACATTGCAATTTATTGACAATGATAAAATTGTTAATGAAATAGAACTTGATCTTATCATTGTTGATAAAAACAATAATGTTATGCTAAAGCAAGTTGAAAAATGGTATGACAACAACAATTTAAGTAAGGAAAACTTAGAATTATTTTTAATTCTTAACGAGTACGCTAAAAAGAATATTTAAAAGAAGTTTTTTAGTAGAACTTCTTTTTTAATAATTAATTCTACTTTGCTAGTTGACATCAACTCAAGTTTAATGTTAACATAGAGTAAACTAGCAAAGTAAATTGTGAGGGTAAGAATGAAAAAAATAACAATAATTTTAATAATTATAACTATATTAGGTTGTAATTTTAATATTAATTCTAATAAAACTAACAATGTTACATTAGACAATGTGTCTAAACTTGTAACAGAAAATGTAATTGTAAAAAAAGATTTAAAAATTATTTACAGAGGTAAAGCAGAAGATTTAAAACCAGCTTTACTAAATAAAAAAGTTGTAGAAATTGCTATTTGTGATGATGTAAAAAACACAATTTGCATTTTTGTTAAATAGGAGGAAAAAAAGAAAATGAAAAAGCAAATAATCAACAAACAAGTAATTAATAAATTTAAGAAAAAATATTATTTATTGGGTAAAGATTTAGATGATAACAAGGTGTGGTTAGAAGAAGCCTCATTTGATTGTGGTTGGTACTGGGGTTTAGGTTATGTTGAAAAATTTAATAAAAATTATTCTGACATAAAAGAACACACTCATTTTGATCGTTTATTTTTAAAAGAAAATATACATGATTCGTTTATTGAATATTTTTCTAAAATCACTTTAACTAACAATGAGATTTGGCAACTGTTAGAGTTAATGAAATCTTTGTACATATTTAGAGAATATAGCGATATGCTGCATCTTGGTGGAGCGCATATTTCTGAAAATCCTTGTCAAGATATTTTAAAAAATGATGAGGAATACAAAAGAATAAATAAAATTATAATTCCCAAAATAAACAACAAAGTTTACGAACTTTTGGGAGAGAAATAGGAAGTTTAATATAGATATGTACTTATGAGGACATGAAAAAAAGAGTTGCTCGTTTAGTTGACGATTTACTTTATTAAAGGGAGGTTTTAACATGAACAAAAGATTAAAATTTCTGTTAGAAAAAGAAATTTTAACAGAAAGTGAAATTGAAGAAGTAGAAGAACATGAGGAAGTATTAGAGTTTAACATCCTTGGAAGTTCTGGAAAAAATATAGGTTTTACATGGTTTGACGTTAAAACAAGTGATAGTCAAACATTTGATGTTTATTGTAAGTATTAAAATTGGTAACAAAAAAAACACAAGGAGAAAAAGAAAATGAAAAAGCAAATAACACAAAAAGAATTAAATAAAATCTTAAAGCTTTATGAAAAATGGTTAAATGATGAAGAGGGTGGAGTTAGAGCAGATTTAAATTGTTATGATTTAACCAACAAAGATTTAAGTGGTACAAATTTAACTAACACAAAATTAAGATATGCAATTTTAAATTGTGCAAAATTATTTAATACAGATTTAAGATATACAGATTTAAGCTGTGCAAAAGGCTTACGTATTTTGCCAGCAAATTAGGCGCTACAAAATACACTAAACCTATGGATTTTTTTTGATAGATACTAGGATATAAAAAACGTTTGTGAGCTTTAATTTAAAAGTATAAAAAAAAGGGGGAACTAGGTGATTTTACATCTGGTTAATTGTGAATGAAAAGAAATAAAAACAAAGCAGTAAATCTATATCTAATTAAAGAATTTATGTGTAATACAGAATTTTATTATTATAACACATATACACAAAAAATAGATTTGTATGCTTTTGAGTATCACACCATTAGCAACAATGAATTAGAAAGTGAATTAGAATTTTTAGTAAACGAACGTACACAAGAAATGTACTTAGTTGAACATTATTTATTAAATAATAGCGAAAATCGGGCACTAGCGTGTTGTGTGCTTGTTGAAAAAGAGGGGGTTTTTAATGAGTAATTTAACATATTTACAAATGTTTGTAATTGTTTTATTAATTCCAACTTTAACAATAACATTAGTTTGTTGCTTAGTTGATTGGAAAATAGAAAAAACAATTGTTAAATACCAGATATTATTTAAAATATTTAATTTAATTATATTTATCATTGTTGGAAAAATTTATATAAAAAGCGTTTTTAGTTTTATATTTAAATAATAAAAAAAAGGAAGGTTATAAAATGGAAGAAACAACAATATTATTAAAATTAAAAAAAATAAAAGCAACATTAGAAGAAAGTTGCTTAGATACAAATGATGTAAATTGGTTGATAGCTAAACAAGAAGAAAAGATTATGCTTAGTAAAGTGTCTAACCCATCAGAAAAAAAAGCATTAAAAAAACGATTGTCGTTTTTGAACAAATTAAGAAAAGGAGATCGTCCTATTCTTGGATATGCTGACATCCAAAACATTAACAATCATGATTATGTATGTTTTTCAGATCGTATTAAATTGTTTTGCTTATACAAAAATGACAATAGTTTACCATTTTTAAAAAATGCAGAAGATGAAAATATTAAAAAATTAAATTATCCTGAGATATCAAGGATAATTAGCAATGACAGAAAAAATATTGCAGAACTAGTATACAAAGATGTTACCACAGCTGTTAAGCTAAATAAAAGTAAAGAATATGAAAAAATAATTCGTTGTACCTTTGATGGTTCAAATTTTTATAACTTAAATTTTATCAAAGAGATATTTGAAATTTTAGGGGCGAATGAATTAAAAATTGAATATGATACATATAAAATTTTATATTTGACAGATACTTTAACTGGCAATTTTGCACTATTGATGCCATTGACTAACCCAACTAATCAGAATGATGCTGTTTTTTTAAAGAAAGAAAGATAAAAAATGAAAATTATAGAAAAAACTACCATGAAAGATGGTACAAAAATTTTATTAACAGATTGGAGCGAGCATAATACCAAAAACTTTCCTAATTTTTATGGGTTACAAATTCATGCATACCCTATTGCCAAAAGAACAAGTAAATATAAAATTATTAAACGAAATAATAAATTTTTGCTAGCAATATCAATGAATCCTTATTGTAATTATACTAATGAAGATGTTTTAGCAGATTTTAAAGCGTTAAAAATGGGGGTTAAAACCTTAGAAGATTTATCAAACCATTTTTGGAATGGTAAAGAAGACATGTACTATTTGGGTATGGATGTTGATTACCAAGAATAATAAATAAATTTTATATTTTAGAAAGAAAGTAGAGGTAAGAAAATGTGTTATAAAGGAAGACTTTATTTAGTTAAAGAAAAAGAATTTAAGTACAATGAAAAAATCAAGAACCCAAGTGATATTAGAAATTTTTTAGTAACAAATACTTCTTTGGCATGTGAACCTGAAGAAGTTTTAATTTTAATTAATCTCAATATAGATAATACAATTATAAATTATTTTGAAGTTTCTAGAGGGGCAATTGATCAAACAATTGCCTGTCCAAGAGAAATTGTAAAACGCATTATTTTATCTAATGCAAGCAAATTTGTTTTAGCTCACAATCATCCTAGTGGCAATTTATTATTATCAAAAGATGATATTAAAATATATAAAACAATGAAGCAGGTTGCTGATTTAATGGAAATCGAATTGTTAGATAGTATCGTAATAAATCAAAATAAAAAATTTAGTTCTACAAGAGAAAAAATAGAGATAATTTAGAGAAAGGAAATACAAAAAATGAAAGCATACATCGTTGTAGAAACATATGAAGATAGTAATTGCATACGTGAATCAAGTATTTTAGGAGTATATGCACATAAACATTGTGCAATCAAATTTATATATGATTGAAAAAAAATCAGTTTAGGCAAATTAGTAACGCTGAAATTAACGACAATGATTGGTTTAAAACTGAATATTGCAATGGTTTTATAGAATGGAAAATTGAGGAATGTGAAATAAAAGGTATAGAATAATGAAAAATACAAACAACGAATTAAACTATTATAGGAAATTAGAATTAAAAAACGAGGTAAACAAATTTATATTTGATTCAATCAATTGCAGTGAGACAAGTAATTTGCATATAAATGATGTTGGTAAATGGATTTTGTACAAACACACTTGTATTAATGGTAATAGTTATACACATTATTATAAAGAAATTAGTGATATAGAAAGTGATTATGTGAATGAATTATTGAACTTGGTAGACAATGATGTAAATTATATGATGAAAAAAGTAATAATTATAAGTTTTGAAAAGACTGATCTTGATAATGAAAACAAAGTTTACCTAATTCATTATCAAAATGATAGTGGAAATTTTGGATATTATATTGAGGATACTTTGCCTAATCATAACATAGAAAAATTAAATCATTATTACAACAAACTTGATTATATTGCAAATTATAAGATGAACATGAACAAAGTTAATATCAAACAACTGAGTATTTATTTGCAAATGTTAATAAAATGTTTGGAGCTAAGTAGCAATTACATATATTATGTTGAGCGAGACGATAAAGAATATTTAGAACTTGTTAAAAAAAAATAATAACTTTGAAGATGATTTGCATAAAGAAATTGAAAAATATAATTTAGAAATTGAAAGTGAAAGTTTAGAAGAATTTGATGAATTTAGCGACGCATTAATTACAGTTTATGCTAAAGTTTTAGAACAAATATTGTTTGATTAAAAGAGAGATTTTAACGAAAAGGAAGGATAAATTATGTTAGATAACAGTGAATTAAGAAAAATTACAAGAGAAGATTTAGATAAAATATTAGAACTTCATAAAAAGTGGTTAAAAGGGGAAAAAGAAAGTGTAAAAGCTGATTTGAGTTATACTGATTTAATTGACGCAAATTTAATTAATGCAAATTTAAGTAATGCAGATTTAAGAGGTGCAAATTTAACTGATGCAAAATTAAGTGGTGCAAATTTAAGATATGCAAATTTAAGATATGCAAATTTAAGATATGCAAATTTAACTGATGCAAATTTAAGTGGTGCAAATTTAACTGATGCAAATTTAAGTGGTGCAAAATTAAGTGGTGCAAATTTAAGATATGCAAATTTAAGATATGCAAATTTAAGATATGCAAATTTAACTGATGCAAATTTAAGTGGTGCAAATTTAACTGATGCAAATTTAAGTGGTGCAAAATTAAGTGGTGCAAATTTAAGATATGCAAATTTAAGTAATGCAAAAGGCTTACCATCAGCAATCGAAATTATGAATAAATATTTCGAAAAAACTGATGAGGGATATATTGCCTATAAAACATTTGGTCTATGCTATAAACCAAATCCTAATTGGAAAATTGAAATAGGAGAAGTAATAGAAGAAAATGTCAATTTCAATAGAACAAGTGGCTGTGGGTGCGGTATAAATGTAGCAACTTTAGATTGGGTTAAAGGAGACATAACAACTTCAGGTCGAACAATATATAAAGTTCTTATTAGAAACGAATGGCTAATGGGTGTGTGCGTACCTTATCAAACAGATGGTAAAATCAGATGTGAGAAAGTTGAAATTATTGGTGTCGTAGAAGAATAAGTGCAAGTACTGGTATATGTTAAAGATATCAGAATGGTTTTATTGTATCTTGATGTTTAGGAAATAAACAAATATACAGTTTGTAAATTGTATAAATGGGAAAAATATGTAAAAAAAAGAAAATTGATGAATAGAAATAAATAGAAAGAATGAGGTAGAAAAATGGAAAATATTAATATGAATGAGAATGAGTTAAATGATGTTAACAAGAGAAACAAAAAAAGAAAAAAATATCAATATATGAAATGTGTGAAAACAAATAGACCAAGTTTGACAGTAGGTAAGATTTATAAAATTTTAAGGCTTAAGAACAGTACTCACGATATTAGAATAGAAGATGATAACCATCAGCCTATTTGGATTACGCCTGGAGCATCTAAAAAAGAACAATTTAGTTTGGTATTAAGATAAGGAGAAGGAATAGTAAATGGAGTTTAAAAAGTATCAACATATTGCAAGACTCGGAACTTCTGAAACCGAGGGTATTTTAAATGGAAAGGTATTTATCCAACCTAAAATTGATGGAACTAATGCTTCAATTTGGTTAAATGACGATGGAACACTAGGTTGTGGAAGTAGACGAAGAGAGCTGACATTATTTCAAGATAATCAAGGGTTTTATAATCATTATAATAAAAATGAAAATATAACAAATTATTTAAGAGAACATCCTAACCACAGGTTGTTTGGAGAGTTTTTAAAACCCCATTCGCTAAAAACTTACAATGATGATGCATGGGATAAATTTTATGTATTTGACGTTTGCGAAGATTTAGGCGAAGATATAAGATATTTAAGTTTTGAAGAATATAGTCCACTACTAGATAAATATAAGATTGATTATATTCCAGTTATTAATATATTAGAGAATCCTACAATTGATCAAATTGTTAAAGAATTAAACTCTAATACCTACCTTATTAAAGAAGGTATGGGGTATGGTGAAGGAATTGTAATTAAAAATTATCAATATGTTAACAAGTATGGTAGAAAAACATGGGCAAAAGCAATTCATAGTGAGTATCTCAATAACTCTGGTAAAAAATCCAAAGCTCAACTAAACGAAGATACAACTTCTATTGAAACAAAAATATCTAAAAAATATGTAACAGAGGCATTAGTTGAAAAAGAATATCAAAAAATTATAAATGGTGATAATTTTGATCCTATAAATGATAGAAAAAGATTAATTCCATGTTTATTAAGTGTACTATATCACACTATAATTGATGAAGAAATTTGGAATATTGTTCAAGACTATAAAAAACCAACTATAAATTTTAAAGTTTTGCAAGCTGAGATTACAAATCAAATTAAATTAATTAAGCCTAGTCTATTCGTGAAAGTAGCAGATTGATGGAAGAAAGAAAAGAACGTTTCTTTAAAGTTGTTAGAGATTCGCCCTTACACAAAAAATATTTTACTTGGAAAGAACATAAAAAGAAAATGGTCGAATTGGCTAATGAATTTCTTAAAGAAAATAACATAGATACAAGCGCATTTATACCTTTGTTTGACTCATTTTATTTGAGAAAAGGACAGTTAAATTTTAGCGTCAAAAAACAACTAGATAAAAATAAAACAATTGTTGATGGCACTTGGTTTTATAAATTGAAACAAAAATCTAAATTGATGGAAGAGTGGCATAAGCTACTATTAGAAAATAGTATAAAAAAGAATGTTGTAAAACCATCATTAGAGCCATATTTGAAAAATGTCGGTAAATATGAATATAGGTATTTTGATCAGGAAGGTGTGATTTATTATACACAAACAAATTGTGGCGAATGGCATGACCATGATTGTTTAGAAGAAATTTCAGAAAATAAATACATGGCAATTATGGCTGAGTATGACAAAAAAGTTTCAAACGTGAAAGATGACGAAGAAAAAGTAGTCCGATAGTAACGTTGAAAATAAATTTAAAATAAAAAAAGAAAATGGAGGATTTAATGGCAGAAAAACAAAATGGATTAAAAAGAGGTGCATCAAGCTTTAGTTTGGTGGGGAAAGTTGCTAAATTTAATAAATTTACTTTCCAAATAGATGAAAAGTCAAAAAAGAGTGATTGGATTTATAACAGCCTAAATCTTGGAATCAACTGCGGAGAAGAATGTGGTGTGATATACGGGAAAGCAATGGGTGGTTATGGAAAAGATCGTAAAAATTTAGTATATGTTCATGGTAAAGATGAAAATGGATATGATGATTTTGATAACAGATTTGATATTGCTTGGGAAGATAGAGACAATAAAGATATTTTAATGACTATTGGTAAAAATTGTTTCTATAAAGCAGGCTTAAAAAAGGATGTTAATGATAATTTAGTTATTGAAGAATTTTTGAGTTCTTATGATTTTATAAATTATATTAAAGAAAACCTTGAAGAAGGTATGATTGTTAATGTCAAAGGAAATTTAAAATATTCATTTAATAATGATGATAATGTAGTGGTAAATAAAGAAATTAAAGCAATCTATCTTTCAAATAAAAAACCAGAAGAATATGATGCCAAATTTACTCAAACAGTATTATTCGATAAGGACTGCCTAGATGTTAAAAAATATGACAAAGATAAAGGATGTTTATTAATAGATGGTTATGTGGCGGATTACCTTAAAGATTATAAAGGCGTTGATGTAAAACAAACTTATCCATTTAAAGTGAACTTTGAATATAAAATAGATAATTCAGATAATGAAAAATATTTAAAATTAATACGATTATTATTCAAAGTTAAAGAGGGCGTTACAGCAATTACTTTTGTAGGAAGATTTATTGAAGGTGGAACCATTGTAACAGCTACATATGACGATTTGGATGATGATATTAAACAAATGGTTGATATGGGAATATATGAACTTGACGAAGCATTGGATAAATGTTCAGTAAGTTCAAATAGAGAACGAAGAATGATGTTAATCAAACCTGACATCAAAATGATTATTAATGAAGATGGAACAAAAACTCCAAAACTTCAAATTGATAGAAAAAAATATGAAGAATCTGATTTAGAATTTATCTTGCCTAAAGCAACAAATAAAAAACAAGATACAGAAATGAAAGTAGTTGATCCAAAATTGGATGATGAAGAAGCGGCAGATTTAGAAAAATTATTGAAAGAATTAGGTGACTAATGGTTAGAAGATTTGGTAAAAAGAATCACGTAAAAGTTGATCCTTTATCATATAATACAATCTTATTAGGAGAACCTAAGATTGGTAAAGAACAACCTATCTCAGAACCAGTGCTTACAAGCGCAGGTTGGAAACCAATGGGAGAGATTCAAATTGGAGACTTGGTTTATGGTAGAGATGGTAAAACATATCCCGTAACTGGAGTTTTCCCACAAGGTGTAAAAGATGTTTATGAAGTAACATTTGAAGATGGTACTTCTACACGATGTGGACTAAAACATTTATGGACAGTGCAAACAGCAAAGCAACGTTCAAATATGGGAAAATATAATGACTATCGTTATAAAGTAGTAACATTGGAGGAAATTTTAAAAGATTATAAAACTCCCGTTAACAACATTAATAAAAAAAGTAAATTTAACTATAAATATAGTGTCCCTATAAACTTACCTATTGAATTTGATAATCAAAATAAATTACCATTATCGCCCTATGCTCTAGGATTAATGCTGGGTAATGGTGGGTTCACTGGTGATGTATATACTTTTACAAACTCAGAGAATGAGCTATTTGAAGAGTTAGCTAATGAGATTTCATCCTTAAATGTTAAACTTCATACAAGATGTTTTGATAATTATAAACAAGCAAGTATTGTATGTGAAACAGATAAATCGAATACTTTCAAAGAAGTAATTAAGAAATTAGGATTAAATAATCGTGGGTCAAAAGAGAAGTTTGTTCCTGAAATTTATATTTATTCATCTATTGAAAATAGGCTTGCTTTATTAAGTGGAATCATTAATACGGGGCATATAGCAAGAGGGAATAATATTTGCATTAGTATTTATTCTAAGCATCTTGCCAATGATATTTCTAGTTTAGCAAGATCGTTGGGTTATATTGTTAAGATTACCGAATATAACCATACAGATGAGAACAGTACAAAAAAGTGTAGCAATGAAATTGAATATTCTATGTCAATTTATGGTGATTATGAAAAATTGCATTTATCCACAAAACATAAAAACAAGTTAAATAAAGAGAGAAGTTTTGAATATTCTAAAATCATTAGAGATATTAAATTGGTTGGAAAAGAAGAATCACAATGTATTATGGTTGATAACCCCGATCATACATATATTACAAAAGACTATATTGTTACTCACAATACAACATTAATTAAAGAGGTTTGTGAAGAATTAGTTGGCGAAGATGGCTATTTATTCTTAGAAATGGGAAAAGAAAGTGGTGCAGATGCCATTGAGGGAATTATTGCTGAAGACGTATCAGATTGGGATACTTTTGAAGATATTAAAGATGACATTATTGAAAATAGAACCACTGATTATAAAGACTTAAAAGTAGTTGTTATAGATACATATGATGGTTTTATTGAATTAGCAGAAGCTGAATCTATTCGTCAAAGTAATAAAGAATATCCAGATGCTAAAGTCAAATCAATCGATGCAGCTTGGAAGGGATATCAAAGAGGACAAAAGAAAGCGTTGGAACTAATGCTTGATGCTTTGTGGGAATTTAAAGAAGTTGGTATTAACTTTATTGTAATTGGTCACGTGAAACCAAAAGAAATCACTGACACTGTTAGTGGTGAAACATATACGACATTGACAAATGATGTTGAAAAAGTTTATTTCAATGGTTTAAAAAAGAAAGTTCATTTCTTAGCATTGGCATACTTTGACAGAACTATCTCATCAGAAAAAACAGGAAAAAAAGATTTCAAAGGAAACGAAGTAATTAAAAAGACTTTAAAATCGCAATCTCGAAAAATTAAATTTAGAGATGATGCATATGTAATCGACTCTGGTTCAAGATTTGCGGAAATTGTACCTGAAATAGAGTTTGATTCTGTTGAATTCATTAAAGCTTTAACAGATGCAATTAAGGCAGAACAGGCTAAATCAAATAAATCATTTGATGAAACAAAAATGGAGCAAGATGAAGAAATTAAGAAAAGAATGAAAGAAATCGAAGTTCAACAAAAAATTATCAAAGAAGAAAAAGAATTAAAAGAAAATATTGAAACCATTCAAGCATTTATTGTAAAAAATAAAACAAACAAAGAAGTTGTTACTCCAATATTATTAATTCTAAAAAAATATGGACTTACTAATTTACAAGAAATTACTGATTTGAACTTATCTAAAGAGATATTAAAGTTGACTAAATAAAATTAAAGGAGGAAGCGATGACTAAACAAGAAAAACAAGATTGGGATGAATTATATCAATATGTAAAACTTAATGTGTTTAATTATGATCAGAATCAGTCGCTTCCTTCTAATATTGTTTTAGGTTTAAAAGGATTGCAAACGGGTAAGGCAATTGAAAATCGAAAGATTAAGGATAATGCTCATTATCCGTTTAAAATCATTTTATTGTCGTTTAAATTAAATAAAAATAAAATTGATTATGCAATTAAAACAAAGAATTTTAAAAATGAACATTCAAAATTTGTATATATTAAAAAGATTGTCGAGAGTGATTTAAACAATTTATATACAAAAATTAAAGAATCTGAAAAAGCCAAAAGCAAAATAGAAGGAATCGATTTAACTAATTTGGAAAATAATTTTAAAGCAAAATATAAACCAAAAACTAAAAAGACAAATAAAAAATTAAAAGGATACTGGTAAGAGGTTGTATTATAGAAAAAAATATATTAAATGGATATGAAAAAGAAAGGTTGAGTACTATTAAAAAGGTTGCTGAAATCAAGTTGCCTTGTGAAGCAAATATAGTTTCAATATTATTTAAAAAACCTGAATTATTATCCAACGTTGAATTAAGCATTAATGATTTTACCAATAATGCTTGGAAGGTATATTTTGCAATAGTGAATGACTTATATAATATTGAAAAAAAGAATGTATTAGATGTTATTACTGTTGGTTTATATTTAGAAAAACATCCAAAATTAAAAACAGTTTATGAAAATTTTGGCGGTTATAATACTATAAAAAATGCTATCGAATATATTTCTGAAGATAATTTTAATGGATATATTAGTGAATTGAAAAAATGGAACATAGTAATAAAACTCTGTAAAATGGGAATTATTGTTGATGACAACAAGTTAAAAGAATTTATAGATTGTACAACTGAAGAAATCTATGAAGAATATGAATGTATGTTTAATGATATATTCATCAATGCTGATACAGATATGAAGTCATACAGTATATCTTACAAAATTAGAGATTTAATTGATGAATTAGATGAAGGGTTGGCAGTTGGTTTACCATATCACAACATGAGGATGTTAACTAATGAAACTGGCGGACAATATATGGGTTCAATTACTTTAATTGGTGGGCTCTCTAATGTTGGAAAATCTGCTTTTTTAAGAAGTTCTACGATACCAAGCATTATTGAAAATAATGAGAAAATAGTCATTATGCTTAATGAGGATGGACTAAAAAAATGGCAACGTGAATTTTTGGTATATGTGGCCAATAATGTTATAAAAAAAGATCTTCAAAAACAAACAGTTAGAGATGGCTCTTTCAAAAATGAGACCAAAGAATTATTACTTGAAGCAGCAAAATGGATAGAAAATAAAGACAAAGATAATGTTATTACTATAATTCCTTTTAAAAAGTATAAAACTAAAAATGTTATTAAAATTATGAATAAATACATAAGTCTTGGTATTAGATATTTTGCACTAGACACTTATAAAATGGATGCAGGAAAGGTTGAGAGTCATGCATGGTTGCAAATGCAACAAAACATGGTTGAAATTAACGATATTGTAAAACCAGAGAGTAAAAATGTACATATACTTATCACATTTCAATTATCAAAAGGAAGTGTAATGCAAAGATATTATACTCAAGACAATATTGGTATGGCAAAAAATATTGTTGATCCTGCAAGTACCTGTTTGATGATAAGAACATTATTTGACGATGAAAGACCAGGCGGTAAACGGGCGTTAAATATCTATACGTATGCTGGTAAAAATGGATTGTCAAAGGTGCCAGTAAGATTGGCTGATAATAAGCATTATCAAATAATATTTATTGTTAAAAACAGAGAGGGTGCAGCCAATACATATCAGATAGTAGTTGAACATGATTTAAGTAGAAATATTTTGAAAGAAGTTGGATTCACAAACGTTCCAATGGATTATTAGAGGGTTAAAGATGACAGGATTAGAACTAAAAGAATACATTTTTAATAATTGTAAGATCGAATATGTTCTAAATGAAATTGGATGTCATCATATTAAATATAATAAAAATAAAGAATATTTTACTTGTGGGAACATTGATGGAGATAATCCTTCTTGTATAGTTGTTAATAATAATAAATATATTAATGTTCGTAACTATACAAGAGAAGAATACTTTAAAAGTAATGATGAGATCAAATCAGATATATTTACACTGATACAGTATAATTTTTCTAGAACTAATCAAAATTTTGATTTTCGAGAAGCAATTAAATATGTACACAAATTGTTTGATATACCATTAACATACAATAAAGATGTTAAAGTAAAAAAACAAGTTAATGATCCATTAGAAGTGTTTAAAAAAATCAAACGAAGCACTGTTTATGTACAAGACATAGATTTGGATGAAATGGAGAATATTGATTATATACCGTATATCCATATTGATTGGTTTCGTGAAGGCATTGTTCCACAAACCATAAAAAAATTCGGGTTAGCATATAGTCACTTATATAAGAGAAATATAATTCCCTTAAGATACTGGCTTGATGGTAAATTGCTAGGATATAATCAGAGAACAGTTATTGATAATTATGAAGAATTGGGAATAAAAAAATATTTTATTACTCCTACTTACCCAAAAAGTCATAACCTATATGGATTATGGGAAAATAAAGAAGATATAACAAAATATGGTTATGTAGTTGTATATGAATCGGAAAAAAGTGTATTAAAAAGACATTCTAGAAAAGATCCAACTGGAGTAGCTTTAAGTGGACACACATTAAGTTCGGAACAGGCAAGGATTTTAATTGGTTTAAATGTAGATATTATCATTAGTTTGGATAAAGATATAAGTATTAATGAAATACGTCATATGTGCGAAAAATTTTATGGTATCAGAAATGTTTATTACACATATGATAAATATAATTTATTAAATCCCAAAGATTCTATTGCAGATAAGAGCAGTAATATATTCGAATTTTTAATGAAGTATAAAATAAAATATGACGAAAAAGAACATAAAAAATACTTAGATAGTTTAAAAAATAAAAATTGAGAAAGACAAAAGAAGAACTTTCAGGAATATGTAAAAAATACTCTGTTGATTTTCTGTGGAGTTGGTCTAGGGTGCATTCCTATATGACATCACATTATGAATATTTTTTAAGATACGTTAAACATATTCCTGAAGATAATAATAATTGTGCGTATGCACCCCTAGGCGGGGTAGCACACGGTGTTTTAGAGGAGTATTATGAGGGGAAAATTCAATATAATGATATGATAGAGCGTTTTCGAGATGGCTGGATGTTAAATATTGATTTGGCTGATTTGAAATTTGACCGTAATAATTCCGAAAAAAACAATAATATAAAAATTAAATATAACGAAGATTTAACACATTTTTTTAAAAATCATAAATCAATAGTTGATAAAAAAATGATTGAGCAATTTATTTTGATAAAGTTAAGACATGATATTGTATTGCAAGGATATATTGATATATTGATTACAACAAAAGATGGTAATTGTATAATTGGGGATTTTAAAACAAGCACTATCTATAAAGGTAAAAAAGCATTGGAAGAATGTGGTCAGCTGGCACTGTATGCAATTGGAATTCATCAGTTGGGTATTCCATTAAATAAAATTAAGATTGGCTGGAATTTTCTAAAGTATCAAAATGTTACTATAGAACAAAAAAATGGCAAGAAAAAAGTTAGAGAAATCGAAAGATGTAAACTTGGCGAATCACTGGTGTCTAATATAATGGTTTGGTTAAAACATTTTAAATACGATAGTGAACAAGTCGATGAATATATAATGAAAGTAATGCAAGATAACTCAATAGACTGTTTGCCTGATGACATAAAAGAAAAATTTATATTTGAAGACTGTTGGGTGTATGTTGAAGTAACACAAGAATTATTACAACAGTGGAAAGATTTATTAATCAATACAATTGATGAAATCAATGAAAAAACTGATATGTATAAACTTAGTCATGATTCTAAATTGTTTTGGGATGATAAGGATAGTGTAAAAACTCAAAGCTATTATTACTCAACGTTGTGTGGTTATAGTGCTAATTTATTGTTGCCTTATAAAGAATATTTAAAACAATTAGAAAATGAAAAGGGAGGTATTGATTTGCTATCTATTAGTAATGGTGATAACAATACTTCTAATGAAATTGACATTGATTTTGATAATATGCTTGAGGAGTTATTATCAGATGTCTAAAAATTATGTTCTTTATCATGTTCATTCAGATTTATCGAATGGTGTAACAAATATTGATAGTATTAACAAATACTATCAATATATTGATTATGCTAAATCGCTTGGTATGAAGTCGTTTGGCTTTGCAGAACATGGATGCATATATGAATGGAAACATAAAAAAGATGAAATTGAAAAAGCTGGAATGAAGTATATTCATGCTGAAGAATTTTATGTTACCGAAGAATTATCTGAGAAGATTCGAGATAATTATCATTGTGTTTTAATAGCAAAAAATGGCAATGGGGTTGAAGAGCTAAATAAACTATCTTCAATTGCGTTTGAAGAAGATCATAAATATTATCACCCTAGAATTAGCTTAAAAGAATTGGAAGAAACCAGCGACAATATTATCATTACTACAGCTTGCGTAGGTGGCATTCTTGCAAAGGGAGATAAAGCGATTCAAAAAAGATTTTTAAATTTATTAATAAAAAACAAGCATAGATGTTTTTTAGAGGTGCAACATCATAATGATGCTTTTCAAAAAAAATATAATCAATATTTAAAGAATATAAGTGATACAACTGGAATACCGTTAATCGCTGGAACTGACACTCACGCTTTAACAAAAGAGGATTTAGAGGGGCGAAGAGTTTTGCAGATTGGTAAAAGGGTGAACTTTGGAAATGATGAAAATAATTGGGATATGTCTTTCAAAACATATGATGAGTTAGTTGAGGCATATAAAATTCAAAATGCATTACCAGAAGAAGTGTATCTTCAAGCAATTGAGAATACAAACATAATGAGTGATATGGTTGAAGAATTCAGATTAGATTATTCAAAAAAATATCCGAAATTGTATGACGATTCTGAAGGTGTATTACTGAAAAAAATTGTTGAAGGTGTAAAAAATAGGGGGATTAACAAATTTCCAAATTACAAAGACTATATTCAAAGGATTAATTATGAGTTGCAAACTTATAAGCATAATGAGGCAATTGATTTTTTGTTGCTTGAAGAAGATTACAAGTCATATCTAAAAAAACAAGGAGTGAATTTTGGATACTCACGAGGGTCGGTTTCTGGAAGTGTAATTGCATATCTGTTGGGAATTACTGAAATAGATAGTATTAAATATAATTTGAATTTTGAAAGATTTATGAATACCGAAAGAATTACCTTAGCAGATATTGACACAGATTGGTTTAATGAAGACAGAGGTATGGTAAGAGATTATCTGTTTAAAAGAGATGGTCTTTATTGTTGCGATATTATTACATTTAACACTATCAAAATGAAAGGTGCAATTAAGGATATCGGTCGTGCTTTGGGAATGTCGCTAAATGAAACTCAAGAAATTAGCAATGCAGTATTCTTAAATGATAACAAAAAGTTTGAAATTGATGAATTATACCGAAAACGATATCCAAAATTATTTAAATATGTTGATTTGGTATCAGGCACTATAGTTTCTGTAGGTTCTCATCCTGCTGGACTAGTAGTTTCGCCTTACCCGATTGAAGGAAAATTTGGAACGTTTAGAAGTAAAACAAACAAAAACCCAATTTCACAAATCAACATGAAAGAAATTGATTCTTTAAATTATGTAAAACTGGATGTACTTGGATTAGACTGTGTTGGACTAATTTATAAAACCTGCAAGCTTGCAAAAATAGACTTTTTATTACCTGAAAATATGGATTTTACTGATATGAATGTTTGGGAAGATTTAGCTAAAGATACCACATTGATTTTTCAATTTGAATCAGATTTTGCAGGTAATTATTTAAAAGATATATTAAAGCCAGAAGTAATTGAAAAAATAAGAGAAAAAAATCCAGATTTTTCATATATAGACTTAATGTCTATGGCAAATGGGGCAATAAGGCCTGCGGGCGCATCTTATCGTGATAGTTTAGCTAAAGGATTATATAGAGATAATGGACATTATGCATTAAATGAATTCCTGGCGCCAACATTAGGGTATCTCGTATATCAAGAACAAGTTATAGAATTCTTGCATATATTTTGTGGATATTCGATGGGTCAAGCAGATGTAATAAGACGTGGTTTTGCTAAAAAAACTGGTACTGAAAAATATATTCCTGATATAAAAAAGGGCTTTTTTAAAACTATGAAAGAAAATTATGGGGTGAAAGAGAATGAATCAGAAGAATTAATTGTCAATTTTTTAAAAGTAATAGAAGATGCAAGTTCGTATTTATTTAGTAAGAATCATTCTGATCCATATTCATTCTTAGGATTTGCTTGTGGATATTTGCGACATTATTATCCATTAGAGACGTTTACTGCTGCACTAAATATTTACAAAAGCGATGCTGATAAAATGAAAAATATTAAAAATTATATAAACCAAAAAGGTTGTTATGTTAATGGAATAAGATTTGGATATTCTAAGGCTGAATTTTATATGGATAAGAAAACAAATTCAATCTATCAAGGCATTGAGAGTATAAAATATTGTAATGGTCAGATCGCAGAAGAGTTGTTTGAATTAGCAAAAAATAACTATAGTTCTTTTATAGAATTATTAGATGATATGAGTAAAACATCATTAGATGAAAGACAAACAAGGATTTTGATTGGTCTTAATTATTTTTCGGATTTTGGCAATAACGTTTATTTGGAAGAAGTTTATAATAAATACATTCAATTAAGAAACGCTAAAATTATTTCAAAATCTAAATTAGAAAAAATAGGAATATCGGAATATTATTTAGAGAAGTATTCAAAAAAAATTACTCCAAAACAATATAGAGATATTGATAATTTGAGCCTTTTGAAAGAACTATCAATAACTTTAGAGAAAGTTTGCCCAAAACCAATGCCAGTAGTAAAGCAGATAAAATTTGAAATTGAAAATTTAGGATATACTGATTATTCAAACTCTGAAATAAACAATATGTATTATATAGTTATAGATTTTGTTATAGGAAATAATCCAACAACCCCAAGATTAATTATAAGAAACTTAAACAATGGACAAGAGATAAAAACAAGAATTAAAAGAGGAAAAAAATTCAGAGACAACCCATTTGACCAGTTTTCGGTTTTAAGCATAAAGGAGTTAGATAAAGAATTTAAAAAGCGACCTGATGCTGAAGGGAAATGGATAGCAACTGATGAAGTAGAAGAAATATTAAATGATTATGAGGTGATAAAACTATAGAAGAAAAAGAAACGGTATTTACAGGGCAAGTAAATAGATGTACCTT
Source organism: Thomasclavelia cocleata (assembly GCF_900102365.1). Classification (GTDB taxonomy): domain Bacteria; phylum Bacillota_I; class Bacilli_A; order Erysipelotrichales; family Coprobacillaceae; genus Thomasclavelia; species Thomasclavelia cocleata. Next base: position 89,889 of record NZ_FOIN01000001.1, on the reverse strand, counting down.
CTCTAAAGAAAATTTTAGGATATATGCTATGAATGTTGATTTTAAATCAAATCCTAGGGTAATTGCAAATAATTACGGAAATGTGTCTATTATGGGAGAAATATCTGAATTGGATTTAAATACTGACTATAAAATTACTGGAATACCAACTAAAAACAAATATGGAACAACATATAAAGTAGTTTCGATATCAAGAGATAAACCAGTGAATCAGCAAGAAACATATCAATTTCTTAGAACTATATGTACAGAAAGGCAAGCCTCAGAATTGTATCTTCATTATCCGAATATTATCCAAATGGTTCTGGATAATGAAGATGTTGATTTGTCATTAGTTAAAGGTATTAAAGATGTTACATTTGAAAAAATCAAGAATAAAATAATTGATAATTTTATGTTAATTGACCTTATTAATGAATTTAAAGGATATATTTCATTAAATGTATTAAGAAAAATGTACAGCAAGTATACTTCAATCGAAATTGTACGTAAAAAAATTATTCAAGAACCATATAAATGTATGTGTTCTTTGAGTGGAATTGGTTTTAAAAGTGCAGATGAATTACTTTTAAAACTTCAAAAAAACAGAATTGTTGAGTTCGGTTATAATTTAAGAACCTCTTTACAAAGGTGTAGAGAGTGCATTTTATATAATCTTACCGAAACTGAAAATAACGGAAGTACTAGAATAAATATTCTAAAATTGTTATCAATCGTTAAAAGTGTAACCCCTGAATGTTCACAACATTTCTTTGAAGCAATCAAAGATGATGATATTTATTACAATAAGGATAAAAATAATGATGTTTTTGTATCGAGAAAAGTTACATACGAAGCCGAAATGTATATAAAATACAGAATAAATGAGGCGTTAGAAATCAATGATATATACGAAGTTAATCCTGAAAATTACAGAACTATTGATGAATACGAATTGACTGATGATCAGTTGTCTAGCATTCATAATTTATGTAAATCTCAATTTAGTATTTTAGTCGGATATTCAGGAACGGGAAAGTCGTTTTCAGCAAAAGCTATTATTAATATGTTAACAGATAAGAGTAAGTGGTTTGCTTTGTTTGCACCAACTGGAAAAGCTGCCAAAGTTTTATCGGAATATACTGGATCAAAAGCCGAAACAATTCATACTGGATTGGGGTATCAACCGCCTACATGGAGATATAACTCGTTTAATAAATTGAATTGCGATGTGCTTATAATCGATGAGTTTTCGATGGCAGATGTATTCTTGTTCAAAACTGTATTGGAAGCAATCGACTTTAATATAACCAAACTACTAGTAATAGGTGACCCTGCCCAGTTACCATCAGTAGGTTGTGGAAACGTAATGCATGACTTACTGACATCAAAAAAAATACCTAAAACCATGCTGACAAAGGTATTTAGATATGGCGAGGGTGGATTGATGAAAGTAGCTACTGATGTAAGAAATTGTAAACTGTATCTAACAAAATATGATAATAAAGTTACTGCATTTGGAGAAAACAAAGATTATTTATTTATGAACTATGACAAGGAGGCTGGATTAGACTGTATAAAAAAAGTTTATGCGAAAACATTGGAAAGATATTCTACCTCAGATGTGGTTGTATTGTCATCATATCGCAAAGGTGATTATGGGTGTATAAATATTAACAGATTGTTACAACCAATAGCTAACAAAGAACGTAAGGTGTCAGATATTCATATCGAAGCGCATAACACAAATTTTTATGTTAACGATATTGTAATGCAAACAAAAAATAATCGAAAAGCTTTTCTTGTTTCAAAGGGAACAATGTGGGGCGAAGATTGTTATGACTTTATCAACGAACAAACGTTTATTGCAAACGGTGAATCAGGGGTAATAGTTGATATTACAAAAAGAGGCTTGATTGTAATAGATTTCAATGGTTTGCTTGTTGGATATGAAAAGACGGATATGCAAAATGTCGAATTAGCATATTCTTGTACGCTGCATAAATTTCAAGGTTCCGCTGCCAAGGTGGTAATTTTATTTACACCATCAAGTCACACTTATATGCTCAATAGCAATTTGATTTATGTTGGGCTTACAAGAATGAAAGAAAAGTGTTTCCATATAGGAGATTTAGATACGGTCAATAGAGCAATACTAAAAAAAGAAAACTTAAGTAGAAATACATGGTTAAATATATAAAATTTTACTTTGCTAGTTGACATCAACTTGTGTTTGGTGTATAGTATACACGTGGAAGAAAACTAAGTTCTTCCTAAAAAAATTATTTATGATGTCACTTAGCAAAGTATGTTATATAAGGAATATGAAAAAAGAAATTGTTAGGGATAGATTATAGGCATAAGCAAAAAGAATTGTTAAAAATGGAAGTGAAAGAAAATGGAAAAATTACAGAAATTGAGAATTAAAGAAAAAGAATTACAGCAACACATAGAGGATTTTAATAAAATTCAATATAAGGTATATGAAGAATTTTTAGAAAAAAATGGATTAGATAAAGATGTTGAATTTTATGTGTGGACTAGAAATAAGAGGGAATGGAAAAAAGGAAAAATATTAATACGTAAAGATGGATATACTCTTATTGCTTCTTATCAATATGAGTTTCATAGCTATACAAAACAGGGAAAATTATCAACTAATCAGCTAGGGTATATAAAAAGCCCAGAAAATATAACAAATTATATAGAAAAAGGAGAATTAAAAGGAGTGATGAAGAATGAATGAAAAAAAGCAACTTAGAATGGAAGTAAAATTAGTCTTATTATTAAACGAATTATGTCCCGATTGTACATTGCATAGGGGTGTTGAAGAAAAATATGTAATTGCAAGCGTATTATTTAAAGGGAAATTTGGATTAAGTAGTATTGTTGATTGTAACCATATCCACCAAGTTATTAAAGAAAGCGGGAAAAATTGTTTATCACCTAAAGAAGTATTTAAAAAATTTGTAGGTAAAGGGTGGTTAGAAGATGCCAACTAGAGAAGAAATATTAGAGTATGCTGACACATTACATAGCTTGGAGCAGTTAGACGTTGTTAAAGAATATAAAAAAGCATTACATGAAGTGGTTACATATTCACAAACTCAAAACGAAGTACCATTAGAGTATTATAAATCATCTAAAAGATATGATTATTATATAGAATTACAATATGAAGAATTTAAACCATTAGATAATGGCAAATATGGTTTTAAACAACATGGATTTAGTTATCAGGGCAAGGGTATTGGTGCATATAAGAATTGGAGTATAAACGGTTGCGTAAGTTTATGTAACTTCACTAAAGAAGAAATAAAAAATATGATAGATAAGTGTATCGAAAGAGATAACAAAGAGGTAGAAGAAGATGTCGAGTAAAGAAGAATATATAAAAAAGCATAATGTTAGTGAAAAGGAATTTTTAATTTATTGTGTTAATGCCTTAAACGATAATTTTATGCTCAATGATGATGACAATGTAAATGATTTAAAAGGTTTCTTATACGATTTAATAACAGATTATTTTAATGGTATTGATTATTTAAATAAAGTTATCGAAGCACAAAAGAATAACTTAACAGATAGCTACATGATTGGATTGTATAACGGTTTAGCAACTGCCAAGGCAATTCTATTAAATAACAATGAGAATATTAAATTGGCTGATAATACAATAAAACCATACAAACTTGAAGATTTAAAGCCTGATATGTGGGTATGGGATAGCTATTGGGAAGAATGTTTTGAAATAGGTGAATTGTATAAAAAGAAAAATGAAATCGATATTCTTATACATAATAATAACATAAACACAAAAAGATATGAAACTATTAAATTTGAAGAAAACCGTTTCTATCCTGTACAATGTGCAATGAGGTAAACCCATGAATCCTGAAACAAAACTACAAAATGAAATCATGGTTAAAATGAGTGAGTTAGGATGCATACCAATGCGTAGAAATGTTGGATTGTTTTATACTCAAAACATGATACCCATTCACATTGGGACAGAAGGAGAACCTGATATAGAAATCATCTGTCCTAATGGAAAAGTGCTATGGTATGAAATAGTATATGCTGAATTTGAATATTGTCCTAAATGCGGTCAAGCAATAGATTTGGATGGTTGCGATGGAAAATAAAGGAGGAGATATAATGGAGTATATTGAGAGAGAAGAAGAAGAGTTTTTCAAACTATTGTTTTTAAAAAAATATTTAATTGGAACAAGTGGGATTATAGCAGGTGGTTGTTTTAAAAATATCTTTAATGGCGAACATATAAAAGATATAGATATGTTTTTTAGAAATAAAAATGATTTTAATGAAGCAAATAACAAATATGGAAAAAATAAAGAATTTAAATTTTATTATGAAAATAAAAACGCTGTGGCGTATGAGGAAGTAAAAACAGGGATAGTTGTTGAACTGATAAAAAAAACATTTGGTGAACCTGAAGCTATATTAGATCATTTTGATTTTACAATTACTAAATTTTGTTATTATTACGAAGTTGATTATGATGATGAAGATTTGTGTATGTTTAATTATTGTATATTACATCATCCAAAATTTTTTGAGCACCTACATGAAAGAAAACTTGTTTTACAAAACGACAAACTGCTTTACCCATTTAATACATTAGAACGCAGTTATAGATATTGTAAATATGGTTACTCACTGTGCAGAGATAGTAAAATTAATCTAATTAATGCAATAAGAAATTCCAACAAATTTAGTAATGACGATTTGTCGAAATCTTTATATGATGGGCTTGATTAAAATATATTAGTTTATAAGAAGGTAGTAAAATATGACTGACAAATTGACAATGTTTAAAGATGATACAAAAAAGGCTTGTGACAACAAAAAATTATATCCAGTTCAAATGTCTAATAAAAACAATCATAATTAAAAACATTTGCATATCTCAATAACAAATATTCTTTAAAAAAAATAAATAATGGAGGTGAAATATATTGAAAAACAGTAACGATGACAAATGGTTCTGGTTGTTTATGATAACTACAGCTATATGTTATTTAATAGGAAATATATTTTCTTAAATACCTTAAAACTGTATAGTTATTATAATTTTTTGAAAAATATTTTTAGGATAAATATAAAAAAAACAAAGGAGGACGATTTTGAAAAAATATACATTTGAAGATTTTGTTAAGGGAAATATAGCAGTAACATTTGAAAATATTGAAGAAGTTAAAACATTTTTAGACAAATGTATTAAAAATAATTTACTAAACTCTAAGTTTAAAAGTGCATGTCTGGAATGGATAAAAAATTCAAATTTTAAACTTGGATTATTTGTTGACAAAAAATCACATAAGTTAAAAGCAGCTAGATTAGAAAACCTCTTATTTGAAAAAGTTGCTTTCAAAAACATTACATTTAAAAAAAGTAGTTGCGAAATTCATATAACAGTTAAAAATAATGAAACTCATGCAATATTAAAAGAAAATGGGAAAGTTGTAAAACGTGAGGTAAGTAAATGTCATCATGATGACAAGTTTGATTTTACTATTGGAGCTACTATGACTTTCAACAGACTATTTGACAAAGATGAAAAAATAGATGTAAGTGAAACCAAAGATGCAAATTTTCTTAATTGTAGTTTTGAGGTATTAACCGACAGTTCCATTCTTACTAAAGGAAAAATTTATGATGTAGTAGATGGATATTTTACTGCTGATAATAACGCAAAGTATCCAAAATATATAGCACCACTTAAATTTTTTGAAGATTTAGAAAATTATTTGAGGCGATATAGCATTGCTTGTCACAAAGAAAAAACTATTAAAGTTAAGCAGGTCAAAAAAAAAAATAAACGCCCTGCAAAAATGGGAGAATATGTAATGATTACAAATAATCGTTTTTGCCCATCTCTTAAAATTGGAAGTATTAAAAAGATTCAAAACGAACTTTGTAATATATTAGTTGATAATAAATTACTCTCTCTCAATAAAAACAACTATATTGTTTTAGAAGGTTATGAATCTGCTAAAGCAAAAGTATTAGCTTTAAAAGGTATTTTGGATAAAATATATCCTCAGAAAAACATATTGGGAACACCAGTACTATCGAAAGATGTTAAAGGCAGTAGATTGCATATAGGTGATATAGTCAAGGTATTTGATAAGTATAATAATTTTAAACAATATGCAATAGTAACTTGTTCAGCTTATTCTGGATTTGGAAACAATATTAATAATAGTATTTTGTTTAGTGCAAATGGAACGAACAGTGATGGAAGATGGTTTGTTTTAAATACAAAATATAGTGAGTTTAATTTGAATGATGAAATCTCTGTTGATAATATTTCTGATACTTTGAAAGTTGTAGAAATAGAAAAAGATAACAATACCTAGATATTTTTACATAATTGCTCAAAAATATCCTTAGAAAACATCGTAAAATCACGTGTTTTCCAAAGGGGGATTTTTGGATAAAATGTAGATTTTATTCAAGTGGAGGGTTGGATGCAAAGATACTATGTTTACAAACAAGAAATTAAATGGGTGGACAGCAATAAAGATGGAAGTGTGTATCACTTAAGTGGTTGGACGTATCTTGGATATGTTGAAGGCGCTCAAGGTGTGTATGATTATCTTGGTGAAATAAAATTAGCAAAATGCTTTGATTATGAGCGAGTAAATACAAAAATTCGAACATGGCGGTTTTTAGTTTCTTGCAGATACATTGTAACTGATAAAAAAGGTCGGATTCGCACCAAGGATGAATTATATAAAAATGTTAAAAGGAAATTCGGGTGCAGACAAAATCGCAAACACTCTGGGCACAGATGGCGGTATCCAAATAATCATAGCGAACAGATACACTCTATTACTCCTCAAGAAATAAAAGAAATTAGTGATGAATATGGTATCCATTTAAAGCAGATTAAAGTTAAAAGAAAATTAGATGGTTTGGCGATGGAATACCAAACTAAAATGCAGCGTTCTTGGAAACGTTATAGAAGATACCAATACAAATAAAGAAGTATGAATATGAAAATGTGGTTAAATAGAAAAAGATTGGCTAGTGCAGTAACAATTTATTTGTTACATAAAAGAGATTATCACATATATTTATGGCAACGATATAATGGATATTATGACTTCTATTATGATTGTTCATGGCATTGGAATGATTGTATTAAAATAAATAATAACATTAAATTGTGTAACATACATGCCAAAACTTTAGCGGGTTTAGGAAGTGACTATAGACAATGGTTCGACATCTCATTCGATTTATATATTAATGATGAATTCATAAGAAAGTATGAAGCAAGTCTGTCACTAAATCCATCTAAGAGTGATTTTGGTTGTTGGGAAGTAAAAAATGTCAACCCAGATAAAGATAAAATAAACAAAGATATCCCACAATGGGCTGTTTATAAAATTGTGGTTTGGGTTGAAACAACGAGAAATAAATACAATTAAGGAGAAGATAATGAATGAACTAGAAAACGATTGTGTAATTATTTGTCGTGAAGTGAATAAATTTGATGACACGATTACATCATATAAATGTAAGGAAGGAACGTATAAAGATTTAAGCAAAGACTTTAGGTTTTTAATTTTTAGAAGCATGTTTAACCAAGAGTTAAAATATTTTATTTGTAATAAAAACAATGTTCAATTAGCTCTTAACGAAATATCTGACTCAACAATAAGTATATTAAAATATTGTACGGAGATAAAACGATGTTAAAACTATATTACAAGGACGAGTATGCTCAAAACTATATTATTAAAAACAAACTTGATGTCGGTAAATTGAAATATATTGGCGAATTCAAATCGGAGAAGGAAATTTGCTCGTTTATCAAAGATTTTTGGGAGCTTCGTGGCGCTCCTGTTCCCTATTTAGATATATGCTATGCAAATAATTATATTAGAATTGGTTATGGCAGCTGTACAAATTCTTACTATGTGACAATTAATAAATTGGATTTATTAGACTCTAAAGATAGCTTTGAATGTAACACAGACAAACTGCCAGTTGATAAACTTAAAGATCTAAACTCAAGTTGGATGCGCAAGCAAATTGAAGAAACAGAAGAACAGTTTTGTTGTATAAACAATCTAGATATTACCGAAGTCAAAGTAACTGGATATGATGGATGTGGACATAGAGTTGATATTTATTTAAATGAAGAAGAATTAATTAGATTTAAAAAATTTTATAGGAAGGGAGCAGTAGGCGGATAACGTTTGGTAATAAAATGAACAAAGTATATAAAAATAATATCACAAAATTTTTAGACAATTATCTTAATGACAGTTGTGAGGACGAATATTACATTTTAAAAAATCACATTTTATTTTATGGAAATGCAACTGATAATAACAATATTTCTATTTACGTTATTAGACGATTCGGCGCAACTAGAGGTCAAATATTTGTCAACAAGAAGAATAATGTGATAGTCCATATTGAAATATATAATTTAAACAATGTTTATTGTTATACTGTACCATTTGATATTTTATCAAGAATATTACAAGAAAGATTTATTGGTGCCAAAATGGAGTTAGAGAAAATAAAACTTGCAAGATGAGGAGAATTTAGTGTTAAAAGTTATTAAAAGAAATGGGAATAAGGTTGATTTTGATTCAAGCAAAATTAAAAATGCTATAATCAAAGCATTTAAAGAAGTAGATAAAAAAATCACAGAATCAGCAAAATTAAAAGCTGGATTAATTGCAAAGGAAATATCTAACACCTACACTGAATATCTGTCAGTAGAGGCTATTCAGGATATGGTAGAAGATAAATTGTTAGATACAGATAGAAGAGATGTTGCCAAAGCTTATATTAGATATAGATGTAAAAGAAATGTTAATAGAGAAATATCAAAAGATTTAAGTAAGAGGTACGATAACTATATAAGCTTAGTAAAAGGTAATAATGAAGAAGTTATAAAAGAAAACAGTAACAAAGATACTCGTATTATACCAACAATGAGAGATTATTTAGCTGGATTTACATGTAAAGAGATGGCAGAAAAATTATTAGTACCTAAAGAAATAATTGATGCTCATAATAAAGGGATTATTCATTTCCATGATATGGACTATAGTCCAGGAATGCCAATGACGAATTGTAGTTTAATTAATCTTGAAGATATGTTGCAAAATGGCACAGTTATTAGTGGAACTATGATTGAAAAACCACATTCATTCAGAACCGCTTGTACTATAGCTACTCAAATTATCGCACAAGTTGCTAGCTCGCAATATGGTGGTAATACAATTTCACTATCACATTTGGCACCCTTTGTTGATATTAGTAGGAAAAAAATCAAGAAAAAAGTTAAATACGAAATTGGTATAGCAAGTGGCAATCCAGAATTGATTGATGAATTAACCGAAAAAAGACTAAAGGAAGAAATTGCGGATGGCGTTCAAACTATTCAATATCAATTAATTACAATTTCGAGTACTAATGGGCAGAGTCCGTTTACAAGTATATTCATGTATTTGGGTGAAGTTAGCGATAAACAAACCAAAAATGATTTAGCGATGATTATTGAAGAGGTACTACGTCAAAGAATTAAAGGGGTTAAAAATGAAAAAGGAGCACCTATTACAATAGCATTTCCGAAGTTACTTTATGTTTTGGAAGAAGACAATGTTCATGAAAATAGCAAATATTGGTATTTGACTAAACTAGCTGCTGAGTGTAGCTCTAAAAGACTTGTGCCAGATTATATTTCTGAAAAGAAAATGAGAGAATTAAAACAAAACAACTGTTTTCCGTGTATGGGTAAGCGTAAACTATAGCCCAGGATAAACCGATCGAACCATTTGCTTAATGGGTGTAGTATCAAATACTGCTAACGGATAGGTCTTAGGGAGTCTAACGATTATGATCTAAGATGAGTACCGTGCTAAATCAATTGCTATTTTGCAGTTGTAAATGTGTATCGACTAATGGTGATGAGTGTAACCATGTAGGGTTGGAGATAAGCACCAACTCCAAGCGGTCGGCTCGACGATGAGACTAACGGACTCGGAGAGAACATCTAGTCAGTTTGAATAGTGATATTCAGCAAAGTAATGTGTAGATCGTTTCTACAACCATATTATGATAAAAACAATGAGCCAAAATTTTATGGACGTTTCAATCAAGGTGTTGTAACTTTATCATTACCTGATATAGCATTGTCAAGCAATAAAAATTTTGATAAATTTTGGCAAATATTTAATGAAAGATTAGATTTATGCTTTAAAGCATTAATGGTTAGACATAATTCGTTGAAAGGTACTAAATCCGATGTAGCTCCAATTTTATGGCAACATGGCGCATATGCGAGATTAAATAAAGGCGAAATAATTAATAAATTATTATTCAATGACTATTCCTCAATTTCGTTAGGATATGCTGGTCTTTATGAGTGTGTTAAATATATGACAGGCGAATCACACACCAAAGAAAAAGGACGTATATTTGGAGAAAATATATTAAAAAAATTAAACGATGCTTGCAGTAAATGGAAAAAGGAGACAAATATTGGATTCAGTATTTATGGCAGTCCAATCGAATCTACTACATATAAATTTGCAAAATGTCTTAGAGAACGATTCGGACTGGTCGAAGGAATAACTGATAAAGATTATATTACTAATTCTTATCACATTACTCCATCTCAACAAATTGATGCCTTTTCCAAATTAAGTTTGGAAAGTGAATTCCAAAAGTTAAGTTTAGGAGGTGCAATATCTTACATTGAAACTCCAAATATGACTAAGAATATTGAGGCGCTATTAGAAGTCATTAAACATATCTATAATACAAATATGTATGCTGAGATTAACACAACTACTTCATATTGTCATGAATGTGGCTGCACAGATATCTCTATGGGTGATGACTTAAGATTCCATTGTCCTCAATGTGGCAATGATAATTTTAATAAAATGAATATTGCTTTAAGAATTTGTGGTTATATTTCAACTAACCCCTTTAATGATGGCAGAGCGCAAGATATACATGATAGGGTATATCACTTGGGAGCAGAGTAATGTCAAACATAGCAAAAATAAAAAACTTTGATATAGCTAATGGCGAAGGAATTAGAACATCTATTTTCTTCTCTGGGTGCTCCCATCATTGTAAGGGGTGTTTTAATCAAAAGTTATGGGATTATGATTATGGAACTCCTTGTGGTGATGAAGTATATAAAGAAATCTATGACTCTATGAATGGGCATATCGCTGGAATATCTATTCTTGGCGGAGAACCATTTGACGCTAAAAATATTGATGATGTTTATACACTTGTAACCCTTTTTAAAAGAGATTTTCCTGACAAAACAATTTGGATTTGGTCTGGATATACTTGGGAAGAACTATTGGAAAAAACTGAGTGCAAAAATGAATATTTGAATGATATAACATTTGCAACACTTAAGATGATAGATGTTTTAGTCGATGGAAGATTCATATTAGAGCAGCGTGATTTAAATCTAAAGTGGCGAGGTTCAATTAAGCAACGTGTAATATCGGTACAAGAGTCTTTAAAGAAGAGAGAGATTGTATTACATGAATGAGATTGTAGATAAAAATAATTTAAAAACGGAGAAATAGAAAAATGAAATTTGATGAAGCATTAAAGTTAATGAAACAAGGGAAGAAAGTAAAACTTCCACATTGGCAAGGTTATTGGTGTTGGGATAATGGTACGGTTATGATCCACTCTCGTACTAGCGAAACCTTTGATTTATTTAATACTAATAACAAAGAATTTACTTTAGATAATATTGCAAGTGATAAATTTGAAGTGGTTCAAGACTTTTACGCTGTTGACAAAGCTATTATGGAGGCTATAAAACAAGCAGTGACAGGATCTGACAACAAAATAATAACAGAAAAATCCTATAAAGAAAGATTTAAAGTTGAATATCAACAACTTAAACAAAGACTAGATGAGTTAGATATTATGTTAACAAAGCATGAGGCGGAAGTTTTAGAATTTACTCCAACTTGTCCGATTTCTATGTTAGAAGATCAAAGATATTGCATGGATAGTTATTTACGAATTCTAAAGACTCGTGCTGAAATTGAAGGGATTGATTTGGGATAACAATATGGCATTTGAAGTGGATATTGTATTTAAAAACAAAGAAGAAATGGAGAAAATAAAAATATTGAATAGAACTGTAATTATTGAAAAAATAACAATCCATAACTTAAATATGGAGGAAGGTCAAACAAATTATTCTAAGGGTTTAATCGATTTGTCTCAAAATAATACAGATTATTATGACACAAAAGTTAGCAAATGCTTAGATAGTGATCAAATAAAAGAAATTATAATAAGCGAAGAACATCATTTACTAAATTCAGCTAAAGTAATGTCAGAAAGTGATCTGGCATTCATTCAAGAATCACAAAGGATTGCAAATGACTGGTTTTATTTATGTAAACAAATTGAAGAAATGCCAAATTTTGATTTGATGTTTGCTCAATGTAATATCAATGGTATTAAACATTTATTAATATTGAAACTTAACTATAAAACACAACCAGTATGTATTGTTGAAGATGATATATACAAGATTGTAACCAGACAAGTTGTTCCTACAAAAGGTGGACAAGTAGATGAAGCTGTTATCATTAACATTGAAGAAGATAAGCTTTCAATTATTGAAAAGAAATTTAAAATAGATGGCAAGCCTGGATATTATCTAAATGAACAATATATTAAAGGAGAACCAAAACTAACAGATAAACAAAAACTAAAAATATTAATTTCAGTTGTTAAAAAAATTAATAGAGATTATGGAGTCGTTGATGAAGATATTTTGGCAGCTCTACATAAAACAATTTTAGAACTAACAATGGATGATGGTATTTTAAATATTTATAAAGCCACATCAAGCTTGTTTAATAATGATTATGAAGCGAACAATGAAGCAGAATTACTACTAACTGATATGGGCATTTTAGATGGCGATGTTATTTGTAATATTAAATCATTAGATAAAATGTCACGTTGTAAATTAAAATTAAACGATGATCGTATAGTTGAATTAGATTTAGAAGATTATGTTGAAGGTATTGACATTAAGACAATCCCTGATACTAACGGTAAAAAACAAATTATTATTAAAAATATTGATGATATTACGGTGACTTAAATATGGGAAAACATAAATATGTAGAATACAGAATTAGTCCAACTTGGAATCGGTGTGATACTTTTATTAATAGAAGATATTTTCCTAATATTTGTAGCGCCTTGGATTTAATTAACGATTATGGGTATGAGATTATTTCAATGTGTTTTAACGATTGTGGTATGATAGCAGGCTTTATAGTTGATGAAGGATTTGGAAAGGAATAGAAAATGAAATTAGAGAAAATTTATATGTATTAATGAAGGTTGGAAATAGCAATAAACTTACTGAATTTTTTAACTGAAGACAATAATTTTACAGGCGATATAACAGAAACTGTTAAATGTGGAAATAAAAGTGCAATTAGATATTTAAGAAAAGAGTATGATGAAACAAACAATAATATTAATTCTAATTTAATTGCTGTCCCACTAAAAGTTATATATGAATGTTAAAGGAGAAAAGTGAAAAATGGAAAAAGAATTATCTTTGGAACGTACTATATGTAAGGAAAATTTTTGGTTACAAGATAATAGTAATTCAACAGATTACTTATTAGCGCAATTTAATAGTTTAAAAAGTATAATTGCAAATGCAATTTACTTTAAAAAACACATTTTACTAGACGGAAGTTTAATTAGAGGTATGGGGAAAAGTCAAACATTAACTGATTTGAGTGAAGCTTACCAATTACTTGTGTTAACTTTCTCAGATAAACATTCTAAAGAAATAAAGAATAAAAATGAAAATAGTATATCAATCGCATTGAGTCAATGGAATAAGGAACCACCTATAATTGAAAAAGGAAAAATTATATTAGTTGACGATATTCCGAGAGCCGAAGCCTTAAAATTAATCAACAATGGTTATATCGTTATATGGTTTGTAATTTAAGAAAAAGTTTCAAATATTGTTAGGATTTATCTAAAATAACGTCAATTTTTTACCATTCAACTTAGTTAAATCCTAAATATTTTTGAATAAAATCGTAGTTTTACTAAATTTAATATAAAAGGAGAAAAAATGGAATATATAGAAAAAGATGGTGACATTATTTACAAGAATAACAATAATGAACAAACAACAAAAATGACTAATTATATAATTAGTCAACATGCAGCAGAAAGATATGTTGAAAGAGCTTGGGGTTATACTACAAAAACAGATCAAGTTAAACATGCCAATTTAAGAAGCAATGAAATTAGAGAATTTATAAATAAACTTTGTAGTTATGGTGAATGTGTTTTTGAAGGTAAAATTAGAAATCATAACCATACAAAAATTTACAAAAATAAAAATTGGATAATAGTTGTTGATCCAAGTAATAACAAGGTGGTTACTTGTTATCCATTGTTATTTGGAGTAGGCGAAGATTTTGATATCGAATATAGTAACCGTTTAACCGATAAATTGAATAAACTAGTCTTAAAAAAGACTGAAGTTGAAAATGAAGTAAACGCCTTTAAAAATAACTACTTAGAAATTATAAAAAATAATAACACTAAAATAAATGAATATAAAAAAATAATTAATGAACTGGTTGAACAAAATAAAGGTTATCAAACTATTGTTGATAATGCTGATAGCGACATAAGAAAAGCAGAAGCTGATATTTACAATTTGGTAGATTCAATGACGGGAAAAAAGGTAATTTAATTAGAAAGGAAAATAGTTATATTGAAAATCAATTTAGAACAGTTAAATGAAATGATTGAAATGCAGCGTCAACTAGATGAGTATATTATGGATAAGCAAGGTGTTGAATATGATACCCATATAGCTGAAAAGATTAGCTTAGCTTTATTTGTAGAATTAGGAGAATTGTTTAACGAATTACCTAGCGGCTTCAAGTATTGGAAACCTAACGCAGTTGACAATAGAGATAAGGCGTTAGTCGAATATGTTGATTGTTTACACTTTGCAATGAGCTTACATTATTATAAAGATGATGAAATTGTAACAGATAATTTAAAAATGTTCGAGCACAATAATACAAACCTATATGAAAACATTTCTAATATTATGGACTCCTTGTTTCATATTGATCCTTATTGCAACATTTATACATCATTATTAGAGGGTATTTTATTATTAGGAAATTGTCTTGGATTTACTTGGGAAGAAATATATAAGACGTATATAAAGAAAAATAAAATTAATTATGACAGACAAATAAATGTAAAGGAATATATGAATAATGGTCAAGATATTGAATAATGTTCGAGTATATGAATTAGCTGAAAGCATTTATGCATCAGGATACCCAATGAGAACATCTGCGCCAGGCGAAGAAGAATTTATTAGAAATGTTTTGGATATTCAAATTGATATAGTAAATGGCAATTATGATAATAGGCATATTAAAAGAGCTATTAAATTAGCTAATGCTAAAGGTAAAGGACACGATCAATATTTAACAGGAATTTTAGTTTCGTTTGATATGTCATTTACAAATAAAGGATGGATTGAAGCGGAACGTTATGCCTTCTTGAATTTTGTCAGCTCCCAAAGTACCATGCATCGTATAACAAAAATGAACATTAAAGAATGTTGTAGCAAAAATGTTGATGAACGAATTATTGATATAGTAAATGAAAAAATAGATAAACACAATCAAACCAAATCTCAGGATGATTATAGAGACTTACTTGACAACTTGCCTAGTGGTTTAATTTTAACTGCCAGAATGACAACTAATTACAGATGTTTAAGAAACATTTATGGACAACGCAGCAATCATAGGCTGGAGGTATGGCAAGACTTCTGCGAAGAAATAGAACAATTGCCAATGGCCAAAGAACTAATTTTAGGAGATTGTTAATGTCCTATCCGTGTATAGAAAATTTTTTCAAAGAATGTGATAGCTGTGGTTTATGTAATAATATTAAACCAATAACTTGCCCTAAGTGTGGGGAAGAGTTGATAAATGGAGACGAATTATTTTTTGAAGAATTTAGCGATAATATAATCGGTTGTACCAAATGTATCTATGTTAAAAATGTGGAGGATTATGCCTGTGAAGAAACATGATTTTAAAGAGAAATGTGATTTTTGTGGTAAGTTTTCATTTGAATATGAAGGAACCAAAGAAGATAAAATCATTTGTAAAGAATGTAAAAATATAAAAGGTAAAATAACTGATGAAAATTGACTGTAGATTAAAAATTAATTTTGAACATGAATTTAATCGTTTGTGTTCAAATCAGTTGCACAATAGTTTAAATACGCTTAATGATGATTTGAGCGGTGAGTATGAATCAAAGTGTAAAAATTGTCCAATGTGCAACTCAAGCATATGTAACAATGATGAATTAAGTATCGAAGATGTTGAGATATTACAGAATTGGTCAGATGAAAATGAAGAAAAATAAAAAAGCTAAAACAAAACTGTATGTAATCATGACAGATGGTAACTTGGGTTATGTCGACCACATTTGTAAATGTGAGAAATGTAAAGAGCGTGGCATGTGGGAAGTTTTTATAAACACACTAAATAATGAATATTTAGATTGTATAAGATTTGATGAATTAAATAAATATATTGGATTTTGTTCAAACAATAAAAAGATCCTAATAAATTGTTATTTTAATAGATATTTTGAAAAAATATTAAAGAATAAAATTGAAGAAATTGGTTTTGATAAAATCTTTCCAGATGAATATTTTGATAAATATTTTATTAATTTTAAATATATACCAAAAAAAGATGATAGTATCTATACAATTATTTTTGACAAAGATAAAAAGGAGAGTGATTAATATAATTATTACAATTATTGGAGGTAGTGGAAGCGGAAAATCCACTTTAGAAAAGAAAATACAAAAAGAATATGAAATGGATAAAATTATTTCATATACTACTAGACCTATTAGAGAAAATGACAATGAAATAGATGGTGTTGATTATCATTTTATTGATGTAGAAGAATTTAATAAATTGAAAGACAGCGGTTTCTTTGCTGAAACTGGTGAATATAATAACTGGCATTATGCAACTGCCAAAGAAGATTTAAAAGATAATTCAGTGCTGGTAATAACACCATCGGGATTTAGACAGTTAAAAGAATACAATGAATCATTAGATAATCCATTTGAAATTATTAGCGTCTATTTAGATGTCGACCAACGTTCAAGACTAATTAAATTATTGGAACGTGGCGACGATATTAACGAAGCCTGTCGTAGAAATACTTCTGATCTTGGTTTACTGGATGGGGTTGAAAATGAAGTGATGTATGTTATAAAAAATTTTGAGTTTAGATTTAGTGTTGAACAGGTGTTCACAATGGTCGAACAGGTTCTGTCTGATTATCACTTACACTTAATTCATCAAATTTATGGAGATAAAATAAATGGAAGTATTTAATTTATATATTGCTGGTGCAATGAGTGGTATTCCACATACAACATATAAACCTAGACGCAATAATATAAAAAATAAACTGGAAAACTATTATAACAACAATTCTAACTCTTATCCTTATATACTATATGTAACTGATCCAAGTGATTATTATAACTATGATAACCAAGTGCATAAATCAGAGAAAGAAGTGATGAATTTTGAGCTAAACAGAGTGAGACACAGCAATTTGATTGTTGTTGATTTTTATGAATCATATTCGTTAGGTACCATGACTGAACTGACTGTTGCACATGAACATAGAATACCTATTATTGGGATAAATGACCGAGAAAATGTATTACACCCTTGGCAGATTGAAATGTGTGAGCGAATATTTAATTCAATTGATGATGCAGTAATGTACATAGGAGAGTTTTATTTAAGTTAATATGAGTAAAAAATATAGCGTTCCAATATGGAAAAAAATAAATCTAAGTGTAGAAGAAGCGGCTGTTTATTCTCACTTAGGGGAAAATAGAATTCGTGAAGAATTGTCAAGTGAACATTGTACTTTTTGTTTAAAGGTTGGGAAAAGTAAAAAGCTAGTGAAACGTAAAGAATTTGAGTTGTGGTGTCAATCTATGAGTGAAATTGTATAACTTATATAGAAGAACTTCTTTTCCAGTGTTATAATTATACTGTAGAAGAAGTTCTTTACTTTTTAAGAAAGGAGAAAAGATGGGAAAGAATCTCAAAGGTGAAGAGCTTGGCGTTGGTTATGGTCAACGCAAAGATAACAATAAGTATTATTTTAGATTTAACAATAGGTTTGGAGCCAGAGAAACTCTGCTGGCAGATAGCTACAGAGAAATCCAAACTTTAGCTAGAAAAGCATTAAAGGAGGATGCTCAAAAGAAAAACGCAACTAAAAACATGACTGTTAAAAAATTATTTGAATATTGGAATGATATTTACAGGGTTGATATAGTTAAAAGTACAACTAGGAGAAAGTATAGAGGAGTATACAATCAGCTTATAAAAGGAAGATGGGCAAACAATTCAATAAAGTCGATTGATACAGTTTTTTTAAAAACTGAATATAGTGAAATATCTAAAATTGCCGCTAAAGGCTCTTTAGAAACCTGGGTATATTTAGTAAAGGGAATGTTTTCAATGGCATATGAAGAAGAATTTATTGGAAGAAACCCTTCAGTGTCACTCAAGGCACCAGAAAGATTGTCAAAAGAAAAAATACCTCTTACTGAAGATGAAATTAGCATATTTTTAACGAATGCTGTACCATCAATCTATTTTAATGTATTTATAGTTGCATTAAATACAGGTTTGAGGGTTGGTGAAATTTCTGGTCTAAAAATTACAGATGTGGATTTTGAAAACAAAACAATTTATATTCACCGTCAACTGCACTATCTTCATGACAAAAACGAAATCAGGGAAGATCGGTACTTAGTTGACAGTCCAAAAACTAAAACATCAAATCGTTATATTCCAATAAATGATGCAGCTTTAAAGGCGCTTAAAAATCAACTGGCGTTAAATAAACTTATATTAAACAAAGCACGAGTAGCAAAAACAGTCGGAAACAAATATGAGGAGCTAATGTTTTTGAACAGTAATGGAACACCTGTCTATGAAAGATTATGTAATGATGCAATTAAGAAAATTATTCGAAATATTAATCTTAAAAGAAGTCCGCAAAACGAATTCAGAAAGTTTACAATGCACGTTCTTAGGGTAACGTTTGCATCAAAGTGTTATGAATCTGGAATAGATATGAAGCTTATTCAAAAATGGTTAGGTCATTCTAAAATTACTACCACTATGGGGATATATGTCAAGCTTCGAGCAAAAGACGATCTTGAAAAGATTAATATAATATCAACTGGTACAGACCTGGTACAAGGCGGTTAAAAAGCTTGTATCTGGCGCTGAAAACGCCTATAAATACGTGATATTCATCTTAGTACTTAGTAGTGGTATTGCTGAAATGATTATCGAAACAGCTACACCTGGTAGTATGATGGCAGTAAAAGGACGCTTGCATTCACGAACTTTTGAATGTGGTGATGCTAAAGTAATTACTTCAATTGAGGTTATAGCTGAACATGTTTCATTATTAGATAAATATTTTAATCAAGATAAATAAATACTATTTGAGTTTATCCTGCTAATTTGTTATAATATCATAACGAAAGTGGGTGATAAAGATGACTATTGATCAAAATAAAATAAGAAATTTTTCTATTATCGCACATATCGATCATGGTAAAAGCACCCTGGCAGATCGTATTCTTCAGATGACTGGAGCTGTTGCTGATCGGGAAATGAAGGCTCAGTTACTTGATAGTATGGATTTAGAGCGTGAAAGAGGTATAACAATAAAGTTGAATGCAGTTCAATTAAATTATACTGCTAAAGATGGACAAACATATTTATTACATTTAATCGATACACCAGGACATGTCGATTTTACATATGAGGTATCTCGTTCATTAGCTGCTTGTGAAGGTGCAATACTAGTGGTTGATGCTGTTCAAGGGGTGGAAGCGCAAACATTAGCAAATGTTTATTTAGCGTTAGATAATAATTTAGAAATACTTCCAGTAATCAATAAAATAGATTTACCAAGTGCCGATCCTCAGCGAGTAATTAAAGAGGTTGAAGATGTTATTGGATTACCTGCTGATCATGCTCCGCTGATTTCTGCAAAGACAGGTTTAAATATTGATGATGTTCTTGAAAAGATTGTTAAAGAATTTCCTGCACCAGCTGGAAATATTAATAATCCAACTCAGGCATTGATTTTTGATTCATATTATGATAGCTATCGTGGAGTAATTGTTTTTGTTCGAATCAAAGAAGGTAAGATCAAGGTTGGAGATACTGTTAAGTTTTTAGCAACAGATGCAACTTATGAGGTTACTGAATTAGGAGTTAGAACACCAAGAGAAGTAAAGAAAGAAGAACTAGTTGTTGGTGAAGTAGGTTGGTTTTGTGCTTCAATTAAATCAATTCAAGATATACATGTTGGAGATACTGTTACAACACTTGAAAAAGAATCAAGCGAGCAGTTACCAGGGTATCGGCAAATGAATCCAATGGTATATTGTGGACTTTATCCAGTTGATAATGCTCGATATAAAGATTTACGTGAGGCTTTAGAAAAAATGAAGTTAAGTGATTCTTCACTCATGTTTGAACCTGAGACATCTCAAGCTCTAGGATTTGGATTTAGATGTGGTTTTTTAGGATTACTACATATGGATGTAATTCAGGAAAGATTAGAAAGAGAATTTGATTTGGATTTAATTGCTACAGCACCTTCTGTTATTTATCATTGTTATTTAACTGATCGTAGTAAAGTGATTGTTGATAATCCAGCAATGATGCCTAATCCTCAAGTTATTGAGCATATTGAAGAGCCATATGTAAAAGCCTCAATTATGACACCAAATGAATTTGTTGGTGTGATTATGGAACTTTGTCAAAATAAACGTGGTGAATATATTGATATTGAGTATATTGATGATACAAGAAGAAATGTTATTTATGAAGTTCCTTTATCAGAAATTGTTTACGATTTTTTTGATAAATTAAAATCAAGTACAAAAGGTTATGCATCGCTTGATTATGAATTGATTGGATATCGTACAAGTAAACTTCAAAAAATGGATATATTATTAAATGGCGAGATAGTTGATGCATTATCAACAATTGTTCATAAAGATTTTGCTTATAATAGGGGTAAAATTATATGTGAAAAACTTAAAGAAATTATTCCTAAACAAATGTTTGAGGTACCTATTCAAGCAGCATTACAAGGGAAGATAATTGCTAGAACAACAATTAAAGCAATGCGGAAAAATGTTCTTGCTAAATGTTATGGTGGCGATATAACTCGTAAGAAGAAATTATTAGAGAAACAAAAAGAAGGTAAAAAGCGAATGAAAGCAGTTGGGAATGTTGAAATTCCTCAAGAAGCATTTATGGCTATATTATCAGTTGATGAAGATAAGTAGCATTATCAAAGAGGACAATGCTTTTCAGTTGTATTTAACTGAATTAAGCATTGTCTTTTTTATTGAATATATTTAAATAAGACTTTAAAATAATAGATACTATCAAGGAAAATTATGATAATTTAATATTTTTGCAAAGGGACTAAGGTTTGGAGGAGGATTTATTGATAAAGTTGCTTTTTAAATGGTTTAGTATTGAATTTATTTGTGAGCATTTGGGTTGGATTGTTCAAGCAGTTGAAAATGGGACTAATTGTTTAGGTTATCATTATTGGGTTACTTTAAATAGTAATTAAGAAAAGTGTTAACTGTATTAGTGAAGTAGCAAGAAGTAATGAATTTAAGTAGTAAATGATTTTGGTCACTTTCTTTATTTTATGGTAAATTTCTGTTTTGATTTACTTAAAAGAGTATTTAGTCTATAATAATTAAGTAATAAGGAGGCAAAGAAATGTCATTTAACTTTCGAAATAAGATGCATAAAATTCGTTTTTATGGTGCCTTAGAACAAGAACGTGAACAAAAGAGTCAGCAAGATAATATTATTAGTAGACGTTTGATCGTTTTGCTATGTTTTATTATTGCTATTACTTCAGTTATGGCTGCTAGGTTGGCTTTTATCCAATTTAATGAAGCTGATGAATTGGCTATAAAGCTTGAAAAATATGGTATTGCTACTTATTCAACTGATGCACCAAGAGGTGAAATCGTCGATCGTGAATATACAAAATTAGTTCAAAATACCAATGTTATTTGTGCTACATATTATGCACCAAAGAAGATCACTGATAAACAACTTCAGTCTTCAGCTAAATTTTTAGCTAAAACTATCAATCTTGATACTTCTTTGATTTCTAAACGAAATAAGAAGGATTATTTTATTATTGCTTTTCCTGATTTAGCTAAGAATCTAGTTAGTGATGAGGAAAAAGTAGAACTTAAAAAGCAGGCAAATTATGAAAAGGCTTTGTTGAGTTTGCAGATTGATCGTATTAGTGATGAAATGCTTAACGAACATTTGGATGAAGCTACTTTGATCTATACTCATTTTTATTATTTGATGAAAAGTTGTACTAGTGGTTCATCAATTTTAGCTGAGGGAATAACTGAGCAGGAAGCTAGTATTATTGGTGAAAATGCTGATATTTTACCAGGAATCAATGTAACCACAGATTGGTCGAGACAGTATGTCTATGATAATGAGTTTAAGCAGGTGCTAGGAAAAGTTACAACCAAAAAACAAGGATTACCAGTAGAGTTGAAGAATCAGTTGTTAGCTTTAGGTTACCAAAATGATTCACGTGTAGGAGTATCAGGATTGGAAAAACAATATGAAGAGATATTGCGTGGAAATGACAGTAGCTATACACTTAACTATGATAGTAAAGGAAATCCGATCATAACAAATGCGAAGACAGGAACAGCAGGGTCAAATATTCGATTAACAATTGATTGGGAACTGCAGCAGTTAGCTGACAAACTAATTGAAGATGAACTAAAGGCAATGAATAGTCAAAACCGCTTTTTTAATAAGATGTTTTTTACAATGATGGATCCTTATACAGGTGAGATAATTGTAATGTCAGGAAAGATTATCAATAAAGAAACTGGCGAAGTAACAGACTATGCAGCTGGTAATTATTTAGATGCTAATCTTATAGGTTCAACAATCAAGGGAGGAACTGTCTATACTGGATTTAAAGAAGGATTAATTCAAGCAGGAACTACATTTATGGATGAACCTATCAAGATAAAGGGAACTAAAGAAAAGAAATCGCATCGAGATATGGGACTAATTAATGAGATAGATGCACTAGCATATTCATCAAATGTATATATGTTTAGGATAGCGATGTTGCTAGGGGGAGCAAATTATGTTTATGATGGACCATTGAAGATAAACGATGCAGCATTTGAAACACTAAGAAGAGACTTGGGAGAACTTGGATTGGGAGTCAAAACTGGAATAGATGTTCCTTATGAAGAATTAGGAGTTCATAGAGATAGAAATAGAACTGGGGGACTTTTGCTTGATGCTTCAATAGGACAGTATGATACTTATACAAATATCCAATTAGCGCAATATGCATGTACATTGGCTAATGGGGGAAAAAGAATTAAACCTAGGCTGATGATGGATTCATATGTAGATGATCAGGATGGAACAGCAAATGCAAATTATACAGCTAAACCAGAGGTACTAGATGATGTATCAAACCAGGCAACAGCATTTAGTCAGATCAAACAAGGAATGAGAGCCTGTGTAACAAGAAGTAATGGAACATGTAATGCTTTTTGGAGTGGCAAATCATATATAACATATGCCAAGACTGGAACAGCCGAAGATTATACTGGAACAGGAGATACTGATTATCCTAATCATTTACAGATAGGGTATATACAAGCAGATGAAAATAGCAAGCCAGCGATTGCATTTGCATGTGTAGCGATTAGACAGACAAAGGCAACAACTGGAACAAGCTCTGCACCATATATCTCACACCAAATTGTTGATAAATATGTAGAAAAGTATGGTTTAAATTAAAAAATACTAGTAATTGTAAGGATACTGTGTTAATATATTTAACGGAAGTTTACAAATGGAGGTGTAAGTAATGAGAGAAAATATCATTCTTAAATGTACTGAATGTGGTGAAGAAAATTACATTAATACAAAAAATAAAAGAAATCATCCAGATAGAATGGAAGTAAATAAATACTGTCCAAGATGTAATAAAAAAACTGTACATAAAGAAAAAAAATAAGCCTAACGGCTTTTTTTCTTTATAAGGAGGTAGTGTAAATGAAAGTAAAAACATTAATATTAGGAAATATACAAACTAATTGTTATGTTGTTAGTAGTGATGACAAACATTGTTTTATAGTTGATCCAGGAGCTAATGGTAAAAAAGTACTTAATTATTTAAATGAAAATGAATTTGTTTTAGATGCTATTTTATTAACACATGGACATTTCGATCATATTGGAGCAGTAGATTATTTATATGAGCATTTTCATTGTCCAATCTATATTCATCACGACGATTTGTTTTTATTACAGGATGTTAAAGCTAATCTGTCAGTTTATGAAAAACCTTTTGTTGTTAAAGCACCAGTAACTGTTAGTGAAGAAAAGATGCAAATTAATAATTTTGAGATAGTTTGGTTGCATATGCCAGGACATTGTCCTGGTTCATCAATGATATATTTACCTAAAGAGAATATTATTTTTTCTGGTGATGTATTATTTAAGGGATCAATTGGTAGATTTGATTTTCCTAATTCATCTAAACATGATACTAATATATCATTAGGTAAAATTAAAGAATTTGATTTTGATGCTATAGTTTATCCAGGTCATGGAGCTAGTACAACTTTACAATATGAATTATTAAATAATCCTTATTTATAAAGATTATTTAATTGAAAATGTAATTGTTAAAAGTTATTTTAATGAAAATAAATAGTATGTAATAATTACTCAATTAAATGATGCGATTTATTGTTAGTGACTTTATTTTTAGAGTTTACCAATATGGCAGTTATAGGTTAGGTTAAGACAAATTATGTCTTAACCTTTTTATATGACATGTTCGTGCTAACATGTTGTTTTCTATTTTTAATTTAAAACTTATCATAGAAAATGTGAAAATCCTATTTCGTAAGAAGCTGATAATTAATTTATTTGTAAATATTAAAAGTAATTTTACTTTTAATATCGTAAGAGATAATAGGAGGATATTTTATGAATGACTTATTTGAAAAGATAATTAACCATGCTATAGATTATAAAACATCAGATATTCATTTATTGTTAAAACAGCAGTGTACTATTTCATTTCGTCAACATGGTGATTTAGTGCTTTATGATACTTTAGAATACAAAATAGGTATTAAATTGATGAATTATATTCGTTTCAAATCAAATATTGATATTAACTTTCAATTAAAACCTCAAACAGGACATATTAATTATACATATGAAAATAAGATTTATTATCTCCGTATTTCTAGTTTGCCTGGTAAAGATGTTGATAGTATAGTTGTGCGAATACTAAATAATCATCATCAGTTATCAATAGATGAACTTACTATTTTTAAAGATACAAAAAAATTTTTAGAACAGATTGTTAAATTTGATTCGGGATTATTTATTGTTAGTGGGGCAACAGGATCTGGTAAATCTACAACACTCTATACTTTATTAGATACAATTCATCAACGATGTCAAAAAAATATTGTAACTTTAGAAGATCCAATTGAGATTAAGAAATCTTATTGTCTTCAGATTCAGATTAACGAAAAATTAGGAATAACATATAGTAATTCTTTAAAGCAAATCCTGCGTCATGATCCAGATATAATTATGATTGGCGAAATTCGAGATGAACAAACTGCAAAATTAGCAATCACATGTGCTTTGACTGGTCATCTTGTTTTAACTACTATTCATTCAAGTAATTGTTTAACGACAATTAGAAGACTTTTGAATCTGGGTGTTTTAAAAATTGATGTTGAAGATGTTTTGATCGGGGTCTTATCACAAAAAATGCTTTATCATAAAGATAAGCATACTCCACTAATTTTATCCGAATATTTAGATAAAAATAAGATAAGTACTTTTTTTAATAAACAAGTTGTTAATTATACAACATTTAGAGATAATGCACGATATTTATTAGAGAATAATCTAATTAATTATCAGCAAGTAGCAGGAATTTTTTATGAGTGATGATTATCGTTTTTTAGAAAATTTAGCTTATTTTTTACAACAAGGTTATTTAATACAAGATGTTTTAGAAATCTGTGAATTTATTTTTAATACTAATAAGGTAAAAGATATTAAAAGAAAATTAAATAATGGTTTAACATTAGATGAGGCAATTATAGAAGAAGATTTTAATCATACATTTATTGAATACTTTAAGTTTTTTAGAATTAAAAATAATCTTTCTAAAGCAATTATTCAAAGCTTAGAAATTTGTAAAACAAAAGATAATACTTTAAAGAAATTAAAAAAAGAATTAACTTATCCTGTTTTATTAGTGATTTTTTTAATGATGTTTTCACTGTTTATTGTTTATGCACTTTTGCCATCAATAATGCAGCTATTTATAGAATTTGCTATTGAACCAGATTTATTCACAAAAATCATGTTTAAACTATTTACAATTATTCCAATTATAATAATTATTATACTTTTTTGTTTTGGAACAATTTGTTTTGTCTCTTTATATGCGATAAAAAAACAATATTTTCAATTAATTGATTTTTTAATAAAACATGCCTGGATAATTCAAAGAATGATAAAAAAATATTATTCTATTAAATTTGCCTTATATTATAATGAACTATTAATTAATGGCTATGATTCTACAGATATAATTATTATGCTCTATCAACAAATCGATGATAGTGACATTAAAATGTTAATATATGAAATATATAGAAAAATTTTATTAGGGGAATCATTAGAATATATAATTTCTCAGTTTGATTATTTTGAACCACTATTTATCACTTGTTTTAAGATATTATTACATGATAATCGTAGCAATAAATCACTTGATAATTATTTAAAAATATCTCTAGATACTTTGCATTTTAAGGTAACTCAGGTAATTAAATTTACTGTTCCGTTTGTTTATTGTTTTACTGCAGGATTTGTTATTTTAGTTTATATTTCTATTGTTATTCCAATGATGTCAGTGATTAGTAATCTATAAGGAGGAGAAAAAATGAAAAGAAGAGGATTCACGCTTATTGAAATGATATTTTGTATTTCTGTTATCTTAATTATTTTATTATTAGTAATACCAAATGTTACCAGTAAAAATAGGGTTGTTAAAGAAAAGAGCTGTGATGCTCAAGTTGAAGTAGTTAATTCCCAAATTATTTTGTATGAGATCGAAAATGGATATTTACCAACTAGCATTCATGATTTAACTTCTGGTGAGCATCCATATTTAACTGAAAAACAGGTTACATGTCCAAGTGGATTAACAATTTCAATTAGTGATGGGCAGGCTTATGCGAGATAATCAGGGATTTACTTTAGTTGAAGTTATTTTTACAATTAGTATTATTATAATTCTTAGCTTATTTACACTCAGTTTTGCTATCTCATCACCACCACAATTATCAATTGATCAGCAATGCAGTAAAGTTATTGATTTATTGGAAGAGGTAAAAGCAAAAGCATTGATAAATCATAAACAAATTAATGTTTTAATTGATATTAATCAAATTAGTTATAATTATCAAAAAGAATTTATTGTTAAGCTTGATGAAAATTATTATTTTCAAGATAGTTTTGAACTTTATTTTAATAAAAACGGTAATGTTAATAGTGGAAATCATTTGAATATTTGCAATCAAAAAGAATGTCGAAGTATTATATTTAATGTTGGAAGTGGGGTTTTTTATGTTAAAGAATAAAGGGATGACACTTATAGAAAGTTTATTGGCATTTAGTATTTTTATTACTATTATAGTAGTGATTTTTAGTAGTTATACTAGTGGGTTAAAATATTATCAAAAAGACAATGAAAGTTATGAAAGATATATTGAATTTCAAAATGATAAGGAGCTAAATTTATGGCAAACAAACGATTTATCAACATCAATAAACGAGGTTTTACACTGATTGAAGTTTTATTTTCACTATCTATATGTTTATTAATTATTTTAAATGCACTACCAATTATTAAAACAATTGCCTATAAAGATAAAATATCTACTAATTCTAGTAATTATGCAATTGGTGCCAAACAGTTAGCTAAAATATTATACACTTCAAAAAATATTGTTGTTAGTAATGTTTTGTCATTTAAAGATGAAAAAGAACAGTTATATACTATTTCATTACATAATAATAGAGTTGTTAAAGAGCCAGGATTTGATATTATTATCAGGGATGTCAAGAGTTTAGATTTTTATTTAGATAATAAAAAAATATATATGCAACTAAATAATGGTAAAAAGGATTTTTACTATTTAATTGCTACAAATTATGAAAAGATATATGAAAACGATGAACAAATTCAATAAAACCCAAGGTTCAATTTTACAGCTAGTATTAATTATTTTTTTAGTGTTAGTATTAAATATTGGAGTGTTCTTTTCAGGGATCATTAATAATAGTAAAGCAATAAATAGAGTAAAAGAAATAAATGAGAGTCGATTAATTGAATTAACTATTTTAAGATATTATAAGGAAATGATTTTAAATGAAGTTTTAATTAGTGACATTATTAATATTCAGAACTATGTAATCGAATATACAGTTGATGATTTAGGTAATTTTTACTATATTTTAACAACTGTTAGAAAAAAAGAACAGGAATATAGTTTTAATCTAAAAATAAATATTGAAACTTTAGTCATATCTTCATTTGAGTATCAATAATTAGTAAAACTACTTCACTTTATCAATGATTTTTGATATAATCACAGCGTAAATTACAAATAAGGAGATTTTAAAATGATTAGTGTTGGAGACTTAAGACCAGGGATTACTTTTGAATATGAAGGTAACCTATATGTTGTATTAGATTACTCACATAATAAAACAGCACGTGCTGCTGCTAATATTAGAATTAAAATGAAAAACATGAGAACTGGAGCAACTACTGAAGTTACTTTTGGTGGAAATGATAAAGTTAAAAAAGCTCATATCGATAAAAATAAAATGCAGTACCTTTATAATTCTGGAGAAGCATTGGTTTTTATGGACAATGAAACTTATGAGCAAATTGAAATTCCTGCTGATAATCTTGAATGGGAAATTAATTTCTTAAAAGAAAGTGATGAAGTTGAAGTAACTAGTTACGAAGGAGAAGTTTTAGGGGTTTCATTACCTATTAATGTTCCTTTTAAAGTTATTGAAACAGAACCAGCTGTTAAAGGTGATACTGCAACTGGAGCTACTAAAAATGCAGTTATTGAAACTGGGTTCCAAATCAAAGTACCATTATTTATCTCAGAAGGAGAAATGGTAATAGTAAATACTGTTGATGGTAAATATCAAGGTAGAGCTTAACACTAGTTTTAAACTAGTGTTTTTTTCATACTTTTTTTCTTACTGCATATAATAAAGTAGTTGATAAAGGAGAAAAAATATGAATAGACAAGCAATTACTTTTTTAACCTTATTTAGTCTAATTTTAGTACTTTCAATTTACTATATTCTTTTACCTCCTGAAAATACTGTTAATGAAGTAGCAGTAAATAATCAAGAGATATCACAAATTGAAGCATTACAAAAGAATTTAGATAAAGAAAGAGAAGACTTAATAAGCGAAAATAACGCAATTATTGCTTCTAGTGAAAGTGATAGTGATAAAATAGCATCTGCCTTAGCTACTATCAGTGAAGCTAAAGAAACAGCAGCGTTAGAAGCGAAAATTACCAAAATTGTTAATGAAGCAGGTTTTAAGAATGCTTTTGTGGAGGTTGAAAATAAAACTATTAAAGTAATCGTTGATAAAAAAAATGCTAATGGTAATGATGCAAATAGTATAATTAAAGTAATTATGGAAAAAACTAAGAATGAATATCAAGTTGAGGTTAAGTTTATTAGTGAGGCTTGAATTTTATCTTGATTTTATATACAATAAGTGTATATAAAGGAGTATTTGATATGAGTCAGGAATATTATGCAGTAGAAAAAGAAACAAATTTAGGTGCTTTAAATATTGGATTAAATGTTTTTCAATCAATTGCTGTCAAAACAATTGAGTCGATTGATGGGGTGCAGTTTGAAGGAAATATGTTACCTATGCCTGGGAATGGTCCTGTAACTATTCGCCTTAATAAGAATAATCAAGTTATTGTTGATATCGCTATTTTAATTGATTATGGATTAAATGTTACGACAATAACAAATACATTACAAAATAAAATTGCACAAAGTTGTTTTGAAATGACAGGTATTAAAAACATTAAAGTCAATATTGAAGTAAAAGGTATTAATTTTTAAAGATTATCAAAAGATAATCTTTTTATTTTCTAATTCATTTATTTTAAAGGTCAAATATGGTAAAATCAGATTAGATATTTTGGAAGGACGGTTTAAATGAAAAAATATAGAAAAAAATTAATTAGAGAAAAAGCGGTTATTGCGATTTATCAAAAACTACTTGTAGATATAAATGAAGAAGAAGTACGTGAGTATTTAAATAGTGATAAAGAAATTGCTAGTAATCAAGAAGATTATGAATATTGTTTTATGTTAATTACAAGTATTGCTGGTGAAATAGAAAAATATAAAGCAGAAGTAGCAAAATATTTAAAAGCTGGTTGGACGATTGATAGATTATCAAAAATGGAATTAGCAATTCTTTTGGTAGGTTGTTATGAATTATTAGAAACTGAGCAAGGTAAGGAAGTTATTATTAATGAAGCAGTAGAACTTTCTAAAAAATATTGTGATGAAGATGCTTATAAGTTTATTAATGGATTGTTAAATAAGATAAAGTGATGGAAAAAAGATATTTAACAGTAAGTGCATTAAATCGTTATTTAAAAGCAAAAATTGATGCAGATACACAGCTACAAAAAATCTTAATTAAAGGTGAGATTTCTAATTTTAAACATCATACTTCTGGGCATCTTTATTTTACGTTAAAAGATGAGAAATCAAGAATTAATGCTGTTATGTTTTCTTCAAAGGCAAATAAAATGTTATTTGAATTAGAAAATGGTATGAAAGTTTTAATTCAGGCTAGTGTTTCAGTATATGATGTAGCAGGAACATACCAATTGTATGTCGATAGTATTGAACAAGATGGTTTGGGAAATTTATTTTTACGATATGAACAATTAAAAAAACAGCTTTCTTTGGAGGGGTTATTTGATTTAGATAAAAAGATTACAATTCCTAAGTTTCCTAGTAAAATTGCTGTATTATCAGCTTATCCTAGTGCAGCACTTGCTGATATTGTAAGAACGATCAATTTAAGATTTCCAGTAGTTCGAGTAATTGTTTTCCCTATTCCTGTTCAAGGAAAAGATGCATATATTCATATAATTAGAACTTTAAACTATGTTGATACATTAAAATTTAGTACTATAATTATTGCTCGTGGTGGCGGATCTTTAGAGGATTTATGGAACTTTAATGAAGAAGGACTAGCTAGAGCAATATGCAATTGTAAAACACCTATTATTAGTGGTGTTGGTCATGAAGTTGATTTTACAATTTGTGATTTTGTTGCTGATTATCGAGCTGCAACACCAACTGCTGCAGCAATTAAAGCTACACCAGATTTAATTGAATTAAAACAAAGTGTAAACAACCTTCAATATAAATTAAATACTTTAATGAAACAAAAAATAACTTTAAATGAACAGTTACTTAGAAGAATCAAATCATTTTATTTATTTAAAAATCCTGATAAATTATTTGAAGATAAGAAAGCTAAAGTCGATTATTTATATGATCGATTAAATGATATTTTCACATATAATTTAAGTAATCAATGTAATAAAGCAAAGCATTTAATGCAAATATTTAATCATCAAGCAAATCTTTTTACAATAAATCAAAATAATCATTTAAATTTGATTAATAAGTCAATGGAACAGTTAATGAAACAAAAAATGAAATATGAGCAAGAAAGATTTTATTATTTAGTATCAAAACTTAATACTTTATCTCCATTAACAACACTTGAAAGAGGATATGCGATTATATTGAAAGATGAAAAAGTTATATCTAAGGCTGATGATCTTAAATCAGGTGATAAAGTTGAAATTAAAATGAAAGGCGGTAGCCAAAAAGCTATTATTGAATAGGGGAATATTATGGACAATGTTACATTTGAAGAAGCAATGAATCGACTTGAAGAAATTATTAGAATATTGGAAGATAATCAAACTTCTTTAGAAAAAAGTGTTGATCTTTTTCAAGAAGGAATTAAATTATCTAAAATATGTAGTGATAAATTAGCAGGAATTGAAAATAAAGTAGCAAAAATATTAGTAGATGGAAAACTTGAAGATTTAAAGATTGAGGAATAATATGGAAAAATTGATTAAAGAGATAAATAGCAGATTATTAGAAATAGTCGATAATTATCAAGATTCCGTTGTTAAAGAAGCTATTAAATATTCATTAATGGCTGGTGGAAAAAGAATTCGACCTATAATGATGTTGCAAGTTATAAATAGTTACGGAATTGATTATCATGACTATTTAGATGCTGCTTGTGCTATTGAAATGATTCATACATATTCATTAATTCATGATGATTTACCAGGTATGGATAATGATGATTTAAGGCGTGGTAAACCTACCTGCCACAGACAATTTGATGAAGCAACTGCTATTTTAGCTGGTGATGGTCTTTTAAATGAAGCTGTTAATGTTATTTTAAAAGCGTGTTATAGTAATGATTTAAAAATATCTTTATTACAAATCTTATATCAAGCGAGTGGGATTAATGGCATGATTTTAGGACAAGTTTTAGATATGGAGTTTGAAAATAAAAAAGCTAATCATCAAGAGTTGGATTTAATTCATCATCATAAAACCGGAGATTTAATTAGTGCAGCAATGAAGATGGGAGCCTTGGTTTGTGATTATAAAGACATGCTGATTTGGCAAGAGATTGGATATAAGATTGGTTTAGCTTTTCAAATTCAAGATGATATTCTTGATGTTACTGGTAATAGTGAAATTTTAGGAAAAAAAGTGGGTAGTGATTTACAAAATCATAAATCTACATATGTTTCTTTAATGGGAATTGATAAATCTCAAACAATAGTGAACCAATATTTTAAAGAAGCAACAGAACTTTTATATAAATTGAATGTTAAATATGAATTAATTTTAGAGATAATGGAAAAATTAAAGAAAAGAGTGAAATAATGGATCTAAATGAAATTAAAGATCCCTCTTTTTTAAAAGAGTTGGATATTAGACAATTAAATCAATTAGCCCAAGATATCCGTTATTTTTTAATTAATAACATTTCAAAAACAGGTGGACATCTTTCAAGTAATCTTGGTATTGTTGAACTGACAATTGCATTACATTATGTTTTTAATTCTCCTAAAGATAAAATATTATTTGATGTTGGTCATCAATCTTATGTTCATAAGATTCTTACTGGAAGAGCAAATCAATTTAAAACACTCCGTAAATACCAAGGATTATCTGGGTTTCAAAAACGTTGTGAAAGTTCACATGATGTGTGGGAAGCAGGGCACTCTTCAACTGCGTTAAGCGGAGCTGTAGCAATGGCAATTGCTCGTGATTTAAACAATCAAGATTTTAGTGTGATTCCTGTGGTTGGAGATGCTGCAATGGTTGGTGGAGAATCCCTAGAGGCATTAAATCACTTAGGTTCAATTAATAATAAAGTAATCATTATTTTAAATGATAATCAAATGGCTATTGGCAAAAGTGTTGGTGGATTTGGTGATTTTTTATCTTCAATTAGACTTAGTGGAACATATAATAATTTAAAGCAGGATTATCGAAATATTACTTCAAAAAATAAAATAGGTAAAATGGTATTTAATGTATCTAAACGAGTTAAAGATTTTGTTAAACATGGTTTAATCGATGATACGATTTTTGAGGATTTTGGTGTTGATTATCTAGGTCCTGTTAATGGCCATGATTTAGATGATTTAATTAGAGTTTTAAATTTAGCTAAGATATCTAAAACAAGTGTTGTTGTCCATGTGGTCACAAAAAAAGGACGAGGTTATCGATATGCTGAAAATGATTATGCTGGTAAGTGGCATGGGATAGCACCATTTAATGTAAATGATGGAACAATAAAACACCCTGAACCAAAAGATAAAATCAGCTGGTCTAAACTAGTTGCTAATCATATTGAAAAAAATATGGCTGAAGATGAAGATATTATTGCAATCACTCCTGCAATGATACATGGCTCTGCAATGGATAATATTTTTAAACACTATCCTAATCGCAGTTTTGATGTAGGAATTGCTGAAGAACACGCCCTTACTTTTACAGCTGGTTTAGCTGTTGCAAATAAAAAGCCATTTATTTCTATTTACTCATCATTTTTACAACGTGCCTACGATCAAGTTAATCATGATATTGCAAGAATGGATCTTGGTTGTTTAATTAGTGTAGATCGTTGTGGATTTGTAGGTGCTGATGGCCCTACACATCATGGCGTATTTGACATAGGATTTTTAAATCCTTTGCCTAATGTTATTATTTGTACTCCAAGTAATGCAAAAGATGCTAAAAGATTTATAAATACATATTTAGTGAATAATGATCATCCTTACATTTTAAGAATTCCTCGTGGTTATATCAAGGACGAAGTTGTTAAATGTAATGAGCTTATACCAATTGGTAAATGGAAAATCGAAAATAATGATAACTATGATGTAACAATTATTTGTTATGGTCAAAATGTAAATATGATCAGAGATTATTTTACTGACAAAGATATTAAAGTTAGATTAGTAGATGCTTTGTTTATAAAACCAATGGATCTTGAAATGCTTGAACAATTAGTTGATGATAAACCTCTAATTATTTATGAAACTGAATTAAAAATAAATTCTTTAGCAAGTAATATCGCTTATTATTATAGTCAAAAAGGGATATTGAAACAAATTTATAGTTTTGGAGTAGATGATCATTTCTCAGTTCAAGGGAGCATTAATGAAATTTTAAAGGATGAAGGTTTGGATATGGAATCATTTTATCAAAATATTAAGGAGATAATTGATGAAAAAAGAAAGAATTGATGTTTTATTAGTTGAGCAAGGTTTTTTTGATTCCCGTGAAAAAGCTAAACGGGCTATAATGGCAGGGATAGTTCATGATGACTATGATCGAATTGATAAGCCAGGAACTAAAATTCCAATTGATTCTAATTTATATGTTAAAGGAAATGTCATGCCTTATGTATCACGTGGTGGATTAAAGTTGGAGCGGGCACTAAATGAATTTTCTTTAGAATTGCATGATAAAATAATGGTTGATATTGGAAGTTCAACAGGCGGTTTTACAGATTGTGCTTTACAAAATGGAGCTAAACTTGTATATGCTGTTGATGTAGGAACTAATCAGTTAGTTTGGAAGCTTCGCAATGACCCACGTGTTATTGTAAAAGAACAAACAAATTTTCGTTATGCAACAAAAGAATTATTTGAATATGGGTTACCTTCCTTTGCTTCTATAGATGTTTCATTTATTTCTTTAAAACATATTTTTAATGCTTTAAAAGATATTTTGAGTGATAATGATCAAGTTGTTGCTCTAATAAAACCACAGTTTGAAGCTGGTCGTGAGGATGTTGGAAAAAATGGAATTATAAAAGATAAAAATATTCATCATCAAGTAATTTGTAATGTTATAGAATTTGCTAAAGAAGATGGATTCATTTTAGAAAAACTTACATACTCACCAATTACAGGTGGAGAGGGTAATATTGAGTTTTTAGGATTATTTGTTAAAAATGGCAAAGAAAATATGATAGATATTTTTGATATTGTTGAAGCTGCACATAATTGTTTTAAAGGATAGGTGAAAATATGTTAGAGAGTATTTATATTGAAAATTTTGCAATTATAGATCGTTTAGAAGTGAATTTTCAAGACCATATGACAGTATTAACTGGAGAAACAGGTGCTGGAAAGTCTATTATTATTGATGCTATAGGTCAGTTAATGGGTAATAGAAGTCAAACTACTCTAATTAAAAGTGGTTGTAATGAATTTTTTATTGAGGGTGTTTTCACAATTAATGCTAATTCTGAAGTTTTAAATAAATTAAATGAATATCGGATTGAATATGATGATAAACTAGTAGTATCTAAATCTTTTAATCGTGATAATAAAACTACTATAAAGATAAATTATCGT
This sequence comes from Thomasclavelia cocleata, assembly GCF_900102365.1. Lineage (GTDB taxonomy): Bacteria > Bacillota_I > Bacilli_A > Erysipelotrichales > Coprobacillaceae > Thomasclavelia > Thomasclavelia cocleata. The sequence goes on along the minus strand of NZ_FOIN01000001.1, from coordinate 53,516 downwards.
AATGTATCTAAACAAGCTCTAACGTCTATTATGAGTGAATTAATCGATATTCATTCTCAATTTGAAACTCATAGTTTATTTGATTGTAATAATCATATCAATATTTTAGATAATTATATTGGAGCACCAGTTAATACTTTAAAACAAAAATATATTTCAATTTATTATGAATACAAAGAGGTATTACAAACTTATCAAAAGACAATTAGTGAAGAATTAAGCGATGAACAACTTGAATATTATCAAGGACAATTAGATGAAATTAATAGTATTGATTTTGCTTCTATTGATGAAGATCAGCTTGAACAAGAGAAAAAACAATTATTAGATTATGAAAAAACTGCTGAAACAATTAATAATTATCGTCAATATATGAATGGTGAACATGGTGCATTAACTCTGTTAAACAATGCTATAAATGAATTAGAAAACCTTAACAAACAACCAACTTATCAGCATATTTATGAAAAGATTTATGATCTTTATTATAATTTGATCGATTTAGATAATGAAGTAATTAGTGAATTTAATAATAGTGATTTTGATGAATATCGCTTAAATGAAATTCAAGATATTTTATTTAAAATAAATCGTTTGAAACGTAAACATGGTCAATCTATTAATGCTATTATAGATGCTAAAAATGATTTAGAAAATAAGATTTTAACTTTTACTAACCGCGAATCATATATTGATGATTTAAAAAAACAATTAGATGAAGCTTTAGATAAAGCGAGTGTTCTTGCTAATAAGATAACAGATTTACGTAAACAAAAAGCTATTGAGTTTACTGATAATGTAATGAAACAATTAAAATCATTATATCTTGACAAGGTATGTTTTAAAATTGATTTTAAAACTAAAGACTTACAAAAAAATGGGCAAGATATAGTCACATTTTTAATAGCAACTAATCTTGGACAAACTTTAAAACCATTAAATAAAGTTGCTTCTGGTGGTGAAATGTCAAGAATTATGTTGGCAATTAAAACACTATCTTTATCTTCTAGCTCAATTGAAACAATCGTTTTTGATGAAGCTGATACTGGAGTGAGTGGTAAAGTAGCTGAAGCAATTGGTGCTAAAATGAAAATGATTGCAAAAAATAGGCAAGTCTTATGTATTACTCACTTAGCACAAGTTGCAGCATTTGCTAAAAATCATTATTTAATTGAAAAAACAAATAATGAAAATAACATTAATGTACAGATTCGAGAATTAAATAAAAATGATAGTATTATGGAAATTGCAAAATTAATTTCTGGAAAAGATATTTCTAATGAATCAATTGAGCATGCTAAAAAATTGAAAATAAGTTGTGAATAATTATAAGCATAGTGACCAAACTATACTGTAACAAATGTTACAAGGAGGTTTCTATGCTTTTTAAAAAGCTAATTCTTTCCTTAATTATTGTTTTAGCCATTATCATCAATCCAATCGCTCTTTATGCAATATCTTTAGTACCTGGTGGTGATTCAATTGGAATTGACTTAAATTATCAGGGTGTAGTAATAACAGGTGGATATAAGATTAAATCAAAAAATACAACTTATGATCCATTTGCAAAAGATTTTAAAACTGGTGACATGATCGTTGAAATAGATAATCAAAAAGTTACTAGTATTGAAGAATTAACCAAGATTATTAAAGATGGTGGCAGTGAAAAAAGTGATTATGATGTAACAATAATCAGAAATAACGAAAAACTGCATCGTAATTTACAAGTTATTTATGAAAATCAAGAATTTTCTACTGGTTTATATGTAAAAGATGCTATTAGTGGTGTCGGAACTTTGACATTCTATAACCCTACTAATAATACATTTGGTGCTTTAGGACATGCAATGAGTGATACTAAACTTAGTAGTAGTGAATTAATTCAATCTGGTACTATTTTTGAAAGTAATGTTACTAGTATAAAAAAAGCTACTTCTAATAGTTCTGGTAATAAAATTGCAGATATTTCTAATGTTGAAATAGGTAGTATAAACAGCCATAATCAATTTGGTATTTATGGAACTTATAATTATGATATTTCTAAAAGAAAGGCACTTGAAACAGCAAGTATTGATGAAATCAAATTAGGAAAAGCATATTTTTTAACAGTATTAAATGGGCATGAAATTCAAAAATGTGAAATTGAAATCACAAAGTTAAACGACCAGTATACAATTAAAGAAAAGGGTATTGAATTTAAAGTAACTGATCAGAATGTTATAAATAAGGCAAATGGTATTGTTCAAGGAATGAGTGGATCACCAATTATTCAAGATGATAAAATTATTGGCTGTGTCACTCATGTATCTGGAAATAATCCCATGATAGGTTTTGGATTGTATATAGAGTGGATGCTAGAAATGGATAAACAAGGATAACAAAGGTGCCAAAAGGCACCTTTCATATTTTCATGTAATGTTTTTTTTAGTATAATAAGTGTATTGGAGGAATTTAGCTTATCAAAAATAATTGTTCTATTTATAACTATAATTAATTATTTAGTAAAAGTAAATACACTATTAATGAGACGATAAGTTATATGATTTTTATTTAGGAGGATTAAATAATGCAGATAATCTTTCATATAGATTTAAATGCTTTTTACGCTAGTGCTGAAATTTCACGTAATCCTAATTTAGAGGGAAAACCACTTGTTATTTCTGGAAAATCCAAACGAAGTATTATAACTACTGCCTCTTATGAAGCACGAAAATTTGGAATTCATTCTGCAATGCCTTTATTTCAGGCATACAAAAAATGTAAAAATTTGATTGTATTACCTGCTGATTTTGAATTATATCATCGTTTATCAAATGAATTTTTTAGCATTCTTTCTTCATATAGTGAAATTTTAGAAGTTGCTAGTATTGATGAATGTTATGTTGATGTTACGAAAGTAATACAAGATAAAAATTATCATCCTGTTGAATTAGCAAGAAGAATACAAAATGATGTTTATGAACAATTAAATTTAAAATGTTCAATTGGAATTTCACCAAATAAATTTTTAGCAAAAATGGCTAGTGATATGAAAAAACCAATGGGGATTACTATATTGACTCGTTCAAACTTAAAAGAGCTGATGTGGCCTTTAGATATAAAAAATATGTTTGGAATTGGTAAAAAGACTCAGCCACGATTAAGAGAAGTTGGAATTATGACAATTGGTGATATTGCAAATTATAATAATTATAATAAATTAAGGCAGATTATTGGAAAAAATGCATTATTGTTATATCGTAGGGCTAATGGTATTGATAATAGAGTTGTTGATACCAAACAAAATGAATTAAAGTCTGTTGGGAACTCAATAACCTTGCCACATGATACATTAGATGAAATAATTTTACTAGATACGTTAAAACAATTGGCTAGACAAGTTTCTATGCGTGCAGCAAAAAGAAATCTTATCTCCAATTCTATATCTATTACTATTAAATATACTCGTTTTGAAAGTGTTAATCGACAAACAACGATTAATTCTTATATTAATGATTATGAATATATTCTTTCTACAGCAAAAATGCTTTTCGATGCTCATTATGATGGGCGCCCAGTACGTCTTTTAGGAATTAGTTTAAACAATACAATTAATAAAAAAAATTATAAAGAACAATTAAACATCTTTAATTCTACTAATGATATTGAAAAAGATGAAGATATACAAATAATTATAGAAAATATTAATAATAAGTTTGAAAAAACAATAGTTACTAAGGCTTCAGATATCTCTAAAAAAAATATTCAAAAAAAATATTTAAAATAAATGAATAAAATAATTTCTTGCTCATAAGTTGTATAAACGGAGGTCTACTTATGGGCATTTTAAATAAAATTTTTAAAAATGAAAAATTACTAATAAATATTTTTTCTTTTGTTTTATTAGGATGTGGAATCATCTTTGGAATTATTTATTATTTTTATGGCAGTGAAAATCTGATTAATCTTTGCAAGTATATATTTTTTTATAAAGATAATGAAATAACAAATAATTATAATTTATATATGACAATTACAGGTGTATACATATTCTTATCATTGTTTATCTCTACTAGTTTTTTGGGAATCTTTTTTAATAGTTTTATTATTTTTTCAAAAGGAATACAGTTAACTTTAGCAACTATTTTTTATTTTACATTAAATGAGTTTAGTATGGGTATGTTTTTTTTAGGATATATACCACAAATGTTAATTGAATTAATTCTAGTTTATGTAATTTCTATTATATCTCTTAGGCTGTCTTTAAATTGTCTTACGATATCATTTATTACTAGAGAAGTTTTTAATAGTCGTAAAATTATTAATTATATTTTAGATTATGTTATTATAATTTTAATAATTGTAACCATTTCAATGGCTTTTAAGGTCTATGCACTTTAGTTACCTAGTTAATCGTGATATAATAGCAGGTAAATGAGGTGATAGTTAAACATGGTAATAATTGAAGCTATAAATGAATATCGACAATATTTAATTGTTGAAAAAGGGCTTAGTAAGAATACAGTTATTGCTTATATTAGTGATTTAAAAAAGTTTTCTATTTATTTAAATGATAGTTTTCAGATTAATAAAATAGAGGAGCTTTCAAAAGAACATATTCGTTTATATTTAAAAGAATTAGGAAAAACAAACACTTCTGCTTCTATAACAAGAAAATTGGTTTCATTAAGAATGTTTTTTAATTTTTTAATAAAAGAAAAAATTATTGATGTTAATATTATAAGTAACTTTGATTTACCTAAGATAAACAAAAAATTACCTGTAATATTAAGTACTACAGAAATGCAAGAAATTCTAGAAACTATTAAGATAAACGATCACATCAGTTGTCGTAATCGTTGCATGTTGGAATTGATGTATGCTACAGGATTACGAGTATCGGAATTAATAAACTTAAATGTAAGTTCTATAAATCTATATATGGGATATATAAAAGTCGTTGGAAAAGGGGATAAAGAGCGGATTGTACCAATTGGTGAAATTGCTAAAATAATTTTAGATGTATATTTGAATCAGTATCGTGATAAATTTATAAAAAAAGAATCTTCTTTACTATTTTTTAATAATCATGGTAATAAATTAAGTAGAGAGGAATTTTATATTATCTTAAAGCAAGTTATTAATAAAACTTCTATCAACAAAAAAATTTCACCTCATACTATACGTCATAGTTTTGCGACACATCTTTTAGAAAATGGAGCAGATTTACGTTCAATTCAAGAATTATTGGGGCATAGTGATATAAGTACAACAACTATTTATACACATATATCTAATCAAAAAATTAAAAACGAATATCAGCAGTTTCATCCACGAATGAAGAAAAAAGATGATAGTATAGAATAAATCTAAAAGGAGGAAAAAATGAAATATAAACGTATTTTTTTAATTGTATGTGATTCTTTAGGAATTGGTAATGCTAAAGATGCTAAATCGTATAATGATGAAGGGGCTAACACTTTGCAACATATATGCGATTATTGTGATGGTTTAGACTTACCAAATTTAGAAGGGTTAGGTCTAGGTAATTTAGGAAATTTTAAAGGTATTTATCCATTAAAATCACAATTAGGTTATACTTTGGCATTAAATGAAATTTCTAAAGGAAAAGATACAATAACTGGTCATTGGGAAATGATGGGATTAAAAACAGAAAAGCCATTTGTGACATTTACAGAAACGGGTTTTCCTGATCAATTCATCAAATTATTTGAAGAAAAAACAGGGCGAAAGTGTGTTGGTAACAAAGCCGCTAGTGGTACCGAAATTCTTGATGAATACGGTGAACATCAAATAAAAACAGGTGATTGGATTGTATACACTTCAGCCGATTCAGTCTTTCAAATTGCTGCTAACGAAGAAGTTATTCCACTTCAAGAGTTATATGATGCATGTAAAATAGCTCGTGAATTAGCTATGGATGAACGTTGGAAAGTGGGGAGAATAATTGCTCGACCATATATTGGAAAAAAAGCAGGGGAATTTAAACGAACAGCTAATTGTCATGATTTAGCTTTACCGCCTTTTGCACCAACTGTTCTTGAAGCTTTAAAAACAGCTGAATATGATGTGATTGGAGTTGGTAAGATTCCTGATATTTTTGTTAATCAAGGTATTACAAAAAAAGTAAAAACTATTAATAACCAAAATGGTATGAATAGGACTATTGAATTATCAAAAACTGATTTTACTGGGTTGTGTTTTGTTAATCTAGTTGATTTTGATGCTGTTTACGGACATCGACGAGATCCTAAGGGGTATGGTAAAGCAATTAAGGAATTTGATAACCAATTAGAAGAATTAATGAAATATTTAAATCATGATGATCTATTGATGATCACTAGTGATCATGGTAATGACCCTACATATAAAGGTACAGATCATACTCGTGAACAAGTACCTTTGCTAATTTATTCAAAAGAACTTATAAAACCACATCACTTAGAGCAAATGGATTCTTTTGCAGTTATTGGAGCAACTATCGCAGATAACTTTGGAGTCTCTTTACCATTAGTTGGATGTTCAATTTTAAATAAAATAATTTAATGGAGAATTTTATGGAAGAAAATAGTAAACGATTAATAGTCATGTCAATTTTAGCATATGCAGTGGGAACTTTTATTCTCGCTGCAGGTTTGCTGACAAAATCATCTTTAAGTATAACAGTATTTTATATTATTACAATGGTATTAATTATATGTGCGATGTTAGCTTTATTCAATAATTATAAAAAAGATAAACATATTAAATTATATCTTTATTTATTAATAGTTGGTATTGTTTTTATTATTATAAATACTGCTGCTTTTATTAATAATTTATTTCTATAAAAGGAGTTTTAAACTCCTTTTTTTATTGTATAATCGAGTTTTAATCGTTCTTGAATTCTAAGATTATCAGCCACTAAAGCAATAAATTCTGAATTAGTAGGTTTAGATTTCTTTTTATTTGAAGTAGTTCTAATAATTTTATTTATTTCAATACCTCCATCTTGATTCCATGCAATTCCTATTGCATGACGAATAGCTTTTTCAACTCTCGAAGCAGTAGTACTATACTGACAAGCAATTTCAGGATATAATCTTTTGGTTATTTGACCTAATAATTCAATATCATAATATACCAGCATAATAGCTGTTCTAAGATATAAATAGCCTTTGATATGTGCAGGGATTCCCACATCTTTTAATATAGTAGTTATTTCATTTTCTAACTTTACTTTTTTATATTTTTCAGAAGTTTGTCTTATATCAATTTCTTCAATATTTATATTCATGATGGAATTAATTGTATAAATAAAAGATTGTATACTAATTGGTGCTTTAATGCAATATGTAACATCTAAACTATCTAGTAATTCATATATAACAGGATTATTAAAATGTGATATACAAATAACTTTTTCATATGCATTATTATTTATTTCTTTTAATTTCTGTAATACACCGATACCATCAACTTTAGAAAGCATTAAATCAATTATAAAAAGATTACATTTATTATATGATAAAAAATCTATGCAGTTTTTTGCATTATCACTTATCCCTAGAATTTTATAATTCTTTAACAATCCTAAATGTTTACTAATCAAATTAGCTAGTTCTTTATTTTCCTCTAATATATATACTGTATAACAGTTTGTTTTAGTCATCTTTATCCCTCCAAACATTGACAAAATCTATTATAAAGATACAAAAGTAGAAATAAAAGAAAGTTTTTTTAATTAATATTATATTTATAAAATTAGAAAACTGATTTACTGATTATCTAAAACAATTCGTTATTTATAGTCATTAGATAGCGTTTAATAGCGAATAATGGCGAATTTATTAAGGGAATTTTGTAGATAGTAAAAAAAGAAGTTTTTGTATTGCGTGTAAAATATTCACAAATAAATTACATAATATTCATTATGCGAAGTTGTACAATGATATTAAAGAGCGATATTTTAGTGGATATCGCTCTTTAATATCATTGTTTATAAACATTCATTTATATAAAAATTATTATCTTGAAAATTATTTTCTAAGAAGTTAGACATCATCGTACATACATATTTATAATCACCTTTAATTATAGCTTTTAAATCACTTTCAATAATTACTTTTTTATCAAAAATCATAAAGTGCCCAATTATCATATCTAAATAAGCTTGCTCTAAATATATGATTTCTGATATTTTTATTACTACATCTTCTTCGCTATATATTACATAACCAATTGATTTGTTGTTTAAATCAAATACTTTGATTTTTTCATCAAAAGCTTCACATCTTAATGCTAAATAATTTTGGTAATATTCAATATTTCTTTTTCGATAACCTGTATACTTTTTACAGAATTGATTATAAAGATTTAATAATTTAATATAATCATTATTATTTGCTGTTTTAATTAGAAAATTATCTTCATATAAATTATTATCAACTTCTGTTACTTTGTGATAATAATCTTGAGAAAAACCAAATTGATAATATAATTCGGGATTATATGCTTGTAAGATTATTTTAGCGTTTTGATACTTTGATAAGGATAATACATAATTCATTAATTTTTTCATTAATCCTTGTTTTCGATATGTCTTGTTAGTAGCCACTCCTAAAATAAAGTATACATCTTCTTCTTTTTCATTAAAAATAAGTGTATAAGGAATAATTTGAAGCATTGATACTACTAAATCATTATTCTTTAATACATAAGTATTTTCTTTTTGATAACGATTCATAAAATAGAAATTAGTTGATTTTTCATCTTCATCTTCAAAACTACTACGCCATAAATCTATAATATTATATAAATCTTTATCACTAGCTTGATTGATAGTTTGGTTGTTTAAAATAATAGTATATTTTTTTAACAATTTTACTGGATGCAGTGCTCTTTTTGCTTTACGCAAAGATTCTAATCCCATATCTTCTTCACGATTTACAAATTCATAATTTTCATAATTTTGTTCTAAAAATAATTTTCCAATTGCAACATATAATCCCCTAATATCCTTATTAGCTTTTTCAACATGTATCTGAATTGTACTATGTTTTAAGGGAGAACCAATTATAAAAGCTTCTAGTTTATTATCAATATAAATACATCCAGTTTTAATATTTAGTTCATGACGATGTACTAATAAATAAACTATACCAATATATTCAGAAACTACACTTTCTTCAATTCTTCTGGAAAAATCCCATTTTTTTAGACATTGTAAAACATTATCAATATCTTCATCTTCAATTTCTTTGTATATATAATCAGGATGTTCTTTAAGAAAAGCATTAAAATGATTACGTCTTTTTTGCATTTTTTTACCAGATAAAGTTTCTAAAGAAACTTTACTATATATATAATCATCAAAATCTTCATCATGTAAATATAAAAATTTATTACCATATAATTCTTCAATTAGTATTTTAAATTTCTCTACTGCCAAATCAATTCGAAAAATAAAATTATGTTTATTAGCGTATTCAAGCATATATTCTAATGCCTCTTGATAATACTCTGGTTTACAAAATGGCATAGCAAAAAACTTTTCATTCATATAAGTATGTAACATAATTAAATAATTTTCTTTAATTTCATAAAATATCTCATATTCATGATCCCACATCATCATTGTTACAAAATTAGAATTATAACCCTCATAATCAGCATCATCTAGATATGGTTTGATTTTATCATAGTCTTTTAATAATAATTTTTGCATATAACTCCTATTTATCTTCCTAACATTGCATTAATAAATTGTTTAGCTGTTCTTCCAGAAAAACCGCCATAACGAATCTCCCAAGTTAAAGCTTTTTGATGTAATTCTTCTTGAGGGATTTGAAGATTATATTGTTTAGCTAAGCCATCTACAATTTCAAGATAGTTTTGGCGATTTGGATGTGTATATAATATTTTTACCCCAAATCTAGAGCTTAATGAAATTTTTTCTTGTTTTGCATCATTTATATTAACTTCATCTTGATCTTGACGATCACTCCAGGTTTGTTTGACTAAATGGCGACGATTGCTAGTTGCGTAAATTAAAATGTTATCAGGTTTCTTTTCTAGTCCACCTTCAATTACAGCTTTTAAATACTTATATTCTATTTCAAATTCTTCAAATGATAAATCATCCATAAATAAAATGAATTTATAATTCCGTGATTGTAGTTCCTGAATTATACTAGGTAAATATTTAAACTGATGTTTATAAATTTCTATCATTCGTAATCCATCTTTGTAATATTCATTTAATAACGCTTTTATACTGCTTGATTTACCAGTTCCACTATCACCATAAAGAAGTACATTATTAGCTTTTTTTCCAGATAAAAATGCTTCAGTATTTTTGGTAAGTATTTTCTTTTGACTTTCGTATCCAATTAACTGATCTAATCGCCCGTTGCCTATATGTATTATAGGACAAATTTCATTATTTTCATAACGAAATGCTTTATTTAATCCAAATTTTCCTACTCCATAAGTTACAAAGAATTTTTCTAAAGTATCATAAAATTCATTAACATCTTTACAATTAGTTAAACTATTTTGTAGGGATCTCGAAATATCAAATAATTCCTGATTAATAACAGGTTTTGATGGAACAAAATTATTAATTAAATTTTGTTGTAATAGTGTTAAACAACTAAAATCAGTATTAAACATTTTAAAAATTATTTTAAAATCATTTATAACAATATCCTTTAAATTTATTGCAATATCATGTTTTCTCTCTAATGCTAGTGAAAATGAATTTTCATTATTTATTAATAGATTTGTTAGTAAACTATTAAACAGATTACCGTATAAATTATATTTTTCAGCTAATCTTATTAATAAAGAAACAAAACTGTTAGCATAGTCCAAATTATTATTTTTAATAATCTCATTATATAATTCAAAACATATTTTAACATCCTCATTTTTATATAATGGACTGAAAACAATTAAATCATTCATAATTATATTCCTTTCTAAATAATTAAAAAGACGAAAATTCGTCTTTTAATTTTTAAAACTATGTATAGGCGCTGGAATTCGTCCACCACGATTAATAAATTCAGCACATCCAAACTCATTTACTGGCATAATTGGTGCATAACCTAATAATCCACCAAATTCAACAACCTCTCCTACTTCTTTACCAATTACTGGAATAATTCTAACTGCAGTAGTTTTTTGATTAATCATACCAATAGCCATTTCATCAGCTATTATGCCAGAAATAGTACTAGTTTTCACACTTCCTGGAATAGCAATCATATCAAGTCCAACTGAACAGACACATGTCATAGCTTCTAACTTTTCAAGTGTTAATGCACCTCTATTAACAGCATCAATCATTCCTTGGTCTTCACTAACTGGAATAAATGCTCCGCTTAATCCTCCAACATATGAAGAAGCCATAACGCCTCCTTTTTTTACTTGATCATTTAATATTGCAAGAGCTGCAGTTGTACCAGGAGCCCCTACACTGTCTAGTCCCATTCCTTCAAGACAATCAGCAATACTATCGCCAATTGCAGGAGTTGGTGCTAATGATAAATCAATAATTCCAAATGGGATTCCTAATTTTTCTGATGCTTCTAAAGCAACTAACTGACCAACCCGAGTTATCTTAAATGCCGTTTTTTTAATAATTTCACATAATTCGCCAAAATTTTTACCCTTTGCTTTTTCAATAGCATTTTTAACTACACCAGGACCACTAACCCCAACATTAATAACTGCATCTGCCTCACTAACTCCATGGAAAGCTCCAGCCATAAATGGATTATCATCAGGTGCATTACATAAAACAACTAGTTTAGCACACCCAATTGAATCATTATCTTTGGTTAAAGTTGCTGTTTCTTTGATTATTTCTCCCATCAATTTAACAGCGTCCATATTAATACCAGTTTTGGTTGAACCAACATTAACAGAACTACATACGTTGCTAGTCACCTTCATAGCCTCTGGAATAGATCTTATTAATAATTCTTCTGCTTTTGTCATTCCTTTTGATACAATTGCACTATATCCACCAATGAAATTAACACCAGTTTCATGTGCGCATTTGTCTAAAACTTTAGCAATTTTAACAAAATCACTTGTTGTTTTACAAGCGTTAGAACCAACAAAACCAATTGGTGTTACTGAGATACGTTTATTAACAATTGGTATCCCATACTTCATTTCAATCTGATTACCTGTTGATACTAAATCTTTTGCTAAAGTTGTAATCTTTTTATAAATATTTTTGCATAAAACATCAACATCATGATCCATACAATCTAATAAACTGATACCTAATGTAATCGTTCTTACATCAAGATTTTCTTGTTCAATCATTTTATTTGTTTCTGCAACTTCAAATAAATTAATCATTTTACAAATTCTCCTTAAATACGATGCATTTTATTAAAAATGTTTTCGTGTTGTAATTTGATGTTTACACCAATTTCTGCACCTAACTTATCTAACTCTTCACAGATAGTACCAAATTCATCAGTAATTGAACTTAATTCTACAATCATCATCATATTAAAATATTCTTGAATAATAGTTTGTGAAATATCTAAGATATTAACTTGTTTAGCTGCTAAATATGTACATACTTTAGCAATAATTCCAACCTGATCTTTACCTACTACTGTAATAATCCCCTTTTGCATACAATAACCTCCTAATTATTTAGGTTATTATAGCATAATTGTATACAACAAAAAAGAGCAAAATACAATAAATTTTTTGTAAAAATATATTGTATTTATTATTCACAGCCTTAAAAAAATCAAGAAAATATCACAAAATATGAAAAAAGTACCATATTAAGACAGATTTTATAAACTATTTTGCCATTTTCAGCAACAAATAAATCATATAACTCAACAGTATTACACAACAAGTGTTTTATTAATTTACATATTATGCCTAGCTGTGCCAAAAGAGTTGCTCAATTATGTAAAGAAGCTTCACTTGATTGTCTTTTTTTGCTAATTACTATTATCTATTCTTTCTTTAAACACTTCAAATTCATCTTCTTCAAATATATATTTGTTTATTAGTTTTAACTGTTTTTCACTTAATCCTTCTATCCATCTACTGCATTCCTGATGGTATCTTCCTTTAATCATTTCAATAAATATCTCTTTTTTTCCTATCGCTATCCCCTGTTCTAATCCTTCTTTTTTTCCTTTTTCAATCCCTTGTTTTTCCCCCTGTTTTATTCCAATTTCAATTCCCTCTTCTAATCCTTTACTGTGATATTCATCTTTAAATGATTCTGTTCTTATTCTCGCTAATGCTAACTGATTCGCTATTGACCACATTGGCTCATTATTTCTAAACTTGTCATACATCTTTATCACCATCCCGATTATGTCTTCTTCTTTCTCTTTTATTATACCAGTATATTCATTCTTTATAAACAGATAACATAACCTTTCCAAATCACTTAGTTCTTTAACTTCTTTTTCTTTTA